>NZ_CAMDLM010000014.1 GCF_945901735.1 Limnohabitans sp. Rim8
AAGCACCGGCAGATCTTTCGCGACGGTGCAGCCAAGAACGCTATCAACGAAGTCAAGGCCGATGAAATTTTTGACTTGATGGAGCGCTTTGCCGGCTATGGCTTCAACAAGTCGCACGCCGCCGCCTACTCGCTACTGGCTTACCACACGGCCTGGCTCAAGGTGCATTACACGGCCGAGTTTTTCTGCGCCAACATGACGGTGGAAATGGACGACACCGACAAGCTCAAGGTGCTTTACGAAGATGCCCTGAAGTTCGGTATCCGCTTTGATCCTCCCGACGTGAACCGGGGCACCCACCGCTTTGAGCCGGTGACCGACAAGATCATCCGCTACGGTTTGGGCGCCATCAAAGGCACGGGTCAGCAAGCCATCGACGCCATCGTGGCCGCCCGCAAAGAAGGCGGCCCCTTCACCAGTTTGTTCGACTTTGCCGTGCGTGTGGACCGCACCCGCATCAACAAACGCACGGTGGATGCGCTCATCAAAGCCGGTGCTTTTGATTCGCTGCACATGAACCGCGCCGCGTTGTCGGCCAGCATTGACCGGGCGTTTGAGTTCTCCAACGCCACCACAGCCAACGCCAACCAGGGTGGCTTGTTCGACATGCTGGGCGACGATTCGCACGGCTCCAGCACACAAGAGCCTGATTTGGTGGACGTGTTGCCCTGGGGCATCAAAGAGCGCTTGCTGCTCGAAAAAACCGCCGTGGGCTTCTTTCTGTCGGGCCATTTGTTTGATGCGGTGGCGCTTGAAGTGCGCCAGTTCGCACGCCGCAAGATCGACGACCTGATCGACAGCCGCGAGTCCATGGTGCTGGCGGGCATCGTGAACGACTTGCGCATCATCAACGGCCAGCGCGGCAAGGTGGCGATCTTCAAGCTCGACGACAAATCGGGCGTGATGGAGGCCACGGCCGACGAGGCACTGATCAACTCGGCCAAGCATTTGCTCAAAGACGACGAGCTGATCATCGTCACGGCCAAGATGCAAGCCGACCGGTTTTCGGGCGGTTTCCGCCTCAAGATCGAGCAGATCATGGACTTGGGCGCGGCCCGTTGCCGCTATGGCAAATACCTGCGCGTGGCTGTCAACGGCCGTGCGCCCGACATTGCGCGACTGGTGCGCGAATTTCCCGCGCAACGCGAGCAGACTGAGCAGGGCGATCTGGTGCGCGGTCTTGCCGTGAGGCTGGCGCTGGAGCGGCGCGATCAAGACCTGGCTGCCCGCGCCGAGTTGGCGCTGGGCGAGGCCGCCAAATTTTTCCCCTCCGACGCGGCACTGGCCAGCTGGATGGCGCAGGCCGAGCAAGGGCAGGCGCGGATTGTGTACGACTGAGTCGGTTGAACGGGTGTGGGTTCAGCTGCTGGCCGAGTTCCATGCGCGGATGCGCCCTTCAGCGTTGACGCTGCTTAGACACGCCGAGCGATGCCCGCCTGCATGTTGGGGGTTTCAGCGTGGGGCCGACGGCCGGCCCTGAGGGTTGGTGGCTGCTGCGCCGCCCTGAGCCACCGCGTTGTTGCTTGTATTGACGCCGCTGCTGTTGTTGGCAGGACTGGCGTTGCTGTTGGCATTGCTCAGGTTGTTGGTGTTTTGATTCAAGGTGGTGTTGCCTGAAATGTTGCCGTAGTTCGCACTGCCCGCAATCACACCATTGTTGGCCATGGGTTGAACCACGGGGGCGCGGGCGGCCGGGTTGGTCGTGGTCACGCTGCCGCTTTGAACTTCTTTGCCCGAGGACTCATAAAGTCGCGCCATCAGTTCAGGGTTTCCGGCGATGTTGGCTTCAATGGCGCCTTCCAAAATAGAGGCGATTTCTTGCGTCAAAGCGCTGCCCAGCCAACTGGGGCTGTTGGCCTGAAGCGCGGACAGTTGGGCCTTGGAGCAGCTGGGGGCGTTCAATTGCAGCCACTTTTCTGCCAATGCAGCGCGCTGCTCTGGGATGTGGGTTTTCAAGGCCAAGGACTTGAAATGCGCCACAAAACACCCTGGGGCAGGCGTGCTCTGGGCCAAGGCTTGAACTGAACAAAGACCCAGCCCAGCAGTGGCGATCCAAATACCGGTAATTTTCAGCATGTCGTTGGTTCCGGAACGCAGTGGCGCGGGCCTGTCAGCAGGCCCGCGATGGAAGTCATGTGTTGTGTGTATCGTCAGTTGGAGGCCAAGCTTGACACCACCAGACCATCATAGTGGAGGGTGGCGGTTCAAGCCAGCCTGCGTGCAAGCCGTTGAGGCTTGCGACGATGGAGGCGTCATGTCGCTCAATCCAGCGGCCGGAACCCCAGCACAATGAAGGGCGGAACGCGACCGTCGGTGTCTTTGGGCAGGATTTCGGTTTTGTCGATGGCCCGAAGCACGGCATCGTCCCAGGCCTTGTTGCCGCTGGACTGCACGATGCGGCGGCTGGTGATGGTGCCGTCAGGTGCCACGCGCACCTCCACTTCGGCACGCGGGTTACCGACCACATCACCGGGGTAGGTGATGTTGGGTTTGATGCGGCCCACCAAGCGGCCGGCATAGCTGGCCGAGGGGCCCGACGATTGGAGCGCTGAGCCCGCTGCGTTGGGGCCGCCGGATGCGCCAGCCATGCCTTGAATGCGTTGCATTTGCTCTTTGCGCGACGCGTCGGCCATGGCATCGTCGGCTTTGTCTTTGGCCTCTTGGCGGGCTTGTTCTTGCTGGCGTTTTTTCTCGTCGTCTTTGACTTTTTCAGTGGCTTTTTTCTTGTCCAGTTCTTTCTTTTCCTGGGCGGCTTTTTCCTGAGCTGCTTTATCTTTGACGGCCTTGTCCTTGAGGGCTTTTTCTTTGTCAGCCTTGTCCTTCGCAGCTTTTTCTTCAGCCTCTCTATTCTTCTTTTCAAGGGCCTTGCGCTGGCGATCGGCAGCTTCTTTCTTTTTCTGGTCTTCCAGTTTTTTCTTTTCGAGCGCAATTTGAGCGTCGCGCAAGCTGTTGTCAGGCTTGGGCTCGGGTTCGGGGGTGGGCTTGGGGGGCTTGGTTTTCGGAATCGGCTCGGGTTTGGGCTCGGGCTTGGGTGGAGGTGGCGGGGGTTCTTGCAATTTGGGGGCCGCCGCTTTGGGCACGGCAGACCACAGCTCGGCTTCGGCTTGCATGGTCTGGGGCTGGATTTTCCAGGCGGTGGCCAGGCCCAGCGCCAGGAACAAGGCCAGGTGCGCGACACCGGCCACCAGCCAAGCGCGGCCCATGCCCGGCGCTGCCGGGGGGGCGAACTGCAGATGGGGGGCGGGCTTGGCGCTCAAGGGGGTGACTTTCAGGGGGCCAATTGCACCGACAGACCCACACGGGCAATGCCCGCACGCTGCAGGCTGTCCATGACCTTGACCACGGTTTCGTATTTCACGCTGCGGTCGGCGCTGATGACCACGGCGGTGTTGGTGCCGTCGCCGACCAGGCGTTTGACGCTGGCGGCGACGCCGCCCAAAGTGGTGCTGTCGGTCTTGCCGTTGCTCACCAGTTCCAGCCGTTCGTCTTTTCTGATCACCACCTGCACCACTTGGTCAGGTTGTTTGGCGGCTTTGCCCACACTGGGCAAGTCCACCACGCTGGGCGTGATCATCGGCGCGGTCACCATGAAGATGATCAGCAGCACCAGCATCACATCGATGAAGGGCACCATGTTGATCTCAGAGATGGTGCGGCGACCGCGGCTTCGGGAAGAGGGGGATGGCATGGCGCAATCCGATCAATGGCCAGAGGCCGAGCTGCTGCTGCCCGATGAGCCCAGGCTGCGCTGCAGGATGTTGGAGAACTCTTCGATGAAGGTTTCGAGCTTGATGGCGATGCGGTCGACGTCGTGAGAGAACCGGTTGTAAGCCAGCACGGCGGGAATGGCGGCAAACAAGCCGATGGCGGTGGCCACCAAGGCTTCAGCAATGCCGGGGGCCACAACGGCCAGAGTGACCTGCTGCAAACTAGCCAAGCCGGTGAAGGCGTGCATGATGCCCCACACCGTGCCAAACAAACCCACGTAAGGCGAGATGGAGCCGACCGAGGCCAGGAAGGCCAGTTGCGATTCGGCCATGTCCATCTCGCGCTGGAAGCTGGCCCGCATGGCGCGGCGCGCGCCGTCGAGCAAGGTGCCTGCATCGGTGATGCGGCGCTCGCGCAGTTTTTGGTATTCGCGCATGCCGCTGGCAAAAATGCGCTCCATAGGGCCAGACATTTTGGCGTTCTGGCTGGCCGAGTTGAACAACTCGTTCAGGCTGGTGCCGGACCAAAAGACGCGCTCAAACTCGTCGTTCAGGCTTTTGATGCGTGACAGGGCGGTCATCTTGCGCACGATGGCGGCCCAACTGGCCACCGAGATGCTGAGCAAAATCAGCACCACCAACTGGACCACAAAGCTGGCGTGCAGCAGCAGCGAGACGATGGACATGTCTTGGTTCATTTCAGGGCTTCCAGAACAGGGGCCGGGATGCGGCCGGGTTTCAATGTGATGCTGTCGACCCAGCCCAGGCGGATGGTGCCTTCGGCCAGGAGTCGGTCGATTGTTGGCGTTTGGCCGGACGTGCGCAAGTAGGCGCGCTGGGCAATGGTCAGGCTGGCTTTGCCGCCGTTTTGCAGCTCGGCGGTGACGATCAAGGTGTCGTCCAAGCGGGCGGGTGAATGGTATTTGACGGTGGTGTCGCTCACAACAAACATGCCGCCCGAGGTGTCGCGCAGCACCTGCTGGCCAAAGCCTAAGGCGCGCAGCCATTCGGTGCGGGCACGTTCGAAAAACTTCAGATAGTTGGCATAAAACACAATGCCACCCGCGTCGGTGTCTTCCCAATAGATGCGGACAGGGTGCTCAAAAGGCGTGAAATGGGTGGTCATGGCTGCAACCAGGCTTTCAGGCGGGCGATGGCGGTGTGCAATTCGGCCATCGAGTTGGCGGTGGAAAAGCGCACAAAGCGGGCGGTCTGGTCGGTGCCAAAGTCGCGCCCCGGCGTGATGGCCACATGGGCGTGTTCCAACGCGGCAAAAGCAAATTCCCAGCTGTCTTTGAGGCCCAGCTTTTGGCAGGCGGCGGCGCAGTCGGCCCAGGCGTAAAACGCGCCATCGGGGGCCACGGGCACCGTCAGGCCCAAGTTGTTCAGTGCCGGGATGAAGTCATCGCGGCGGGCTTTGAATTCGGCGCGGCGGCGCTCGTATTCGGCCAGACTCTCGGGTTCAAAGCAGGCCAGCGCCGCCTGTTGTGCCACAGTGCTGGCACAGATGAACAGGTTTTGCGCCAGGCGCTCTAGCACGGGCGTGAGCTGCTCAGGCACCACCAGCCAGCCCAGGCGCCAGCCGGTCATGTTGAAGTATTTGCTGAAGCTGTTGATGCTGATGATGTCGTCGCCCAGGGCCAAGGCGCTTTGACCAAAGGCGTCGTCGTGGCTCAAGCCCAGGTAAATCTCGTCGATCAGGGTGATGCCGCCGTGGCTGCGCACAACGTCGACAATGCGGGCCAGCTCGGCCGGGTCAATCGAGGTGCCCGTGGGGTTGGAGGGCGATGCCAGCAGGACGCCCCGGGTGTGGGGCCCCCAGGCCGCAGCCACTTTGGCGGCGCTGAGCTGAAAGCGTTCTTCAGCGGTGGTGGGCAGCAACACGGCTGTGCCTTCGGCTGCGCTCACAAAGTGCCGGTTGCAGGGGTAGCTGGGGTCGGGCATCAGGAGCTCATCGCCCCGGTCGATCAGCGCCAGACACGCCAGTTGCAGCGCCGCAGATGCGCCGGCCGTGACCACGATGCGGCTGGCGGGCACCTGCACGCCAAAGCGCTGCGCGTACCAGCCGCTGATGGCTTGGCGCAAGGCGTCCAGGCCCAACGCCGGTGTGTACTGAGTCTGGCCCGATTCGATCACCGCCAAAGCGGCCTGTTGCACCAGGGGTGGGGCGGTGAAGTCGGGTTCGCCAATGTTCAGGAACACCACGGGCCGGTCGGTGTGCGCGACGTCGCGGGCTTTTTGCGCGGCGGCTTTGGCCACTTCCATGACCCAAAAAGGTTCGATTCGCTCGGCTCGCTCAGAGATGCGCATGGTGTCTGGGGTATGGGGGGTTATTTGGCGCGGCCAGATTGGCGGTCGGCTTGTACTTCGGCGCTGCGCAATTCGGGAGCCAAGCCGCCCAGCACGGCGTTCACGTACTTGTGGCCGTCGGTGCCGCCAAAGTCCTTGGCCAGCTCGATGCATTCGTTGAGCACCACGCGCCAGGGCACAGCGAGGCAGTGCTGCATTTCATAAACGCCGATCCACATGATGGCGTGTTCGATGGGCGAGATTTCGGCAAATTTGCGATCGAGTTTCGGCGCAATCAGGGCGTCCAAGGCAGCGGCTTGCTCAATGCAGCCGTAGAGCAGGGCGTCGTAATGGGCCGAGTCGGCTTTGTGAAAACCCGACAGGTCGCGGGTGAAGACATCGATGTCTGAGGCTTCGTTGCGGCCCACGATGAACTGGTAAAGCGCTTGCAATGCAAATTCACGCGAGCGGCTGCGGGCAGGTTTGGCCGAGGATTTGCGCGTACCGGCTGCGGCAGGTGGCGTGTCTTCGTTGGCGGTTTCGGGCGTACTGGTCGAATCGGTCATCGGGCTGGGTCTTCTTCGTCGGTGTCGTCAGCCAACTCGGCCATGTCGGCGGCCAGGTCATCCATGATGCAGGCCATTTCAACCGCCACGCGGGCTGCGTCTCGGCCTTTTTCGGTTTGTCGGGCGATGGCTTGCTCGAGGTTTTCGGTGGTCAAGATCGCGTTGGCAATGGGCAGGTTG
Source organism: Limnohabitans sp. Rim8 (assembly GCF_945901735.1). GTDB lineage: Bacteria > Pseudomonadota > Gammaproteobacteria > Burkholderiales > Burkholderiaceae_C > Limnohabitans_A. The sequence goes on from NZ_CAMDLM010000014.1 coordinate 6,743, forward strand.
TAGTCGAGGGACACGCGGCTGACTCCGGCGCCGGACTCGTTTGCCACCAATTCAAAGTGGTAAGTCTCACCACGGATGATGCAACCCAACGCAATCAAGGCGTCGTATTCGGCCCGCTCGGCCATGGCTTGCAAAGCGACAGGCACTTCCAAGGCTCCGGGCACCATGACGTGGTCAATGCTGCTCACGCCCAGCGCTTCGAGCTCTGCAATGCACGCCTTGGCCAAGGCATTGGTGATGTCTTCATTGAAACGGGCTTGCACGATGCCGACGTGCAGAAACTGGCCGTCAAGTTCTTCGGCTTGGCCTTTGTTGGCGTCTTGCATGTTCATTCCTTGGGGATGTAAGCGGTGATTTCGAGGCCGTAGCCGGTCATGCTGGGCATGCGGCGCGGGTTGCCCATGAGTTTCATTTTGTGTACACCGCACTCGCGCAGGATTTGCGCGCCCACGCCGTAGGTGCGCAAGTCCATCTTGCCGCGCTCAGGGGCTTGGGCCGAGCGGGCACGGCCTTCAAACTGGGCCAGCAGTTGGTCTGGTGATTCGCCGCAGTTGAGCAGCACGGCCACACCGCAGCCTTGGGCGTTGATGTATTTCAAGCTGGCGTCCAGACTCCAGGAATGCATGGCCCGGTTGACTTCCAGGGCGTCGAGCACCGAGAGTGGCTCGTGCACGCGCACGGCCACTTCCGATTCGGGCAACCACTGGCCTTTGACCAAGGCGAGGTGCACGGTTTGGCTGGGTTGGTCGCGGAAGGCGTGGGCGGTGAATTCGCCGTGCGCGGTTTGCAGGGTGCGGCTGCCAATGCGCTCGACCAGCGACTCGTTGCGGCTGCGGTATTGAATCAGGTCGGCGATGGTGCCAATCTTCAAGCCATGTTCGGCTGCGAAAATTTGCAAATCGGGCAGGCGGGCCATGGTGCCGTCGTCCTTCATGATCTCGCAGATCACGGACGATGCGCTGCACCCGGCCATGGCGGCCAGGTCGCAACCGGCTTCGGTGTGGCCTGCCCGCATGAGCACGCCGCCGTCAACGGCTTGCAGCGGGAAGATGTGACCGGGTTGCACCAGGTCGGTGGGTTGGGTGCTGCGCGCCACGGCCACTTGGACGGTCTTGGCTCTGTCCGCCGCGGAGATGCCGGTGGTCACGCCCTCGGCAGCTTCGATGGACACGGTGAAGGCCGTGCTGTAGACGGTGCCGTTGCGCGCTGCCATGGGCGGGAGCTTCAGGAATTCGCAGCGCTCGCGGGTGAGCGTCAAGCAAATCAGGCCCCGGCCAAAACGGGCCATGAAGTTGATGGCCTCAGGCGTGACGTGGTCGGACGCCAAGACCAGATCGCCTTCGTTTTCACGGTCTTCTTCGTCGACGAGGATCACGATGCGACCGGCTTTCATCTCGGCCACGATCTCTTGGACGGGCGAGATCGCCACGGGGGTCAGTTGCTCGGGGGCGTTCATGGGGTGTCTTTCTGGGTCAGGCCTGCGCTGAGCATGCGCTCCACGTAGCGGGCCACGGTGTCGATTTCGAGGTTGACCGAGCTGCCGGCTTTGAGGCTGCCGAGGGCGGTGTTGTCGACGGTGTGTGGGATCAGGTTGATGCTGATGTCGCAGCCATGCGGCAAATCTGCCACCTTGTTGACCGTGAGGCTCACACCGTTGACGGTAATCGACCCTTTGTAGGCGAGGTATTTGGCCAGGGTGTGCGGTGCCAGGATGCGCAATTCCCAGCTTTCGCCGATTTGCTCGAAGTGGCTGATGTGACCCACGCCGTCCACATGGCCTGACACGATGTGCCCGCCCAATCGGTCATTGGCCCGCAGTGCTTTTTCCAGGTTGACGGCGCCTTGCTGGTCCAAGCCGCTGGTTTTGTCGAGCGATTCGGCCGAGATGTCGATGGTGAACTGACGGCTCTCGGGGCTGAAGGTGGTGACGGTCATGCAAGCGCCATTGAGGGCGATGCTGTCGCCCAGGCCAACATCGTCAAGGTACCCGGCGGGGGCCTCGATGGTGAGGCGCTTGCCGTGGTGTAAAGAGCGACCCAGGTCGTGGATGGCGACGATTCGCCCCACGCCGGTGATGATTCCGGTAAACATAGCTGGCTATTTTCGCAGGTAAAAAGAGTGAATCGGCTGGCGACGCAACAAAAATGCACGCCGTCCAGTGTGTCTGGCGCTGACTGGACTTCGTAAAAGCTCAGGGTTAACCAAGGCGACAGGCCCCAAAGTGTGTGCCTAGAATGATGCATTGCAGCAGATTTTTCAAATGCTGCCTGTCACCAGGAGTTTTCTTTGCCGGCCAAGTCTCCAGTTCAATCGTCCCAAGCCGCGAAGACCGCCCGGTCTGAGAAGACGGCCAGCAGACCCGAATCGCCAACCTCGTTGGCTCGGACCATTAAAAAATACCCAAACCGCCGCCTGTACGACACGCAGACGTCGAGTTACGTGACCTTGTCCGAGCTGAAAAAACTGGTCATGGCCTCGGTGCCTTTGTGGGTGGTTGACGCCAAAACCGGTGAAGACCTGACGCGTTCCATTTTGTTGCAGATCATTTTGGAGGAGGAGTCTGCGGGTGTGCCCATGTTCAGTGAAGCGGTTTTGTCCAACATCATCCGTTTCTATGGCCATGCCATGCAGGGCCACATGGGGTCCTATCTGGAAAACCATGTCCAGTCCTTCATGGACTGGCAAAGCCAACTGGGCCAATCCAGCCCGACCCTCAGCCCCGAGGTTTGGACCCAGTTCATGGCGTGGCAGACGCCGTTGATGCAAAACATGTTTTCGGGTCTCTCCGATCCCTCCCAAAATGTCATGGCGCAGATGCAAGAGCAGGTGCAAAAACAGATTCAGAAAAATACCGATCAGTTTTTGGGTGCGATGGGTTTGAAGACATGAGAGGGGCAATATGCCGTTTTGTCACAGGCCGGTCGTTTTTGCGGGGACAATGGAGGGATGAGTGAAATGACCGCAACTGCCCCCCTCCCGACCCCCAAAGTGGGTTTTGTCAGCCTGGGCTGCCCCAAGGCGCTGACCGATTCAGAACTGATCCTGACCCAATTGAGCGCCGAGGGTTACCAAACCTCCAAAACCTTTGAAGGCGCTGACCTGGTCATCGTCAACACCTGTGGGTTCATTGACGAAGCCATCAAGGAAAGCCTTGACACCATTGCTGAGGCACTGAGCGAAAACGGCAAGGTCATCGTGACCGGCTGCCTGGGCGCCAAAACCGGCGAGGGCGGCGGCAACATGGTGCTGGAAATGCACCCCAGCGTGCTCGCGGTGACCGGGCCGCACGCCACGCAAGAGGTGATGGACGCGGTGCACACGCATTTGCCCAAGCCTCATGACCCTTTTCTCGATTTGGTGCCGGGTGGCTTTGGCGAGGCGGGCCTCAAGCTCACACCTCGCCACTACGCTTACCTGAAAATCAGCGAAGGCTGCAACCACCGCTGCACGTTTTGCATCATCCCCTCTATGCGTGGCGACCTGGTGTCGCGCCCGATTGGCGATGTGCTGAAAGAAGCCAAAGCCTTGTTTGCCGGCGGAGTGAAAGAGCTGCTGGTCATCAGCCAGGACACTTCGGCCTATGGCGTGGATGTGAAATACCGCACGGGTTTTTGGGACGGCAAGCCGGTCAAAACCCGCATGCTCGAATTGGTGCAGACGTTGGGCGAGATGGCCCGCGAACATGATGCCTGGGTACGTTTGCACTATGTCTACCCTTACCCGAGCGTAGACGACATCATCCCCTTGATGGCGCAGGGCCTGGTGTTGCCCTATCTGGATGTGCCGTTTCAGCACAGCCACCCCGATGTGCTCAAACGCATGAAGCGCCCGGCCAGCGGCGAGAAGAACCTGGAGCGCATTCAGCGCTGGCGCGAGTTGTGCCCCGAGCTGGTGATTCGCAGCACCTTCATCGCCGGCTTCCCGGGGGAGACCGAAGAAGAATTCGAGCACCTGCTGGGTTTTTTGCGTGAAGCGCAAATCGATCGCGCCGGATGCTTTGCCTACAGCCCCGTGAAAGGGGCCACGGCCAATGATTTGCCCGGCATGTTGCCCCAAGCGCTGCGCGAAGAGCGCCGTGCCTGTTTCTTGGCGGTGGCCGAAGAGGTGTCGATTGCCCGCTTGCGCCAGCGTGTGGGTTTCACCATGCAGGTCTTGGTGGACAGTGCGCCGGCAATGGGCCGCCGTGGTGGCGTGGGCCGAAGTTTTGGCGATGCGCCTGAGATCGATGGCGTGGTGCGCTTGTTGCCGCCTGAAAAGCTGAGCAAGACCCTCAAAGTGGGTGAGTTCACCCGGGCCCGAATTGTTCGCGTGGAAGGCCACGATTTGGTGGGGGTTCCCGTTTGATGTGGCTTGGCGGCATGCAGTGCAACCTTTGGGCTGTTGGTGTGCACCGTGCTGTGTGTGGTTTTGCAGCGGGCAACAAAAAAGCCGTTGGAGAAAGATCAACGGCTTGCTCTGTTTATGACTTATCGCAGTGGATAAGATTGGTGCCCAGAAGAGGACTCGAACCTCCACGATGTTACTCGCTAGTACCTGAAACTAGTGCGTCTACCAATTCCGCCATCTGGGCGCCTCAGGAATCAAAGGATTGTATATCAAAAAAGTAGCTCAACCCAGTGCGATGCTGGAAGAAATAGTCGGCAGTGTTCAAGGCCACCGTGATGGTCATGGATTTTTGATCCGTGATGATGGTGAGTCGGATATTTACTTGTCATCCAATGAAATGCGTGCGGTCTTGCACCGCGACCGCGTCAAGGTGTGCATCGTTCGTCAAGACCGCAAAGGCCGCCCGGAAGGGCGCGTGGTCGAGATTGTCGAACGCCCGGAGCAACCCATCATTGGCCGTTTGCTGCAAGAAGGCGGCTTGTGGTTGGTGGCGCCCGAGGACAAGCGCTACGGGCAGGACGTGATGATTCCCAAAGGTGCCACAGGCACGGCCAAGCCGGGCCAGGTGGTGGTGGTCGAGTTGACCGAGCCGCCTGCTTTGTTTGGGCAGCCCGTGGGCCGCGTGAAAGAGGTGTTGGGCGAAATCGACGATCCGGGGATGGAGATTGAAATTGCCGTGCGCAAATACAGCGTACCTCACGAATTTTCTGCCCTGTGCGTTGACCAAGCTAAGGGCTTGCCAGACAAGGTGCTGGCCAAGGACCGTAAGGACCGGGTGGATTTGCGCGATGTGCCTTTGGTCACGATCGACGGTGAAGACGCGCGCGACTTTGACGATGCGGTGTATTGCGAACCTGCCAAAGTCGGCCGCGGCAAGGGCTGGCGTTTGCTGGTGGCGATTGCCGATGTGAGTCACTATGTTCAAACCGGCAGCGCCATCGACATCGATGCGTATGACCGGGCCACCAGCGTGTATTTTCCGCGCCGTGTGATTCCGATGCTGCCTGAGAAATTGTCGAACGGTTTGTGTTCATTGAACCCGGACGTGGACCGCTTGTGCATGGTGTGTGACATGCTGGTCAGCGCCAAGGGCGATGTGCACGCCTACCAGTTTTACCCGGCCGTGATGCACAGCCATGCGCGTTTCACCTACACCGAAGTGGCCGCCATTTTGGGCAACACGCGCGGGCCAGAAGCGGCCAAGCGCAAGGAGCGCGTCACCGACCTGATGAATCTTCAAGACGTTTACAAAGCGCTGCTGGCTTCGCGTGCGGTGCGCGGTGCCGTGGACTTTGAGACCACCGAGACACAAATCGTGTGCGACGAGAGCGGCCGCATTGAGAAAATTGTGCCGCGTGTGCGCAACGAAGCGCACCGATTGATCGAAGAGGCCATGCTGGCGGCCAACGTGTGCAGCGCCGACTTCATTCAACAGGGCAAACACCCCGGTTTGTTCCGGGTGCACGAAGGCCCCACAGCCGAGAAAAAAGACATCCTTCGCAATTATCTCAAGGCCTTGGGCTTGGGGATGAGCATCAGCGACGACCCGCACACCAGCGAGTTCCAGAAGATCGCGCAAGTGACCAAGGACCGCCCGGATGCGCAGCAGATCCACACCATGCTGCTGCGCTCCATGCAGCAGGCCATTTATACGCCCGTGAACAGTGGGCACTTTGGCCTGGCCTACGAGGCTTACACCCACTTCACCAGCCCGATTCGGCGTTACCCCGATTTGCTGGTGCACCGGGTCATCAAAGCGATTTTGCTGGACCGAAAATACACGCTGCCCAGCCTGCCCGTGCCTGGCGAGGCGCATGCCAAGCTGAGCAAACGGCTGGAGAAAAGCCGCTCGGCCAAGGGCGATGCGCCCGAATCGTCTGCGCCAAGGGTGCGCATGTCGGCCGCCGACCAACGCGCTTGGGAGGCTGCTGGCCTGCACTGCAGCGCCAACGAACGCCGCGCCGATGAAGCCAGCCGCGACGTCGAAGCCTGGCTCAAATGCAAATACATGCGCGAGCACCTGGGTGAGGAATACAGCGGCGTGGTGTCGGCAGCCACCAGCTTCGGCATCTTCGTGACTTTGGACACTTTGTATGTGGAAGGCCTGGTGCACATCACCGAGCTGGGTGGCGAGTACTACCGCTTTGACGAGTTGCGCCAAGAGTTGCGCGGTGAACGCACCGGCATTCGATATGCCATTGGCAGCCGGGTGCAGGTGCAGGTCAGTCGCGTGGATCTGGATGGCCGGAAAATTGATTTCCGCTTGGTGCACCCGGGTGACGATCTGGTACCGCGCGCCATGCGTGACAAAGGCTTGTCTGCACCTGCAGAAGGTGGGCGTGACAAAAAGCGTGGCGCGCAAGATCGGCGTCTGGCCGATGCGGAGCGCAACCGGTCTCCGATCCAAGCCCTGAAAGCCTCGGTGAAGAAGGCCGCGGCCAAGAAAAAAGGGGCCCGTAACACCAAGCCGCGCCGCTGAGGCGCGGCTTCAATTCAGCGCAAGTGCTGCGCCAAGGCGCTGGCGGTCAGTGGCAAGTCATCCGGCCAGTCGTTGGCCAGCTGACCGTGCTGCGCCACCGCGCAACAGGCAGCCTCGAATGACCCCAAGCCTTGTGCCATGCGGGCGCCGACCAGGCCGGCCAGCACATCGCCTGTGCCGCCAGTGGCCAGCCTGCCATTGCCCGAGGTGTTGATGCGGCTGGTGTGTCCGGGTGCAGCGATCACCGTGCCTGAACCCTTGAGCACAATGGTGCAGTGAAACATGGCGGCCAAATTTTGCGCGGCTTGAAGTCGGTTGCTTTGCACCTGAGCGGTGCTGGTGTTCAAAAGCCTTGCCGCCTCCAGCGGGTGAGGGGTGATGACGGTGGGTTTCAGGTCTGCCCTTTGCCGGAGTAAGTTTTGAAGTGCGGGATCGTCTGCAACGGCGTTCAAGCCATCGGCGTCCAGCACCAACTGTGTACTGCGCTGGAGCACCTCGGGCATGTGCGCACGGATGGCTTCACCGCCGCCGCAACCGCAGACCACATGCAGTTGCTCCAGCGCCAGCCGCTGCCAGTCCCGTTGCATCAGGTCGGGCGGCGCATGCGCTGCGGCTTGACCTGAAAGCAAGCTCAAAATCACCCGACCCGCACCGGCATGCAGTGCGGCGGTGGCGGCCAAAACGGCGGCCCCGGTCATGCCCATCCCCCTGAAAGTCATGGGCTCTCCGCCGATCACCGCCACATCGCCATAGCTGCCTTTGTGACTGGCGTGACTTTTGTTGGGGGGTGCGTAAGCCGCATTCAGCAAGGCTTGGGGCGGCACTTCGCTGCCGTTTGCCCGGTGGCCCAGGTCGTCCAGCCAGATTTGCCCACAGGCGTCGCGTCCATGCCCCATGAACAGACCGGGTTTGGCGGCGATGAAGGTCAGCGTGTGGTCGGCGTGCACCGCCGCCGATTGTGCATCCGGACTGCCCAGCCATTGCCCGTTTTCCAGGTTCAAGCCAGTGGGGCCGTCGAGCGCCAGCACCTGGCCAGGGAACTTCTGGATGGCCTGCACGCAGGCTTGCATTTCGGGGCCGAGTGCCCGGTTGGCCCCCAGGCCCAGCAGTGCGTCGATGCACAAATCCTGGTCATCCATGTTCTTGAGCCAAGCCTCAGGTGCGGCAGATTGGAGGGCGACGCCTGCAGCGCTGGCCCGTTGCCAGGCCATGAGGGCATCGGGCGGCGCATGTGCCGTTGAGCCCATCCAGCTGACGATAACCTGCTTGCCCCATTGGTGCAAGTGCCAGGCGGCTTGCAGGCCGTCACCCCCGTTGTTGCCGGGGCCTGCAGCGACCCAGATGCGCTGGGCATGGGGCGCGATGGCCAAGGCCAGTTGCGCAGAAGCCAGGCCCGCCAGCTGCATCAAGGGGCGAGGGCTGGCGGACTGCAAGCGGTTTTCAAGCTGCCGCAGCGCATCTTGCCCATACACAGGCCACAAGGATGAGCTGCTCAGCTTTTGCATGGTTTCAGTGCTTTTGCAACAAAGGCTCAAGCAGCAAGGACAGTTGCAAGAGGGTGTCGTCGTGCATGGCGGCATGCCAAGCCATCAGGCCCACCGGCAAAGTGCCAGGTGCATGGCAGGGCAGGGAAATGCCGCAACCATCCAAGGTGTTGACCACGCTGGTGTTGCGCAGCAGCAAGCCGTTGAGCCGAAAAAATTCGGTATCGCGTTCGGCCCCGGGGGCCACGTCGTTGATTTTGGGGGCAGTAATCGGCGTGGTGGGGGACAAGACGGCGTCATAGCCGACAAGAGCCGATTCCACCCGGCGAATCCAGTGCTGACGCGCACTGACCAGATCCATGTATTCATGGGCCGTCATGCCGCAGCCGCGCAATATGCGCTGGACCACCCGCGGGTCGTAGCGCTGGCCATCGCTGGCCACCCTGTGGCGATGCCAGGCAAAACTTTCTGCGGGACTGAAGCCGCCGGTGCTCATCATCGGGGCAATCTCGTGGAGTTCGGACAGGTCCAGGGTGTCAATCCGGGCCCCGGCTTGGCGCAGTATTTTCAGGCTGTGCGCAAAGGCCTGGGTGACCGCTGCGTCCATGCCATCTTGCATGACACTGGATACCACAGCCAACCGGTAGCCTGACAAGGCACGTTGGCCTTTCGGCACTTTTCTGCCTGACAAAATTTCGTGGGCCAGGATGGTGTCACGCACCGTGCGTGTCATGGCGCACACGGTATCGAGCGTGGTCGACAAAGGCACAGCGCCTTGCGTGGGTACAAGGCGGGCCGTGTTTTTGAAACCGACAATGCCGTTCAATGCGGCAGGCACCCTGATGGAGCCGCCTGTGTCGGAGCCCAAACCAATGAACGCGGCACCTGTGGCCACGGACACGGCGGCACCCGAGCTGGAGCCACCCGGGGCGTAGGCCTGACTCGGCGCGCCCACAGCTTGGTCGCTCAGGGCATCCCAGGCGGCCGGGGTGCCGTAGTGTGGGTTCACGCCAACCCCTGAAAAGGCAAACTCGACCATGTTGGTGCGGCCAATCAGGCCTGCGCCCGCTGCGCGCAAACGGGCCACCGCTGGGCAATCGCTTGTGGCGGCGGGCTGACTTTCCAGCACGACTGAGCCGGCTTTGGTGACCTGGCCTTGAATGTCAAACAGATCCTTGATCGACACCGCCAGTCCGGCCAACGGGCTTTGAGCAATTTGGGCCATGGAGGCCGTGTTTTTCAGTTGATCGGGGGTCAATTGCATGAAAACATGCACACAAGCTGAGCTTTGTGCCACGTCCAGACAGGCTTCGGCCACGGCTTGGGGGTTGGTCGTGCCACTTTGGATGGCTTGCCGGGTGGCGATCAGGTCAGCTTTCATGGGGGTAGAAGCGCTTTGGAATAATGGGGATGCTATAATCCTAAGGCTTTGCAGAGTGCGTCAGCTGTCTTTTGGGTGTCATGACCCACATGAAGCCAAATGACTGATTTAACGCACGATCAAAGTTCATCCGCGAATCCGTCACAACAAGGTGTTGCGCGCAGTGTTTTTGGCTGCACGCGATGAGTGGACTGGATTTTAGACCCAACCTTTGGAGTATTTTTTATGTCCGTTACCATGCGCGAAATGCTGGAAGCCGGTGTCCACTTTGGTCACCAAACCCGCTTCTGGAACCCCAAGATGGCCCCTTTCATCTTCGGTCACCGCAACAAAATTCACATCATCAACCTGGAAAAATCGCTGCCGATGTTCCAGGATGCGATCAAGTTTGCCAAGCAACTCTCCGCCAACCGTGGCACCATTTTGATGGTGGGTACCAAACGCCAAGCCCGTGATCTGGTGTCGCTGGAAGCCCAGCGCGCAGGCGTGCCTTTCGTTGACCAGCGCTGGTTGGGTGGCATGTTGACCAACTTCAAAACCGTCAAGACCTCGATCAAGCGCCTGAAAGACATGAAGGCTCAGCAAGAAGTCGGCCTCGAAGCCTTAAGCAAAAAAGAGCAGTTGATGTTTAAACGCGAGATGGAAAAGCTCGAAAAAGACATAGGCGGCATCCAGGACATGGCGGCGTTGCCGGATGCTATTTTCGTGATCGACGTTGGCTACCACAAAATTGCCATCTCGGAAGCCAAGAAACTGGGCATCCCATTGATCGGTGTAGTGGACTCCAACCACTCGCCTGAAGGCATCGACTACATCATTCCCGGTAACGACGACTCGGCCAAGGCTGTGGCTTTGTACGCCCGCGGCATCGCTGATGCCATCATCGAAGGCCGCGCCAATGCGGTCAACGACGTGGTCAAGGCCGTCACCGAAGGCAATGACGAATTCGTCGAAGAAGCCAACGCTTCGGCCTGAGTTCCTGCAACTCGATGAAAGGGGCTTCATGGCCCCTTTTTTTTAACTTGACTTGAAGACTTAATACGGAGAAATCAAATGGCTGTAATTACCGCAAGCATGGTCGCCGAACTGCGCGCAAAAACCGACGCCCCCATGATGGAGTGCAAAAAAGCATTGACTGAAGCTGAAGGCGACATGGTCAAAGCTGAAGAGTTGTTGCGCGTCAAGCTGGGCACCAAGGCTGGCAAAGCCGCTTCGCGTGTCACTGCCGAAGGCGTGGTAACCAGTTTCGTGAGCGGCACCACGGGTGCCATGATCGAAGTCAACTGTGAAACCGACTTTGTGACCAAGAACGACAGCTTCTTGGCTTTGGCCAACGCCGCCGCCCAATTGGTGGCCGAGCACAACCCCGCCGACATCGCTGCTCTGGGGGAATTGCCTTACAGCCAGGACAGTTTCGGCCCCACCTTGGAAGAAGTGCGCAAAGGCCTGATCGGCAAGATCGGCGAGAACATGAGCTTTCGTCGCTTCAAGCGCGCCGCCGGTGGTGCCAAGATCGCGCACTACCTGCACGGCACCCGCATTGGCGTGTTGGTGGAGTACGAAGGTGACGAAACCGCTGCCAAAGACGTGGCCATGCATGTGGCCGCCATGAAGCCTGTGTCTTTGACCAGCGCCGAAGTGCCTGCCGACTTGATTGAAAAAGAGCGTTCGGTGGCTGCTGCCAAGGCGGCTGAATCCGGCAAGCCCGCGGACATCGTGACCAAAATGGTCGAAGGCTCTGTGCAGAAATATTTGAAAGAAGTTTCTTTGTTCAACCAGTCTTTCGTGAAGAACGACAAGCAGACGGTTGAGCAAATGCTCAAGGCCTCAGGCACCACAGTCAAGGCATTCACTTTGTTCGTGGTGGGTGAGGGCATTGAGAAGAAAGTCGACGACTTCGCAGCCGAAGTGGCGGCCCAAGTGGCTGCTGCTCAAGGCGCAGCCTGAGTTCACGCTTCTTCTGATTTGCCAAACCACCTTCCACATTGAACCCCAAGGAGCCCCTCATGTCTTCAGCCAAGCCAGCCTTTAAGCGCATTTTGCTCAAGCTGTCCGGCGAGGCCTTGATGGGGGACGATGCCTTTGGCATCAACCGCGCCACCATCGTGCGCATGGCCGAGGAGATCGCTGAGATCAACCGCCTGGGCGTGCAGGTGGCGGTGGTCATTGGCGGGGGCAACATCTTCCGCGGTGTCGCTGGTGGGGCTGTGGGCATGGACCGCGCCACCGCCGATTACATGGGCATGCTGGCCACCGTGATGAACTCCCTGGCGTTGGCCGATGCGCTGGACAAAGCGGGCCTCACGGCACGTGTCATGTCGGCGATCGGCATCGACCAAGTGGTCGAGCCCTATGTTCGTCCCAAGGCCTTGCAATACCTGGAAGAGGGCAAGGTGGTGGTGTTTGCAGCAGGCACCGGAAACCCCTTCTTCACCACCGACACGGCCGCTGCTTTGCGCGGTGCCGAAATCGGTGCCGAGATGGTGCTCAAGGCCACCAAAGTTGACGGTGTGTACACTGCTGATCCGAAAAAAGATCCTTCTGCCACGCGGTACAGTGAAATCAGCTTCGACGAGGCCATTTCACGCAATTTGGGCATCATGGATGCCACGGCTTTTGCCTTGTGTCGCGACCAGAAATTGCCAATCAAGGTGTTTTCGATCATTAAGAATGGTGCCCTGATGCGTGTGGTGCTGGGTGAAGACGAAGGCACGCTGGTTTATGCTTGATACCGTTCTGACGAGGAGAACCCCATGACCATCGCTGACATCAAGAAAACAACTGAAACCAAAATGGACCAGTCCATTGCGGCATTCAAAAACAATTTGACCAAGATCCGCACTGGGCGTGCCAATCCTGCCTTGCTCGACACCATCCATGTGGACTATTACGGCTCGATGGTGCCCTTGTCGCAAGTGGCTAACGTGTCCTTGATGGATTCGCGCACCATCAGCGTCCAGCCTTGGGAAAAAGGCATGGGTGCCAAAATCGAAAAAGCCATTCGCGAAAGCGAGTTGGGCTTGAACCCCGCATCCATGGGGGATTTGATCCGTGTGCCCATGCCCCCCATGAGTGAAGAGCGCCGCAAGGAAATGACCAAACTGGCCCGCACCGAAGGTGAAAACAGCAAGATCGCGATCCGCAATTTGCGCCGCGATGCCAATGAATCGGTAAAAAAATTGGTCAAGGACAAGGAAGCGTCCGAAGACGATCAAAAGCGTGCCGAAGCGGACATACAAAAACTGACCGACAAGCGCATGACCGAGATTGACCAGTTGGTGACTGCCAAGGAACAAGAGATCATGGCGGTTTGAGTTTCAATCCCATGCCGTGGCTTTGCACGGCCTGACGGGCCGCCCATAGGCGGCCTTTTTTCAGGAGAATTCGTGCTCAAACAACGCGTCATCACTGCTTTGGCCCTGCTGGCGCTGCTGCTGCCTGCCGTGTTTGCGTCCAATCCTTGGCCCTTCATGGTATTGACGCTGATTCTGATCGCTGCAGGGGCTTGGGAGTGGGGGCGGCTCAATGGCGTGAGCCCTGTGCAAGCTTGGCTGGGGGCTGTTGTGTGCGTCTTCGTTTGTGCGATGTCGACGTTGGCCGGTTGGCTGGAATCCACCCCGCCATTGCTTTGGCTTTTGTCCGGGTCCAGTTGGGTCTTGCTGGGCGCCTGGATGGTCCAACGCGGCGTATCCGGTTGGGCGCTTTGGCCTCGATCTGTGCGTTGGTGGGCGGGTTTGTTTTTGCTGGCCTTGGCCTGGTTGGCCTTGGCCCAAGCCCATCAGCGGGGCGTGAACTTTTTGCTGTCTGTGTTGGTCTTGGTTTGGGCGGCCGATGTGTTCGCTTATTTCTTTGGACGTGCCCTGGGCGGGCGGATCTTTGCTGTCAAATTGGCCCCCACGATCAGTCCCGGCAAAAGTTGGGAAGGTGTGTTCGGTGGCATGTTGGGGGTCTTTGCGGTGTCGTGGCTCTGGACCCTGTTTGATCAAACCCAAGCCCCAAGCTCTGCCAGTTTTTACACCCTGCTCTGGGCCCGGGGTATGGCGGTGGCCTTGCCTGCTTTGCTTGTCATGTCGGCGATGAGCGTGGTCGGTGATTTGGTGGAGTCCTTGGTCAAGCGCAGCGCAGGCATGAAAGACAGCTCGGGCCTGTTGCCCGGCCATGGTGGTGTGCTTGACCGGGTAGACGCTTTGTTGCCGACTTTGCCCATGGCCATGATGCTGGTGGCGTGGATTTGATGTGGAGAATTCTGGCATGAACAAACAACAGTGCATCTCGATTTTGGGCTCGACCGGGTCGATTGGCAACAGCACGCTTGATGTGCTCGGTCGCCACCCTGCGCAATACCGGATCCACGCCCTGACCGCCTCCAGTCAGGTGGACCTGATGCTGGCCCAGTGCGCGCGTTTCAAGCCCGAAGTGGCAGTGATGGTGCAAGAGTCCGCAGGCCGTCAACTGGCCGAACGGGTGCGGGCTGAAGGTTTGCCCGTTCAAGTGCGTTGGGGCGCTGCGGCCCTGGACGAAGTGGCGGCAGCCCCGCAGGTCGATGCCGTGATGGCCGCGATTGTGGGTGCGGCGGGTTTGTCGCCATGCATCGCAGCCGCTCGCGCTGGCAAACGGCTGATGTTGGCCAATAAAGAGGCCTTGGTGGTGGGGGGTGACGTTTTCATGCGGGCCGTGCGCGATGGCGGCGCTTTGCTGCTGCCCATTGACAGCGAGCACTCGGCCATTTTCCAGTCCTTGCCCGAGGACGCTACAAGCTGGCAGCGTCGCGTTCAAAAGATCATCCTCACGGCCTCGGGCGGTCCGTTTCGCACCTGCGACCCCCGCACATTCCGGGACGTGACGCCGGAGCAGGCCTGCGCCCATCCCAATTGGGTCATGGGTCGCAAAATTTCTGTGGATTCGGCCACCATGATGAACAAGGCCCTGGAGGTGATCGAGGCGCGTTATTTGTTTGGCCTCTCGCCCGATCAGCTGGAGGTGGTCATTCACCCCCAAAGCGTCATCCATTCCATGGTGCAGTACCGCGACCATTCGGTGGTGGCGCAGCTGGGGACGCCCGACATGCGCGTGCCCATTGCCTATGGCCTGAGTTGGCCAGAGCGCATCGAGTCAGGTGCTGCAGCGTTGGATTTTCATGCCCTGGCTGCCATGACTTTCGAAGCCATGGATGAGCCCGGGCATGTGCTGCGTTTTCCCGGGTTGCGCTTGGCATGGGAGACCTTGCGGGGTGCGCCGGGCAGCTGTGCCATTTTGAACGCGGCCAACGAAGTGGCTGTGGCGGCCTTCCTGAACAAGCGCATCCGCTTTGACCAGATTCATGAACTCAACCGCGCCACCCTGGACAGTTTGGTGTGCACGCCCCCTGAGTGTCTGGACGACTTGCTGGCCCTGGATGCGCGCAGTCGCCAAGAGGCCGAAAGAAACCTGTCCCGCCTGCAATGACAATGCCAATGTGTTTGGACGTCTTGGATGGCCGCAGCCCTGTGCTGATGTATTATCTTTTGGTCCTTTTGGTCTTTTTTGATTGACAAACCAAAACACGCTAGCCAATCGGGCGCCCGCCTTGCTGTCGCCTGATTGAGAATTTGGGTCCGGTTTTCAAAGCTTCATTTTCAAATTTGAAATTGGCTTTATTTAGAACGATTGAACAATGAATTTTCATCAATTTTGTGCCCAGGTCTTTCCTTTTGTGTTGAAGGCAGTGGCATGCGCTGTTGTCAGCTTGCCCGCTTGGGCAATCGATCCCTTTACGGTGCGTGACATCCGTGTGGAGGGCTTGCAGCGCATCGAAGCGGGTACGGTGTTCGCGTCTTTGCCTTTGCGGGTCGGCGATCTTTACACCGACGACAAGGGCGCTGCGGCTATTCGTTCCTTGTTTGCTTTGGGCTTGTTCAAGGATGTGCGCTTGGAAACCCAGGGCGATGTGCTGGTGGTGGTGGTCCAAGAGCGCCCATCGGTAGCTTCTGTGGAGTTCATCGGGCTCAAGGAGTTCGATAAAGATGTGCTCGTCAAGGCCCTGAAGGATGTGGGTCTGTCCGAGGGGCGACCTTTCGACAAGGCGTTGGCTGACAAGGCGGAACAAGAGCTCAAACGCCAATACATCAGCCGCAGCCTTTACGGTGCCGAAGTGGTCTCTACTTCCACGCCCATTGACCGCAATCGGGTGAACCTGACTTTCACGATCACCGAGGGCGGTCCCGCTAAAATCGCGCAGATTGACATTGTGGGCAACCAGGCTTTCAGTGACGCCACTTTGCGCGACCAATTCAATCTGGACACGGGTGGCTGGATGAGTTGGTACACCAAGTCCGACCGTTATTCGCGCACCAAGCTGAACGCAGATTTGGAAGCTTTGCGCTCCTATTACTTGTCGCAGGGCTTCTTGGAGTTCCGCATCGACTCCACCCAAGTGGCCATGTCGCCCAACAAGCAGGACATGGCCATCACCATCAACATCACCGAAGGTGAACGTTTTGTGATCTCGGGCGTCAAGCTCGAGGGCAATTACCTTGAGCGCGATGACGAGTTCAAGGCTTTGGTCAAGATTGCCGTAGGCAAGCCTTATAACGCAGAGACGGTTGCTGAAACCACCAAGGCTTTCACCGATTATTTTGGCAAGTTCGGATTTGCGTTTGCAAGAGTGGAAGCCAAGCCTCAAATCGATCGGCGCAACAACCGGGTGCAATTTGTGCTGCTCGCGGAGCCTTCGCGGCGAGCCTACGTTCGCCGCATCCAAGTCGCGGGCAACGTCCGCACCCGCGACGAGGTCATCCGCCGTGAATTCCGTCAACTTGAAGCGGCCTGGTACGACGGTGACAAAATCCGTTTGTCCAGGGACCGGGTTGACCGTCTGGGTTTCTTCACACAGGTGAACGTGGAAACATTGGAGGTGCCCGGTGCGCCCGACCAGGTGGACCTCTTGTTCACGGTGGCCGAAAAGCCCACGGGCAGCATTTCTTTGGGGGCGGGTTTTTCTTCTGCAGAAAAGGTGTCTTTGAGTTTTGGTATCCGCCAAGAGAATGCGTTTGGTTCGGGCAATTACCTGGCGGTTGAAGTCAACACCAGCAAGTACAACCGCAACTTGGTGCTCAGCACCACCGACCCTTATTTCACCAGGAATGGCATTTCCAGAACCGTGGATGTGTTCCAGCGCACCACGCGGCCTTATTTGGGGGACGTCAACGCCTACAGCCTGATCAACTCTGGTGCGGGTCTGCGATTTGGCGTGCCGGTGACCGAAACCGACACTGTGTTCATGGGCGTCAACGCCGAGCAAACCGAGATTCGGGCGGGCACGGGATTGCCTGAAGCCTACCTTGACTATTCGCAAAAGTTTGGCGCCACCAGCTCGGCCTTGCCTTTGACGCTGGGCTGGGCACGAGACGGTCGTGACAGTGCATTGGTTCCTACCCGGGGAAGCTTGCAGCGTGTCAATGCCGATCTGAGTGTGGGCGGCGACGTTCGTTACTTGCGGGCCAGTTACCAATACCAGCAGTATGTCCCGTTGACCAAAAAGTACACCTTGGCATTCAACACCGATTTGGGCTGGGGGCAGGGACTCAAAGGGCAGGAGTACCCCTTGTTCAAGAACTTTTACGTGGGTGGCTTGGGAAGTGTTCGGGGTTTTGAGCAATCCACCTTGGGCCCATCTCAACAGACCAGCAGTACCAACCTGACCCCTATTTACTTGGGCGGTGCTAAAAAAGTGGTGTTCAACGCCGAATTCATCACCCCCTTTCCCGGTGCTGGCAACGACCGAACATTGCGCCTGTTTGGTTTCACCGACATCGGACGCGCTTTCGGCGAAAATGAAAATGTATCCTTGGGCGATCTGCGTGCCTCAGCAGGTGTGGGTCTGAGCTGGATTTCGCCCATGGGGCCTTTGCGTTTTTCCTATGCCACGCCGATACGACAGCAGACAGGCGATAAAATTCAGCGACTTCAATTCCAAATCGGAACATCCTTCTAATGAACACCTTGCGTCAAAAATTGTCCATGGCCTTGTTGGCCGCAGCCTGTGTGACCTCTGTGGCGCAGGCCCAGGAGTTCAAGATGGGCTTTGTCAACACTGAGCGTATCTTCCGCGAGGCGGCAACTGCCAAGCAAGCGCAGGCTAAACTGGAGCAGGAATTTTCGCGCCGAGAAAAAGAGTTGGTGGAAACCGGTAACAGTCTCAAACTGGCATCCGAAAAGTTCGAACGGGAAGCCCCTACTTTGGCCGAGTCCCAGCGCACCGCCCGCCAAAAGCAGTTGATCGAACAAGACCGAGAATTTCAGCGCAAGCGCCGTGAGTTTCAGGAAGATCTGAACGCCCGTAAGAATGAAGAGCAGCAAATTGTGGTCGAGCGTGCCAACCGCGCCGTCAAGCAAGTGGCTGAATCCGAAAAATACGATGTGATTTTTCAGGAAGCGGTCTACATCAATCCCAAGCACGACATCACCGAAAAAGTCATCAAGGCGCTCAACGCCTCGGCGGCCAAGTAAGCGCGTCGGACGGGTTTGACCTTGTGTCTTTGACGCTCGCCACACTGGTCGATCGGCTCGGTGGGCGTTTGTGTGGTGACCCCTCTTGGGTGATCGCTGGTCTGGCTCCCTTGCAATCGGCCGGGCCCGACCAGATCAGTTTTCTCAGCCACCCCAAATACCAAACCCAACTCGCCGCCAGTCAGGCCGGTTGCGTGATCGTGTCGCCCGCTTTTGAAGCGTTGGCCAGTCTGGGGCATTCCGTCATTGTGACCGACGACCCGTACCTGTATTTTGCGCGATTGACCCGTTTGTGGAAGCAGGCCCAACAACCCCTCCAAGGTCCTCGCATTCATCCCACCTCGGTCATCGACCCAGGCGCTTGGTTGGCCGAGGACGCGGTGATCGGCCCTTTGTGTGTGGTCGAGCGTGGTGCCAGGGTCGGCTCGGGCTCGGTGCTCAAGTCGCGTGTGACCTTGTCTGAGGGGTGCTCGGTGGGGGAGCGTTGCATTTTGCATTCGGGGGTCGTGGTGGGCGCAGACGGTTTTGGTTTTGCCCAGCACCAAGGTCAATGGGAAAAAATTGAACAACTGGGGGCGGTGCGCATTGGCGACGATGTGGAAATCGGGGCCAACACCTGCATCGACCGCGGTGCGCTCGAAGACACTGTCATTGACAACGGCGTCAAGCTCGACAACCTGATCCAGATTGGCCACAACGTGCACATCGGTGCACACACCGCCTTGGCCGGCTGTGTGGGTGTGGCGGGCAGTGCGCGCATCGGCGCGCATTGCACCGTGGGGGGCGGGGCGGTGGTGCTGGGGCATTTGACCCTGGCCGACCATGTGCATATTTCGGCAGCCTCTGTGGTGACCCGGTCCATTTTGCAACCGGGGCAATACACCGGCATGTTCCCTCTGGACAGCCATGTCAATTGGGAAAAGAACGCCGCCAGCCTCAAACAACTATCCCGCTTGCGTGAACGCATCAAGGCGCTGGAGAGCGAGATTCAAAACAACAAGGAAACACGACCATGATGGACATCCATAAAATTCTCAAGCAGTTGCCGCACCGCTACCCCCTCTTGTTGGTTGACCGCGTGCTGGAACTGGAAAAAGGCGTGCGCATCAAAGCGCTGAAAAACGTGTCCATCAACGAGCCCCATTTTCAGGGGCACTTTCCGCACCGTCCGGTGATGCCGGGTGTGTTGATGCTCGAGGCATTGGCCCAGGCTGCAGCCTTGCTGGCTTTTGACACCCTGGGTGAGACGCCTGATGATCAAACAGTCTATTATTTTGCAGGCATCGATGGTGCGCGCTTCAAGCGCCCGGTGGAGCCGGGCGATCAGTTGATTCTGGAAGTGGAACTTGACCGCATGAAGGCCGGTATTTTCAAGTTCAAAGCCCGCGCGAAGGTGGGCGACGAGATTGCAGCCGAGGCCGAGTTGATGTGCACCATGCGGAAAATCCCACAAGTTTGAGCGCCATGAGCAAGATCCACCCTACGGCCATCATCAGCCCGGGGGCCGAGCTGGACACTTCGGTGTCCGTCGGGCCCTACACCTTGATCGGGCCCCATGTGTGCATCGGCGCGGGCACCACGGTGGCCAGCCACTGCGTGATCGAAGGCCACACCACGATCGGCCGCGACAATCGAATCTTTCAGTTCAACTCCTTGGGTGCGGTGCCGCAGGACAAAAAATACAACAACGAGCCTTGCGAATTGCACATTGGTGACCGCAACACGATCCGTGAGTTTTGCACCTTTAACATAGGCTCCCCCGGCGACCGGGCCTTGACCTCGGTGGGCCACGACAACTGGATCATGGCCTATGTGCACCTGGCACACGACTGCCAAGTGGGCAGCCACACGATCTTTGCCAACAACACACAATTGGCAGGCCATGTGTTGGTCGATGACTGGGTCATTTTGGGCGGCTTCACCGTGGTGCACCAGTTTTGCCGTATTGGCGCGCACAGCTTCACGGCCATGAATTCTTTGCTGTTTGCCGACCTGCCGCCTTTTGTCATGGCACAAGGCCAGCCAGCCCAAGCGCGATCGATGAACTTTGAAGGCTTGCGTCGCCGTGGTTTTTCGGCTGAACGCATCAGCGCCGTCAAGGCCATGCACAAAGCCCTTTACCGTGATGGCTTGTCGCTGAGCGATGCCATGGCCCGCATTGCGGCTTTGGCCTTGGACAAGCCCGAGGCCCAGCCCGATGTGGACATGATGCTGGGCTTTTTACAGTCCGCCTCACCTCAACGTGGGATCGTGCGTTGACGCAGCCTGCCGCATTGCCACTGCCCAAAGCCCCTGCGGGGGCTTTGTCCTTTGCCATGGTGGCCGGTGAAGCATCGGGTGATTTGCTCGCGGGTTTGCTGATTCAGGGACTGCACTCGCGCTGGCCGCAGGCGCATGGCGTTGGCATTGGCGGGCCTCACATGCGGGCGCAAGGCTTTGAGGCCTGGTGGCCGCACGACAAGTTGGCCGTGCGCGGTTATGTTGAGGTGTTGCGCCACTACCGCGGCATCGTCGCCATCCGCGATCAGCTGTGCCAGCGTTTACTGACTCAGCTACCCGATGTGTTCATCGGGGTGGACGCCCCCGACTTCAACCTGGACCTCGAGTCCAAGCTCAAGGCGGCAGGTATTCCCACAGTGCATTTTGTATGCCCGTCGATCTGGGCTTGGCGTCCCGAGCGCATCGACAAGATTTGGCGCAGTGTGGACCACATGCTGTGCATATTTCCTTTTGAGCCAGCGCTGTTGGCCCAGGCTGGGGTAAAGGCCACCTACGTGGGCCACCCCTTGGCGCAAACCATCCCCATTCACCCGGACCGCTTGTCGGCATGCCATGCCCTGGGGCTCGATGCCCACAGGCCTGTGGTGGCTATTTTGCCCGGCAGCCGACACTCCGAAATCGAACACCTGACGCCGCGTTTTGTACAGGCCGCCCAAATCATGCAGCGACACCAGCCTTTGCTGCAATTTGTCTTGCCCGCCATCCCCAGCTTGCAAGCGCGCATTCAAACACTGGTCGATGGACACGGCGGCGTGTCAGGCCTGCAACTGACTCTGGGTCAGTCCCATGCCGCCTTGGCCGCTTGCGACGTGACCTTGATCGCCAGTGGCACGGCGACTTTGGAGGCGGCCTTGTTCAAGCGCCCGATGGTGATTGGTTACCACATGAACTGGCTCAGCTGGCAGATCATGAAGCGCCAACAGCTGCAGCCTTGGGTGGGTTTGCCCAACATTTTGTGCGAAGATTTCGTGGTTCCCGAATTTTTGCAGGACCGCTGCACCCCCGAGGCCTTGGCCCAGGCTTGTCTGGCTTGGTTGTCTGCACCTGACCGGGTGGACGCCTTGCAGTCCCGATTTCACCAATTGCACCAGGTTTTGCAGCGTGACACAGCTCAGCTCTCGATCCATGCCATCGAAAAAGTCCTCTCGCGCTGAGCAATCCGCCTTGCTTTTTCACGTTTCCGGCTTGACAGCTGGCGTGGACGAGGCCGGGAGAGGTCCATTGGCTGGCCCGGTGGTCGCTGCCGCGGTGATCCTCGACGATTTGAACCCGATTCGCGGTCTGAACGACTCTAAAAAACTCACGGTTAAGCGCCGCGAGGCCTTATTTGATGAGATACGGGCGCGTGCCTTGTGCTGCGCCATCGCGCAGGCCACGGTCCAGGAGATCGACCAACTCAATATTTTGCAAGCCACCTTGCTGGCCATGCGGCGGGCCGTGCAGGGCTTGCGACTGCCGCCCAAACTGGTGCTGGTGGATGGCAACCGCTTGCCCTTGCTGCCCATGCAGGCAGAGGCCATTGTTAAAGGCGATGCGCTGGTGCCCGCCATCTCGGCGGCCTCCATTTTGGCCAAGGTGCACCGTGACCGCTTGTGTGAAGCGATGCACCAACAGTATCCCTTGTATGGTTTTGATCAGCACAAAGGCTATGGCACAGTGCAGCATCTGGCCGCTTTGCAAGCTCATGGCCCGGCGGATTGTCACCGCATGACATTTGCCCCGGTGGCCAGGAGTGTGCGATGAAATCGATCAGCTCGCGGGACAACCCGCAGATCAAGGCCTGGCGGCGTTTGGCACAAGACAGCACGGCTTACCGCAAAGCGGGGCAGTTCTGGCTGGAAGGCGATCACCTGTGCCGCGCTGCGCTGGAGCGCGGCGTGCGACCGTTGCAGGTGGTGCTGACCGAGTCGTTGCAAGCCGAGCAGGGCAACCCATGGCAGGGGCTGACCGATCAGGTGTTTGTGGTGCCCGAAGCCTTGTTCACCAGCCTCAGCGGCCTGGAGTCACCGGCCCGCATGGGTTTTGTGGTGGCCTGGCAAGCCGTCCGAGAGGTGCTGCCAGACGCGGCCACGGTGGTGCTGGACCGATTGCAGGACGCGGGCAATGTAGGGGCCATCTTGCGCTGTGCCTCGGCTTTCGGTTACCGCCAGGTGTTGGCCATCAAGGGCACGGCGGCCTTGTGGTCGCCCAAGGTGATGCGCTCGGGCATGGGGGCGCACTTTGGCCTGCATCTGGTCGAAGCGCTCAGCGAGTCCGATGTGGCGACTTTGCGGGTGCCCTTGCTGACCACCAGCTCGCATGAGGGCCCTTTTTTGCATGCCTTGCTGAAAGCAAGTGATTTGCCCCAGCACTGTGCCTGGGTCTTCGGGCACGAAGGGCAGGGCGTCAGCGCCAGTCTGATGGCCATGGCCCGGCACCCGGTGCGCATTGCCCAGCCGGGGGGCGAAGAATCTCTCAATGTGGCCACGGCGGCGGCCATTTGCCTGCACGCCAGCGCAACAGCAGGTCCTTGAGCTTTTTTTCGGCTCGATCGCTGGGGCTGGGTGAGTGATTTGCCAGGGTTTACTAGAGGTACTCAGCTATAATAAGAGGCTTTACCGCATCCACCTGTACGCCACAGTCCACCCCAGGCCCATTCCTCGAACAAGCAGCCAAAAAGAGATCCCATCTCTGGTGAGTGCTGAGGCGTACCCGAACCATTCCGGAGAACCCAGTGCTTTTGTCTCTTCAGGGAAGTTTCCCGCCCGCCATTTTGGCGCTCGCAGACGGCACAGTCTTTATCGGCAACTCGATTGGAGCCACCGGCTCCACAGCCGGCGAAGTGGTGTTCAACACCTCGCTTACCGGCTACCAGGAAATCCTCACCGACCCCAGCTATTGCCAGCAGATCGTCACCTTGACGTACCCGCACATTGGCAACTGCGGCGTCAACACGGAGGACATCGAAGCCGACCAAGTCCACGCTGCTGGCTTGATCATCAAAGATCTGCCTTTGATCGCGAGTAACTTCCGCTCCAGCCAATCCCTGTCGTCTTATTTGGTTGATGCAGGCACGGTGGCGATTGCCAACATTGACACCCGCCAGCTGACCCGCATTTTGCGCACCAAAGGCGCCCAAAATGGCGCTATCGTGGGCCTGGCCAAAGGCCATGAAGTCACACCGGCTGTGATCGATCAAGCTGTCGCCGCTGCCCAAGGTGCGCTCAACATGGCGGGCCTCGATCTGGCACAGAAGGTGACCGTGTCGCAGCCCTATGAGTGGACGCAAACTGAGTGGATTTTGGGACAAGGCTATGGTCACTTGACGGCGCCTCAGTTCCATGTGCTCGCGTACGACTTTGGTGTGAAGAAAAACATCTTGCGCATGTTGGCCGAGCGCGGTTGCAAGGTCACTGTGGTGCCCGCAAAGACCACAGCTGCTGAGGTGCTCAAACACAAGCCCGACGGCATTTTCTTGTCCAACGGCCCTGGCGACCCACAGCCTTGCGACTACGCGATTGCGGCGTCGGCCGAATTGATCGAAACCGGCATTCCCACCTTCGGCATTTGTCTGGGTCACCAAATTATGGCTTTGGCCAGTGGTGCCAAGACTTTCAAGATGAAGTTTGGCCACCACGGCGCGAACCACCCCGTCAAAGACTTGGATTCCGGTCGGGTGTCCATCACCAGCCAGAACCACGGTTTTGCAGTAGACGAAAAGAGCTTGCCCGCCAACTTGCGCGCCACCCACGTGTCCTTGTTTGACGGCACCTTGCAGGGCCTGTCGCGCACCGACAAGCCGGCGTTCTGCTTCCAGGGTAACCCCGAAGCGTCGCCTGGCCCACACGACATTGCTTACCTCTTTGACCGCTTCATCAACTTGATGGAGACAAAATAATGCCCAAGCGCACCGACCTCAAAAGCATCCTCATCATTGGCGCGGGCCCGATCATCATTGGTCAGGCTTGCGAGTTCGACTACTCCGGCGTGCAGGCCTGCAAAGCATTGCGCGAAGAGGGCTACAAAGTCATCCTGATCAACAGCAACCCTGCCACGATCATGACCGACCCGGCCACGGCCGATGTCACCTACATTGAGCCCATCACCTGGCAGACGGTCGAGAAGATCATCGCCAAAGAGCGTCCCGATGCCATATTGCCCACCATGGGTGGTCAAACCGCGCTCAACTGCGCTTTGGACTTGTGGCACAACGGTGTGCTAGAAAAGTACAAGGTTGAGTTGATTGGCGCGACACCCGAAGCCATTGACAAAGCCGAAGACCGTCTGAAGTTCAAAGACGCCATGACCAAAATTGGTCTGGGATCGGCCCGCTCCGGCATCGCCCACAGCATGGAAGAGGCGTGGGACGTGCAAAAGACTTTGGGTTTTCCTACGGTCATTCGCCCCAGCTTCACGTTGGGGGGCACGGGTGGCGGCATTGCCTACAACCCGGAAGAATTTGAGACCATCTGCAAGCGCGGCCTGGAGGCTTCGCCCACCAACGAGTTGTTGATCGAAGAATCGTTGCTCGGCTGGAAAGAGTACGAGATGGAAGTGGTGCGCGACAAGGCGGACAACTGCATCATCGTGTGCTCAATCGAAAACCTGGACCCCATGGGCGTGCACACCGGTGACTCCATCACCGTGGCCCCTGCACAAACTTTGACCGACAAGGAATACCAGATTCTGCGCAATGCCTCTTTGGCTGTTTTGCGCGAGATCGGTGTGGATACGGGCGGCTCCAACGTGCAGTTCTCGATCAACCCCAAAGACGGCCGGATGGTCGTGATCGAGATGAACCCCCGTGTGTCGCGTTCCTCCGCCTTGGCTTCCAAAGCCACCGGTTTTCCGATTGCCAAAGTGGCGGCCAAGTTGGCCGTGGGTTACACCCTTGACGAGTTGCGCAACGACATCACGGGCGGTGCCACCCCTGCATCGTTCGAGCCATCGATCGATTACGTGGTCACCAAGATCCCGCGTTTTGCCTTTGAGAAGTTCCCCACCGCCGACAGCCGTTTGACCACCCAGATGAAATCGGTGGGCGAAGTGATGGCCATGGGCCGCACCTTCCAGGAGTCCTTCCAAAAAGCCCTGCGTGGTCTGGAAGTGGGCGTGGACGGCATGAACGAAAAAACCCAAGACCGCGAAGTGCTCGAAAAAGAACTGGGCGAGCCCGGCCCCGAGCGCATCTGGTACGTGGGTGATGCGTTTGCCATGGGCCTGAGCGTGGACGAGGTGTTTGCCTTGACCAAGATTGACCCTTGGTTCCTTGTGCAGATTGAAGAAATCGTCAAGATTGAGTTGGAGCTTGAAACCACGACACTGGAAGCGATCACCGCCGAAGAATTGCGTGCGCTCAAAAAGAAAGGCTTCTCGGACCGCCGCCTGGCCAAATTGCTTAAGACCACCGAACATGTGGTGCGTGCACGCCGTTACGCCCTGAACATTCGTCCCGTTTACAAACGCGTGGACACTTGCGCGGCCGAGTTCTCGACCGACACCGCCTACATGTACTCGTGCTACGAAGGCCATGGTGACGGCGAGTGCGAAGCCGAACCCACCCACAACAAGAAGATCATGGTCTTGGGTGGCGGCCCCAACCGCATTGGCCAGGGCATCGAATTCGACTACTGCTGCGTTCATGCGGCGCTGGCCATGCGCGAAGACGGTTACGAAACCATCATGGTCAACTGCAACCCTGAGACCGTGTCGACCGATTACGACACCTCGGACCGTTTGTACTTCGAACCCGTCACTTTGGAAGACGTACTCGAAATCGTGGACAAGGAAAAACCCACAGGCGTCATCGTGCAATACGGTGGCCAAACGCCTTTGAAGTTGGCGCTCGACCTAGAAGCCGCTGGCGTGCCCATCATCGGGACCAGCCCCGACATGATCGACGCGGCCGAAGACCGTGAGCGTTTTCAGAAATTGTTGCAAGTACTGGGTCTGCGTCAACCCCCTAACGCCACAGCGCGCACGGAGCCAGAGGCCTTGGAAAAAGCCGCCGCCTTGGGTTACCCCCTGGTGGTACGTCCCAGCTATGTGTTGGGTGGCCGCGCCATGGAAATCGTGCACGAACAACGCGATTTGGAGCGTTACATGCGCGAAGCGGTCAAGGTCTCGCATGATTCGCCTGTGCTGCTCGACCGTTTCCTGAACGACGCGATCGAGTGCGATGTGGATTGTCTGCGCGACCCCGCGGGCCAGACCTTCATCGGCGGCGTGATGGAACACATCGAACAAGCCGGTGTGCACAGCGGTGACTCGGCTTGTTCCTTACCGCCTTACTCTTTGTCGTCTGCCACGGTGGACGAGCTCAAGCGCCAATCGGCCGCGATGGCTGGCGCCTTGAACGTGGTCGGTTTGATGAACGTGCAGTTCGCCATCCAGCATGTGGACGGCCAAGATGTGATCTACGTGCTGGAAGTCAACCCCCGCGCTTCGCGCACCGTGCCTTATGTCTCCAAAGCCACGGGTATCCAGTTGGCCAAGGTGGCTGCGCGTTGCATGGCGGGTCAAACCCTCGCGTCGCAAGGCATCACCCAAGAAGTCACGCCACCGTATTTCTGCGTGAAAGAAGCGGTGTTTCCGTTCGTGAAGTTTCCGGGTGTGGACACCATCTTGGGCCCCGAGATGAAGTCCACAGGTGAAGTGATGGGCGTGGGCAAGACTTTTGGCGAGGCTTTTGTGAAGAGCCAATTGGGTGCAGGTACCAAGTTGCCACGCCCCACGAAGGCCGATGGCACGCCATCAGGCAAGGTTTTCATTTCGGTCAAGAACAATGACAAGGCGCGAGCCATCGAAGTGGCGCGTCAGTTGGTCGCTCAAGGGTTTGCGCTGGTGGCGACCAAAGGAACTGCCGGCGCGATCACCGAAGCGGGCGTTGCTTGTGCCATTGTGAACAAAGTCACCGAAGGCCGACCACACATCGTCGACATGATCAAGAACAACGAGATTGTGCTGGTCATCAACACCGTCGAAGAACGCCGCAACGCGATCGCTGATTCGCGCCACATTCGCACCTCGGCTTTGCTCAACCGCGTCACCACCTTCACAACAATAGCAGGCGCTGAAGCGGCTGTAGAGGGCATGAAGTACATGGACCAGTTGGGAGTGATTTCCATACAGGAGATGCACGCCCTGCTGGCCGCCTGAAACCTTGCTTTTCGGCCCACACCCCACACCGGGCGCAGGGCATAATGCTGACAATGACCGCCGAGTCCCCAAGCTCGGCGGTTTGCTTTTGGAGAACCCAACATGTCAACCATCCCGATCACCCAACGTGGTGCTGAAAAACTCAAGAGCGAGTTGCATCGGCTCAAAACTGTGGACCGCCCTGGCGTCATCCAGGCCATTGCCGAAGCCCGAGCTCAGGGTGACCTGAGCGAGAATGCCGAATACGATGCGGCCAAAGACCGTCAGGGCTTCATCGAAGGCCGTATTCAGGAAATCGAGGGCAAGCTGTCGGCCGCGCAGATCATCGACCCGATCTCGGTCGATGCGGGTGGCCGCGTTGTGTTTGGCGCCACCGTCGAATTGGAGGATGAGAGCTCGGGTGAGGCGGTGACCTACCAAATCGTGGGTGAGGATGAAGCTGACTTGAAACTGGGATTGATCAACATCAGCAGTCCCATTGCGCGGGCCTTGATCGGCAAGGAAGAGGGCGATGTGGCCGAAGTGCAGGCCCCTGGTGGCGTCCGCCGTTATGAGATCGTGGGCGTGTCTTACGTTTGAGGCAAAAAAAGCCGTTGTCTAACGGCCTGTGTTGGCGGTACTCGCCCGATACGGGCCGAACTTCTATCAGTCGTGGCGACCTTTTTTGACCGATGTTTGCTTGGGTTTGGCCCGCTTGATTTGCCCCCCAGCTGCCAGACGTTGATTGCCCAGCACACGAACGGTTTTGACCTCAGGGCGTTGACCACCTCTTGAGCTGTATTTCAGAATTTTGAAATCACGAGGACCGGCTTTGCGGTCTTCATCTGTTTCCTTGATCTTTTCAGGCTGAGGTCGCCAAAGGATCAGCAATTTGCCGATGTGCTGGATGGGCGCGGCGCTGAGTTGGTCGGCCAGTTGGGCGAACATGGCTTCGCGTGCAGCACGGTCATCGCCCAGCACGCGGATCTTGATCAGGCCATGGGCGTTCAGGGCCGCTTCGGTTTCCTTGACGACGGCAGGGGACAGGCCATCGCCGCCGATCATGACGACCGGATCCAGGTGATGGGCATCGGCGCGAAAAACTTTGCGCTCGGCAGGTGTGAGTTGTATTTGGGGCATCCCCGTATTATCCCCGCAAGGACGCATAAGAATGAAAGTCAAAACCAAAAGTAAAAAGGTCAACAAAGCGTGGTTAAACGACCACGTCAATGACACCTACGTGAAACTGGCTCTGAAAGAGGGTTACCGGGCGCGGGCGGCTTACAAACTCAAGGAAATCGACGAAACCTTGGGCCTCATTCGGCCCGGCCATTTGGTGGTGGACCTGGGCTCTGCCCCTGGCGCTTGGAGTCAGTACCTGCGCCGCCGCTTGTCACCCGATGGTGCGGCTGTGGGCGAGCTCAATGGCAGCATCATCGCTCTGGACATTCTGCCCATGGACCCCGTGGAGGGGGTGCAGTTCATCCAGGGGGATTTTCGCGAAAACGAGGTGTCCGCCCTGCTGGAGGCGGCATTGCAAGGGCGGCAGGTCGACGTGGTGGTGTCCGACATGGCCCCCAATTTGTCGGGCATCGAGTCCTCGGATGCGGCGCGGGTCCAGCATTTGATCGAGCTGGCCGTGGAGTTTGCGCAAAGCCACATGAAGCCGCAGGGTGCTTTGGTGGTCAAGGTCTTTCACGGCAGCGGCTATAGCCAGATTGTCAAGATGTTCAAGGAGACCTTCAAGGTAGTCAAGCCGATCAAGCCCAAATCCTCCCGGGACAAATCTTCGGAGACTTTTTTGGTAGGAATGGGCCTGATCTAAGGGGCCTGATGCATTAATTCCCAGCTTTTAGAGGGCCTAACTTCTGGAAAGGCTCGCCAAGGCTTCTGGCAGGCCTAGAATGGTGTAAGTCATTTTTTTCGATTGGAGTCTCTCTTGAATAACCCTTGGTTTTCCAAAATTGCCGTCTGGATGGTGATTGCCATGGTGCTGTTCACTTTGTTCAAACAATTTGACAACCGTGGTGTCGCCGGCGCGAACGCCATCGGTTATTCTGATTTTTTGGAAGAGGTGCGCAGCAACCGGATCAAGAGCGCCACGATTTCCGAAAGCCCTGGCGGCACTGAAATCCTGGCTGTCACGGTCGATGACCGTCGCATCAAAACGACGGCCACTTATCTAGACCGCGGTCTGGTGGGTGATTTGATCAGCAGTGGCATCAAGTTCGACGTCAAACCACGCGAAGAGGGCTCCTTGTTAATGACCTTGCTGGTCAGTTGGGGCCCTATGCTGCTTTTGATCGGTGTTTGGGTCTACTTCATGCGCCAAATGCAAGGGGGTGGCAAAGGCGGCGCCTTCAGTTTTGGCAAGTCCAAGGCCCGCATGATGGACGAAAACAACAACAACACCACTTTTGCGGATGTGGCCGGTTGTGATGAAGCCAAAGAAGAAGTCAAAGAGGTGGTCGACTTCCTCAAAGATCCTCAACGTTTCCAGAAATTGGGTGGTCGAATTCCTCGCGGTTTGCTTTTGGTGGGGCCCCCTGGAACAGGTAAAACTCTGCTGGCCAAAAGCATTGCAGGTGAAGCCAAAGTACCTTTCTTCAGCATTTCTGGTTCTGATTTCGTCGAGATGTTTGTGGGTGTGGGCGCTTCCCGTGTTCGTGACATGTTTGAAAACGCCAAAAAGAACGCACCTTGCATCATTTTCATTGACGAAATCGATGCGGTCGGTCGTCAGCGTGGTGCAGGCCTGGGCGGTGGCAACGACGAGCGCGAGCAAACCCTCAATCAGATGCTGGTCGAGATGGATGGCTTTGAAACCAATCTGGGTGTGATCGTTGTGGCGGCCACCAACCGTCCGGACATTCTGGACGCTGCCTTGCTGCGCCCTGGTCGTTTTGACCGTCAGGTCTATGTGACCTTGCCCGACATCCGCGGTCGCGAGCAAATCCTGAACGTGCACATGCGCAAAGTGCCCATTGGCCAAGACGTGAACGCGGCTGTGATCGCCCGTGGTACGCCCGGCATGAGCGGTGCCGATCTGGCCAACCTGTGCAACGAAGCGGCCTTGATGGCGGCACGTCGCAACGCCCGTGTGGTGGAGATGGTCGACTTTGAAAAAGCCAAGGACAAGATCCTGATGGGCCCTGAGCGCAAGAGCATGGTCATGCCCGAGGAAGAGCGGCGCAACACGGCTTATCACGAAGCAGGTCACGCCCTCATCGGCAATCTGCTGCCCAAGTGTGATCCCGTGCACAAGGTCACCATCATTCCCCGCGGACGCGCCTTGGGTGTGACGATGAGCTTGCCCGAGAAGGACCGCTACAGCTTCGACAAAGAGTTCATGCTCAACCAGATCAGCATGCTGTTTGGTGGGCGCATTGCCGAAGAAGTCTTCATGCACCAGATGACCACAGGTGCCAGCAACGATTTCGAGCGTGCCACCTCCATTGCCCGTGACATGGTCATGCGTTACGGCATGACCGATGCCTTGGGGCCCATGGTTTATGCTGAAAACGAAGGCGAAGTGTTTCTCGGCCGCTCGGTCACCAAGACCACCAACATGAGCGAAGCCACCATGCAAAAGGTGGACTTGGAGGTGCGCCGCATCATCGACGAGCAGTACAGCTTGGCCCGTCGTTTGATTGAGGAACACAGCGCCCAGATGCACGCAATGGCCAAAGCCTTGCTCGAGTGGGAAACCATCGACAAGGACCAGATCGCCGACATCATGGCGGGCCGTGATCCTTTGCCGCCAAAGGACTGGACACCTCGCACGCCCCCCTCGGGTGGCAGCAGTGGTGGTGGTACGCCGGTCGTCCAACCTGAACCTGCTGCCACGGCGGCCTGAGCCAGCCAGGACAAGCCAGTAAGACAAGGGACGGGGCCTGCGGGCCCCGTTTTCCATGGCCATGCCCTTTTTTGTTTTGTTTGAAAGTTGCTTGTTGCATGCATTGGCAAACTACACGTTTTAATCTGGACCTCACTCGCCCTTGGGTCATGGGCATCGTCAATCTGACACCAGACTCTTTTTCTGATGGCGGGCAGCATGCGCAGGGCTCACAGGCCTTGCTGCATGCCGAGCGGTTGTTGCGCGAAGGTGCAGGCATTCTGGACGTGGGGGCGGAGTCGACCCGACCTGGTGCCCAAGCGGTGCCGCTGGAAGACGAGTTGGCGCGGTTGATGCCATTTTTGAGGGAGGCCGTGCGGTGGCAGGTTCCGATATCGGTGGACACTTACAAGCCCGAGGTGATGCAGGCGGTTCTGGATATAGGGGTGGACATCGTGAACGACATCTGGGCTTTGCGCCAGCCGGGTGCCGAGCGCGTTGTGGTGGCCCATCCATCGTGCGGGGTGTGTTTGATGCACATGCACCGTGACCCAAAGACCATGCAACTTCACACCATGACCGGCGACGTTGTGTCCGATGTCAAGCTGTTTTTGCAAGCGCGGATGAAAAGTCTCTTGGCGCAAGGTGTAGATGCAGCCCGTTTGGTGCTGGATCCCGGCATTGGATTTGGCAAAACGGTGACGCAAAACTTCGAATTGCTGGTCCACCAAGCAGAGTTGATGCTGGACGGACGTCCCATCATGTCGGCTTGGTCGCGAAAGTCGTCCTTGGGGGCCGTGCTGAACCAAGATGGCGTCATTCCCAAGCCCGCTGAGCGCTTGTCGGCCAGTGTGGCTGCGGCTTTACTGGCCGTAGAGCGGGGTGCTCGCTTGATTCGCGTGCACGATGTCAAGCCCACGGTGGACGCCTTGAAAGTCTGGCAAGCAGTCCAAACAGCCACAGCTCAAAAATGAGCGCTGGCACTCAGTGCGTGTCAGGGATTGGGCTTGCCTAGACCGATAAAATCAGACTACTCATTATAAAAAAAGGATCAATGCATGGCACGGCAATATTTCGGGACAGACGGCATTCGCGGCACAGTGGGGCAAAGCCCCATCACGCCCGACTTCATTTTGCGTCTGGCCCATGCGGTCGGCCGTGTGTTGAAGGCCCAGGAACCCCATCCTGTGGTTTTGATCGGCAAAGACACCCGCATTTCCGGGTACATGCTCGAAAGTGCTTTGGAGTCGGGCTTCAACTCGGCAGGGGTCGACGTGGTCTTGCTCGGGCCTGTGCCGACGCCCGCTGTGGCTTACCTGACCCGAGCGCAGCGCGCTTCTTTGGGGGTGGTGATCAGTGCCAGTCACAACCCGTTTGCCGACAATGGCATCAAATTCTTCAGCGCCAAAGGACAGAAACTTTCCGATGATTGGGAGAAGTCCGTGGAGGCCAGGCTGCTGGAGGACCCGGTTTGGGCGGACTCTGCCGATCTGGGCAAGACCCGGCGACTGGACGATGCAGCGGGCCGATACATCGAGTTTTGCAAGAACACATTCCCCAACGACTTGACGCTTAAAGGCCTGAAGATCGTGGTGGACGCCGCCCACGGAGCGGCCTACCAGATCGCGCCCAAAGTCTTCCACGAATTGGGCGCAGAGGTGATCGCCATGGGTTGTGCACCCGATGGCCTGAACATCAACAAGGGCGTGGGCGCAACCCACCCCGAGACACTGGTGCAGGCCGTCAAGGACCACCGGGCCGATTACGGCGTGGCCCTCGATGGCGACGCCGACCGCCTGCAGTTGGTGGATGCCTCAGGGCGCTTGTTCAATGGCGATGAATTGTTGTACCTGATGGTCGCCGACCGTTTGGCCCGGGACGAGGCTGTGCCCGGTGCCGTGGGCACCTTGATGACCAATCTGGCGGTAGAGATTGCCCTCCAAAAGCGAGGCGTGCAATTTGTGCGGGCCAACGTGGGAGACCGTTACGTGTTGGAGGTATTGCATGACAAAGGCTGGTTGCTCGGTGGTGAAGGCTCGGGCCACTTGCTGGCCCTGGACAAGCACACCACGGGTGATGGGCTGGTCAGTGCTTTGCAGGTGCTGCAAGCCTGTGTGGGCAGCGGCAAGACCATGGCGCAGCTGCTCGAAGGGATCAGCCTCTTTCCGCAAACCTTGATCAATGTGCGCCTGTCGCCCGGCTTTGATTGGCCAGGTCACGCCCCTTTGTGGGCGGCCAAACAAGCGGTTGAGACCGAGTTGGGCGATTCCGGGCGGGTTTTGATTCGTGCCAGCGGCACCGAACCCTTGGTCCGCGTCATGGTGGAGGCCAAGGACGCGGCGCAGGCGCGTCTATGCGCTGAACGGATTGCGGCCACCTTGGCATGACGATCCCTGAGTTGTCCAGTTCTCCAGTGGCTTGGGCGGGCCTGAAGGTGCACGCTCCACCCATGTGGTGGGGCATGTCCAAGGTCCTTGAGGGCGACTTTTTTAGTAGATCAGCCGGTCCGGCTTGATCTCTTGCAAGATCGTGGTGGCGATTTCTTCGATCGATTTGGTGGTTGTGGACAACCAGCGGATGCCTGATCGGCGCATCATCGCCTCGGCTTCCGAGACTTCCATGCGGCAGTTGTCTAGGCTGGCGTAACGCGAGTTGGGGCGGCGCTCCGTGCGGATTTCGGACAGACGCTCCGGCTGGATGCTCAGGCCAAAGATTTTCGAGCGATGTGGCATCAGCGCGGGCGGCAACTGTTTGCGCTCAAAGTCCTCCGGGATCAAGGGGTAGTTGGCCGCTTTCAAGCCGTGCTGCATGGCCAGATAAAGGCTGGTGGGGGTTTTGCCGCTGCGGCTGACGCCCACCAAAATGACATCCGCCGACTCCAGATCTCGATTCGATTGACCATCATCGTGCGCCAGCGAAAAATTGATGGCTTCAATCCGGTCGTGGTATTCCTTGCTTTTGCTCACGTCCGAAAAACGGCCCACTCGGTGGTGCGACTTGATACCGAGCTCGGCTTCCAATGGGTTGACAAATGTACCGAACATGTCGAGCAGCATGCCCTGGCAATGTTCTTGAAGGACTTTGAGGACATCCATGTTCACCAGGGTGGTGAACACAATGGGCTTGGTCCCTTCCGTGTCGGCGGTGTGGTTGATCTGCCGCACCGCTTGGTGTGCTTTGTCGATGGTGTCTGTGAATGGCAATCGTACATGGCGAGATTTCATGTCGAATTGGGCCAGGATCGCATTGCCAAAAGTTTCGGCGGTGATGCCTGTGCCGTCCGATACGAAAAATACAGTGCGTTTTGGCATGCTCGTCATTTTTTTCAATGGCCGGGGTCAACATGACCCCTAAAATCAGTCAATTATCCACCGCTGTCCACTCGGGGTTCTTTTCAAAGAACAACACAACCCTGACCTGCACCATGGAGCCAGATTTTAACTTTGGAGCTTTGCATGTCTGATCTTTTCAGTGAGACCGCTTTGGTCGTTCCCTTTGAGTTGTTGCGCATGACCGACGTCGAGTCGGTCGGGGGTAAAAACGCCAGCTTGGGGGAGATGATTTCTCAACTGCCTTCAGGTGTGCGCGTCCCCACGGGCTTTGCCACCACCGCCCACGCCTTTCGCCAGTTTTTGGCGTTGGGTGGCCTGACCGCGCGCATCAATGCCCGACTCGATGCCCTGGACACCGAGGACGTGCGCGCCTTGGCCGCAGCAGGTGCCGAAATTCGCGCCATGGTCGAGGCCCAGCCTTTTCCAGCGGATCTGGAACAAGCCATTCGCGCAGAATTTTTGAGCCTGCAAAGCAGTAACCCGGAGGCTTCGTTTGCGGTGCGTTCTTCGGCTACGGCCGAAGATTTGCCCGATGCCTCGTTTGCCGGTCAGCAAGAAACCTTTTTGAACGTGGTCGGTATCGACGATGTCCTGCATAAGATGAAAGAGGTGTTTGCCTCGCTCTACAACGACCGCGCCATAAGCTACCGCGTGCACAAAGGCTTTGCCCACGCCGGTGTGGCGTTGTCGGCGGGCGTGCAGCGCATGGTGCGCTCCGATTTGGGTGCGGCGGGCGTCATGTTCACCATCGACACCGAGTCGGGCTTCGAAGACGTGGTGTTCATCACCTCGAGCTACGGTTTGGGCGAGACGGTGGTGCAGGGTGCAGTGAACCCCGACGAGTTCTATGTCCACAAGCCGATGCTGGCAGCCGGCAAGCGCAGCGTGATCCGTCGCAACCTGGGCTCCAAGCTCATTGAGATGGTGTTCGCCAGCGCGCAAGAAAAAGCGGCTTCGGGCAAGTTGGTCAAAACCACCGACGTTCCTACCGAGTTGCGCAACCGGTATAGCCTGTCCGATGACGATGTCGAGCAATTGGCCCGCTATGCGGTGGTCATCGAGCAGCATTACGGTCGCCCCATGGACATCGAGTGGGGTAAAGACGGCGCCGATGGCTTGCTTTACATCTTGCAAGCCCGCCCTGAAACCGTGAAAAGTCTGGCCAAGGGCACGCCCGAGTTGCGTTACAAGCTCAAAGGCAAAAGCGCCATTCTGGCTGAGGGCAGGGCGATTGGCCAAAAGATTGGCACCGGCCCGGTACGCCTGGTTCACCACATCAGTGAGATGGACCAAGTTCAGCCGGGCGATGTGTTGGTGACCGACATGACCGATCCCAACTGGGAACCGGTGATGAAGCGCGCCAGCGCCATTGTGACCAACCGAGGCGGACGCACTTGCCACGCGGCCATCATTGCTCGAGAACTGGGCATTCCTGCGGTGGTCGGTTGTGGTAACGCCACCGAGCAATTGACCGAAGGCAGTCTGGTCACCGTCAGCTGCGCCGAGGGCGATACCGGGCACATTTACGATGGGCTGCTCGAAACCGAAATTAGCGAAATCCAGCGCGGCGTGCTGCCTGAGATTCAAACCAAAATCATG
This sequence comes from Limnohabitans sp. Rim8, assembly GCF_945901735.1. GTDB lineage: Bacteria > Pseudomonadota > Gammaproteobacteria > Burkholderiales > Burkholderiaceae_C > Limnohabitans_A. The sequence goes on from NZ_CAMDLM010000014.1 coordinate 43,122, forward strand.
ATGAATGTGGGCAACCCACAGCTGGCCTTTGACTTTGCGCAGCTGCCCAACGCCGGTGTCGGTCTGGCCCGTCTGGAGTTCATCATCAACAACAACATCGGCGTGCACCCCAAGGCCATACTGGACTATCCTGCCATCGACGCTGACCTGAAAAAAGCTGTTGAGTCGGTAGCCCGTGGCCACGCCTCTCCCCGTGCTTTTTACGTTGACAAGGTCGCCGAAGGCGTGGCCAGCATCGCCGCTGCCTTCTGGCCCAAGCCGGTCATCGTGCGACTGTCGGACTTCAAGAGCAACGAATACCGCAAGCTCATTGGCGGCAGCCGCTACGAGCCGGAAGAAGAAAACCCGATGCTGGGCTTCAGGGGCGCGGCGCGCTACATCAGCGCAGACTTCGGTGAGGCTTTTGCCATGGAGTGCGAAGCCCTCAAGCGGGTGCGAGGCGAGATGGGCCTGAACAATGTGCAAATCATGGTGCCCTTTGTGCGCACCTTGGGCCAGGCCGAAAAGGTCACCCAACTGCTGGCCAGCCAAGGTCTGCACCGCGGCGAAAACGAGCTCAAGTTGATCATGATGTGCGAGGTGCCAAGCAACGCCATCCTCGCTGAGCAGTTTCTTGAGTTTTTTGATGGTTTCTCGATTGGTTCGAACGACCTGACTCAGCTGACTTTGGGTTTGGACCGCGACTCAGGCATGCCGCTTTTGGCCGCTGATTTTGACGAGCGTGATCCTGCCGTGACGGCCTTGATTTCTCAAGCCATCAAGGCCTGCTTGTCCAAGGGCAAATACATTGGTATTTGCGGCCAGGGTCCATCGGACCATCCCGACTTTGCGCATTGGTTGATGGACCAAGGCATCAGCTCGATCTCGCTGAACCCGGACACGGTCATCGAAACCTGGACCAATCTGGGGCGCTGAGCCTGCGGCCTCTTTCAAAATCAGGACAAGGTGATGAGTCAAGCTGATAACGTTGCCATGTCTTCCGCTTACCGCTGGCGATTGCACCGCAATGTCCTGATTTATGTGGTTTTTCTTCTGAGTTTGATCGGGGTGATGGCCTGGGCTGAGCGCGCAGGCCTGTCACGCAACTTGATCGGCCCGATCTTCCTGTTCAGCACGGTCATGATTTATGCGCTGATCGGAATCGCGGGCAGAACCACCAACGAGGACGAATACTATGTGGCCGGTCGGCGCATCCCAGCCATGTACAACGGCATGGCCACGGCAGCAGACTGGATGAGCGCGGCTTCTTTCATCAGCCTGGCAGGGGCGCTGTACCTGCAAGGCTTTTCCGGCAGTGGCAACCAGCCCGGTGGCCTGGCCTATGTGATCGGCTGGACCGGCGGTTTTTGTCTGGTGGCCTTGTTGATTGCCCCGCAATTGCGTGCCATGCGCTTGTACACCTTGCCCGACTACTTCGACCAACGCTATGGCGGTCGCTGGCCACGTGTGATTGCTGCGCTGGCCTCTGTGCTGTGTTCATTCACCTATGTGGTTGCCCAGATCTATGGCATTGGCCTGATCGCTTCTCGACTGACCGGTGTGCAATTCGAAATCGGTATTTTGTTGGGCTTGGGCGGTGTTTTGCTGTGCTCTTTTCTGGGAGGGATGCGGGCCATCACCTGGACCCAAGTGGCGCAGTACATCATGTTGCTGTTGGCTTTTCTCATTCCTGTGTCCTGGTTGGCTTACAAACAACTGGGCAACCCTGTGGCACCTTGGGTCTATGGTGCGCAGCTGTCGGCCATTGCCAGCATCGAAAAGCGCCTGATGGACGACCCGGCCGAGCTGGAAGTGCGCCGCGAATACGCTCAGCGGGCAAAACTCTATGCTTCGCGCTTGCAAGATGTGGATGCGGCCATGGTCGATTTGCGACAGCAATTAGAGGAAAAAATCCGCTTGCTCAAGGCGCAGGGGGCCGACTTTGCCACCATTGCCCAAGTCCGCCGTGAGCTGCTGGCCGTGCCTCACGAACCCTCTGCTGCCCGCGAGTTGTGGACCCGCGCCTTGCACGACAACCTCGAACGGGCGCGGCCTTTGGGCGGCATGCCCCCGCACACACAGGCTTTCACAGGGGAGCCCGGAGGTGGGCTGGCCCAAGAGATATTGTTCAGCGAGTCGCGCCTGAATTTCTTGGCCCTTGTCTTTTGCCTGATGATTGGCACGGCAGGATTGCCGCACTTGTTGACCCGCTTCTATACCTTGCCTTCGGTGTCCGAAACGCGCAGCTCGGTGGCCTGGTCCTTGTTTTTCATCGGCCTGATTTACCTGAGCGTGCCCGCTTTGGCTGTGCTGGTGAAGTTCGAGGTGCTCAATACCTTGGTGGGCAGCAGCTTTGCCGACTTGCCTAGCTGGATGGCCCAGTGGGCCAGGTTGGACTCGGCCTTGCTGTCGTTTTCAGACGTTAACGGTGACGGAATTTTGCAGCTGGGTGAGCTCAAACTCGGGGCAGACATGATCATGTTGGCCACGCCCGAATTGGGTGGAATGCCGTTTGTGGTGTCTGGCTTGGTGGCCGCTGGCGGGCTGGCAGCCGCTTTGTCGACAGCCGATGGTTTGCTGTTGACGATCAGCAATGGTTTGGTGCGCGACATGCGGCCCAATGGCGTCAATGGCCCCAAGTCTTCCGAAGGGCGGGTGATCCTGTCTAAGTTTGCTTTGCTGGCTGTGGCCATGCTGGCTGCGGTGGTCGCGGCTTTCAAGCCCGCAGAAATCCTGGCCTTGGTGTCGGCCTCTTTTTCGCTGGCTGCATCTGCCTTTTTTCCAGGCATGGTGCTGGGGATGGCCTGGCAGCGGGTGCATCGTGCGGCGGTGGTTCTGGGGATGCTGTCGGGTTTGGGGGTGACGATTTTTTACATCTTGGTCAATGCCCCTGGTTTCCGCCATTTTTGGGGGTTGGACCCTTCTGGCTGCTTGTGGTGGGGCATTCAGCCCTTGTCCGCAGGCGTTTTCGGGGTCCCTGTTGGTTTTGTGGTCATGGTGCTGGCCACCTGGCTGATCCCGCAGCGCCTGATGGGACCCAACCTGCGTTCACAAACTCCCCAAGCCGACCCGCCTAACCACTATCCGGGACTGTGATCTTCAGGCTATAATGATGGGCTTAGCCTTGCTGCACCCCGACAGACGCTGGGGGCAGCTATTCCAACCATTTGGGTTAACCTCAAGGAGTTTCAATGCGTCATTACGAAATCATTTTGCTGATCCATCCCGATCAGTCAGAACAAGTGCCGGCCATGCTGGAGCGCTACAAGGGCATGATCACTGCTGGCGGTGGCAGCATTCACCGTGTCGAAGACTGGGGTCGCCGTCAACTGGCGTACCAAATAAACAAGCTGGGCAAAGCACACTACCTGTGCGTGAACATTGAAGCCGACCAAGCCGTGATGGTCGAACTCGAGCACGCTTTCAAGTTCAACGATGCCGTGCTGCGTCACCTGACGGTGCTGAAGAAGAAAGCCGACAACGGTCCTTCTTCCATGATGAAGACGGTCGAGCGCGAAGAAGCCCGCAAGTCACAACAAGCCGAATTCGCCGCTTGACACGTGCCTGTTGAGGAGTGAACCGTACCGAATTGAAAGCCTGTATTGCCGAGCAAGCCGCTTTGCGATACAACCCCGCTGGTTTGCCTGCTCTGGATTTGATTCTGGAACACGCCTCTGAAGTACAAGAGGCCGGGCAAATGCGCAAAGTTCAGTTGAAACTTCGTGCCTTGGCCATCGGGTCATTGGCCGAAAGACTGGCCAAGCAAGCGGTAGGCAGTGTCTTGACGGTTCAAGGCTTTTTGGCCACCCCTCGACAAGGCAAAAGTGTCGTGTTGCACATTCAACAGTTTCAGCAAGATTAATTTCAGGAGGCCCCATGGCCACGTTCAAAAAATTCAACAAAGACAAGCGCCCTAAGCGCAACACCCAGTCACTGCTGTTCAAGCGCAAGCGTTTTTGCCGCTTCACAGTCACTGGCGTCGAAGAGATCGACTACAAAGATGTGGACACCTTGCGTGACTTCATTGCCGAAAACGGCAAAATCATTCCTGCGCGCCTGACTGGCACCCGTGCCATTTTCCAGCGCCAGCTCAACACTGCCATCAAGCGCGCTCGCTTTTTGGCCATGTTGCCCTACACCGACCAGCACAAAGTCTAAGGAGTCCAACCATGCAAATCATTCTGCTCGAAAAGGTTGTAAACCTGGGTAATCTGGGTGATATCGTCAAAGTCAAAGACGGCTATGCGCGCAACTTTCTGATCCCCCAAGGTCGTGCACGCCGTGCGACCGAAGCCAACAAGGCCGAGTTCGAAGCTCGCCGCGTTGAATTGGAAAAAGCCGCTGCCGCTAAATTGGCCGAAGCCCAGGCCCAAGGAGAGAAATTGTCTGGCCTGGTGGTCAAGTTGTCGCAAAAAGCCGGTGTGGATGGCCGTTTGTTTGGTTCAGTGACCAACCATGACATCGCCGAAGAGCTGAACAAACAAGGCTACAAACTGGTCAAGTCACAGATCCGCATGCCCCACGGCCCCATCAAAGTGGTGAGCGAGTCTTCCGTGTCGGTGGCATTGCACACCGACGTGGTGGTGGACGTGACCGTGACGGTGTACGGCGAAACAGCCTGATTTTTGTGGCGCCCTGAAAAGCCGTCTGGCCTTGTGCTTGGCGGCTTTTTTATTTGGTTCCGCGATCTGACTTTTACAGAACAGCACACCGAATGCACAAAGCTTATCCACAGCTTTATCCCGAACTTGAAGCGTTTTTGCGAATACTATGGTCTTTTGAGGCCTGATACCGATGTCCGTCGTTTTTGCTCCTTCCTTGAACACCTTTCATTCCGACCTTGCTGGCGACAACCCGGTGGCCAAGCTGCGCGTGCCACCGCATTCGATTGAAGCCGAGTCCAGTGTTCTTGGCGGCTTGTTGCTGGACAACGGCGCCTGGGACCGTGTGGGGGATTTGCTGGTTGACAACGACTTTTACCGGCATGAACACAAGCTGATTTATGCGGCCATCGGGGCGCTGATCAACGCCTCTAAGCCGGCCGACGTGATCACTGTGAACGAGCAGTTGCAAAACCAGGGCAAGGCCGAGGAAATGGGGGGCTTGGGCTACTTGAACTCCTTGGCGCAGTATGTGCCCAGCGCCAGCAACATTCGCCGCTATGCCGAGATCGTGCGTGAGCGTTCGATCTTGCGCAAACTGGTGTCCGCCAGCGACGAAATCGCGACCAACGCCTTCAATCCCCAGGGAAAGGCGATTGACCGCATCCTGGACGAGGCCGAGCAAAAAATCTTCAACATTGGTGAGGAAGGCTCGCGCATGAAGCAGGGCTTCCAGTCAATGGACACACTGGTGGTGGAGTTGCTCGACCGCGTGAACGAGATGGCCAACAATCCCAACGACATCACCGGGGTTCCCACTGGTTTCTACGACCTGGACCGTATGACCTCGGGCTTGCAGCCTGGGGATATGGTGGTGTTGGCGGCTCGACCTTCCATGGGTAAAACCGCTTTTGCGATCAACATCGCCGAGCATGTGGCCTTGAACGAGGGCTTGCCAGTGGCGGTGTTTTCGATGGAAATGGGCGCATCGCAGTTGGCGGTGCGTGTGGTGGGTTCGATCGGTCGCATTGATCAAGGCCATTTGCGCACTGGCAAGCTCAGCGATGACGAGTGGCCACGCTTGACGGAGGCCATTGAAAAACTGCGCAACGTGTCCTTGCACATCGACGAAACGCCAGGCCTGACGTCGTCCGAATTGCGGGCCAATGCCCGGCGGCTGGCGCGCCAGTGCGGCAAGTTGGGACTGATTGTGGTGGACTATTTGCAGCTGATGAGTGGTTCGGGCGGCGCTGGCGGTGACAATCGCGCCACCGAACTGGGTGAGATTTCGCGGGGCCTGAAAATGCTGGCCAAAGAGTTGCAGTGTCCGGTGATTGCCTTGTCGCAGTTGAACCGCAGTGTCGAGCAGCGCACTGACAAACGCCCCATGATGAGCGACTTGCGCGAGTCCGGCGCCATCGAGCAGGATGCCGACATCATCATGTTCATTTACCGCGACGACTACTACAACAAGGATTCCAAAGATCCGGGCGTTGCGGAAATCATCATCGGTAAGCAGCGCAACGGCCCGACGGGCACGGTGCGGCTGACATTCCTGAAGAACCTGACGCGGTTTGAAAGTCTTGCGTCGGGTCTGAGCGACGATTACTGAGACCCGACTGCGTCGGCTCAGAGGGCTTCGCTGGCGAAGTCTGCCAGTCTGGAGCGCTCCCCGCGTGCCAAGGTGATGTGGCCACCGTGCGCCCAACCTTTGAAACGGTCTACTGCGTAGGTCAGGCCGGATGAGCCCTCGGTCAGGTAGGGCGTGTCAATTTGGGCGAGGTTGCCCATGCAGATGATCTTGGTGCCCGGGCCGGCGCGGGTGATCAAAGTTTTCATTTGCTTGGGCGTCAGGTTTTGCGCTTCGTCGATGATCACGTACTTGTTCATGAAGGTGCGACCGCGCATGAAATTCATGCTCTTGATCTTGATGCGGCTCTTGATCAGCTCGTTGGTCGCTGCGCGACCCCATTCACCGGCGTTGCCGCCCTCGCCCTTGGCCAAAAACTCCAAGTTGTCGTCCAATGCGCCCATCCAAGGGCCCATTTTCTCTTCTTCGGTGCCGGGCAAAAAGCCGATGTCTTCGCCCACGCTCACTGTCGCGCGGGTCATGATGATCTCGGTATAGCGGCGATCATCCAGCACCTGAGTGAGGCCTGCGGCCAGGGCCATCAGTGTTTTACCCGTGCCAGCGGTCCCCGCCAGCGTCACAAAGTCGATGTCCGGATCGGTCAACAGGTTCATCGCGAAGTTCTGTTCTCGGTTGCGTGTGGTGACGCCCCAAACCGCATTCTTTTGGTGGTTGAAGTCCTTCAGCGTGCGCAGCACCGCCGTCTTACCGCGAATTTCGGTGACGCGCGCAAACAGGCTGGGTTCTCCGGGTGCCTCAAAATACACGAACTGATTCATGAACAGGCTCGGCACGATGGGGCCGCTGATGCGGTAGAAGGTGTGGGTGCCTTGCTGCCAGCTTTCCACCGTTTTGCCATTTTTGAGCCAAAAGTCAGGTGGCAAAGCCATGGAGCCCGGGTACAACAGGTCGCCGTCTTCCAGGGTCTTGTCATTTTGGTAGTCTTCGGCCTGCAGCCCCAGCGCTCGGGCCTTGACGCGCATGTTGATGTCCTTGGACACCAGCACCACTTCGCGAGGCGCATGCAGCTGGCCCAGCGCCTTGACCACGCCCAGGATCTGGTTGTCGGCTTTGCCTTGCGGCAGTGCCAGGGGCAGGCTCAGGTCGAGCGCCTGGGTCTGGAAAAACAACTGCCCTGTGGCATCCGAGTGGCCCGTGACACTCAAGGCTGAGCCTTGGCTCAGGTCTTGCCCTTGTCCAGAGGCCAACGCGTCGAGGGAGCGGCTGGCTTGACGGGCATTGCGCGCCACTTCGGTCATGCCTTTTTTGTGGCCGTCGAGCTCTTCCAGCACGATCATGGGCAAAAAGACATCGTGTTCCTCAAAGCGGAACAGACTCATCGGGTCGTGCATCAGCACATTGGTGTCGAGAACAAAGAGTTTGCTCGGGCCGTTGCGACGTTTGGTTCGGGCTGTAGCGGATTTGTTCACCCGACTGGCTGGCGTGGCCAAAGCGGAACGGGGCTCAGCTTGCGGCATGCCTGCGGGCTCGATGTTTGACGTGGCCAGCGCACCCCCTGGGGTCTTGGGTGACAGTGGACTGGCGTCGATCTTGCGCGGCCGTGCAGAACGTTTGGCTGTGCTGGCCTGGGGGGTCTCGCTGGCCAAGCCCCGTTTCGTTTCGATTTGCACCATGACGGGTGCATCGGTTGGCGTCTCGCTGTTGTCAAAGGCTGTGTGGGTCAAGCGGCTGGCGCGGTGAGTGGGAGCGGGTGGCAATGGCATGAACGAAGGCCTTTAGAGGATTGAAAATTCGGACACCAGAAAACAAAAAGCCGCCAGGTAAACCGGGCGGCTTGAAGATAAAAATATGAGGGACTGCGTTTCAGCGTCATGAATTCATTATGCACGAGCCCTGTGACAACACAGGCTGGTGACATCAAACCACAGCATTGGCTTTTTTGAGGTCCTTGACGGCCTGCAACACTTCTTCGACATGGCCGGGGACCTTCAGGCCGCGCCACTCTTGCTTGAGGGTGCCGTCGGCCCCGATCAAGAAGGTGCTGCGCTCTATGCCTTTGACCTTTTTGCCGTACATGATCTTGTTTTTCACCACACCAAACATGTGGCACATCTTTTCTTCGGTGTCGGCAATCAACTCGAAGGGCAGCTCCAGCTTGGCTTTGAAATCGTCGTGCGATTTCATATTGTCTCGTGACACGCCAAGGACCAAGGCGCCGGCTTTCACGAAATCTTTGTATTTGTCGCGAAACTGCATGGCTTCAGTGGTGCAGCCAGGGGTGTTGTCTTTGGGATAGAAAAACAAAACAACGGTTTGACCCACGTGGGAGATGTTCGAAACTTTCAGACCGCTGGTGGCATTGGCTTCAAATTCGGGAAGGGGTTTGTTGAGAACGATCGCCATTGAACTTTATCTCGCTTGACTGGTTGAGCGGGTGCCACCATTGCTTGGTGTCAGTTTCGCTAAAGGCCTTGGGCCTCGACAGCCCTCTATTTTACCCGGAACAGCCATTGGCATTTGCGCGCCAAGAGCAGAGAAAAAAACAACGAAAGAAATCATGCTTTAGGACTCGATCAAAAGCAAGGCGACCACCTTGCGTCCTTCACTGGCCAGGATGTTGTAGGTGCGACATGCCGCAGCAGTGTCCATGGTTTCTACGCCGATGCCGCGCATGAACAGGTCCTGCAGCCATTGCGGCTTGGCAAAACGCAGCTTTTGTCCGCTGCCGAACAAAACCAGCTCGGCACCGCTTTGGGCCCAGGGGCTGAAGTCGCTCGCGCCAAGTGCTTCAAAGTGGCCCGTCGCCCAGGTCGCAGACGGTATATTGGGCAGGCTGGTCACGGCCACCGACTGTGCATGCCGCACGCCATTGACTTCGATCCAAGCCCTGTCGTAAGCGTTGATGGTGGGGGCATTGGATTTGTCGGGCTGGAGTTTCATGGGGTGGGAAAATTCAGGGGAGGCGCAATTAAAGGGCAAGCTGTGAAAACTGCGCTGGAGAGGCCAAAGAAATGTGGTCAAATTATAGGTTTTCCCTGATCCACACTGCCTTTGGAGGCTCTTTGAAGACCATTCAGAAATCTGCCAAGCTGGCCAACGTTTGTTATGACATTCGCGGCCCCATCATGGACCGAGCGCGTCAGATGGAAGAGGACGGCCACAAGATCATCAAATTGAACATCGGCAACCTGGCTGTTTTTGGTTTTGATGCGCCCGAAGAGATCCAGCAGGACATGATCCGCAACCTGCCCAATTCGGCGGGTTATTCGGACAGCAAAGGCATTTTTGCGGCTCGTAAGGCCGTGATGCACGAAACCCAGAAACAAGGCATTTTGGGTGTGACGCTGGACGATATTTATCTGGGCAATGGGGCCAGCGAGTTGATCGTGATGGCCACCAACGGATTGCTTGACGATGGCGACGAGTTGCTTTTGCCTTCGCCTGATTACCCGCTGTGGACGGCGGCGGCCAGTCTGTCGGGGGGCACGCCTGTGCATTACCGCTGCGAGGAAGCCAATGGCTGGATGCCCAATTTGGACGATATCCGTGCCAAGGTCACACCGCTCACCAAGGGCATTGTGGTCATCAACCCCAACAACCCCACGGGTGCCTTGTACACCGATGAGTTGCTCAAGGGCATCGTGGCGATTGCGCGTGAGCATGGTCTGGTGATCTTTGCCGATGAGGTGTACGACAAGGTTTTGTACGACGGCGTCAAGCACACCCCCTTGGGCAGTTTGTCGCAAGACGTGGTCACCTTGACCTTCAACTCCTTGTCCAAAAGCTACCGTTCGTGCGGTTACCGTGCGGGGTGGATGGTGATTTCGGGCGACAAGAAAAGAGCCCGCGATTACATCGAGGGCCTGAACATGCTCTCTAACATGCGTTTGTGCGCCAACGTTCCAGGCCAGTGGGCCATTCAAACAGCTTTGGGTGGACATCAAAGCATCAATGAATTGGTGGGCGAGGGGGGGCGCTTGCGCAAGCAGCGCGATGTGGCGTACCAGTTGATCACGGCGATCCCGGGGGTCAGTTGCGTCAAACCCCGTGCGGCTTTGTACATGTTTCCCAAACTCGATCCTCAGATCTACCCGGTACAAGACGACCAGGATTTCTTCTTGCAGCTTCTCGAGGAAACCAAGGTCATGCTGGTTCAGGGTACGGGCTTTAACTGGCCTGATGCCGACCATTTTCGAATCGTATTTTTGCCCCATGAAGACGATTTGCGCGAGGCCATTGGCCGCGTCGCTCGTTTTCTGGAGGGAGCACGCCAACGTTTTGGCACCGAAGCGGTGTTGTCCTGAATTCAATCCCTGCCCGAGCCTTTCGGGCGAATTGCAGTAAAGAAGAGATAAATGAAACCGATCAAAGTGGGCCTCTTGGGCGTGGGCACTGTAGGCAGCGGCACTTTCAATGTGCTCAGGCGCAACCAGGGAGAAATTCAGCGCCGTGCAGGCCGTGGCATTGAAATCACCATGGTGGCCGATTTGGACGTGGCGCGTGCCCAAGCCCTTGTGGGCGAGGGCGTTCAGGTGGTGGGCGATGCCCGCGCAGTGATTGCCAATCCCGAGATCGACATCGTCATTGAGTTGATTGGTGGTTACGGCATTGCCAAAGCGCTGGTGTTGGAGGCCATTGCCGCGGGCAAACATGTGGTCACCGCCAACAAGGCCTTGTTGGCCGTGCACGGCACCGAAATTTTTGCGGCTGCGCAGGCCAAAGGTGTGGTGGTGGGTTTTGAAGCCGCCGTGGCGGGTGGGATTCCGATCATCAAGGCGTTGCGTGAAGGCTTGACCGCCAACAGCATTCAGTGGGTGGCGGGCATCATCAACGGCACCACCAACTTCATTCTTTCCGAGATGCGCGACAAGGGACTGGACTTTGCCGATGTGCTCAAGGAGGCCCAGCGCCTGGGTTACGCCGAAGCCGACCCGACCTTTGACATTGAAGGCGTGGACGCTGCCCACAAAGTGACCTTGATGAGCGCAATCGCCTTTGGCATTCCGGTGCAGTTTGACAAGGCCTATGTCGAGGGCATCACGAAACTGGGCGCAGCCGACATCAAATATGCAGAGCAATTGGGCTACCGCATCAAACTGCTTGGCATCACCAAGCGCACCGCGCAAGGCATCGAGTTGCGCGTGCACCCCAGCCTGGTGCCGACCCAGCGCCTGATTGCCAACGTTGAAGGCGCCATGAACGCTGTGATGGTGCAAGGCGATGCCGTGGGCACCACCTTGTTTTACGGCAAGGGCGCAGGCTCCGAACCCACCGCCAGCGCGGTCATTGCCGACCTGGTGGACATCACCCGTTTGCATACGGCAGATCCCCTCAACCGCGTGCCGCATTTGGCTTTCCAGCCGGGCGCCATGAGCAACTTGGCTGTGTTGCCCATGTCTGAGGTGGTGACCAGTTATTACCTGCGTTTGCGCGTGGCCGATCAAGCCGGTGTGCTGGCCAAATTGACTGGTTTGCTGGCCCAGGCCGACATCAGCATCGACGCGGTGTTGCAGCGCGAGGCCGATCAGGTCAGCCAAGCGGGTGAAAACCAGACCGATGTGATCATCCTGACCCACGACACGCGTGAGGGCACTCTAAGCGAGGTGTTGGCCCAGATGCAAGCCTTGCCCACCGTGATGGCCCCGATCGTGCGCATTCGCAAGGAAGAGTTGAACTGATGCGTTACCTGTCGACACGCGGTCACGCCGACCGCCCAAAGTTTTGTGACATCTTGCTCGAGGGCTTGGCACCAGACGGCGGTCTTTACTTGCCTGAAAGCTATCCGCAACTCGACGCTGCGGCTCTGACGCGTTTGCGCCAAGTCTGGCAAAGCCAAGGTTATGCGGCTTTGGCCTTTGAGGTCTTGTCCCTCTACATTGACGACATTCCACCGAGCGACTTGCAGGACTTGTGCCGCAAGACCTACACGCCTGAAGTGTTTGGCACCCCAGAAATTGTGCCGCTCAAGCCCTTGCAGGCTGCAGAGCAAGCCCAGCCCAAGATGTATTTGGAGGCTTTGTCCAACGGTCCCACTTTGGCCTTCAAGGACATGGCCATGCAGTTGCTGGGCAACTTGTTTGAATACGAGTTGGCGCGGCGCGGCGAAACGCTGAACATTTTGGGTGCCACCTCGGGCGACACCGGCAGCGCGGCCGAATACGCCATGCGCGGCAAAAAAGGCGTGCGCGTGTTTATGACCAGCCCGAACGGCCGCATGAGCCCGTTCCAGCAAGCGCAGATGTTCAGTCTGCTCGACGAAAACATCCACAACATCGCCATCGAAGGTGTGTTTGACGACTGCCAGGACATCGTCAAGGCGGTCTCCAACGATCTGGAGTTCAAGCGGAAATACAAAATCGGGACTGTGAACTCCATTAACTGGGCGCGTTTGCTGGCCCAAGTGGTGTATTACTTTGCCGGGTACTTTCAGGCCACCTACAGCAACGACCAAAAAGTCAGCTTCACCGTGCCGAGCGGGAATTTTGGCAACGTGTGCGCAGGCCATGTGGCCCGCATGATGGGCTTGCCGATTGACCGCTTGGTGGTGGCCACCAACGAAAACGATGTGCTCGACGAGTTTTTCCGAACGGGTGTTTACCGCGTTCGCGGTACCGCCGATACACACGAGACCTCTAGCCCGTCAATGGATATTTCCAAAGCCAGTAATTTCGAACGTTTCGTGTTCGACTTGCTGGGCAGAGACAGTGCAAAAACCAAAGCCATTTTTGGAACAGGCCTGAGCCAGCAAGGGTTCTTTGATTTGTCGGGTGACGCGTGCTTTGCCCAGGCCGCCACGGTGTATGGCTTTGACAGTGGTCGCAGCATCCACAACGACCGCATCAAGACCATTCAGCAGGTGTTTGAGTGCTACGGCATGGTGATTGACACCCACACCGCCGACGGCGTGAAGGTGGCGCAAGAACACCTTCACAAGCAGGTGCCCATGATCGTGCTCGAAACGGCTTTGCCTATCAAGTTCGCAGCCACCATCGTGCAAGCCTTGGGCCGTCAGCCTGAACGTCCACCGCAGTTTGAAGGCATCGAAGCCTTGCCTAAACGCGTGCAGGTGATGAAAGCGGATGCGGATTTGGTCAAGGCCTACATCGTGCAACACTGCGACTGAAAGCACATGAGCACTGCCCCCCGCGCTCTGTTGATGCCCTTGGACGATGCGCTGCAAGCGCTGCTCGCGCGCATCAACCCCTTGACCGATTTGGAGTCGATTGCCACCCTCGATGCCGATGGCCGCGTGTTGGCCGAGGACCTGGTTTCGGCCTTGCAAGTGCCCGCCTTTGACAACTCGTCGATGGACGGCTACGCGGTGCGGCGCGCCGATTTGTTGCCGCCAGGCGTCTCGTTGCGCGTGGGCCAGCGCATCGCGGCCGGGCACACCGGTCAGCCGCTGGCCCCAGGCCAAGTTGCCCGCATTTTCACTGGCGCGCCTGTGCCCGAAGGCGCCGACGCCATCGTCATGCAAGAGCAAGCCGAGCCTGTTCCCGGAGAATCCGATGCCGTACGCTTTTCGGTGCTGCCCGAACCCGGGCAGTGGATTCGCCTCAGCGGCGAAGACATCCGCCAAGGCCAGACAGCTTTGCAGCGTGGTCAAAAACTGGGGCCTGCCGAACTGGGCCTGGCCGCGAGCCTGGGTCTGGCGCACCTGCCTGTTTTGCGCCGCCCTCGGGTGGCCTTGTTTTCGACGGGCGACGAGTTGGTGATGCCGGGCGATGTGGCCCCGCAGGACATGCCCCCAGGCAGTATTTACAACTCCAACCGCTTTTTCCTGCGCAGCTTGTTGCACCGCATGGGCTGTGAAGTCAGTGATCTGGGCATTGTGCCTGACCGGCGCGAGGCCACTGTGGCGGCTCTCAAAACCGCTGCCGACCACCACGATCTGATCCTGACCAGTGGCGGCGTGTCTGTGGGCGAAGAGGACCACGTCAAACCGGCTGTGCAGTCTTTGGGCGAGTTGAATCTGTGGCAAATCGCCATGAAGCCGGGCAAACCCTTTGCCTATGGCCAGGTGCGGCGTCAGACTGCCGAGGGCGTGGCCCACTTCGTGGGCTTGCCTGGCAACCCGGTGTCAAGTTTCATGACTTTTTTGCTCTTGGTCAGGCCTTTGCTGCGCCAATTACAAGGCATGCCACCCTCTGGCCCACCGACCCAGCGCTTGCCTGCGCACTTCGAGTGGCCCAAGGCCGACAGGCGCCGAGAATTCTTGCGGGTACGGCGTAATGCTCAGGGCGGCTTGGACCTGTTTCCCAACCAGAGTTCGGGGGTGTTGACCTCGGTGGTCTGGGCCGATGGGGTGGTGGACAACCCGGGTGGCCAGACGATTGAGCCCGGTCAACTGGTCGATTTTTGGCCCTTTTCGGAGTGTTTGGCATGAAAGTGCAAGTTCGCTATTTCGCCTCGCTGCGCGAAACCATTGGCTTGTCTCACGAAACCGTGGAGACCCAGGCCATCGATTTGGCCGCTTTGCGCACCGAGCTGATGGCCCGGGGCGAGCACTACCGCGTCTGCTTGATGCCCGAGCGTCCGGTGCGCATGGCCCTGAACCAAATCATGGTTCAAGACAACGCCAGCCTGACGGAAGGCTGCGAGGTCGGCTTTTTCCCGCCTGTCACCGGAGGTTGATGCCATGTCGCCCCAAGTCAGCATTCAGACCAAGGACTTTGACGTCACGCAGGAGTTGACCGCACTCAGGGGGCAGGACTTGCGCGTGGGTGCCGTGTGCAGCTTTGTAGGTACCGTGCGCGACACCCGTGCCTTGACGGGTCAAGCGCACGACGAAGTCCAGGCCATGGAGCTTGAGCACTACCCGGGCATGACTGAAAAATCGATCGAAGCCATGATCGACGAAGCGCACCAGCGGTTTGATTTTTACGCGGCGCGTGTGGTGCACCGCGTTGGGCGCTTGCTGCCGGCTGACCAGATTGTGTTGGTAGCGGTCACCTCGGCGCACCGGGGCGAGAGCTTCAAGGCCTGCGAATTTTTGATGGATTATCTGAAAACCCAGGCCCCGTTCTGGAAAAAAGAGCAAACCCCTGAAGGCGCTCACTGGGTGGACGCCCGCGTGTCAGACGATGCGGCGTTGGCCCGTTGGGGCATCCAGGCCCACAACCCCTGAACCAGGTCGTGCCGGAACTATGGGCTTCAGTGTGGGTAGCGAGGCGGCTCTTGGGGCAGCGTAGGCCCCGCCTCGGTCGCTTGGATGGGGCTGCTCACAGCCAACCATTCGGCTTTTTCGCTGGCTTGCCGTATCAGGTGCGCCATGCCATGAACCAGGCTGACTTGCAGGTGCAGCTGGCAGGATCGGGCTTGTGCCGGGTCGGACTTGTCTTCAAAAGAAATTTCCAAAGCCCCGCCGGGTTGGATACTCAAATGGGCATCGGTGATGAGCAGGGGTTCAGCCCCCAGCGGCCAATGGGTGGCGCGGTTTTCGAAAGGGGTGGCAAAGTCAGCTTTTTTCAGAAATGCATCGCGTTTGAGCTCGCTCAGCAGTTGTTGTGATGGGGCATCGGTGACCGCCACGCCGGGTTGCGCGGCCTCCAGGCGCTCGGCCGATTGCTCGATGGCGGGCATCAAACGCAGTGACATGCGCCGTGTCAGCCAAAAACGGAATTCCTTCAGATCTTGGGTGTTCAAACGCAGCAATAAGCGGTCTTGCCGCTCATCGTGGTTCACGGACAGTTGGTGAATGTTCATGCTTTGATTTTAGGCAATAGTGCGAGCTTTACATTCCCTTGAAAATGTCATTTTCAGCACAAGATGACGGGCATTGGAGATCAACACATGCGAATTGACAAACTCACCACTAAATTTCAGGAAGCCTTGTCGGATGCCCAGTCGCTGGCCCTGGGAAAAGACCATGCCTACATCGAGCCCCAGCACTTGTTGGTCGCCATGCTCTTGCAAGACGATGGCCCCAAAGCCATCTTGCAACGTGCGGGCGTTCAGGTGCCTGCCCTGCTGCAGGCGGCCGAAGCGGCTGTGGCGCGCTTGCCTCAAGTGACCGGACAAGACCAGGTGCAAGTGGGCCCCGACTTGGTCAAGCTCTTGCAGACTGCCGAGAAAGAAGCCATCAAGCGCAGCGACGCGTTCATTGCGGGCGAATTGTTCATGCTGGCCTTGGCCGACAGCAAATCAGAGGCGGCGCGCATCGCCAAAGTGCATGGCCTGAACCGCAAAAGTCTGGAGGCGGCCATCGACGCCGTGCGGGGAGGGCAAAGTGTGGGCAGTGCCGATGCGGAAGGCCAGCGCGAAGCGCTCAAAAAATACTGTGTCGACCTGACCGAGCGGGCCCGCATTGGCAAGCTTGACCCGGTGATCGGGCGTGACGATGAAATTCGCCGCGCCATCCAGGTCTTGCAGCGCCGCACCAAAAATAACCCTGTGCTGATTGGCGAGCCTGGTGTAGGCAAGACGGCGATTGTCGAAGGCTTGGCTCAGCGCATCGTGGCGGGCGAAGTGCCTGATTCACTCAAAGGCAAGCGGGTGTTGTCGCTCGACATGGCGGCTTTGCTCGCTGGGGCCAAATTCAGGGGCGAGTTCGAAGAGCGCCTGAAAACCGTGCTCAGTGAACTGGCCAAAGACGAAGGCCAGACCATTGTGTTCATAGACGAGCTGCACACCATGGTAGGCGCGGGCAAGGCCGAAGGGGCCATGGACGCGGGCAACATGCTCAAGCCTGCGCTGGCTCGGGGCGAGTTGCATTGTGTGGGCGCGACCACATTGGACGAGTACCGCAAATACATTGAAAAAGACGCGGCTTTAGAGCGTCGTTTCCAGAAAATTCTGGTCAACGAACCCACCGTCGAGGCCACGATCGCCATCTTGCGCGGCTTGCAGGAGAAATACGAAATCCACCACGGCGTGGACATCACCGACCCGGCCATTGTGGCTGCCGCCGAACTCAGCCACCGGTACATCACCGACCGCTTTTTGCCCGACAAAGCGATTGACCTCATTGACGAAGCTGCAGCCAAGATCAAGATTGAAATCGACTCCAAACCAGAGGTGATTGACAAGTTGGACCGCCGATTGATCCAGCTTCAAATTGAGCGAGAAGCGGTGCGTAAAGAAAGCGACGAGTCTTCACAAAAACGCTTTGCCTTGATCGAGGAAGAGATCGTCAAGCTGAAAAAAGAAGCCGCAGACCTGGAAGAAATCTGGCGCGCCGAGAAGTCGCAGGCCCAAGGCGGGCAGCAGGTGCGCGAGCAAATCGACCAGCTCAGGCAGCAAATTGAGGAGCTGACCCGCAAGGGCGATTTCAACAAAGTGGCCGAGTTGCAATATGGCAAGTTGCCTGCCTTGGAAAAAATTCTCAAAGAAGTGCAGGCCAAGGAAGCAGCACCTGGTGAAAAATCGGTGCACCGCTTGCTGCGCACCCAAGTGGGGGCCGAAGAAATAGCCGAGGTCGTGTCTCGAGCCACCGGCATCCCGGTGTCCAAGATGATGCAGGGTGAGCGTGAAAAACTGCTTCAGATGGAAGAAAAACTGCACCAGCGCGTGGTCGGTCAGGAGGAGGCCATTGCGGCCGTGGCCAACGCCATTCGCCGCTCGCGTTCAGGCCTTTCCGACCCTAACCGTCCCACCGGCTCCTTCTTGTTTTTGGGGCCTACGGGTGTGGGCAAGACGGAGCTGTGCAAAGCGCTGGCAGGCTTTTTGTTTGACAGCGAGGACCACCTGATTCGGATGGACATGAGTGAATTCATGGAAAAGCACTCGGTGGCCCGTCTCATTGGCGCGCCACCTGGTTACGTCGGCTATGAGGAGGGGGGCTATCTGACCGAGGCTGTGCGTCGCAAACCTTACAGTGTCTTGTTGCTTGATGAGGTGGAAAAAGCCCACCCTGACGTGTTCAACGTTTTGCTGCAGGTGCTCGACGATGGCCGTTTGACCGATGGACAGGGCCGCACGGTGGACTTCAAAAACACCGTCATCGTGATGACCTCCAATCTGGGTTCTCACTTGATTCAGGCCATGGTGGGCCAGCCTGCTGAGGACATCAAGGACGCGGTGTGGGATGAGCTCAAGACCCATTTCAGACCCGAATTCTTGAACCGCATTGACGAAACCGTGGTCTTTCACAGCCTGGATGCACAACACATCGCCGCGATTGCCGAGATCCAACTGGGCGTCTTGAAAAACCGCTTGGCCCGCATGGACCTGAACTTAAAGGTCAGCCTGGCGGCCCTGTCCGAATTGGCCAAGGTGGGCTTTGACCCGGTTTTTGGCGCAAGACCTTTGAAAAGGGCCATTCAACAGCGCCTGGAAAATCCTTTGTCCAAACTTTTACTGGAAGGTCGTTTCCCGCCCAAATGCACCATTGAGGTGTCGGTCGACCCGGTGCGCAACCCGGGACAATTCGAGTTCAAGGTGACCGAACAGGCGGCTTGATCACCAGGGCGGCGCAGGCCCTGCTTGCACCGCCGTGACAGACAGGTTTCGGGGCCTTTGGGCACAATGGGGAATGACTTCAAAAATTGCTGGCCACCTGCTTGTTGAATGCCTTCTGGCCCAAGGCGTCACCCATGCTTTCGGGGTGCCCGGAGAGAGTTACCTGGCGGTGCTCGATGGCTTTCACCTGTACCGTGACCAACTCACTTTCGTAACCTGCCGCCAAGAGGGTGGGGCCGCCTTCATGGCCGAAGCCCAAGGCAAGCTCACGGGTCGGCCCGGGATCTGTTTCGTCACGCGTGGCCCTGGGGCCACCAACGCGTCGATCGGCGTTCACACCGCGTTTCAAGACTCCACGCCCATGGTGTTGTTTGTCGGCGATGTGGCCAGCGACACCCGCGACCGCGAAGCCTTCCAGGAAATGGACTACACCCACTTTTTTGGCCCATCGACCAAAGGCATGGCCAAGCGGGTGGAGCGCGTGGACGACCCTGAGCGCTTGCCCGAATATGTGGCCCGCGCTTTTGCCACCGCCATGAACGGCAGGCCCGGCCCGGTGGTCTTGGTGTTGCCCGAAGACATGCTGACCCAGCCCGTGAAGACGCAAGCTTTGGGCCGCGTGGAGCCTGTTCAGGCTTGGAGCGACCCAGGGGCCTTGCGCAGCCTGCGCGACATGCTGCTGGCGGCCCGCAAGCCCTTGGTCATCGCAGGTGGCGGTGGCTGGACAACGCAAGCCGCCCAAGCCCTGCAACGCTTTGCCGAAAACTGGCAGCTGCCTGTGACCAATGCCTTCCGCTTTCAGGACACGTTTGACAATCACCACCCGCTGTATGCCGGTGATGTGGGCATTGGCATTGGTCCTGGCTTGGCGCAACGCGTTCGCGATGCCGATCTGATCGTGGCCATTGGCCCACGCTTGGGTGAAATGACCACCGGGGGCTACACCTTGCTGCAGGCCCCTAAAACAACTCAAAAATTGGTCCACATCCATGCCAGTGCCGAAGAGCTCAACCGGGTCTACCAAGCCGATTTGGCCATTCACGCCACCATGAACGCGGCCGCCCGCAGCCTTGAAGTCTTGAGTGCGCCCACCGAGCTGCCTTGGAGCGATTGGACGCATGGCGCGCAGGCCGATTATCTGGACAACCTCAAGCCCCAGGCATTGCCCGGCACCATTGACATGCCAGCCATCGTGGCTACATTGCAAAAGCATTTGCCAGCGGACGCCGTGTTGACCAATGGTGCGGGTAACTTTGCCAGCTGGATGCACCGTTTTTACAAGCACCACGGCCTGGTCAAGGGCCATAAAACCCAGTTGGCCCCCACGGTGGGGGCCATGGGTTATGGCGTGCCTGCCGGCATTGCGGCCAACTTGTTGACCGGGCGCTTGGCTTTCACCATCGCTGGTGATGGCGACTTTTTAATGAACGGCCAAGAGTTGGCCACGGCGGTGCAGCACGGGGGCAAAAGCATCATTGTGTTGCTGAACAACGGCATGTACGGCACCATCCGCATGCACCAAGAGCGCGAATACCCCAATCATGTGACGGGCTCTAAGCTGCAAAACCCCGACTTTGCCGCTTTGGCGGAGGCTTATGGGTACGTGGGCCTGCGCATCGAGGAGACCGAAGCCTTTGAGCCGGCGCTGTTGGCTGCATTGGCCCGTCCTCAGGGCACACTCATTGAGGTCATGCTCGATCCTGAGGTGATCTCTACACGCGGGACTTTGAGTGCGATCACACAAGCCGCTTTGACCCGCCAAGTACCCACTTGATTGCCAAGTTAGCAAGTTCGTGCGGCCTGGGCGATCTGTATGTTGGTCTACAAAAAAACCCGCCGAGGCGGGTTTTTTTTGAGGTTCAAGCGACTGAATTACTTCAGGTGCTTGCCGATCAGGCCAGCCATTTCGAACATGGTGACTTGCGCTTTGCCGAAAACTGCCTTGAGCTTGTCATCGGCGTTGATGGCGCGACGGTTCACGCTGTCTTGCAGCTTGTGTTTCTTGATGTAGACCCACATTTTGCTGACCACTTCGGTGCGTGGCAGAGGAGCAGCGCCCACCACGGCAGCCAGAGCGGCACTGGGGGTCAGTGCTTTCATGAAGGCGGGGTTGGGTGTGCGCTTGGTTGCAGGAGTTGCCTTTTTAGCGGGGGCCTTGGCGGCCACCTTCTTAGCAGGTGCAGCCGCTTTTTTGGCGGGAGCAGCCGCTTTTTTAGCGGGAGCAGCCTTGGCTGCCGGTGCTGCTTTTTTAGCGGGTGCTGCAGCTTTTTTGGCCGGGGTTTTTTTCGCAGTTGCCATGATGAAATTCCTTTGGTCGGAAGTTGGTTCGCCGCTGAGAAACGGTGTGTTTACAGCTAATAGGATGCTAATGGAGAAAGTGGCACTTTCCAAGCATAAAAATCATTTTTCCCTTGATGTTGTTGCTGTTTTACCCTCGTTGTTTTGCTTTTGTGGGTCTTGGCAACTTTCTGCACGCTGTTTTATGCCATTTGTTGGGCATCCAAGGCTTGGGGGTGCGGCTTAGATTCACAGAGTGGGGGCATTTGGCGGTTTTTTCCTCTTTTTGCTGGTCGAGGAATCATGACGCAGTCCGTCATGAATTGAAGCTGTGCACTCAGAATTGAGTGGAGTGGCAATCCGCGTTCTCGCTGTTGAAGGCTGTTCGGGTTGTTTGTCGATCGTATTGTTTGCGGGACGTTTCATGAGCCGTACTTGATTTTCATATCGCGATAAATTGCGTCAATAGATTTTGTCAGGCCATTTCGAATAATGACTCAAAATTTCATATTGAAAAAATCATTGCGTAAGCTATTGATCTATAACATAAAAAAATATGTCTTCTATAAGACATAAGATAAAATATGGTCTTATATAAGAGTTAAGATCAAAGCAACGACCGGGCAGATCCCGCTGATCCATTACATGTTTTCAACTTGACCACAGGAGTTTCCCATGCCAGCAGACATCACTCAACAACTCAGCCGTGGACAGCAAATCGCTGCCCTTGAAAAAGACTGGGCGAATAACCCGCGCTGGAAAGGCGTCAAGCGCGGTTATTCCGCTGCCGACGTTGTGCGCCTGCGCGGCAGTATGCCCATCGAGCACACTTTGGCCAAGCGCGGCGCTGAGAAGCTCTGGGAAAAGGTCAACGGCGGCGCCAAGAAAGGCTACGTCAACGCATTTGGCGCGATTTCTGCCGGTCAGGCTATGCAACAAGCCAAGGCGGGCCTGGAGGCGGTGTACCTGTCGGGTTGGCAAGTTGCCGCTGACGGCAACACATCAGAGACCATGTACCCCGATCAGTCACTGTACGCGTACGACTCTGTGCCCACCATGGTCCGCCGCATCAACAACACCTTCAAACGGGCCGATGAAATCCAGTGGGGCCGTGGTGTCGAGCCAGGCTCCAAGGAATTCATCGATTACTTCTTGCCCATCGTGGCCGATGCAGAAGCCGGTTTCGGTGGTGTGCTGAACGCCTTCGAATTGATGAAGAACATGATCGCCTCTGGCGCGGCGGGTGTGCACTTCGAAGATCAACTGGCGGCCGTGAAAAAGTGCGGTCACATGGGTGGCAAAGTGTTGGTGCCCACGCATGAAGCTTGCGAGAAGTTGATCTCTGCACGTTTCGCCGCTGACGTCATGGGCGTATCCACCATCGTGTTGGCCCGCACCGACGCTGAAGCCGCCAACTTGATCACTTCTGACCACGACGCCAACGACAAACCGTTCTTGACCGGTGAGCGCACTCAAGAAGGCTTCTACCGTGTCAAGAACGGTCTGGAGCAAGCCATCAGCCGCGGCGTGGCTTACGCCCCCTACGCCGACTTGGTGTGGTGCGAAACGGGTGTGCCAGACATTGGTTTCGCCCGTGAATTTGCCCAAGCGGTGCACGCTGCCTGCCCTGGCAAACTTCTGTCGTACAACTGCTCGCCATCGTTCAACTGGAAGAAAAACCTCAACGACAACCAGATTGCTTCTTTCCAGGAAGACCTGTCGGCTTTGGGTTACAAGTACCAGTTCATCACACTGGCCGGTATCCACATCAACTGGTACAACACATTCCAGTTTGCCCACGCTTACGCCAACGGCGAAGGCATGAAGCACTATGTCAACATGGTGCAAGAGCCAGAATTTGCAGCACGCGACAAAGGTTACACCTTCGTGTCACACCAGCAAGAAGTCGGCGCCGGTTATTTTGACGACGTGACCACCGTGATTCAGGGCGGTTCGTCTTCAGTCAAAGCACTGTCCGGCTCGACCGAAGAAGAGCAGTTCCACTGAGCTGTTTGAAAGGCGTCTGAAAGGGCGCATGAAACAAAAAGCCTCCCGATGCGAGAGTGTCAGGTGGCTTTTTTCGGTGTGTCAGAACAATTCATGAAAAAGCCACCCCTGAGGGTGGCTTTGAACTTTCGCGCTTGGGGCGCTGGCTTCAGCTGGCTTCAGGCAGCCGCCGCCAAAGCTGCATTGAAAGTGACGCTTGGGCACATGATGGCTTTGAGCTTGTCTTGCGACGGGAAAAAATAGCCCCCGATGTCCACCGCACGGCCCTGAACGGCATTGAATTCGGTCACGATTTTCTTTTCTTGTTCGGTCAAAGTTTGGGCCAGCGGTGCAAATTTGCTTTGCAAAGCCAGATCGTCCGTTTGCGCGGCCAACTCCTGCGCCCAATACATGGCCAGGTAAAACTGGCTGCCCCGGTTGTCCAGCTGACCTGTCTTGGGGGAAGGATTTTTGTTGTTGTCCAACAATTTGCCGGTGGCCGCATCCAGGGTTTTGGCCAAAATAACGGCTTTTTTGTTGCCTCGCTTGAGGCCCAGGTCTTCCAGTGAAACGGCCAAGGCCAGGAATTCACCCAGCGAGTCCCAGCGCAGGTGGTTTTCTTCTACCAGCTGTTGCACATGCTTGGGGGCCGAGCCGCCCGCACCGGTTTCGTACATCCCGCCGCCCGCCATCAAAGGCACGATGGACAGCATCTTGGCCGAGGTGCCCAGTTCCATGATCGGGAACAGGTCGGTCAGGTAGTCGCGCAAGATGTTGCCTGTGGCACTGATGGTGTCGAAGCCGCGTACCACGCGCTCCAATGTGTAGCGCATCGCTCGCACCTGGCTCATGATTTGAATTTCAAGACCCGCTGTGTTGTGCTCGTGCAGGTACATCTTGACCTTGGTGATCAGCTGAGCTTCGTGTGGGCGGTACTGGTCGAGCCAGAACACCACGGGCATGCCGGAGTTGCGGGCACGTGTCACGGCCAGCTTGACCCAGTCGCGGATCGCCGCATCTTTGGTTTGGCACATGCGCCAAATGTCACCAACTTCCACGTTTTCCGACAACAACACTTCGCCCGTGTTGATGTCGGTGATGTTGGCGACGCCGTCTTCTTGAATTTCAAAGGTCTTGTCGTGCGAGCCGTACTCTTCGGCTTGTTGCGCCATCAGGCCCACGTTGGGCACGGTGCCCATGGTCTTGGGGTCGAACGCGCCGTGCCATTTGCAGAAGTTGATCATCTCCATGTAGATACGGGCAAACGTCGACTCGGGCATCACAGCCTTGACGTCTTTCAAGCGACCATCGGCACCCCACATTTTGCCGCCGTTGCGGATCATGGCGGGCATGGAAGCGTCCACGATCACGTCATTCGGTGAATGGAAGTTGGTGATGCCCTTGGCCGAGTCAACCATGGCCAGCTCGGGGCGACCTTCATGGCAAGCGTGGAGATCGCGTTTGATTTCGTCTTGTTTGGACTGGGGTAAGGTGGCCACTTTGGCATACAAGTCGGCCATGCCATTGTTCACATTCACCCCCAATTCCTTGAACAAAGCACCGTGCTTGGTAAACGCGTCCTTGTAGAAAATCTTCACGCAGTGGCCGAAAACGATGGGATGGGAGACCTTCATCATTGTGGCCTTGACGTGCAGAGAGAACATCACACCCGTCTGGTGGGCGTCTTCGATTTCTTTTTCATAGAACTCGAGCAGCGCCTTTTTGCTCATGTACATGCTGTCAATGACTTCACGGTCGAGCAAAGCCACTTTGGGCTTGAGGACGATGGTTTTGCCGTTTTGAGTGATCAGCTCCATCTTCACTTCACGGGCGCGGTCCAGCGTGATGGACTTTTCTCCATGATAGAAGTCGCCCGCGTGCATGTGCGAGACGTGCGAGCGTGAGGCCTGGCTCCATTCGGCCATGCTGTGCGGGTTCTTGCGGGCAAATTCCTTGACGGCCTTGGGTGCTCGGCGGTCCGAGTTGCCTTCGCGCAGAACCGGGTTCACTGCCGATCCAATGCATTTGGCATAGCGCGTCTTGAGGGCCTTTTCTTCGTCGTTTTTAGGGGCGTCCGGATAGTCGGGCAGTGCGTAACCCTTGGACTGCAGTTCTTTGATGGCGGCTGTGAGTTGTCCCACCGAGGCGCTGATGTTGGGCAGCTTGATGATGTTGGTGTCGGCGCGCAGCGTCAGTCGGCCCAGCTCGGCCAGGTTGTCAGGGACTTTTTGATCCGCCTTCAGGTGATCGGAAAACTCCCCCAGAATGCGGCCAGCCAGCGAGATGTCGCTGGTTTCAACTTCAATACCTGCCGGTTGCGTGAAGGTGCGAACGATGGGCAAGAAGGCTGCGGTGGCCAACAGAGGCGCTTCATCCGTCAGGGTGTAAATGATTTTGGTGCGTGCTTCAGGCATGGTCATCGTGGTGTGTTTTTACAGGATGAAAAAGGAAGCTACCATCTTAAACCAAGCCTGCCGACATTCGCCTGACAAATGAGCAACTTCATCCAAGGTTTTTAAGTCAGAGCGATCTGCTGCGGTGCTTTTACGCCAGCCTAGCCCAACGCCAGGGCCAGCAAGCCTGTCGGCGCTTTGATTTGTGGGAAAATGAATCTTTGTTGACGCCTCTCCCCTAATTTGGCGCGGTCATTGACCGCGTTTTTGCATTCAATTCCATGGTTCAGATCACGCTTCCTGACGGTTCATTGCGCGAATTTCCCGGCCCGGTCACCGTGGCCGAGGTGGCCGCCTCCATTGGTGCTGGCTTGGCCAAGGCGGCCTTGGGTGGCAAGGTCAATGGTCAACTGGTCGACACCAGCTTCAGCATGTCCTCCAATTCCCAGTTGGCCATCGTGACCGCCAAGGACCCTGAAGGCCTGGAATTGATCCGTCATTCCACGGCTCACTTGTTGGCCTATTCGGTCAAGGCCTTGTTTCCTGAGGCGCAAGTCACGATCGGGCCCGTCATTGAAAACGGGTTTTATTACGACTTTTCCTACAGTCGCCCCTTCACGCCCGATGACTTGGTGGCGATCGAAAAGCGCATGACCGAGCTGGCCGCCAAAGACGAGCCCGTGTTGCGTCGTGAGCTGCCACGCGATGAGGCGGTGGCCCACTTCAAGGCCATCGGTGAGCATTACAAAGCCGAAATCATCGGCAGCATTCCGGCCGACCAAGCGGTCAGCCTGTACCGCGAAGGCGATTTCGAAGACCTGTGCCGCGGTCCGCACGTGCCCAGCACCGGCAAGCTTAAACACTTCAAACTCATGAAGGTCGCCGGCGCGTACTGGCGTGGTGACAGCAAAAACGAGATGCTGCAGCGCGTGTATGGCACCGCTTGGTCCAGCAAGGAAGACTTGCAGCAGTACTTGTTGCGCCTGGAAGAAGCCGAAAAACGTGACCACCGCAAGTTGGGCCGCGAGCTCGATTTGTTCCACATCGATGAGCACGCCCCTGGTTTGGTGTTCTGGCACCCCAAGGGTTGGACCGTCTGGCAGGCCGTGGAGCAGTATATGCGTCAGGTCTACCGGGACAGCGGCTACCTCGAAGTCAAAGGCCCACAGATTTTGGACAAAACCCTGTGGGAAAAAACGGGCCACTGGGACAAATACCGCGACAACATGTTCACCACCGAGTCGGAAAAGCGCGATTACGCGCTAAAGCCGATGAACTGCCCGGGGCACATCCTGATTTTCAAGCAAGGCCTCAAGAGCTACCGCGATCTGCCGCTTCGCTACGGCGAGTTCGGTCAGTGTCATCGCAATGAGCCCTCCGGTGGTTTGCACGGCATCATGCGCGTGCGAGGCTTCACGCAGGATGATGGCCATATTTTTTGCACCGAGGACCAGATCCTGCCCGAGTGCGACACCTTCACCCAGGTGCTCAAGAATGTGTACGCCGATTTTGGCTTCAGCGACATCCTCTACAAAGTGTCGACGAGACCGGCTGCCCGAATCGGCTCGGACGAGCTGTGGGACAAGGCCGAAAAAGCACTGATGGACAGCCTGCGCCATTCCGGTTGCGATTTCGTGATTTCGCAAGGCGATGGTGCTTTTTACGGCCCCAAGATTGAATACACCCTGAAAGACGCCATCGGCCGTGAATGGCAGTGCGGCACGATCCAGGTTGACTTTAATTTGTCTGAGCGCTTGGATGCGGAGTACGTGGCCGAAGACGGTTCGCGCCATAGGCCGGTGATCCTTCACCGCGCCATCGTGGGCAGTATGGAGCGTTTCATCGGTATTTTGGTCGAGCAGCATGCCGGGGCGTTGCCCACTTGGCTGGCCCCCATCCAGGTTTCTGTGCTGAACATCACCGATGCTCAGTCTGATTACTGTCGTGAAATCGCTGCAAAACTGCAAAAATCGGTGTCAAATCAAGGCCTTAGGGTTCAAACGGACCTGCGCAACGAAAAAATCACGTATAAAATACGTGAGCATTCGTTGCAAAAGCTGCCTTACATTCTTGTCGCTGGCGATAAGGAAAAGGCAGCAGGTACCGTCGCTGTGCGCGCCCGGGGTAACAAAGACCTCGGTGTGATGTCGATCGATGCGTTCATTGAACGCATTGCTGCCGACATCGCTTCTAAAGCCTGAAGGTGAGTTTCGCCACAAGCTTTGGCCCGTGGGCACAAAGATGGATAGGCTGCTTTTTGCAGTTTTTTCCGTAAAGGATTGAGTCATCGCTACCGAATTTCGTGATCGTCGCCAACGCGAAGAACGTAAACACCGTTTGAACCGTGAAATCATGGCCCCAGAAGTCCGTGTTTCCGGCCCTGAAAATGAGCCCATGGGCATTTTGTCACTTTCAGAGGCCCTGCGCCTTGCCGGTGAAATGGATGTGGACCTGGTTGAAATTGCCGCCACCGCCAGCCCTCCCGTGTGCCGTCTGATGGACTACGGCAAGTTCAAGTACCAAGAGCAAAAGCGTGCGGCAGAAGCCAAAGCCAAGCAAACGGTCATTGACATCAAGGAAGTCAAGTTCCGCCCGGGCACGGACGACGGCGACTACAACATCAAGATGCGCAACATTCGCCGGTTTTTGACCGACGGTGACAAGTGCAAAATCACTTTGCGTTTCCGTGGTCGTGAAATCACCCACCAGGAGTTGGGTTTGGCGCTACTCAATCGAATTCGCGATGATCTGGCTGACACCATCATTGTTGAGCAGTTTCCCAAACTGGAAGGTCGCCAGATGATCATGATGATCGCACCAGGTCGTAAAAAGCCTGTGGCCGGTGGTAAGTCGTCTGATGCGTCTGTACCGGCGGAATCGGCTTGACAAAGAATTTGACCGGCTTTAGGGCTGGTTGAATCAAAAGCGGCCTTCGGGCGGCTTTTGTTAAAAGTGGCTCGGGGCCAACAAGGCTGCAAATTTTTTGCAGACGCCTCACGAGCACAATGAAAGGAGCATGAATATGCCCAAGATGAAGACCAAAAGCAGCGCCAAAAAGCGCTTCCGTGTTCGTCCCGGTGGAACCGTTAAACGCGGCCAAGCCTTCAAACGTCACATCCTGACCAAGAAGACCACCAAAAACAAGCGCCACCTTCGCGGTGCAGTGGCTGTGCATGAGACCAACATGGGTCACATCGCTCAGATGCTGCCGATGGCTGGCCTGTAACTACTGACGAACAAGGAGAACATATATGCCTCGCGTTAAACGTGGTGTAACGGCACGCGCCCGTCACAAGAAAGTTTTGGCCCTTGCAAAAGGTTTCCGCGGCCGCCGCGGCAATGTCTTCCGTATCGCCAAACAAGCGGTGATGAAGGCTGGCCAGTATGCCTACCGTGACCGCCGCACCAAAAAGCGTGTGTTCCGTCAGTTGTGGATTGCCCGTATCAACGCCGCTGCGCGTGAATGCGGTCTGACCTACAGCCAGTTCGCCAACGGCCTGAAGAAGGCTGCCATCGAAATCGACCGTAAGATGCTGGCGGACATCGCCGTGCATGACAAGTCCGCTTTTGCTGGCATCGTGACCCAAGTCAAAGCCAAACTGGCCGCAGCTTGAGTTCATGAGTGGCATGGGCCTTTAGGCCTGTGTCACGCACTCGATCAAAGGGATTGAGGCTCACAAAAGCTTCAATCCCTTTTTTAATTTGTTATCTACGAAATTCCCACCATGAACGAGCTGGACACCCTGGTCGAATCTGCCCGCCAGAGTTTTGCGCAGGCACTGACACCTGCTGACCTCGAAAACGCCAAGGCCCTGTTTTTGGGCAAGTCCGGTCGCTTGACCGAGCTGATGAAGGGCATGGCCGCGCTGAGCGTGGAGGGCAAGAAAACCCGAGGAGCTGCCATCAACAGCGCCAAGCAAGCGATCGAGGCCGCGCTGAACGAGAGCCGCCAGGCGTTGGCCGATGCCGAGTTGCAAGCGCAGCTCAAAGCCGAAGCGCTCGATGTGACGCTGCCAGGACGCAGCGCCAATGCGGGGGGTGGTTTGCATCCTGTCTCGCTGACACTTGAGCGGGTCGAACAGATTTTTGGCTCCATGGGTTTCGAAGTGGCACAGGGCCCCGAGATCGAGACCGACTGGTTCAACTTCACCGCGCTCAACACGCCCGAAGACCACCCAGCCCGCTCCATGCACGACACCTTCTATGTGGAAGGCGGTCATTTGCTGCGCACGCACACCAGCCCGATGCAGATCCGTCATGCAGTGCAGCACGTCAAACGCTACAAGAACCAACTCGACGCGGGTCAAGGGATGCCCGAAATCCGTGTCATTGCCCCAGGCCGCACTTACCGTGTGGACAGCGATGCCACCCATTCGCCCATGTTCCACCAATGCGAAGGCCTGTGGATTGGCGAGAATGTGAGCTTCAAGGACTTGAAGGTCGTGGTCACCGATTTCTGCCGCACCTTTTTCGAAAGCGATGACTTGATTTTGCGCTTTCGTCCCAGCTTTTTCCCCTTCACCGAACCCAGCGCCGAGATCGACATCCAGTTCCAGAGCGGCCCGCTGGCCGGTCGCTGGCTCGAGGTGGGCGGCTCCGGTCAGGTGCACCCCAGCGTGGTGCGCAACATGGGCCTGGACCCTGAGCACTTCATTGGTTTTGCCTTTGGCATGGGCATGGACCGTTTTACCATGCTGCGCTACGGCGTGAACGACTTGCGCCTGTTCTTTGACGGCGATGTGCGCTTCCTGAGCCAGTTCCAGTAATTACCTCCCAAGTCCGATACACGAGACACGAGCCATGCAATTTCCCGAATCCTGGTTGCGCGAGTTCTGCAACCCGTCCCTTAGCACCCAGCAACTGGCCGACACCCTGACCATGGCTGGCCTTGAAGTGGAAGAACTCGAGCCCGTGGCCCCGCCGTTCAAGCACATCGTGGTCGGTGAAATCAAGGAAGCCGTGCAACACCCGAACGCCGACCGCCTGCGCGTGTGCCAGGTGGACGTGGGGCAGGGCGCTTTGCTCAACATCGTGTGCGGAGCCCCCAATGCCCGTGTGGGCATCCGCGTGCCTTGCGCCATGGTGGGTGCCGAATTGCCTCCAGGCGAAGATGGCAAACCTTTTGTGATCAAGGTCGGTAAGCTGCGCGGCGTTGAAAGCCAGGGCATGCTGTGCTCGGCCAAAGAGTTGCAGATTGCCGATGACCACGGCGGCCTGCTGGAGTTACCCGCTGACGCTCCTTTGGGTCAGAACATTCGCCAGTACTTGAACTTGGACGACACCCTGATGACGCTCAAGTTGACGCCCAATTTGGCGCACTGCTTGAGCATTTATGGCATCGCCCGCGAAGTGTCGGCCCTGACCGGCGCGCCTTTAAAGGCCCCGATTTTCACACCAGTGGCCACACAGGTCAGCGACAAGCTGGGGGTGAAGGTACAGGCCACCGACCTGTGCGGGCGCTTCAGCGGTCGTGTGGTCAAGGGTGTGAACACCCAGGCCCAAACCCCGCAGTGGATGGTCGATCGCCTGGCCCGTTGCGGCCAGCGCAGCGTGAGCCCGCTGGTGGACATCTCCAACTACGTGATGTTCGAGTTCGGTCGGCCTTCGCACATTTTTGACCTCGACAAAATCCACGGTAGCCTGAAGGTGCGTTGGGGCCAGCCTGGCGAAACGCTCAAGTTGCTCAACGGCAACACCGTGACCGTGGACGACAAGGTCGGCGTGATCGCCGATGACCGCGAGGTCGAATCGCTGGCGGGCATCATGGGTGGCCATGCCACCGCCGTGTCCGACGACACGCAAAATATCTACATCGAAGCCGCTTTCTGGTGGCCCACGTCCATCGCGGGCCGTTCGCGCCGCTTCAACTTTTCAACCGATGCCGGTCACCGGTTTGAACGTGGTGTGGACCCGCAACTGACGGTGGAGCACATTGAGCGCATCACCCAGTTGGTGCTGGACATTTGCGGCACACCCGAGACCCAAGTCGGCCCCGTTGACGATCAGATCCTGAACGTGCCAGCGATCACGCCTGTCACGCTGCGCGTGGCCCGTGCGGTCAAGGTGATTGGCATGCCGCTCACGCAGCAGCAGTGCGCCGATGTGCTGCGCAGTTTGGGTTTGCAAGTCGCTGAAGGCGAGGGCACCGTCACCGTCACGCCGCCCAGCTTCCGGTTCGATTTGCAGATCGAAGAAGACCTGATCGAAGAAGTGGCCCGCATGGTGGGCTACAACAACCTGCCCACGAACCCACCGCTGGCCCCCATCACGGCCAAGGTGCGCCCTGATAACGAGCGCAGCCCGTCGACCGTGCGACGCGTCATGGCGGCACTGGGTTACCAGGAAACCATCAACTACAGCTTTGTCGAAGAAAGCTGGGAGCGTGATCTGGCGGGCAACGCCCACCCGGTCCGGCTGCTCAACCCGATTGCCAGCCAGATGAGTGTCATGCGCTCCAGCCTGATCGGCTCGCTGCTGCAAGTCGTGAAGTTCAATGTCGACCGCAAGGCCGACCGCGTGCGCGTGTTCGAGCTGGGGCGCGTGTTTTTGCGCAATGCCGCCGTGCAAAGCAACGACACCACCGTAGAAGGTTTCGACCAGCCCATGAAAGTTTCAGGCATGGCCTGGGGCCCCTTGGAGCCGCTGAATTGGACCGGCAAGTCGCGTCTGGTGGATTTCTTTGACGTCAAAGCCGATGTCGAGCGTTTGCTGGCCCCGGCTCAAGCCGGATTTGTGACCTCC
The DNA here is from genome assembly GCF_945901735.1 of Limnohabitans sp. Rim8. Classification (GTDB taxonomy): domain Bacteria; phylum Pseudomonadota; class Gammaproteobacteria; order Burkholderiales; family Burkholderiaceae_C; genus Limnohabitans_A. The sequence goes on from NZ_CAMDLM010000014.1 coordinate 75,089, forward strand.
GAACACCCCGCTTTGCACCCCGGCCGCGCAGCCCAGGTGCTGCTCAATGGCCATGTGATCGGTCATGTGGGTGAATTGCACCCGCGCTGGCGTCAGGCCTGGGACTTGCCGCACGCGCCTGTGGTGTTCGAGCTGGACCTGAATGCGGTCAGCCAGCGCAGCGTGCCCGTGGCCAAGCCCGTCGCCAAACTGCAAGCGGTGGAGCGCGACATCGCCGTGATCGTGCGCGAGCAGGTCACCCATGCCCAGTTGATGCAGGCCATCCACAGCGCCGCGACTGAGGGTTTGCTGCGCCATGCGGTGCTGTTCGATGTTTACCGCCCCAAGATGGATGCGGCTGGCGGTTTGGCAGTGGGCGAGAAAAGTCTGGCGGTGCGTTTGAGCTTGCACAGCGACGAGGCCACCTTGACCGATGCCCAGATCGAAGCCGCCATGGGTGCCGTCATGGCCAGCCTGTCAGAGCGAGTTTCAGCGCGTTTACGCAGCTGAGGGTGTGCCATGCAAATTAGTTTTGAATCTCTGGAAACACCGGCCCTGACCAAGGCGCATCTGGCCGATTTGTTGTTCGAACAGATCGGCTTGAACAAGCGCGAGTCCAAGGACATGGTCGATGCCTTCTTTGACCTGGTGGTGGACAGCCTGATTGCGCGTGACGATGTGAAGATTTCCGGTTTCGGTAATTTCCAGATCCGCACCAAGGCAGCACGTCCCGGGCGCAACCCGCGCACTGGAGAATTGATCCCGATTGATGCACGTCGTGTCGCGACCTTCCATGCCAGCCATAAACTCAAGGCCTTGATTCAGGGCGATGCCGTTGACGACGAGGGTGTGGAGACGGTGGGTCGCTGAATTATTCCGATTGGAGTGCCCATGTTGTTCAAGTTCAAATCCCAAGTGACCAGCGACCTCATCATGCTCGAGCCCGATGCCCGCCGGCTGCTGCACATCATGTTGGGTCACGACCCTGTCAAAGGCATCATTTTGGTGAAGGACCTGCCAGCGGCCATTGCCAAGCTGGAGTCGGCTGTGGCCCAGGACGAGGCGGCTCGTTTGCAGCGCAGCCAGGAGGCGCAAAAAGCTTTGGCGCCCAAAGACAGCCCGCAACACGCCTTTGGCGAGGCCCTGAACCCGGTGCGTCTCGCGCAACGGGCGAGCCCCATGCTCAAGATGCTCAAGCACTGCGTGGCGGACCCGGCCGACATGGTCTGGGGCGTTTGACCCTCAGGATGGCCGCTTGCTGAACACGGCGCCACCGAGTTTGGCGCCGGGCTTGATTTGTCGCTTGGCAAACCAGCCTTGGTTCATCTCCAGCACAAAGCGCACGGGTTTGCTGGAGCAATGCGAGTCATCGCTTTGCGGCTGCATGTCGGCCAAGTTGACGATGGTGCCATCGTCTTCGACAAAAGCAGCGGTCAAAGGAATCAGGGTGTTGCGCATCCAAAAGCATTGGGTGGTCGCTTGTTCGAACACGAACAGCATGCCCTCATGCACCGGCATGTCCTTGCGCCACATCAGACCAGTCTGGCGCTGCTCGGGGGTTTGGGCCAATTGAACATCCAGGCGGTGCATGCCGACCGTCAGTTGCGTACGGGCCAGGCCCAATTGTGGCCCGGGGTTTGACTGGGCGTATGCCAGTGATCCGCCCAGCAGCAGGCTGCAGCCGATCCAGAGGGCAACGCTGAGCCTGAAAAAATCCCGTGCCATGTAGCAAAAAGAGCGATAAGGCGTTAAAAAAAGGGCAGTCATGGTTGGGGTGAACAAGCAGTAAATAAGCAAGCCCCAAGGATAACCCCTGGCCAGCGTGGCGCCGTGCAGGGGGCGTTCACATCCCGTGCAAAAAACCGGCATATGTCGGCTCAGGCCTTCCCGAACTCGGCAACAGCAGGAGGCAGACCGTCCCCAACGCCAAACCTCAAGGCCCAAAGCCACGCGAGCGCCGATTTTCAGCACTTCAAGGGGTGCGGTTGCTTGAGAATTGGCCGTGCGCCGCGTCGGGCTCACCCTGGCTGGCCAAAGCGCTGTCTGAGGGCCTCTCAGTCGACGACAAGGCCTGTGACGTGGCCTGGATGTTCGCGGCCATCAGGCCCTTGGCGCCCTGGGTCAGCTCGAAATCGACGCGCTGGCCTTCCTTGAGGCTTTTGAAGCCCTCCATTTGGATGGCCGAGAAATGGACAAAGGCGTCAGCGCCGCCGCCGTCGGGTTGAATGAAACCAAAACCTTTGGCATCGTTGAACCATTTGACCGTCCCACTGGGCATACGATGTCTCCGTATTTTTATTAGAGGGCTCAGTTTGAGTAATTCAAAGCGAATTTGTCAATGTGAGGTTTTCCCGGGGTGCAGCATTTGTGCCGCAGGGAGCCAAGACTTTTCAAGCCCCGTGCTCAAAGGGCTTGAAAGCATCGATAGAATGAAATCATGGCAACGAAAAAACCTTCCCAACCCACGCTGCCGACCGTGACCCCGCGAGCGCCCGATGGCGGCGACGCCGTGGTCCTCGAAAGACGTGCGCAGAAAATAGAACCGCCCCAGATGTACCAGGTGGCGATGCTCAACGACGACTTCACCCCGATGGAATTCGTGGTGATGGTGATCCAGGAGTTTTTCAGCAAAGACCGCGAAGCGGCCACCCAAATCATGCTCAAAATCCACTTGGACGGCAAAGGCGTATGCGGTGTTTACTCACGCGACGTGGCCGCCACCAAGGTCGATCAGGTTCTGGACGCAGCCAAACAGGCCGGTCACCCGCTGCAATGTGTCAGTGAACCCATTGAATAAGTCGGTATGCCCCCCACCTCCCAACCATCTCATTTACTCAGCAAGGCATAAGGAAATCACATGATTGCCCAAGAATTGGAAGTCAGCTTGCACATGGCCTTTGTTGAAGCTCGTCAGCAGCGCCATGAATTCATCACGGTGGAGCACTTGCTGCTGGCCCTGTTGGACAACCCCAGTGCGGCCGAAGTGCTGCGAGCATGTGCGGCCAACATCGATGATTTGCGCAAAGCCTTGAGCAATTTCATCAAGGACAACACCCCGCAGGTCGCCGGTGCGGAAGAGGTTGACACGCAACCCACATTGGGGTTCCAACGCGTGATCCAGCGCGCCATCATGCATGTGCAATCCACCGGCAACGGCAAAAAGGAGGTCACCGGTGCCAACGTGCTTGTGGCTATTTTTGGCGAAAAAGACTCGCACGCCGTGTATTACCTGCACCAGCAGGGCATCACGCGTTTGGACGTGGTCAATTTCATTGCCCACGGCATTCGCAAGACCGATCCGCCCGAGGCGGCCAAATCCGATGCGCCCGCAAGCGCCGAAACCGAGGAGGCCAGCGGTGGTGAGCGCAACGAAAAAGCCTCGCCCCTGGAGCAGTTCACCAACAACCTCAATCAGGCGGCCAAAGAAGGCAAGATCGATCCCCTGATTGGCCGTGAATACGAAGTCGAGCGCACGATCCAAATTTTGTGCCGCCGCCGCAAAAACAACCCGCTGCTGGTGGGCGAAGCCGGTGTGGGTAAAACCGCGATTGCCGAGGGCTTGGCCTGGCGCATCACGCAGGGCACTGTGCCCGACATCTTGGCCGAAGCCACGGTGTACTCGCTTGACATGGGTGCGCTGCTCGCAGGCACCAAGTACCGGGGTGACTTTGAACAGCGGCTCAAGGGCGTGCTCAAGTCGCTCAAGGAAAAACCCAACGGTATTCTTTTCATTGACGAAATCCACACCCTGATCGGTGCGGGTGCGGCCTCGGGCGGCACCCTGGACGCCTCCAACTTGCTCAAGCCAGCCCTCTCCAGTGGCCAGCTCAAGTGCATCGGCGCGACCACCTTCACCGAATACCGAGGCATCTTTGAAAAAGACGCTGCTTTGTCGCGTCGCTTCCAGAAAGTGGACGTGGTCGAGCCCACGGTGTCCGAGACGGTGGACATCCTCAAAGGCCTCAAAAGCCGTTTTGAAGACCACCACAGCGTCAAGTACACCAACGCGGCGTTGCAGGCTGCCGCTGAGTTGTCGGCCAAGTTCATCAACGACCGCCAGTTGCCCGACAAGGCGATTGACGTGATCGACGAAGCTGGTGCGGCCCAGCGCATCCAGGTGGCCTCCAAGCGCAAAAAGACGATTGGCAAGGCCGAAATTGAGGACATCGTCGCCAAGATCGCCCGAATCCCACCGGCCAACGTGTCCAACGACGACCGCAGCAAGTTGCAGACCATCGAGCGTGACCTCAAATCGGTGGTGTTTGGTCAGGACAAAGCCATCGAAGTGCTGGCCTCTGCAGTCAAGATGGCCCGCTCGGGCCTGGGCAAGACCGACAAGCCGATTGGCTCGTTCCTGTTCTCGGGCCCCACGGGCGTGGGCAAGACCGAGGCGGCCAAGCAACTGGCTTACATCATGGGCATTGAGCTCATTCGCTTTGACATGTCCGAGTACATGGAGCGCCACGCCGTCAGCCGCCTGATCGGCGCGCCCCCCGGCTATGTGGGCTTTGACCAGGGCGGCTTGTTGACTGAGGCGGTGACCAAGAAGCCCCATTGCGTGCTCTTGCTCGATGAGATCGAAAAAGCCCATCCGGACATCTTCAACGTGCTGCTGCAGGTGATGGACCACGGCACTTTGACCGACAACAACGGGCGCAAGGCCGATTTCCGCAATGTGATCATCATCATGACCACCAACGCGGGGGCCGAGACCATGAACAAGGCCACCATTGGTTTCACCAACCCCCGCGCGGCAGGCGATGAAATGGCCGACATCAAGCGCCTCTTCACGCCAGAGTTCCGCAACCGCCTGGACGCCATGGTCAGCTTCAAACCGTTAGACGAACAGATCATCCTGCGCGTGGTGGATAAATTCCTGCTGCAACTGGAAACCCAGTTGGGCGAGAAAAAGGTGGACGTTAACTTCACCGACGCCTTGCGCAAGTTCTTGGGCAAGAAGGGCTTCGATCCGCTCATGGGCGCGCGTCCGATGCAGCGCCTGATCCAGGACACGATCCGCAAGGCTTTGGCCGACGAGTTGCTGTTTGGGCGTCTGACTGAGGGTGGCCGCCTGACGGTGGACATGGACGACAAGGACGAGGTCTTACTGGACATCACGCCCAACCCGAAAAAGGAAAGCCGTGCTTCGCGCTCGGAGCCTACCGAGCCAGAAGAAGCGACGGCCGATTAAGACCCGTACCCGCTTCCTGGCCCCTTTTTCAGATACGGGTTCACAAAAAAGGCCCTTCGGGGCCTTTTTTGTGGGCCGAAGCTGGTTGGCTTGTCGGCGGTTGGCTTGTGGTTACCTGCGCCGGCCACTTCCTAGCAAGTTGCCAAGCACGCCGCGCACGATTTCCCTGCCAATGGCCGAGCCCACCGTGCGCACGGCACTTTTGACCACCAACTGGGCCACCCCATCGCGTTGCCCACCGCGCGGGCCTGAGCTGCCAAACAGCATGTCAGACAGCCCACCCATCAGGCCACCGCCGGCCGGTTCGGTCGAAGTTGCAGTTTGCCCTGGCAAAGGGTGGGCGGTTGGAGCTTGACCGGCAGCAGTGGCCTGGCCCTTGATTTTTTCGTAAGCCGACTCCCGGTCCAGGGCTTGTTCGTAAACGCCGGCCACCAAAGAGCCCTGAATCAACGACTGGCGCTGGGCGGGCGTGATGGGGCCGAGTTGGCTGCCCGGGGGCAGCACAAAGACCCGCTCGGTCTCGCAAGGGCGGCCCTTGGCGTCCAGAAAGCTCACCAGGGCCTCGCCTACGGCCAGCTCGGTGATGGCGGCCTCGATGTCCAGTCCTGCCTTGGGGCGCATGGTTTGGGCGGTGGATTTCACGGCTTTTTGATCACGCGGGGTGTACGCGCGCAGGGCATGCTGCACCCGGTTGCCCAACTGGCCCAGCACGCTGTCGGGGATGTCCAGCGGGTTTTGCGTGACGAAGTACACCCCAACGCCTTTGGAGCGCACCAGACGCACCACCAGTTCGATGCGCTCGACCAAGACCGCAGGCGCGTCCTTGAATAGCAAATGCGCCTCGTCAAAAAAGAACACCAGCTTGGGCTTATCCGGGTCGCCGATCTCGGGCAGAACCTCGAACAACTCCGACAGCATCCACAGCAAAAAGGTGGCGTAAAGGCGCGGCGAATTCATCAGCTTGTCGGCCGCAAGGATGTTCACCACCCCCAGGCCTTGCGCGTCGGTCTGCATGAAGTCTTCGATGTTGAGCATGGGCTCGCCAAAGAACTGGTCGCCGCCCTGGGTCTCGATTTGCACCAAGCCGCGCTGGATGGCGCCGACGCTGGCGGCGCTGATGTTGCCGTATTCGGTGGTGAACTGTTTGGCGTTGTCCCCTACGTACTGCAGCATGGCCCGCAGGTCTTTCATGTCCAGCAGCAGCAAGCCGTTGTCGTCGGCGATCTTGAACACCAGGTTCAGCACCCCGGCTTGCGTTTCGTTCAGGCCCAACATGCGGGTCAGCAGCAAGGGGCCCATGTCCGACAGGGTGGCGCGCACCGGGTGGCCTTGTTCGCCAAAAACGTCCCACAACGTGGTGGGGCAGGCCAAGGGCTCCGGCAGCGATAGCCCCCGGTCTTTCAGCACAGCGGCCAGCTTGTCGCCGATCTTGCCCGCTTGGCTGACCCCGGTCAGGTCACCTTTGACGTCGGCCATGAAGACCGGCACGCCCATCCGCGAAAAGTTTTCGGCCAGGGTTTGCAAGGTCACGGTTTTGCCGGTGCCAGTGGCCCCGGTGATCAAGCCATGGCGGTTGGCCAGACCCGGCAGCAGGTGACACTGTGCTTGGGCATTTTGAGCAATCAACATGGGTTCAGCCATCGGAAATCTCCTCCCTGGAGTGAAAAGTAAAATCAAGCCTCTAGATTAAATCAACATTCGAGGAATTTCCTATGGCTGGCCACAGTAAATGGGCAAATATTCAGCACCGCAAGGGGCGGCAAGACGAAAAGCGCCAACGGATCTGGACTCGCGTGGTGCGTGAAATCATGGTCGCGGCCCGCACGGGCGGCGGCGACGTCAGCGCCAATCCCCGCCTGCGCCTGGCCATCGAAAAGGCCAAAGCGGCCAATATGCCGGCCGATACCATCAAGCGCAACGTCGACAAAGCCACCGGCAATCTGGAGGGGGTGACGTACGAGGAAATCCGATACGAGGGCTACGGCATCGGCGGCGCGGCCATCATCGTGGACACCATGACCGACAACCGGGTGCGCACCGTGGCCGAAATGCGCCATGCGCTGAGCAAGCACGGCGGCAACCTGGGCACCGAGGGCTCGGTGGCGTTCCAATTCAAACACTGCGGCCAACTGATTTTTGCACCCGGCACTTCGGAGGATCAGGTCATGGAAGTGGCTTTGGAAGCGGGTGCCGAAGACGTGCTCACCGACCCGGAAGGCGCGATCGAGGTCGTGACCTTGCCCGCTGATTTTGAGGCTGTGAAAAACGCGTTGGAGGCCGCTGGACTGGTGGCCGAGATCTCCGAAGTCACCTGGCGTTCTGAAAATTCAGTGTCTTTGTCCGGCGATGAGGCGGCCAAAATGCAAAAATTATTGGATATATTGGAAGACTTGGACGATGTACAAAATGTATTCCACAACGCTGAATTTGAAGATTAAGGAAGTTGGATGAAAGTATTGATCGTCGGCAATGGTGGTCGTGAGCACGCCATGGCCTGGAAATTGGCGCAATCACCCAAACTTCAGCAGGTTTATGTGGCACCAGGCAACGGGGGCACAGCCCAAGACAAAAACCTCGTCAATGTGCCGATCACCGACTTGGCGCTGCTGCGCCAGTGGGCCTTGGAGCATGGCATCGGTCTGACTTTGGTGGGGCCAGAGGCGCCCTTGGCAGCGGGCATTGTGGACGACTTTCGCGCCCATGGCTTGCGGATTTTCGGCCCCACCCGGGTCGCCGCTCAGTTGGAAAGTTCCAAGGCTTTTTCCAAGGCATTCATGCAGCGCCACGGCATCCCCACGGCCGCATTTGAGACCTTCACCGAGGCTGCCCTGGCACATGCCTACGTGGACCGCCAAGGCGCACCTATCGTGGTCAAGGCCGACGGCCTGGCGGCGGGCAAAGGCGTGGTGGTGGCCATGACGCTGGCCGAGGCCCATGAGGCGATCGACTTCATGCTGCTGGACAACAGCTTGGGCGTGGCGCACAACGCTGGCGGCGCGCGCGTGGTGATTGAGGAATTTTTGCAGGGCGAAGAAGCCAGCTTCATGGTGCTGTGCGATGGCAAGAACGTGGCGGCCCTGGCCACCAGTCAAGACCACAAACGACTGCAAGACGGCGACGAAGGCCCCAACACGGGCGGCATGGGGGCGTATTCACCCGCCCCCGTGGTCACGGCCGAGGTACACGCCCGCGCCATGCGCGAGGTCATCTTGCCCACCATCCGGGGCATGGAACAAGACGGCATCACCTACACCGGCTTCTTGTACGCAGGTCTGATGATCGACCCGCAGGGCCGCATCAAGACCCTGGAATTCAACTGTCGTATGGGCGACCCCGAAACCCAACCCATCCTGATGCGCCTGAAGTCTGATTTTTTGGAGGTGCTGTTGGCGGCGACCGGCGAGGCTCTGAATCATTTGGAAATGGAATGGGACCGGCGCGTGGCTTTGGGCGTGGTCATGGCTGCAGCGGGTTACCCACTCAACCCGCGCAAGGGCGATGTCATCACCGGCCTGCCCAAGGACCAGAACGATGCCATGGTGTTCCATGCGGGCACCATCGAAAAAGACGGTCAAATCCTGACCTCTGGCGGGCGTGTGCTGTGCGTCACGGCGCTGGCTGATTCGGTTAAACAGGCCCAGCAAAAGGCCTACCAAACCGCCAGCCTGATAGCCTTTGACGGCATGCAGATGCGCCAGGACATCGGTTACCGCGCCATCAAAAACTGAAGCCACACTTCCACCATGCGCAGTCCGCCCGACCACCCCGTGACCTTCAAGGGCTCCCCCTTGGCCCGATGGGTTTTGAAACTGCTGGGTTGGCATGTGGACTTTGGGGGGTTTCCGACCCGTCAGGGCGTGGCTGTTTTCTATCCGCACACCAGCAATTGGGATTTTCCGATCGGCATGCTGGCCAAATGGGCACTGGGCGTTCCGGTGCATTTTTGGGGCAAGGCCTCGTTGTTCAAGTTTCCATTGGTCGGAGCCTGGCTTCGGTGGTTGGGCGGCATCCCGATTGACCGCAGCTCGTCAAAGGGCGTGGTCGGTCAGATGGTGCATGTTTTTGAGCAGCACAAGCAAAACGACCAATTTCTCTGGCTTGGGTTGGCGCCCGAGGGCACACGCAGCCATACACCGGGCTGGCGCAGCGGTTTTTACCAACTGGCCCTCGGGGCGCAAGTGCCCTTGGCCTTGGTCAAGCTGGACTGGGGGCGGCGCCGTTTCGGTGTGGTCGATTTTTACGATCTGACGGGCCATGTCGAGCAAGATTACGCTCACATGGCCCAAGTCTATGCAGGGGTGACGGGCTTGCATGTGCACCAGATGGGGCCCATCATCCCGTGGCGCCCTGTTCAGGCCGTTCAGCCGTCCCCGCCAGAGACCACGACCCTTTCCTGAAACCCTACAACGTCTGTCTCCACCATGAGCACCAGTTTCGAACTCGGCACCGTCAAAAACTACCTGCTGGGCCTGCAGGCCCGCATCACCGGGGCCTTGACGGACTTGGATGGCACCCCTTTCTTGACCGATGTTTGGCAAAAAGAGCCCGGTGAAAAACTTCAGGGCAATGGCATCACCCAGATTTTGGAGGGCGGACCGGTGTTCGAGCGGGCCGGGTGTGGTTTTTCGCATGTGACCGGGTCGCAGTTGCCGCCCTCGGCCACCCAGCACCGCCCCGAGCTGACGGGATCGGCTTTTGAAGCCATGGGCATGTCCCTGGTGTTCCACCCGCGCAACCCCTATGTGCCCACAGTGCACATGAACGTGCGCATGATCGCGGCCAAACCTGAGGGCAGGGCGCCCGTGGCCTGGTTTGGCGGTGGCATGGACCTGACACCTTACTACGGCTTTGACGAAGACGCGGTGCATTTTCACCAGACTTGCAAGGACGCGTTGAGCCCGTTTGGCGAGGGTTTACATCCTCGCTTCAAGACCTGGTGTGATGACTATTTTTGCAACAAGCACCGCCATGAGCAACGCGGTGTGGGCGGCATTTTCTTTGACGACTTTTCCGAGCTGGGCATGGCGCAGAGCTTTGCCATGCTGCAAAGCGTGGGTGATTCACTGCTGACGGCCTACATGCCGATCGTGCTTCGCCGCAAAGACATGCCTTATGGCGCGGGTGAGCGCGACTTTCAGCTCTACCGCCGGGGCCGCTATGTCGAGTTCAACCTGGTCTGGGATCGGGGCACGCATTTCGGTTTGCAATCGGGCGGACGCACCGAATCGATCTTGCTGTCCATGCCGCCTGAAGTTCGCTGGTCTTATCAGCGCCAGGATCCGCCGGGATCGCCCGAATCGCGCTTGCTCAGTCATTTTCTGGTTCCCAAGGACTGGGTTTGAACCTGCCGACTGCGCTGCCGAACGCCAAGGCTGGCATACAGCGTCTGGGTGTTTTTGGTGGGGCTTTTGATCCACCGCACCTGGCGCATGTGGCCTTGGTGGAGGCGGCCATCGTGCAGTTGCAACTCCAGCAAGTGCGTGTGTTGCCCACGGGCGATGCTTGGCACAAACCGCGTCAGTTGTCTGATGCCGCCAACCGCGTGGCCATGACCCGACTGGCCTTTGCGGATTTGCCATCCGTGGTGGTGGACGAGCGCGAAATAGGCCGATCCGGTCCCAGCTACACGGTGGACACCTTGCATGAACTGCATGCCGAATACCCGCAGGCGCAGCTGTTCTTGCTCATTGGTGAAGACCAGCGGCGGTCCTTGACCTCCTGGCACCAAATCGGTGAAATCGGGCGCATCGCTATAATCTGCGCCGCAGGCCGTGAGTTGGCCGTGCGTGCTTGGAACGAAGAACCAGGCACGGCACCCACAAGCCCCCCCCTTTCTGACACGCTTCAAGCGCGCATTCGCACTCTGGACATGCCGCTGATGCCCCACAGTGCCACGGACATCCGTATGCTGGCGGCCACAGAGCAGGCCCTGACAGGCTTGGTTCCCCCCGCTGTAGAGCGCTATATTCATGAACACCACCTTTACAGGCCCCATTGATGACCGATAACGCAGCCAAAAAAGACATTCAAAAACTCCAACGAACCATTGTGGACGCACTCGAGGACGTCAAGGCCCAAGAGATCCAGGTGTTTGACACCGAGCACCTTTCCTCCTTGTTTGAGCGGGTCATCATTGCCTCGGGTACCTCCAACCGCCAGACCAAAGCTTTGGCCGCCAGCGTGCGTGACAAAGTGCGAAACGCCGGCTTTGGCAAACCCCGTATGGAGGGCGAAGACAACGGCGAGTGGATCATTGTCGATTGCGGCCCAGCCGTGGTGCACGTCATGCAGCCCACCATTCGCACCTACTACAACCTGGAAGAAATCTGGGGCGGAACACCGGTGCGTCTGAAGTTTGGTGCACCCAAGCCCGAGGCGACCGCCGAAGTCAAAGGCCATATCAAGAATTCTGTGGCCAAAAAAGCCGCCAGCAAAACTACCACGGCCAAGCCTGGTGCGAAAGCCAAGCCCGCCTTGAAGGCCCCGGCCAAATCCGGCAAGCCTGCCGCCAAAGCAGCGCCCAAACCAGCTGGCAAAACAGCAGCAAAAACGGCCACCAAAACCACGGCCAAGACAGCAGTCAAATCGGCCTCCAAAACGACCGCCAAGCCCGTGTCCAAAACAGCCACCCAATCCGCGGCCAAACCCAGCAGCTCCAGCAGCAAACCCACCCTGAAAACGGTGGGCAAGCCTGCGGCGAAGTCTGCCGCCAAGCCTGCTGCCAAAAAGTCATCGGTCCGCAAGCCGGTGCAAGCGGCCAGCCGCCGCAAAGCCGATTGATCCTGCATGAAGCTGCTGATCGTTGCGGTCGGCCTGCGCGTGCCTGAATGGGCGCAGACCGCTTGGGACGATTACGCTAAACGGTTTCCGCCTGAGCTCAAGGTCGAGCTCAAGGCCGTGAAAACCGAGCCCCGGGGCTCCAAAACGCTGCCCAACCTCTACGCGGCCGAGCGTCAGCGGATCGAAGCGGCTATTCCCCGCGGCACCCGCACCGTGGTGCTCGACGAGCGGGGCACCTCCTTGACCACCCAAGCCCTGGCCACAAGGCTGACCAACTGGCAGCTCGGAGGCGACGATGTGGCCCTGGTGATTGGCGGCCCGGATGGACTCGATCCCGAATTTCGTCAAACGGCACACGAGCGCATCCGCTTGTCTGACCTGACCTTGCCCCACGCCATGGCCCGGGTGCTGCTCATCGAGCAGCTTTACCGCGCCTGGTCCATCAACGCCAGCCACCCTTACCACCGCGAATAGGGGGATGCTGCTAAAAATTTGGACTACCTGGAGGTAGTTCATGTATTCATACGAAGATCGAATCAAGGCTGTCCGGCTTTATCTGAAGCTAGGCAAGCGTCTGGGAGTCACCATCCGTCAGTTGGGTTATCCGACAAAGAACACGTTCATCCAGAGCGTTGACGCCTACATTCGCTGGTATTAAGAGAAGCGAATCAAAGTGTCATTGGGGTCACTCTGAGTCGCCCCGGATTTTGAGGAGGCTCCACACTTTGAGAAGATGGAGCCATGAGCAAGAAATCAAACCGTTTTTCACCCGAGGTGCGCGAACGCGCTGTCCGCATGGTGCTCGAACACCGAGGCGAGTACCCCTCCCTTTGGGCCAC
>NZ_CAMDLM010000015.1 GCF_945901735.1 Limnohabitans sp. Rim8
TCGCCTTCGGGCAGGGCCCAGAACAGGCGGTCGGGAATGACCTGGCCCATGCCGGGCCGAAAGCCTTCGTCCAGGCACCGGTCCAGGTAATGCAGGGCTTCGCTGGTGGCTTCGGGCAGGTCCATGCCGGTGGCCAGCAAGGCGGCCAAAGCGGCTGTGAGCGTGTCGCCCGCACCCGCAAACACCGCCTCGATGCGTTCAAACTTTTCGTGGGCCAGCACGGTTTCGGGTGAGGCCAGCACGTTGTCGATGTGTTGCTCGGGCAAGGGCAGACCGGTCACCAGGGTGTAGGGCACACCCAGCTCGGCGGCTGCTTTTGCGATGTCGCGCGGGCCGGGGTTGCGATCGCCACTCCAGTCGGGCAGCAGCCAGCGGCGCAGCGTGCTGTGGTGGCCGACCAACACGCTGGTTTGTGGCAGCAGCAGTTCGCGAAAAGCGTCCAGGTAGGCGTCGATCTTGTCTTCTTCCCACCATGACAAGTTGGGCATGTAGGCCACAACCGGCACGCCGTCGTAGTCGTCCGACAGTTCGGCGATCACCGCCAAACTCTCGGGCGTGCCGACAAAGCCCACTTTGATGACCTGCACCGGAACATCTTCGGCCACGGCGCGGGCTTGGTCGTGCACAGCCTCGTCGTCGAGTGCAAAAAAGTCGGTGATGCCGCTGGTGTCGCGCACATAAGTGCCGGTGCAAATCGGCATGCAGTGCGCCCCCACCGAGGCCATGGCCACCGAGTCACAGCTCAGGCCGCCAGCGCCGCTGGGGTCGTTGGCATTGAAAGACAGCACGCAGGCCAAGCTGGCCAACTCTTCGTCATCCAGAAGTTGTTCGATGTCGGTGTTGGGGGTCTTGGAATCGGTCATTGAAGGTCAAATGTCAGGGGGCCATGGCACCCCAGACAGGGCGTGTGTTGAATGGGCCGATACAATCAATTTATTCTATTCGACTCTCTGATTGCGACACTGTGATGGAACACAAAACCTGGATGTGCCTGATTTGCGGCTGGATTTACGACGAAGCCGAGGGCGACCCCGAGCACGGCATTGCGCCGGGCACCCAATGGGCAGACGTGCCCATGAACTGGACTTGCCCCGAATGCGCGGCCCGCAAGGAAGACTTCGAGATGGTCGCCATCTGATCAGTCCGCGCCTTTCTTGACCACGGCATAACGGGCCAGCGTTTTCTCGCGGGCTTCGGAGTGGTCAACGATGGGGGCCGGGTAGGTTTTGCCGATCACCAGCCCCGCGGCTTGCAATTCCATGGGTTTGGCCAGCCAGGGGGCGTGCAATGCGGCGGTGGACAGGGCTGCCAATTCGGGCACATAGCGGCGGATGAATTTGCCTTCAGGGTCAAACTTTTCGCTTTGGCTGATCGGGTTGAAGATGCGAAAGTAAGGCTGTGCATCGCACCCGCTGGAGCTGGCCCACTGCCAGCCGCCGTTGTTGGCCGACAGATCAAAGTCGTTCAAATGCGTGGCAAAGTACTTTTCGCCCCAGCGCCAGTCAATGCCCAGATCTTTGACCAAAAAGCTCGCTACCACCATGCGCAGGCGGTTGTGCATGTAGCCCGTTTGGTTGATTTGGCGCATGGCCGCGTCCACCAGCGGGTAGCCGGTGCGGGCCCCGCACCAAGCGTCAAACAGCTTGTGGGCGTGGGGGCCGTGTTCCCAGCGGATCGCGTCGTAGTCGGGCTTGAAGCTTTTGCCTTGCCCCACATGCGCAAAGTTGTGCAGCACCTGCACATAAAAGTCGCGCCAAATCAACTCTGACAGCCACACACTGGCCCCAACGCTGCCCGCCAGCATGCGTGGGTGCGCCTCGCGGGCCAGTTGGCGGATCGACACCGTGCCAAAGCGCAAATGCACGCTCAGGTAACTGGGGCCTTTGACGGCCGGGAAGTTGCGGGTGTCTTCGTAGTGGTCAATGCGGGTCAAAAAGTCTTGCAGCAAGGCCTGCGCGCCCGACTCCCCCGTGGGGATTTTCAGGGCAAGCAGGTTGGTGGGCTCAAATCCCATGTCGTGCAGGCTGGGCACCGGATGCGCCAAGTCATCGGGGCGCGGGGCCAGCCGTTGGGCCAGTTGGGTCACCTCGAAAGCCTGCAGGTCTTCGGGCGAGACTTTTTTCAGCCAAGCGTTTTTGTAGGGCGTGAACACGCTGAAGGGCTTGTTCATTTGGGTCAGCACCTCGTGGCGCTCAAACACCACATGGTCTTTGAAGGTGTGCAGCACGATGCCGTGGTCGGCCAGGTGGCCGCGCACCTGAATGTCGCGGGCCAGCGCCAGAGGTTCGTCATCGTGGTTGGCAAACACCACTTGGGCCTGCAGGTGCTGGGCCAGTTTGACGATTTTGTCCTTGGCCACGCCGTGGCGCACGATCAGGCCTGCCTGCGGGTGGCCGGCCAGGGCGCGCAATCGGGCGTCGACCTCGACCAGCGACTCGCGGATGAACTCGACCCGGCGGTCGGCGCGGGGCAGGGCGTCCAGGATCTCGGTGTCGAACACGAACACCACATGCACCCGCTGACAGTGCTGCAAGGCATGGTGCAGGGCGGCGTGGTCACTTACGCGCAGGTCGCGCCGCAGCCAGACCAGGCCGCAAGAAAAAGGGGTTGCCATCGGGGTTTGCCGGTTTGAGTCAAACAATGCACCCGTGACCCCGCCTGCAGAGTCGGGACCGCTAAAATCGGTGCATGACAGCTGATTCTGCCTCCATTGACCTCAAGCATCATTTCCTGATCGCCATGCCCGGGTTGGAGGACGAGACATTCGCCCGCAGCGTCGTCTACCTGTGCGAGCACAGCCCCCGCGGGGCCATGGGCCTGATCATCAACAAACCCTCCGACATCAGCATGCGCCTCTTGTTTGACAAGGTGGATCTGCCTTTGCGCCGCGAAGACCTGATGCAAAACCCGGTGGGCCATGGCGGCCCGGTGCAAACCGAGCGCGGCTTTGTGCTGCACGACCCCTTGCGCGGCCCTTTTCACGACCCCCTGCGCACGGACCAGCCCGAACAAGAAGGCGCGGCCTACGCCTCGACGCTCACCGTGCCCGGTGGGCTGGAGATGACGACCTCGCGCGACGTGCTCGAAGCCCTGTCGTCTGGCGCAGGCCCGCGCCGCGTGCTGGTCACGCTGGGCTATGCGTCTTGGGGCGAAGGGCAGCTTGAATCCGAGCTGGGCGAAAACACCTGGCTGACGGTGGCGGCCTCGGCCGAAGTGATTTTTGAGGTGCCCATGGCCGAGCGCTACGACCGCGCCCTGGACTTGCTGGGCCTCAAAAGCTGGATGCTCTCGCCTGACGCGGGGCACGCATGAGCAGCACCCCCGATCCAGCCGTCCCGTCCCAACACCAGAGTTTTCTGGCCTTTGACTATGGCCTCAAGCGCACCGGCGTGGCCGTGGGCAACCGGTTGATGAAATCGGCCACCCCGCAAGGCACGATTGCTGCCGAGGGCGACGCCCGCTTTGAGCACATCGCCAAACGCATCAAGGAATGGCAACCCGACGCACTGGTGATCGGCGTGCCCACCCATCCCGATGGCGGTGAGCATGAAAACACCTTGCGCGCCCGCAAGTTCGGCCGCCAGTTGCGCGGCCGTTTTGGCCTGTCGGTGTACGAGGTGGACGAGCGTTACACCACCACCGAAGCGCATTCTTATGGCGCCAAAGACGCCGATGCGGCGGCGGCGGCGATCATTCTGGACCAATTCTTAAGGAGCCTGCCATGAGTGCTTTGGCGTTGAATGCAGAAGCCCTGTACCAAGAACTCTTGCGCGGCGTGCGCAGCCTGTGTCGGGACAACACCCGCCTTGTGGGCATCACCTCGGGTGGCGCCTGGCTGGCCCAGCGCCTGCAACGCGACCTGGGCCTGGCCGGTGAAGCGGGTCAGGTGTCTTCGGTCATGCACCGCGACGACTTTGCCCAGCGCGGCTTGTCGGCGGGTGGTCAGACCAGCCTGCCGTTTGAGGTGGCTGGGGCCGACATCCTGATCCTTGACGATGTGCTCTACACCGGACGCACGATTCGCGCCGTGCTGAACGAAATCTTTGACTATGGCCGCCCCGCCCGCGTGCAGCTGGCGGTGCTGGTGGACCGGGGTGGGCGTCAGCTGCCGGTGCAGGCCGACTTCGCCGCTGCCCGCGTGGCCCTGCCCGAGACCCAATCTCTGGCGCTGGCCCGCGACGAGGCGGGTCGATTCAGTTTCGAAGTGGAGAACAAAGCCTGATCAAGGTAAGAACAACATGCTCTACAAACGCAACAACCCCCAACTCAACCAAAACGGCGAGCTGATCCACCTGCTCTCCACCGAAGGCTTGTCCAAGGACATCCTCACCCACATCCTGGACACCGCGGCCAGCTTCGTCAGCGTGAGCGACCGCGAGGTCAAAAAAGTGCCCCTCTTGCGCGGCAAGAGCGTGTTCAACCTGTTCTTTGAAAACAGCACCCGCACGCGCACGACCTTTGACATCGCGGCTACCCGCTTGTCGGCCGATGTGTACACGCTGGACATTGCCCGCTCATCTGCAGCCAAGGGCGAGTCACTGCTCGACACGATTGCCAATCTGAGCGCGATGGCCGCCGACGTCTTTGTGGTGCGCCACAGTGAGTCGGGCGCGCCCTACCTGATTGCCCAACACGTTGCGCCCCATGTGCATGTGGTCAACGCGGGTGACGGACGGCACGCTCACCCCACCCAAGGGCTGCTGGACATGTACACCATCCGGCACTACAAGAAAGATTTTTCCAACCTCACCGTGGCCATCGTGGGCGATGTGCTGCACTCGCGCGTGGCCCGTTCGGACATCCACGCGCTCACCACACTGGGTTGTGCTGAAGTGCGTGTGGTCGGCCCCAAAACCTTGGTGCCGGCCGATATGGCGCAAATGGGTGTGCGCGTCTTCAACAACCTCGAAGACGGCATCAAGGACTGTGACGTGGTCATCATGCTGCGCCTGCAAAACGAGCGCATGAGCGGCGCGCTGCTGCCGTCCAGCCAGGAATACTTCGAGAGCTTTGGCCTCACCCCCGAAAAACTCCAACGCGCCAAGCCCGACGCCATCGTTATGCACCCGGGCCCCATCAACCGGGGGGTCGAGATCGACTCTGCTGTGGTCGATGGCCAGCAAAGCGTGATCCTGCCGCAGGTGACTTTTGGCATCGCGGTGCGCATGGCGGTGATGAGCATCGTCGCGGGCAACGAGGCATGAGGACAAAAGCATGAAGATCCTGATTCAAAACGGCCGGGTCATCGACCCCGCCAGCGGCTTTGACCAAATGGCCGATCTGGCCATTGCTGCGGGCCGCATCGTGGCCATGGGCCTGGTCCCCGCTGACTTCATCCCCAACCGCGTGATCGACGCCCAAGGCTGCATCGTGGCCCCGGGCCTGGTCGATCTGGCTGCGCGTCTGCGCGAGCCTGGCCAGGAACACGCGGGCATGCTGGAGAGCGAAATGGCCGCTGCGGTGGCCGGTGGCGTGACCAGCCTGGTCTGCCCGCCCGACACAGACCCGGTGCTCGACGAACCGGGTCTGGTCGAGATGCTGCGTTACCGCGCCGAAAAACTGCACCAAGCCCGTGTGCTGCCGCTGGGTGCGCTCACGGTGGGCCTGAAGGGCGATGTGCTGACAGAAATGGGCCAACTCACGGCGGCCGGTTGCGTGGGTTTTTCTCAGGCCGAGGTGCCGATCCCCAGCACACAGGTGCTGCAACGTGCGCTGCAATACGCCAGCACCTTTGGCTACACCGTCTGGCTGCGCCCGCAAGAGCTGCACCTGGGCAAGGGCGTGGCCGCCAGCGGGGCCTTGGCCACACGCATGGGTTTGTCGGGCGTGTCGGTGGCGGCCGAAACCATTGCACTGCACACCATCTTCGAGCTGGTGCGTGCGACGCAAGCCCGGGTGCACCTGTGCCGCATCAGCAGCGCCCTGGGCGTCGCGCTGGTGCGCCAGGCCAAGGCCGAGGGCCTGCCGGTCACGGCCGATGTGAGCATCAACTCGCTGCACCTGACCGACACCGACATGGGCTACTTTGACAGCCGCGCCCGCTTGACGCCGGTGCTGCGCCAGCAGCGCGACCGCGATGCGCTGCGTGCGGGCCTGGCCGATGGCACGCTGGACGTGCTGGTGTCGGACCACACCCCGGTCGATGCCGATGCCAAAGCGCTGCCCTTCGCAGAAGCCGAACCCGGCGCCACCGGCATGGAGCTGCTCTGGAGCCTGGCCCTCAAGTGGGGTCAAGAGGCCGATTTGTCTGTGCCGCAAGTGCTCTCGCGCATCACCGCTGACCCGGCCCGCGTGCTGGGCACCACGCTGGGAATCCTGCAAGACTCGGTCGGCCATCTGGCTGTTGGGGGCGTTGCCGATGTGTGCGTGCTGTCCACCGAAGGGCATTGGCTGGTGAGTGACGCTGCGCTGCGCAGCCAAGGCAAGAGCACACCGTTTTCCGGCTACGAGCTGCCCGGCCGCGTGCGGGCCACGGTGGTCGGCGGGCAAGTGGCATTTGAGGCCTGATCGGTG
Source organism: Limnohabitans sp. Rim8 (assembly GCF_945901735.1). Lineage (GTDB taxonomy): Bacteria > Pseudomonadota > Gammaproteobacteria > Burkholderiales > Burkholderiaceae_C > Limnohabitans_A. Next base: position 6,514 of record NZ_CAMDLM010000015.1, read on the forward strand.
TTGCGCCATGGGGGCCAGTCTGGAAATGACCGCAGCATGAGGACAAGATGCTGACCGTGTCTGCGATTTGGAGATTCCTGCGGGGACTTTGGCATGTGCTCATGGGCATGTGGACCATTTACCTGCGCTTTCCCCAGCTGAGCCCCGAGCAGCGGGAAATGCGCGTGCAAGCCTGGGCGCTGCAGTTTCTGGCGCTGTGGGGCATCCATTTGCGGGTGCTGGGTCAACCGGTGCCCAACGGACCGGCGCTCATGGTGGCCAACCACATCTCATGGCTTGACATCCTGGTCATTCATGCGGCCAGGCACTGCCGATTCGTCTCCAAATCCGACATCCGCGACTGGCCGCTGGTGGGCATGTTGGCCACGGGTGCGGGCACGCTGTACATCGAACGGACCAACCGCAAAGACGCGCTGCGCATGGTCAAAGACATGGCCGACGCCATGAGGAATGGCGATGTGGTGGCGGTGTTTCCTGAAGGCACCACCAGCGACGGGCGCGAGTTGCTGCCCTTTCATGCCAACCTGATCCAGGCGGCCATCCAGGCCGAAGCCATGGTGCAGCCCATGTCGCTCAAATTCATCGATGCCCAGACGGGCGAGCTCAGTTTGGCGCCGTGCTACATCGGCGATGACACCCTGATCGGCTCCATGTGGCGCACCCTGAAAGCCCGCCGCATCGAAGCCGTGGTGCACTTCGGCGAACCCCAAGCCGCCAACGGCCGGGATCGCCGCGCCTGGGCGCAGGATTTACGTGAAGAGGTGATTCGTTTGCGGGATACTTTGTAGGCCGCAGCGCAAGTGTTTGCACGACGGCATTCAGCGTCAGCCCAACTCGAGTCTCAAGCGGGCGACACAAAACACCCATTGGGCAGAATTTTCAAATGAACTTGACTGGCTGATGTGGCGGGTCGGTGTGCTCAAAAACCGCTGCTTTGGCGCAGGGCATTTGGCACATTTCGCGGTTGTTCACAGGGCAGGCGCGGTTGAAGGTGACGACGTGGTCTACTTCGGCCCGAATACCGATCCATTCCCCAAGTTTGTGGTCGTGGTGGCTGGGCACATGGGCCATCAGCTGCTCGCCGCTGGCCAGGCGCAGGGTGTACAAAAACTCCGAGCCCCGAAAAGCCTTGCGGATGATTTCAGCCTTCACCGGGGCATCGTCGTCGTGCACGATGTCGTCGGCCCGCAGCAGCACGTCACACTGACCGTCTTGAAACGCGCAAGGCAAAGGGCATTCGCCCACATCGCGCAACTCACCCACCGGGGTACTGACCAGGATGTGTCCGTCCACTTCGCGCAGCGTGGCAGGGGTGAACACGCCATGGCCAATGAAGTCGGCCACAAAGCGGGTGGCCGGGCGATGGTAAAGGCTGTAGGCATCGTCCCACTGATGCAATTGGCCTTCGTTCATGACGCCGATCACGTCACCGATCGCAAAGGCTTCGAGCTGGTCGTGTGTGACCAGCAGGGCGGTGGCCTGGGCGGCTTTGAGGATGTTGCGCACCTCTTGGGCCAGGCGTTCGCGCAGGTCGATGTCCAGGTTGGAAAACGGCTCATCCAGCAGCAGCAAGTCGGGCTTGGGCGCCAAGGCGCGGGCCAGCGCCACGCGTTGCTGCTGGCCACCCGAGAGTTCGTGTGGAAAGCGCTTGTCAGAGCCGGTCAACCCCACGAGTTCCAGCACCTCGTCGACACGCTTTTGGCGCTCGGCTTTGGGCAGATGTTCCAGGCCAAAGCCGACGTTACGGCCCACGTCCATGTGCGGAAACAGCGCATAGTCCTGAAACACCATGCCGATGCGTCGGCGCTCGGCCGGTTCGGTGTGGCCTTGTTCGCTGACCACCCGGTTGGACAATAAAATCTGGCCCCCCGTGACGGGTTCCAGCCCCGCCACCGCCCGCAGCAAAGTGGTTTTGCCGCAGCCAGAAGGCCCGATTAGCACGCCAATATCGCCCGATCGCAACCCAAGGTTGACCCCTCGCACGGCGTGCGTGGTGCTGCCAGGGTATTGGATGTCCAGTTGGCGCAGTTCTAGAAACATGGTTGTGATTGTAGGCAGGTTGTTTTGCGCTCCTACAATCCAAGCTTATGCTGATCACTTTGGCCCGCCGTTTATCGGGTCTCCCCTCCTTGATGTTTGCCTTGCTGGCACTGGCTTTGGCCTTGCCTGTGCTGGCTGTGCTGGGTTCGTGGTTGCAGTGGCGCGCAGAGAGTGCCAACATCTTGCTGGAGATGGCGCGCACCGTGCTGCCCGATTACGCTTTGACCACTCTGGGTCTTTGCCTGATGGTGGCGGTGGGCGTGACGGTGCTGGGCTTGGCCACCGCCGCTTTGGTGACGCTGTTCGATTTTCCGGGGCGCGGGGTGTTTGAGTGGTTGCTGCTGCTGCCGCTGGCCATGCCCGCTTATGTGGTGGCCTATGCTTACACCGACTTTTTGCAGTTCAGCGGGCCGCTGCAGGTGGCCTTGCGCGAAGCGCTGGGTTTGCAGGGGCGTTTGTGGCCCGATGTGCGCAGCGTCTGGGGCGCGGCCCTGGTGTTCACGCTCTCGCTTTACCCTTATGTGTATTTGCTGGCCCGTACTGCTTTGGTGGAGCGGGCTTCAGGTTTGATGGAGGCGGCACGCCTGCTGGGGGCGCCGCTGTCCCGTCGCATCCGCGAAATCGCCTTGCCTTTGGCCCGCCCCGCCGTGGCGGCCGGTGTGGCGCTGGCACTCATGGAAACCCTGGCCGATTTTGGCGTGTCCAGTTACTTCGGCATCCAGACTTTCACGGCCGGTATTTACAAGGCTTGGCTGTCGATGGACAACCGCATCGCCGCGGCCCAATTGGCCACGGTGTTGCTGGCCGTGGTGGTGGTCTTGCTGCAGTTGGAACAACGCGCCCAAAAGCGCATGCGCTTCAACCAAGGGCGCGGTTCGCGTCAGGGCTCTGCCGAGGCCCAGCCTGTCCAACTGATGGGCGTGCGCCGCGTGCTGGCCTGGGGGCTGTGCAGCTTGCCCGTGCTGCTGGGTTTTGTCTTGCCTGTGCTCATCATGCTGCGCGCTTTGATGGGCGAGACCACCGCGCTGCCCTGGGAACGATTTGGCCAATGGGCCTGGACCAGTTTGCGCTTGGGCGCGGTGACCGCCGTGCTCGCTGTGGGCGTGGCGATGGCCTTGTCTTTCAGTGTGCGCACACGCGGTGATGCGCTCAGCCGGTGGTCGATTGCACTGGTGGGCTTGGGGTATGCGATTCCCGGTGCGGTGGTGGTGGTGGGCTTGTTGCTGCCGGTGGGTTGGATTCAGCAACTCTGGCCCGCGTCTTCGGCCGGGGCTTGGATCACGGCCACCTCGCTGGGTCTGGTGTGGGCCTACCTGGTGCGCTTTTGCGCGGTGGCTTTGCAGTCGGTACAAAGCGGCTACGCCCGCATTCCTGTCAGCCTCGATGATTCGGCCCGCATGCTGGGCGTGACCGGTTGGGGCCTGATGCGCCGCGTGCACGCCCCCTTGCTGCAGCGCACCACCATGGCAGCGGCCTTGCTGGTGTTTGTGGACGTGATGAAGGAGCTGCCCGCCACCTTGGTGCTGCGCCCCTTCAACAGCGACACCCTGGCGGTGGTGGCTTACCAGCTGGCGCGCGACGAGCGCCTGGGCGAAGCCGCGCTGCCCTCTCTGGCGCTGGTGCTGGTGGGCTTGATTCCGGTCATTTTGCTCAGCCGCACCCTGCGGCAAAACCATGGGTAATTCAAACTTCAACGGGTCGGATCACTACAGCGACTGCCGGTAGCGCTCCATCATCTGGTCCTGCGTTTCGACTTCGATCTCTTCGCCCTTGAAGGCGCGAATCTGGTCGCGCATCATCTCGGTCATGCTGGGCAGCTGCGCCCGTTCAGTCTGGCTTGAAGCGTCCCACAGCTTGGAACGCATGAACGCCTTGGCGCAGTGCAAATACACCGACTCCACCGCCACGCGAATGACCAGCGCGGGCGCGCGCCGTGCATCGGCACACAGCGCCAAGTCGACCGGATCGGTGGACAGCAAAGCGCGGCCATTGATGCGCAAAGTCTCGTCAAAACCCGGCACCATGAACAACAAACCCAGCCGCCCCGTGGCGATGATGTTCTCCAGCGTGTCCAGCCGGTTGTTGCCTGGCGCATCCGGCAGCAGCAGCGTGTGTGCGTCAGGCACCTTGACGAAACCCGGCTCGCCCCCACGCGGCGAGGCGTCCATGTGTCCGTCTGCGTCGCTGCTGGCGAGCACCACAAAAGGCGACAAGCCAATGAACTGCACCGCATGCGCGTCCAGCGCGGGGATTTCTTTTTTGAGCGCACGCTCACGGGCGGGGCCGTAGAGGGCGCGCAGGGAGGGGATGGTGGTGATGTGCATGTTGAAAAAAACAGAGAACTTGGATGTTCACTTCCCCCAGCTGTCCTTCAACCCAGTCACCCGGTTGAACACCGGCTTCGTCCCCGCAACGTGCTCCAGACGATCCGCCACAAAATACCCAAACCTCTCAAACTGGAACTTCTGGTCCGGCTGCGCGGCGGCCAGTGATGGCTCCACGTAGGCCGTCACCGCCTTCAGGCTGTTCGGGTTGAGCGACTGCAAGAAGTCTTTGCCGCCCGCATCGGGGTGCGCGTCGGCAAACAGGCGGTCGTACAGGCGCACTTCGGCTGGCACGCCGTCGGCCACGGCCACCCAGGTGATGGCGGCTTTGGCCTTGACGCTGTCAGAGCCGGGCGTGCCACTCTTGGTGCCGGGGATGACTTTGGCGTGGACCTCGGCAACGAAGCCCGCTGCGTCGCGTGCGCAGCCGGTGCATTCGATCACGTAGCCGCCCTTCAGGCGCACCACGTTGCCTGGAAACAATCTTTTGTAGCCCTTGGGCGGCACTTCTTCAAAGTCTTCGCGCTCGATCCAGATCTCTTTGCCGATCTTGAACACGCGGTCAGCGGGGGTCATGGCGCCTTCAGTGCCATCTTTCCCACCCTTGCCCACGGCTATTGAAGAGTGGGGCAGGGCGGGTTGGGTGCAGTCCTCGGTGTAGGCATCTGAGCCGAAGGCCTCGGCCCAGTTGGTGAGCATCAACTTGACGGGGTCGAGCACGGCCATGCCGCGGTGGGCTTTGTTTTCCAGGTCTTCGCGCAGGCACCCTTCAAGCGTGCTGTAGTCGATCCAGCTGTCGCTCTTGGTCACACCAATGCGGTCGGCAAACAGGCGCAGGCTTGTCGGGGTGTAGCCCCGGCGGCGCAGGCCCAAGATGGTCGGCATGCGGGGGTCGTCCCAGCCGCTGACTTTGCCTTCAGTCACCAGTTGCGCCAGCTTGCGTTTGCTGGTGATCACATACGTCAGGTTCAGGCGGGCAAATTCATACTGCTTGGGGCTGGGCGCGGCCAGCAGGTCACATTCGCACAGGCGCTCCATCAGCCAGTCGTAAAACGGGCGCTGGTCTTCAAACTCCAGCGTGCACAGGCTGTGGGTGATTTGCTCCAGCGCGTCTTCAATCGGGTGGGCAAAGGTGTACATCGGGTAGATGCACCATGTGTCGCCCGTGTGGTGGTGCGTGGCGCGGCGGATGCGGTAAATGGCCGGGTCGCGCATATTGATGTTGGGCGAAGCCATGTCAATCTTGGCGCGCAGCACGGCCGCGCCGTCGGCTAACTTGCCGTCGCGCATTTCACGGAAACGCGTCAGGTTTTCTTCGACAGTGCGGCTGCGGAAAGGGCTGTCCACGCCGGGTTTGCCAAAATCGCCCCGGTTGGCGCGCATGTCTTCCGCGCTTTGCTCGTCCACATAGGCGTGACCGGCTTCGATCAAAGCCTCTGCAGCGCGGTACATGAAGTCAAAGTAGTCGCTGGCCTGGTAGGGCGCGGCGTTGCCTGGGCTTTGTCCGATCTGAGCCCAGTCAAAGCCCAACCATTTCACAGCGTCGATGATGCTGTTGACGTACTCCTGGTCTTCTTTTTCGGGGTTGGTGTCGTCAAAGCGCAGGTGGCACACGCCGCCGTACTCTTGGGCCAGGCCAAAGTTGATGCAGATGCTTTTGGCGTGGCCTACGTGCAGGTAGCCGTTGGGCTCGGGGGGAAAGCGGGTGCGGATCTTGGCCGGGTCAGGCTGGCCAGCGGCGTGGTGCGCGGCGTCGCCGGGGCTACCTGCCCAGCGGCGGCTGGCATAGGTGCCCTGCTCGATGTCTTTGTCGATGATTTGGCGCAGGAAGTTGCTGACTTTGTGGTCGGCGCTGTTGTCTGGAGTGGGGGAGGTCATAGCGTCTGATTTTAGGGGCTGGCGCGGGTCTGGCTGCGTGCGCGCCGTTACGACTGGAAACCACTGTAAAGCGCTGACTGTGCACCGAATGTTGGGCTGGCGCGCTAAGGGCGTAGGGAGCCTGCTTTCAAGAAAAGCCAACGCCAACAGGGGAACTTTGTCATGCTTTTTCAGTTCAAGTCGTCGTTTTCAAGATCCCTTGCCTTGCTCGGCATGCTGGGTCTGGGCTGGGTACAAGTCGGTTGTGCCCATCCGGTGGTGATCGAGCCGTCGGTGTCGGTGCATTCGCGCATCGGCCATTTCCCGGTGTATGCCCAGGTGGGGGTGCCTGGTTCGGTCTATTACGGCCCGCCGCGTGTGATTTATGCCCCACCGCCGCGTGTGGTTTATGTCCCGCCACCCCCGCCGCGTGTGGTGTTTGTGCCCCGGGCTCCTGTGCCTTGGGGTCACCCCTCAGCGCAAATTTGGGGCCACGGGCACGACCGTGGGCACCGTGGTCATGAGCGTCGTCATTACCGCGAGGAGGAGCGGGACCGGGGTCGCGATGGGCGAGGGCAGCGCGACCACTGGCGGCACTGAGCGGCTGCGCTGCTTGTGCGGGCAGTCACTTGGCCTTGAACAACACATGCGGCATGTGGCGAAGGCCCGCATCCTGGGTGTAAATCACGGCCGGATGCACTTGTGCGGTTTGCCAAATGATGGCGTCGCCCATGGACAATTTGTGTTTGACTGCCGTCTTGGCGGCTTCAAACAAGTCGGTGGGCGTCAGTTGCACCACCTTGCCTTTTTGCATCACGGCCAAAGCCTCTAGGGCGGCATCCTCGCCGCGCTCTTGCAGCATGCGCTTGCCCACTTCACAAAGGGTGAGGGCAGGCACGATCAAGGCGTCGGGTTTGGCCAAAGCGGCTTCAAAAAACGGGGCGTTGGCCTCGCCTCCAAAAAAGGCCAGCCAGCCGCAACTGTCCACCACATGCCAGGGCCTGTCGGGTTGGGTGACGGGGGCCACGCTCATACCCGGTCGGCGTCGCGCACCACGGTGCTGTCGATGCCGGGCCAGCGCCCCTTGTAGGACAGGATCGACTGCTCGGGCACAAACTCGACTTTGCCGTCGTTGAGCCGTACCTCCATGCGCTGCCCCGCAAAGAGCTGCAGCGCTTCGCGGATCTCTTTGGGGATCACCACTTGGAATTTGGGGGAGACGGACACGGTGGTCATGGTTTTACATTCTGATGGGTTGTACGATTTGTCAACCGTAGCACGGTTGGCAATGTAAAACAAGCGGCCGCCTTTCCTTATTACTGCGACCCCAGTCTGCACGGCTCAAAAATACATCACCGATACTTCAGGGCCTCTGCCGCAGCACCATCTCGTCACGCCGCATTTCCACGTCAAAGTGTTTGAGGAAGGCTTGGCCCAGCAGGGCTTGGTTGGGCTGCATGCCGCTCAGGCCCACGGTGACGCTGGCGTCGTTGAGCACCAGGTGGCCCGCGCGCACGGGCACGCTGCGCACCAGTTGGCCGGGGCGCTGGCCGTTGGCGGTGTGCAAGGTGATGTTTTGCCCGGCTGGCAATCCGGCTTGCGTGGCCAGCGCCTGGCTCACGCTGACATGGCTGGCCCCGGTGTCCACCAAAAACCTGACGGGCTGGCGGTTGACTTCGCCCTCGACATGAAAATGTCCGTCGCGCTGGCGCGGAATGACCAGATCGCCCGAGCTGAGCGCATAGGGTTTGAGGCTGGCTTGGCGGTTTTGCTCGATGCGCTCAAACACCAGATACAACACCCCGGCCACAGCCAGCCACACGGCGGCGATGGCGAAGGCGCCGAAGTGGGCGGTTTTGTGGATCGAGGGCTTGCTCATGGTTCAACCTGCAGCGCCATACCAAAGCCATTGGCCCAACAAACGTCCGGGCAACAAGGTGAATGCGCCTGTCACCACACAAGCCGATGCATAGAGCCACTGCATGGTTTTTCTATGAGCTTCAATATGGCCTACAGCTAAAAAGCGAAATGACCGGTACAGGCTGAACAAAGTCAGGGGAATGAGCAAGTGAATCGGGGTGTAGCCCCAGATATTGGGCAGATTGAAGTCGCGGATGAACAGACCCGAGAGGGCGGCGCCCAGCATACAGGTGACCCAGGCGTAACCCAATGCCCGGTGAAGACGGGGCCGTGTGATGCGGCCCATGCGGGCCCAAAGTGCCCACGGACCCAAAACTGTGGCGGTCAAGGCCAAGGTCATGTGCATGGCGATGGTGTGTGTCAGTTGCATCGTTCGTTTTGAATTTTTTCTTGAACAGCACTGTGACACAGGTTTGGACGGTGATATCCAACTTTCATTCTGGTGTGCGGTCCAGCAACGATAATCCCCCCAGATTTTTCGAGGAGCGTTTGTGGACCTGATGTTGTTGTTGAAAGCCGCCGTGATGGGCGTGGTCGAGGGGCTGACCGAGTTCTTGCCGATCTCGTCCACCGGGCATTTGATTTTGGCCGGGGCTTTGCTGGGCTTTGACGATGACAAGGCCAAGGTGTTCGACATCGCCATCCAGACGGGCGCGATTTTGGCGGTGATCATTGTGTATTGGCAAAAGATCAGCAGCACGGTGCGCGCATTGCCACGCAGCGCCGATGCCCAGCGTTTTGCGCTGAATGTGTTCATCGCCTTTGTGCCCGCTGTGATTCTGGGCTTGATGTTTGGCAAGGCCATCAAGGCGAACCTGTTCACACCCGAGGTGGTGGCCACCACCTTCATCATTGGCGGTTTCATCATTTTGTGGGCTGAGCGCAGACAGGCTCGCGCCGTGCATATTGCCGAGGTAGAAGACATGCGTTGGCAAGATGCGCTCAAGGTGGGCCTGGTGCAGTGCCTGGCCATGATTCCGGGCACCAGCCGCAGCGGCGCGACCATCATTGGCGGCATGTTGCTGGGCATGTCGCGCAAGGCGGCGACGGACTTTTCTTTTTACCTGGCCATCCCCACGCTGATCGGTGCGGGGGCTTACAGCCTGTACAAAGACCGCGCTTTGCTCAGCATGGCCGATGTGCCCATGTTTGCGGTGGGATTGGTGTTTTCGTTTTTGAGCGCCTGGGTCTGCGTGCGCTGGTTGCTCAAGTTCATCTCGACCAACAGCTTCGAGGTGTTTGCCTGGTACCGGATCGTGTTCGGTCTGGTGGTGCTGGGCACCAGTTACTTTGGCCTGGTGACCTGGGCGGCTTGAACGGGTGCACCTTGGCGACATGCCGCTGCATGGGCCGCACCCAGAATAAAAGTTTCTTGTTTGACGCATCCTGCGGATGCGTTTGTTCACAGTCCCCGCATGTCTGTCGCCCTGTCCGCCTCTTTTCACCGTCTGGCCTGGTCCAACCTGCTGGCCCAGTCGGCTGAGCAGCTGAGCCTGGCCGCTGTGCCTATTGTGGCGGTGCTGTTGCTGCAGGCCGGTCCCGGTGAAATTGGTTTGCTGGCCGCCATTCAGTCGCTGCCGTTTTTGCTGCTGTCCATGCCGCTGGGCCTGCTGGCCGACCGCACGTCGCGCACCCGCTTGATGGCGCTGGCCGAGACGCTGCGGGCCTTGGCTTTGTTGTTGTTGCTGGCGCTGATCGTCACCGGGAATGTGTCGATTGCGGCTTTGGCCGTCATTGGCTTCATCGTGGCGGTGGGCACGGTGGCGTTCAGTGTGGCCGCGCCTTCGCTGGTGCCTGCGCTGGTGCAGGTCGATGGCTTGGCGCAGGCCAATGGGCGCTTGGAGCTGGCGCGCAGCGCGGCGTTTGCGGCAGGCCCGGCTTTGGCCGGGGCCTTGATCGCGTGGACCGGGGCGTCGGCGGCGTTTGTGCTGTCGGGCATGTTGTCGGTGGCGGCGGTGTTGTGCTTGCGTGGCATCACCGAACCCGCGCGACCGAGCATGCCTGCGCGCCACCCTTTGCTGGAGTTGCAAGACGGGGCCAAGTGGGTGTGGCAGAGTGATTTGCTCCGGCCCATGATGTTTTGCTCAGTCGCCTGGAACATTTCTTGGTTCATGCTGCAAGCGGCCTATGTGCCCTATGCCATCCACGACCTGGGGCTGGACGCCAGTGGCGTGGGTGTGACGCTGGCTTTGTATGGCGTGGGCATGATCGTGGGGGCACTGCTGGCGCCGCGCATGGTGCGCTTGCTGCCGTTTGGCCAGGCCATTTTGCTGGGGCCTTATTTTTCGGTGCTGGCGGCCCTCACCATGGCTTTGACCTTGTTTTGGCCGCACGGCTGGTTGGCGGCGCTGTCTTATTTTTTCTTTGGAGCGGGGCCGATCATCTGGACCATCACCTCGACCACGTTGCGCCAGACGGTGACGCCCCGCGCCATGATCGGGCGGGTCACGTCGATCAACATCGTGGCCAGCACGGGCGCAAGGCCTTTGGGTGCGGCGCTGGGCGGTGTGGTGGGGGTGAGCTTTCCGGTATCAGTCAGCCTGTGGTGTGTGGTCTTGGGCTTTGGCCTGCAGGCCATCATCATCAGCGCGTCCAAGGTGCGCACGCTCAAGCGCTTGCCTGCGCCTTTGCCCGAATGATTTGAACAACGACAGGAGACCACAACATGGAACAACACAATTTCGAGGCATTGCTCCAGCGGTTTTCGGCCGCTGCCGAAGCGGGCGATGGCGAGGCCTTTGCCCAGTGCTTCACGCCAGACGGCATCTACCACGACTACATCTACGGTGACCACACGGGCCGTGCCGACATCGCCCACATGATGAACGACCTGTTCCACCGCGATGCCGGGCCGGATTACCGCTGGGAGATGTTCGAGCCCGTATGCAATGGGCAGGTGGCCTATGCGCGGTCTTTGTCGAGCTTCACCTCGCGGGTGCCCGAGTTTGCGGGACGGCAGGTGGTGATCGACGGCATCAGCCGCTTTGCGCTGCGTGACGGGCTGATTTGCGATTACAGCGAATCGGTCAATGGCGGCGTGGCCATGGTGCAGCTGGGGGTGGCTGCGCCGCGCCTGGAGAAGGTGCTCAAGCGCTGGAGCCAGCAGTTGCTGGACCAGCCCGCCACCCAAGCGTTTTTGGCCCGTGGCAAGCGCACGGTGTGAGTTGTTTATTGCTTCAATGAAAGGCCAGGCCATGGGTTACCAAGACATCCTTTACAAGGTCGAGCACCGCATCGCGACCATCACCTTGAACCGGCCGGACAAGCTCAACGCCTGGACCGCCGTCATGGAGCGCGAAGTGCGCGAGGCCATGGACACAGCAGCTGCAGATGACGGTGTGCGTGCCATCGTGCTCACGGGTGCGGGGCGGGGCTTTTGCGCCGGGGCCGACATGGATTTGCTCAAGGGCCTGGACCCAAGTGACATCACCGCAACCACCTGGACGAAACCTTTTGATGTGAACCAGCGGCTGGATTACCAGACGCGCTATGGGTTTTACCCGGCGATTCCGAAGCCGGTGATCGGCATGTTGAACGGCGCAACGGCGGGCATTGGGCTGGTGCACGCTCTGTATTGCGACATCCGGTTTGCGGCCGACAACGCGGTGTTCACCACCGCGTTTTCTAGGCGCGGCTTGATCGCCGAGCACGGCCTGAGTTGGACGCTGCCCCGCATTGTGGGCCACGCCAATGCGATGGATTTGTTGCTCTCGGCCCGCAAGTTGATGGCCCCCGAGGCGCAGGCCATGGGCTTGGTCAACAAGGTGTTTGCGCCCGACGCTTTGGCTGCCGCCACGTATGCCTATGTGCGCGATTTGGTGGACAACGTGTCGCCTCGCTCGATGGCCGTGATCAAGCGCCAGCAGTACGACGCGCCGTTCCAGACCCTGGCAGAAAACACCCGACAGGCCAACGTGGAGATGGCCCGCAGTTTTGCGAGTGACGACTTCCGCGAAGGCGTGGCGCATTTCATGGAGAAACGCGCACCGCAATTCACGGGGAAATAAGTGGATGGGGCGGACTATTTTTCAGGCCATGAGAAGTCTTCGGTGGTCAAAGGTGTTGTAGGTCGGCGGCTTTAGCCCCGACACGCAGCCTATGGCGATGCCCCAATGTCGGGGCTGAAGCCACCGACCTGCGAGGGGAGGGTGAACAAATTTCAGCGGGCCGGATCCTTAACGGGCAGATGCAGGGGCTGCCCCCGACTCACTTGTTGAGTGTCATCAACGGGATGTCTTTGGCCACCGCCAACTTGTCGAGCTGCGCGCGGGTTTGGCTGGCCAAGAAGGTTTCGATGGCTTTGCGCGTGGCGGGCTTGAACAGGTCTTTGACCGGGTGGGTCAGTTGGACGCCTGCAGCTTCGCACAGACTCAGCGCAAAGTGCGGCTCCAGCGCGGCCACGGCCACGCGACCGTTCTTGCAAGCGTAAATGCGGTAACCCGCGTGTGCCCCCCCCACCGCACCGTCGGGCGTGGTCATGCGCAGCTGCCGGGGCAGGGCCAGCCAAGCGGCGGCATCGGACAGGGCCACTTCGTGGTGCGAGCCTTTGCCTGAGGTCTTGAGCGAGATGACCGCTTTGAGCGTGGCTTCGCTGGCCATGAGTGCGCCGCCCATGTCGGCAAACAAACTCGGGGGCAGGTCCATGCCGTTGACCAGGCCCACTTCGGCTTGGTAGGTCAAATCGTGGCCAGGGATTTCGGCCAGTGGGCCGGGGGCGCCCACCACTTCGATCAGGCTGAGCGCGGGGTATTGCTTGCGCAGTGACTTCCAGCTCAGGCCCAGCTTGGTCAGGGCCGAGGGGCGAAACGAGGTCAGCAGCACATCGGTCTTGGGCAGCAGCTTGTGCATCGCAGCTTGCCCTGCTGCGGTTTTGAGGTCCAGGGTGTGGTGTTTCACGCCCTTGTGCATCAGCGCATAACCCTCCGGCGTGTAGTGCTCCATCGGGTCGCCAGAAGGCGGGTTGACCTTGGTGCAGCTGGCACCCATTTGCGCCAAGCGCATCAAGGCCGCAGGGCCGGGCAGGTTGAGGGCCAGGCTGACGACGCGAATGCCGCGAAGGGGTTGTGAGGATGACATGCGGATGACCTTGGAAATGTTTCTCAAGCATTATGTGCAAGGCGCTGACGCGGCACTGTCACCTGCGCGGAAGGGGCGCAGGTTCTTGTCGGGGCTGAAGCCGCCGACCTCCAAAGACAGGGTTCCCTCAGTCGGGTCTGAAGCTGCCGACAAAGACGTGGTTTCCGCAGATTGCCTGCCGGATAGGCTTTTGCAAAAGACAGGCCTTACGCAGGAAAGTTCAGGCCCCCAGATTGCGCAAAGTCGCTTCGATCGCGGCAGCGGTGGCGATGGGCTTTTCCATGGGGAACAGGTGCGAGCCGTCGAGCATCATGATGCGGCCTTTGACGACTTGGTGCGTCAGGTCGGTGCCGGCTTGGCGCATTTCTGCCGAGTGCGTGCCGCCGATGAAGGCGGCGGGGCATTTGAGGGGTTTGCGCTTGAGCAGGCTGTCGAGTTTGTGCGGCAGGCTGTTGTAAATCGCGGTTTCGATGGCGCGGTCAAAACTGAGCACGCGCTGGCCGCCTTCGTCGTGGGTGCCATGCTCAATGTAGTCCTGCAGGACTTGCGGGTCCCAGCGGGCAAAGGATTTTTTGTGCGCAAAGCTCTCGAGCGCGGCTTGGGCATCGGGCCAGTGGTGGCGGCGTTTTTGGCTGATGCGACCGGGTGAGAGTGCGCCGATCAGGGGGGTGCGTTTGGCCAAGCCCAAGGTGGTGGCACGCCAGCCGCCCAGCACGGGTGAGTCGATCAGCACCACACCGCGCGCCAGCTCGGGGTGGCGGGCAGCGCACATCAGGCTCAAGATGCCGCCCAGTGAATGCCCGACCAAAAAAGCAGGGCCGTCCGAGCCTTGCTTTTCATGCGCAAAGTCGGCCAGCTGCTGCACCAAGTGGGGCCAGTTGTTGGTGACGGGGTATTTCGGGTCATGGCCGAACTTTTCGATGGCATCGACCTGAAAGCCGCGCTGACGCAGGTTGTCTAACAGCACGCGGTAAGTGCTGGCTGGAAAGCTGTTGCCGTGCGAGAAGATGATGCGGGGTGAGGTCTGCATGGTTTTAATTTTTCGGCAGCAGGCGCTGCAAGGCATACAGGGCGTCCAGCGCTTCACGGGGGCTGAGTGCATCGGGGTTAATTTGGGCCAGCGCCACTTCGATCGGGCTGGGGCCGGTGGCTTCGGTTTCGGGCGGGGCAGCGAACAGGTCGACTTGCTGGCGGCTTTCGGTGGCACCGGCTTCCAGGGCACTGAGTGCATGCCGCGCGTGGTGGAGCACGGCGGCCGGCATGCCTGCGAGTCGCGCCACCTGCACGCCATAGCTCTTGCTGGCGGGGCCGGGTTGCAGCTCGTGCAAGAACACGATGGATGAGCCCGATTCAGCCGCGCTCACGTGCATGTTGACCGCAGCGGTGTGCGTGGCCGGGAACTCGGTCAACTCGAAGTAGTGCGTGGCAAACAGCGCAAAGGCCTGCGTTTTGTTGTGCAGGTGCGTGGCGATCCCGCTGGCCAGGGCCAGGCCATCAAAGGTTGAGGTGCCGCGCCCAATCTCGTCCATCAGCACCAGGCTGTGTGGCGTGGCGCTGTGCAAGATTTGCGCGGCTTCGGTCATCTCCAGCATGAAGGTCGATTGGGCGTTGGCCAGGTCGTCGGCCGCACCGATCCGGGTGTGGATCGCGTCGATGGGGCCGAGGCGGCAGCGGCTGGCGGGCACGTGGCTACCGATGCTGGCCAAAAGCACGATCAGCGCCACTTGGCGCATGTAGGTCGATTTACCGCCCATGTTGGGGCCGGTGATGACCTGCAAGCGCTGCTTGGGGCCCAGCACCGTGTCGTTGGCGATGAAACTGGCCCCGGACATCTGGGCCAAGCGGGCCTCGACCACCGGGTGGCGGCCTTGGCGAATTTCGATGCAGGGCTCTTTGGTGAATTCGGGTGCGCACCAATGGAGAGTGAGCGAGCGCTCGGTCAGTGCACACAACACGTCCAGGCTGGCCATGGCTTGCGCCAATTCGGTGAGCGAGGGCACAAAGGGTTGCATCTGGTCCAGCAGGCCTTCGTAGAGCCACTTCTCGCGGGCCAAGGCGCGTTCTTGCGCCGACAGGGCTTTGTCTTCAAAAGTTTTGAGCTCGGGCGTGATGAAACGCTCGGCGTTTTTCAGGGTCTGGCGGCGGCGGTAGTCGCCCGGTACTTTGTCGAGTTGCCCTTGCGTGACCTCGATGTAAAAGCCGTGCACCTTGTTGAACTGCACCCGCAAATTGGCGATGCCGGTGCGTTCTTTTTCGCGGGTTTCCAGGTCGAGCAAGAAGGCATCGCAGTTGGTCTGGATGCCGCGCAACTCGTCCAGCTCGGCGTCCAGGCCGTCCGCGATGATGCCGCCGTCGCGCACCAGGGCGGCGGGCTCTTCGAGCAGGGCCATGTGCAGCAATTCGGCGCAGTGTGTGGGCGGTGTCAGCCATCGGGCCATACCCGCCAGCAGGCTGCCTGGCTCTGGCTGAAGCGCTTGCAGTTGCACAGACAGCGCAGCCGCACGCGCCAGCGCATGGCGCAGGGCCACCAGCTCGCGCGGGCGCACTTGGCGCAGCGCGGTGCGGGCGGTGATTCGCTCCACGTCGCTGGCGCCTTTGAGTTGTTCTCGCAGGCTGATCCAAGCCTCTTTTCTGGCTTCGCCGCTCTCGCCACGCAACACGGCTTGGGCTTGCAGGCGTTGCTGCGCCACTTGTCGTTCTCGCGGCGGGCTGAGCAGCCAGCTTTTGAGCAAACGGCTGCCCATGCCGGTCATGCAGGTGTCGAGCAGGGCAAACAGGGTGGGCGAATCGGCCGCACTTTCGCCGCGCAGGGTTTGCGTCAGCTCCAGGTTGCGTCGCGTGCTGGCGGGCAGGTCCATCAGCGCGTCCGAGCGCTGCACTTGCACGCGTTGCACATGCGGCAGGCTGCGGCCTTGGGTGTGTTCGGCGTAAGTCAGCAGGGCGGCGGCAGCGGCGTGCGCATCCGCCAGCGTGTCGGCGCTCCACGCGGCCAGCGACGCGGCTTGCAGTTGCGCCAGCAGCTTGCGCTGGCCCAGGCCCGCGTCAAACTGAAAATCGGGCCGCAGGGCCAGCGCCCAGTTGCCTCGGCCTGCGGTTTTGAGGCCCCGCAGTTTTTGCTCAAAAGAGGGCGTCATGCCCGCGCTGGCCAGCAGTTCGCTGGGCGCGATGCGGTCGATCCAGTCGGCCAATCCGTCTTGCGCGCATTCGGCCAGGTGCACCACGCCTTGGGTGACGCTGAGCCATGCCAGGCCGCAGCGGTTTTTGCCCGCCTGGTGCACGGCCAGCAAGATGGCTTCGCTTTTGTCGGAGAGCAACTCTGTGTCGGTCAGGGTGCCGGGTGTGACCACGCGCACCACTTTGCGCTCGACTGGGCCTTTGGCTGTGGCCACATCGCCCACTTGCTCGCAAATGGCCACCGACTCGCCCAGCTTGATCAAGCGGGCAAGGTAGGTTTCCATGGAATGGAAAGGCACGCCCGCCATGAGCACAGGCTGCCCTGCCGACTGACCCCGGCGCGTCAAGGTGATGTCCAGCAGGCCTGCGGCTTTTTCGGCGTCGCCAAAAAACAGCTCGTAAAAGTCGCCCATGCGGTAGAACACCAACGTGTACGGAAACGCCGCCTTGATGCCCAGGTACTGGGCCATCATGGGCGTGTGGCCAGCGTAATCGGCGGGGCTGAGGGAGGGAGAGGTGTCGTTTGGCATCAAGGGCATGGCCGACCTGGCAGTGGGGCACCGGGGCAGGGGTGCAAGGGTGGGGCTGCGCTGATTTTATTCGGCGCGAGGGGGACGGGTGACCTGAGCCTGATGAACGCAAATTTTGGGCGCATGCCATGTCTGAAAAACCACGGGCCTGGCTGGCCTTGGCCCTGCTTTTTGACGTGATGTGGGACAGCGCATGGCAAGGTCTTTGGGGGTCTGAATTGCATTTACTTACAATGTCGGCTTGTTAACTACCAGGGCTCAGTCGAGCCCGTTGTATGGAAATAGCGATACTTTTTGCCCTCATCTGTCTGAACGGTGTGTTTGCCATGTCCGAGATTGCCTTGGTCACTGCCCGAAAAGCCCGGCTTCAGAAACTCATTGATGAGGGCGACAGCGGTGCCGCAGCGGCTGTCAAACTGGGCGAAGATCCCACGCGTTTTTTGTCCACCATCCAGATCGGCATCACCTCCATCGGTGTCCTGAACGGTATCGTCGGTGAGGCCGCTTTGGCTGCACCGATGGCCTTGTGGCTGGTGTCATTGGGTGTCCCCAACGGCTATGCCAGCTTCGCTGCCACTGGCATTGTGGTGCTGACGATCACTTATTTTTCGATTGTGGTGGGCGAATTGGTGCCCAAGCGCATCGGCCAGTCTTACCCCGAAACCTTTGCCCGCCTGGTGGCCCGGCCTATCAACTTTTTGGCGCTGGCGACCAAGCCCTTCGTGATTTTGTTGTCGGCCTCCACCCGCGCTTTGTTGCGCCTGATGGGCGTGAAGGAGACCAAGGGCACGCCCGTGACCGAGGAAGAAATCCACGCCATGTTGGTGGAGGGCACCTCGGCTGGCGTGATCGAATCACACGAGCACACCATGGTGCGCAACGTGTTTCGTTTGGACGACCGCCAGATTGGTTCGCTCATGGTGCCGCGTGCCGACATCGTCTGCCTGGATGTGGACGACTCGTTTGATGACAACCTGCGCCACATCGAAGAGTCGGACCATGC
Source organism: Limnohabitans sp. Rim8 (assembly GCF_945901735.1). Classification (GTDB taxonomy): domain Bacteria; phylum Pseudomonadota; class Gammaproteobacteria; order Burkholderiales; family Burkholderiaceae_C; genus Limnohabitans_A. The sequence continues at coordinate 24,438 of NZ_CAMDLM010000015.1, forward strand.
CCGCTTTCCGGTGGTGCAAGGCGGCATAGAAAACATCCTGGGCGTGATCAATGCGCGCCAGTGGCTCACGCGGGCGTTGAAAGACAAATCGCAGTCGCTGCGCGAGCAAGGGCTGCAAAGCCCGCTGTACGTGCCCGAAACCATCACCGGCATGGAGTTGCTGGACAACTTCAGGTTGTCCGACGTGCACATGGCGTTTGTCATCGACGAGTACGGCGAGGTGCAGGGCATCATCACGCTGCAAGACCTGATCGAGGCCATCACCGGCGAGTTCCAGCCGCGTGACCCTGAAACCTCTTGGGCGGTGCAGCGCGAAGACGGCAGTTGGCTGCTGGACGGCCACATCCCGGTGCCCGAACTGAAGGACCGTCTGAACCTGGACACCGTGCCCGAAGAGGAGCGTGGCCGTTATCACACCCTGAGCGGCATGATCATGCTGCTGACCGGCACCTTGCCCAAGGTGGCCGATGCGGTGGAGTGGGAAGGCTGGAAGTTGGAGATCGTGGACATGGACGGCCGGGCCATCGACAAGGTGCTGGCCATGCGCTTGCCGCCCACCGAGCCGGAGGACGAGGCTGAAGGGACACTGTTGCTGGGCAGCTGATCTTCCGGTGGCCACAAAAAAAGCACCCGACGAGGGTGCTTTTTTTCGTGGCCAGTGCTTGCCGCCCGCTTAAAAGGGCGCGTCCTTGGGCGCACCCTTGGCCTGACTGCTGTCGTTGCTGCTGGCCGGGGCGGCATCGTCTTCGGTATCCGGGTTGTGCGTGTCGCCTGTGCGCTCGCGGCTCAGGGCGTCTAAGGCGGTGCGCACGTTGGCTTTGTCGCCCGCGCTGGCAAATTTGCTGTACTTGCCCAAGATGGTGACCAGTTGCCCATAAATGCGGGGCGCACCGGCCAGGCATTCTTTTTGTTCCAGAAAGTCAGACTCGCCTGTGAAGTTGCCAATCAGGCCACCGGCTTCGGTGACCAGCAGCGAGCCCGCAGCCACATCCCAAGGCGACAGGCCGGTTTCAAAGAAGCCATCGGTAAAGCCTGCAGCCACATAGGCCAAATCCAGGGCTGCAGCACCAGGGCGGCGCAAACCGGCGGTGCGTTGCATCACATCGCCCATCATGCGCAGGTACTGGTTGAAGTTGTCGCCCTTGCGGAAAGGGAAGCCCGTGGAAATGATGCACTCTTCCATCCGAATGCGCTTGCTCACGCGCAGGCGGCGGTCATTCATGAAGGCGCCACGGCCTTTGGTGGCAGTGAACAAGTCGTTGCGGGTGGGGTCGTAAATCACGGCTTGCTCGATCTTGCCGCGTACTTGCAGGGCAATGCTCACGCAATAAACAGGAAAGCCGTGGATGAAGTTGGTCGTGCCGTCCAGCGGGTCGATGATCCAGATGTGGTCCGCCAGTGGGTTGCCGAATTCGCGGCCCGACTCTTCGGCCAAGATGCCGTGGTCGGGGTAGGCCGTGAGCAAGGTCTCGATGATGACTTTTTCGCTGGCGTGGTCGACTTCGGTCACAAAGTCGTTGACCTGCTTTTGCGAGATGCGAACCGATTCAACGTCGAGCGCAGCGCGGTTGATGATGGCGCCAGCGGCGCGCGCAGCCTTGATGGCCACGTTGAGCATGGGGTGGAGATTGGACGACATGAATTGTGTGAAGAACTGAACTGGCCCACGCACGATCGCGGCGGCGAAGGGCGGATTTTCTCACGAAAAACGGGGGCATTCGCCATTTGGGCGTCCTGAGCCGCGTGTGCCTTCCCCTGGCTGGGCTGGGGAGCGTGGACAATCGGGTCATGCAAACGCGATTCATCTTGATAGAAACCAGCCATGCGGGCAATGTGGGCGCTGCCGCTCGGGCCTTGAAAGTCATGGGCTTTGACGACTTGGTGCTGGTGGCGCCGCGCTGGGCCAATGTGCTGCGCAAAGAAGAAACCATCCAACGCGCCAGCGGGGCGGGCGATGTGCTGGCCAAGGCGCGGGTGGTGAACACATTGGACGAAGCCTTGGAGGGCGTGACCCATTTGTGCGCCACGGCCATGACGCCGCGCGACTTTGGCCCGCCCACCCGCTCGCCGCGTGAGCACTTTGCCGAGCTGACCCGACCCGGTGCGCCTGAGCAAAGCGTGGCTTTTTTGTTTGGTTGCGAGCGCTTTGGCATGAAAAACGAGGATGTTTACCGCTGCCATGTGGCGCTGTCGATCCCCACCCATCCTCAATTTGGCTCGCTCAACCTGGGCTCAGCCATTCAGGTCATTGCCTACGATTGGCGCGTGGCTTTGGGAGGTTTTCCGGTGCAGGATGCCGTGGCGCCATCGGACAAGGCCGATGCGCATCAAGTGTCCGGCATGCTGAGCCATTGGGAACAAGCTTTGACCGACATCGGTTTTTTGGACCCGGCTGCGCCCAAAAAGCTCATGCCACGCTTGAACCAGTTGTTCAACCGGGCCGACCTGAGCCCAGAAGAAATCCACATCCTGCGGGGGGTCGCCAAGGCCATGATCCAGGCGGCCAACGGCAAACGATAGACTTGGGGCCTATGTTTCCTCGCCTTCGCTCCGACATCCAATGCATCCTTGACCGCGACCCGGCCGCCCGCACCAGGTGGGAGGTGTTGACCTGCTACCCCGGCTTGCACGCCTTGGTGCTGCACCGCCGTGCGCACTGGTGCTGGAACCATGGCTTCAAGTGGCTGGGGCGCTTCATCTCGCATGTGTCGCGCTGGCTCACGGGCATCGAAATCCACCCCGGTGCGCAGATTGGCGAGCGGGTGTTTTTTGACCATGGCATGGGCATCGTGATCGGCGAGACGGCCCAAATTGGCGAGGGCTGCACCATTTACCACGGCGTCACTTTGGGCGGCACCTCTTTGTACAAAGGGGCCAAGCGCCACCCGACTTTGGGCCGCGATGTGGTCATTGGCGCGGGGGCCAAAGTGCTGGGCGGGTTTGAGGTGGGCGATGGGGCCAAGGTGGGCTCGAACGCGGTGGTGACCAAGCCGGTTCCGGCCGGGGCCACGGCGGTGGGCAACCCGGCCCGCATCATCCAGGCTGAGCAAGATGCCAAGCGCGAAGAAGTGGCGACCAAAATGGGTTTTTCGGCCTATGGCGTGACCCAAAACGACGACCCGCTGAGCCAGGCCTTGCGCGGTTTGATCGACAACGCCGCAGGCCAGGAGCATCAAATTGCCATGATCTGGCAAGCCTTGGAGCAGTTGTGTGCCCAGCAGCAGGTGGCCATGCCCGGCGACGCTGCCAAACGCGAGACCTTCGAGGCGGATAAATTCAACGAGTGGGTGGGCAAGTAATCCCATTGCGCAATGACCACATCGGTCATTTTGGGCAGTCTTGTAGGTCGGTGCCTTCAGGTCCGACATGAACGGTGGTGTTGCGTTGCCGTTTGAAAATGTCGTTTCGCGAGAGGATGGCTGTCGGACCGCAAAGGCCCGACCAACGGGGGATGGCTGTCGGAACGTAAATGCCCGACCGGGAAAATTTCAGGGCGCTGCCTGCAGCGCTGCAGCTGCGGCCATCAGCGCTTTGCGGCGTTCGTGGAGGCTGCGCCAGCGCTGCTGGGCTTCGGGGTCTTGCCCGGTGCTGGCCTCAGTGAGGGCTTCGGTTTCGAGCTGCTTGAGGCGATCGATCATCAGCAGGGTGAGCAAGCGGCGCAGTTCCTGGCGGGCTTCTTGCGGGTCGGGTGGGGTGGCGTCTTCGCTGCCGGCCACGGCATTCAGGTTGTCTTGCGCCATCCAGCGGGTGGCGTCGCCTGCAAAGGGCTGGTCTTGCATGTGCTCGCGCAAGGCGGACCAGCCCACAGCCCCTTGTTCGTGAAACTGTGATTCGAGCCATGCAAACAGCGGGCCGTGCGGCGCGGGCAGGTCGCACAACATGGCGTGGTCTTCGCCCGCCAGCGATTCCCACAGCGCCATGTTGCCCAGCAGCAGGCGGGCCGCGTGGTCGGCCCGGCTGGCGGGCACGGTGCGCGGGCCGGTATAAACCGGAGGCTGCTCACGTTTGTACTTGCTGTTGCCAAATTTGCTGCCCGACGTCCAGCTGGGGTTCTTGCTTTTCCAGTGGCTGTTGCCGTTGGACGGCACGAAAGTGTTGGCACCCGACCAGGCCGGTGGCTCGCCGTAGTGGGGCTCGAAGTGGGTGTATGCGTCATGCCCTGCACTGGCGGCCTGGCTGTAGGCCGCGTTGGCCGACTGGGGTGTGTGCGCCGCGGCACTGCGTGCAGCGGGTGCAAAGCGTTGCTCGTTTGCCGCTTGCTGGCCCCACAGTTTTTCAAGGCCTGCAGTCTCCAGCTGAATCAGTTGCGCCAACTCTGACAGCAGTTGCTGTTTGAGCGCACCCTCGGGCAGCAGCTGCCACAGCGGGCGGGCTTGGCTCGACAAGCGTGCACGTCCTTCGGCCGTTTGCAAGTCGCAGTCGACGCTGGCCGCGTCGATCAAAAAGCGCGACAGCGGCATGGCTTGCTTGATTTGTTCGGCAAAAGCTTCTTGACCAAACTCGCGCACATAGCTGTCGGGGTCGTGCTCGGCGGGCAAAAACAAAAACTTGATGCTGCGCACGTCGGTGGCGTAGGGCAGGGCGCCATCGAGCGCCTTGCGGGCGGCGCGGCGGCCTGCGCCGTCACCGTCAAAGCTGAACACCACCGCGTCGGTGAAGCGGAACAGCTTTTGCACATGGTCGGGTGTGCAGGCCGTGCCCAGCGTGGCCACCGCGTTGGCAAAGCCGAGTTGCGCCAAGGCCACCACGTCCATGTAACCTTCGGTGACCAGCACGTAGCCTGCGCTGTGCAGGGCTTCGCGGGCTTCGTACAGGCCATACAGCTCGCGGCCTTTGTGGAAGACGGGCGTTTCGGGCGAGTTGAGGTACTTGGGCGTACCCGAGCCAATCACCCGTCCGCCAAAGCCGATGCACTCGCCTTTGATGTTGCGGATCGGGAACATGATCCGGTCCCGAAAACGGTCGTAGCGCTTGTCGTCCTCTTCGTTCACGATCACCAAGCCGCTTTCAGCCAGCAGCGGGTCGTCGTATTTGGGGAAGATGCTGGCCAGACTGCGCCAGCCTTCGGGCGCGTAGCCCAGGCCAAAGCGCTTGGCGATTTGGCCTGACAGGCCCCGGCCCTTGAGATACGCCACCGCCCGTGGCGTGATTTTGAGCTGCTCGCGGTAAGCGTCTCCGGCTTTTTCCAGCACATCGCTCAGGCTGTCTTGCTTGGCTTTTTGGGCTGCCGCTTTGGCGCGGTCTTCGGGCGATTGTTGTTCTTCGGGCACCACCATGCCGGTTTGCTGGGCCAGGTCTTTCACCGCCTCGATGAAAGTCATGCCCGCGTGCTCCATCAAGAAGCCAATGGCATTGCCATTTTTGCCGCAGCCAAAGCAGTGGAAAAACTGCTTGGTGGGGCTGACGCTGAAGCTGGGGGATTTTTCGCCATGAAAAGGGCACAGGCCCATGAAGTTGACGCCGCCTTTCTTGAGCTGCACGTACTTGCCCACGATGTCGACCACGTCGACGCGGGACAGCAACTCCTGGATGAAAGACTGGGGGATGGCCATAAGAGGGCTATTTTCGCCGATTAGGACGGTTCATTCCATGCGGGTTTCGGGGCAAACCAGCATGGATTTCAGCGCTGGGTCAGGCAAACTGTTCAACATCCATCCGTTAGCCGAAACAGGACCCGCTCATGACCGATACCAAAGTCAGCATCTTTGACCAAGACTTGCCCCAAACCCCCGCCAACCACGCGCCGTTCTCACCCTTGAGCTTCATCGAGCGCACGGCCGAGGTGTACCCCCACCGGCTGGCCATCGTGCACGGCGATTTGCGCCAGGATTGGGCCACCACTTACCGGCGCTGCCGCCAACTGGCCAGTGCGCTCACGCAGGCGGGCATTGGCAAGAACGACACGGTGGCGGTGATGCTGCCCAACACCCCGCCCATGGTCGAGGTGCACTTTGGCATTCCGATGGCGGGAGCGGTGCTCAATGCCATCAACACCCGGCTTGATCCGGAGACCGTGGCCTTCATGCTGGACCACGGCGAGGCCAAGGCGGTGATCGTGGACCCGGAGTTTGCGGGCACCATGAAAAAGGCGCTGGCGCTGCGCCAGTCCACAAGGCCTGTGCTGGTGATTGACGTGGAGGACGCCCTGTACTCCGGCCCCACCGAAAAGCTGGGCGAACTGTCTTACGAAGCCTTTGTGGCCCGGGGTGATGCCGACTTTGCCTGGAGCCTGCCTGCCAACGAGTGGGACGCGATTGCGCTGAACTACACCAGCGGCACCACCGGTAACCCCAAGGGCGTTGTTTACCACCATCGGGGCGCGGCGACCAACGCGATCTCCAACATTTTGGAATGGGACATGCCCAAGCACGCGGCCTATTTGTGGACGCTGCCCATGTTCCATTGCAACGGCTGGTGCTTTCCGTGGACGGTGGCGGCGCGTGCGGGCGTGAACGTGTGCTTGCGCAAGGTCGATGCCCAGGCCATGTTCGACGCCATGCGTGACCAGGGTGTCACGCATTACTGCGGTGCGCCCATCGTGCACGGCCTGCTGGTCAACGCCCCAGCCGCCATGAAGGCGGGCGTGCCCGCTGGCATCCAGGCCATGGTGGCGGGCGCAGCGCCACCGGCCTCGATGATCGAAGGCATGGAGCAAATGGGCTTTAACTTGACCCATGTGTATGGCCTGACCGAGGTCTATGGCCCTGCCACCGTGTGCCCCAAACACCCCGAGTGGGACACGCTCGACATTGGTGATCGGGCTCGGCTGAATGCCCGTCAGGGGGTGCGCTACCACCTGCAGCGCGACGTGCGGGTGCTCAACCCTGAAACCATGCTGCCTGTGCCGCAAGACGGTGAGACCATGGGCGAGATCATGTTCAAGGGCAACATCACCATGAAGGGGTACCTGAAGAACCCCAAAGCCACGCAAGAGGCCTTTGCGGGTGGCTGGTTCCACAGTGGCGACCTGGCGGTGCAGTACCCGGACGGCTATTTCAAAATCAAGGACCGCAGCAAGGACATCATCATCTCAGGCGGCGAAAACATCTCATCGATCGAGGTGGAAGACGTGCTGTACCGCCACCCCGCTGTGCTGGCGGCGGCCGTGGTGGCCAAACCCGATGCGCGCTGGGGCGAGACGCCTTGCGCCTTTGTCGAGCTGAAGGCCGATGCCCAAGTCACTGCCGAACAGATTGTGGCTCATTGCAAGCAACACCTGGCGGGTTTCAAGGTGCCGCGTGCCGTGGTGTTTGGCGAATTGCCCAAGACCAGCACGGGCAAGATTCAGAAATTCGAGTTGCGCAAGCAGGCGGGGTCGGCTGAAGCGATCGACGTTTGATCGTTGAGCGTTAAGCGGTTAAGGGCTGGCGGCCGGCGTTGAATGCTGCGCTCAGGCGATGTCGAACGCGTGGGTGCCAAAGTGGCCTGCACGGCGGTCGGCAAAGTAGTGCTCCAGCGTTTCCTTCACGGTCCTGAACGCCAATTCGTCCCAAGGGATTTCGTCCTCTTTGAAAAGGCGAGCCTCCATGGTTTCGTGGCCGGGGTCAAACGCGTCGCTGGTCAGGCGTGCGCGGTAGTACAGGTGCACTTGGCCCACACGCGGCACGCTCATCACCGTCAGCAGGTCTTCCATGATGAACTGCGCGCCCGCCTCTTCGGTGGTCTCGCGCGCTGCGCCTTCTGAGGTGGACTCGCCCAGCTCCATGAAGCCGGCAGGCAAGGTCCATTTGCCTTTGCGCGGCTCGATGTTGCGTTTGCACAGCAGCACTTGGTCGCCCCAGTGGGGCACGGTGCCCACCACGTTCAGGGGGTTTTCGTAGTGCACCGTGTGGCAGGCGGTGCAGATGGCGCGCAGCTTGGTGTCCCCGTCATCGGGCAAGCGGTAGGCCACCGCTGCGCCGCATTGCCGGCAGTGTCGAATGGTGCGGTCAAACATCATGAAATGGGCTCGAATTGGGGGTGCAAAAAAGGCATTGACCCAAGTCTAACCAGTCCGCCATAAAAAAACCTCCAAGGCGCTCAGCCATGGAGGTCTTTGCTGTGGCACGGCCCGATCAGGTCAGGTAAGGAATCAAGAACAGCGCGATGCCCGGGAAAAACAGCAGCAGCAAGGTGCGCACGGTATCGCTGATCAAAAACGGCATGATGCCTTTGTAGCTTTCGCTCAGCGGAACGTCTTTGGCCATGCCATTGACCACATAAACGTTCAGGCCCACAGGCGGTGCCAGCATGCCAAAGCCCACGGTCATCAGCACCATGATGCCGAACCAGATGGCGGTGTACTCCGGCGTCATGCCGAAGTCGAGTTTCATGATGATGGGGAAAAAGATGGGGATGGTGAGCAGCAGCATGGACAGCTCGTCCATCACCGCGCCCAGCACCACATACAGCAGCAAGATGCCCGAGACCACCAACAGCGGGGCCAGGTTCATGGACACCACCATTTCGGCCAGTTGAGCGGGCACTTGCGTGCGGGCCAGTGCGGCGTTCATGACATCGGCACCCAAGAAGATCATGAAAATCATGGCGCTGCTCAAGGCCGTTGCATGGAAACAGTGCAAAAACTTATCCCAGTTCAATTCGCGCTTGAGCAGTGCGGCCACAAACGTGGATGCAGCGCCCACGGCCGCCCCTTCGGTGGGGGTAAAAAAGCCCGCATAAATACCGCCAAACACGATGATGAAGATGGTGGCAATGGGCAAGATGCCTTTGAGCGATTCAAACGTCAGCTTCTCGCGCTCTTCCTGGTCAGGGGCTTGGCCGGGAACCAGGCGAACGTAAACAGCAATGGCGATCATGTAACCGACCATGGCGATGAGGCCGGGCAGCATGGCCGCAGCAAACAGCTTGGCGATGTTTTGCTCGGTCAAGATGGCGTAGATCACCAAGGGCACGGAGGGCGGAATCAAAATGCCCAGCGTGCCGCCGGCAGCCAGCGTGCCGGTGGACAGGCGACCGGAATAACCGTGGCGCTTCATCTCGGGCAAGGCCACGCCGGTGATGGTGGCCGCCGTGGCCACTGAGGAGCCACAAATGGCGCCAAACGCACCGCAGGCCAGCACAGCACCCATGGCCAAGCCGCCTTTGAAACGACCCATGACGGCCGCTGCAAACTGAAACAGCGCTTTGCTGATGCCGCCTTGCGTGGCGAAATTGCCCATCAAGATGAACAGCGGGATCACCGACAGGTCGTAGTTGGCCAAGCGGGCAAAGGCCAAGTTGTTCAAAAAATTCAGAAAAGGCGAGACACCCGACTGCAAAACGAAGCCCACGGCCCCTGCCAGAAACATGGCGCCAGCGATCGGCACGCGCAAAACCATGAGCAGCAACATGATGCCGAAAATGAGCAAAGCCAATTGGATGGGGGTCATGTCAAAGCCTTCTGGTGATCCATGGACGAGAGCGTTTGCATGGCGGCGATGACCGCGCTGATGCCAAAAGGAATGCACATGCTGGTGAAGACGATCCAGTCGGGGAAACCCAGCAACATGGATGCCCCCATTGTTTCTTTGGCATTGATGGCCGCAGCGCCGCAGCGCCAAGCCAACAAGGAGAAGATGATCGTCATGAGCAGGTCACCCAAGCGGTCAAGCTTAAAGTGGGTGGCCTCACTGCACTTGGCAGTGAAAAAGTCCACGATGATGTTTTCGCGCTTGAACTGACACAAGGGCATGAACAGGGCAATGGCAGCGCCTGCGCCAACGCCGGTGAGTTCAAAGTCGCCAATCAGGGCGGTGTCAAAAAAGTTCCGCCCGATCAGGCTGTAACAGGTCATCAGCATCAGGCTGGTGATCACCAGCCCTCCCAATATGCTGCAGAGCCTGGCAAGCCGCTCCAAGGGGTTTGAAAACATCATGGTGTGCTCCGCTGAGCGGGAAAGTGAAAAATCTGTATGGCTGCTTGCGCAGGCGGGGCACAAACCCGCTTTGCATGAAAAAAAGAGCAGGGACATCCCTGCTCTTTGTTGGCATCAAAGCGCCAATTACTTGGTGTATTGCTTGATCAGGTCTGATGCGGATTGGAGCATGCCTTTGCCGTCCATGCCCTTGCCGGTCATCTCGGCCACCCAAGCGTCGTCCAGAGAGTCCGTGGCTTTCTTCCATTTTTCCAGTTCAACTTTGGGGATGATGGTGATTTTCTGGTTGGTCGAAGCTTCAAACACTTTTTTGCCGACGGCATCGTGGCCTGCTTGGGTCTTGCCCAGGAAGGCTGACAGTTCGCGGCCCGAATTTTTGTCGATGACGGCTTTCAAGTCGGCAGGCAGCGAATCGTACTTGGCCTTGTTCATGGGCAGCACGAACACGGTGGTGTACAGCGCGTTGTAGCTGCGGTCGGTTTCGGCCGTGAAGTTGGTCAGCTCATTGACCTTCAGGCTGGGCGCGACTTCGTAAGGAATCACCGCACCGTCAATCACACCTTTAGACAGCGCTTCAGGCACTTGCGGCACAGGCATGGCCACGGGCGTAGCGCCCATCATCGCGACCATTCTGTTGACTTGGCGTGTGGGAGCGCGCACTTTCAGACCCTTGAGGTCGGCCATGGTGGCCACGGCTTTGTTCTTGGTGTAAATGTTGCCTGGGCCATGCACGTGGATGGCCAACATCTTCACGTCTTTGAAGTCGTCCTGGGCGTATTTCTGGCCGTAGTCCCAAGCGGCGCGGCTGGTGGCTTCGGCATTGGTCATCATGAAGGGCAACTCGAATACTTCGAGTTTGGCCAGTTTGGGTGTGAAGGCTTGCAAAGTCCAAGCCACGTCCACCACGCCATCACGGGCCTGCTCATACAACTGCACGGGTGTGCCGCCCAGTTGCATCGAGGGGAAGATGTCGCACTTCAGGCGGTCTTTGGAGTCGCGTGCAATGTTTTTGCACCAGTCGCCCAGCATGGTGGTGTGCTGAATGGTTTGTGCGCTTAGAAAGTGGTGCACTTTCAGGGTGATGGTTTGGGCATGCACGCCAAAACCAATGGCCATCAGGCCTGCGGCCAAGGCCGTTTGTTGTAGGAATTTATTCATTGGCTTGTCTCCATCATGGGTTGAAAAACGGGATGATAAACCAACCATGCGGTCGGTTAATTAAAAGAATGGCTCCAGTGGTGCTCAGTTTGGGGAGCCCTAAAGCCACCTCTTTGCAATGCACATGAATTATGTTGCAACTTCGTTCGCCTAGTTCAAGGGTTAACCCTTTATTTCAGGGGGGTGTACTTTTGTTGGTTGAACCAAAGTGCTTTTCGTTCTGGGGGTGTGTACTTTTATTGGTTGAACCAAAGTGCTTTTCAGCTGGCCACACTGCGTTTAGGCGACCTTGCAGCTCAGGAAATTTTAATTTCTAAGCTGCTCAAGCCTGCCACCTGGCCCAACAGCACATCGCCGGCCACCACGGCGGCCACGCCTTCGGGGGTGCCGGTGTAAATCAGGTCGCCGGGTTGCAGTTCCCAAGCGGCGGACAGATGTTCGATGGTTTCGGCCACGTTCCAAATCAGCTTGGCCACGTTGCTGCGCTGACGGTCCGCGCCGTTGACTTGCAAGCTGATTTCGGCGTTGTTCGCATCACCGGCTTGGGCGATGGGGGTGATGGGGCCAATGGGGGCCGAGTGGTCAAAAGCCTTGCCGATGCACCAAGGGCGGCCTTGTTTTTTCATCTCGTTTTGCAGGTCGCGGCGCGTCATGTCCAGGCCCACGGCATAACCGTAGATGTGCTGCGCCGCGTTGGCCGCCGAAATGTTGCGCCCACCTTGGCCAATGGCCACCACCAGTTCGATCTCGTGGTGCAGGTTGTGCGTGAGGCTGGGGTAAGGCATGGTGCCGGTCTGGCCCGCTTCGACCACCACCAGACTGTCGGTGGGTTTGAGGAAGAAGAAAGGCGGCTCGCGCCCTGTAAAGCCCATCTCCTTGGCGTGCTCTTCATAATTGCGGCCAACACAGTAAATGCGGTGCACCGGAAAACGTTCGGGTTGGCCCAGCACGGGCACCGAGACCACGGGCATGGGTGAAAATACAAAACTCATGGGATGCTTTCTCAAAAAATGAAAATCAGATGGTAATCGCAATGCCCGAACGCAGGCGCCTGATGAACCGCTGCAACACGACACGCACATGATCCACAGCATCGACCTGCAGGCCACGCCGGGTCACCTGATTCGACGGGCCCAGCAAATTGCCGTGGCCATTTTTGCCGAGCAACTGGCCAGCGCCGGCATCACGCCCGTGCAATTTGCCATCCTGAACGCTTTGCTGGACAGCCCGGGCATTGACCAGGTGAGCCTGGCCAAGCGGGTGGCCTTTGATCCGGCCACTTCGGGCTCGGTCATTGGGCGGTTGGAAGCCAAGGGCTGGGTGGTGCGCAAGGCCGATCCGGCCGACCGCAGGCGCAAGCTGTTGGTGGTCACGCCGCAGGGCGTGCAAGCGCTGGCCCAGATCCAAAGCGATGTGGCCCAGGTGCAAGTCAAAATCCTGGCCCCGCTGACGCTGCAAGAGCAAAACCAGTTTGTGCATCTGCTCTCGCGCCTGGTGCAAGGCCATCAAGCCGATGGAAGCCCGGCTCAGGCCGAGGTGTAGGTCAGCTCGAAATGCTCCACGTGCGGGGGCGCGGCAAAGAAGGGGCCGACAATGGCGCGCCACTCAGCGAACAGTGGCGACTGGCGAAAGCCCACCGTGTGGTCTTCCAGCGTGTCCCAGAAAATCTGCAACACAAAGCGCTCGGGGGTCTCGATGCAGCGGTTGACCTTGGCCCCCCGAAAGCCTTTGGCCCGCGCGGCCACGGTGTTCAGGCCCAGTTCAATGGCTTGCTCAAAGGCGGCTTGCTGGCCAGGCTGGATGCGGATGTCGGCGAGTTCGAGGATCATGGTTTTGTCCAAAAGAAGGCGAATAAAACAGCACGATACCCCATGGCTGGCCAATCAGGCGTCACGGGCAGGCCATTCACAAGCCCCGTGGTCAGCGCACGTTGCCGCGGGTGGTGATGGCGTCTGAACCGGCCATGAGCCAGGCCAGACTTTGGGCCAATGAGGCGCAAGCGTCCACGGTGAACTGACCCGATTGCATGCACGAGACCACCTCGTCCGGGCTCAGACGCCGAAATTCCTGCACCTCGCCATCGGCGTTGATGGGGGTCTCTCGCTCCGACAGGTGCAGCGTGTACACCAGCAATTGCTCGTCATGCCAGCCTTGGGGTTCAGGCCTTTGTGTGCGGATCACCCCGGACCCGCGCAAGCGGCTTGGCTCTGACAGGTGCAAACCCGCCTCTTCGGCCAGTTCACGCACAGCCGTTGACAAAGGGCTTTCTCCGGCCGTCAATCCGCCGGCGGCCAGGTTGTCCAGCAGGCCTGGGTCGATGGCTTTGTGGCCAGAGCGACGACCGCACCACAAGTCACCTTGGGGCAAAAAACCATGGATGTGCACCGCATGGCTCATCATGCCCAGGTGCCTGAAGCCCGCCCGCTCGACGCACAAAAATGGGGGCACGTCCAAAGCCGGTGGCCAAGCGGGTGTGTCAGGCCACCACGCAAAAAATTCACCGCGCCATCCGGTCAAACGCCCATGGGCCGCTTGCTGGACCAAAAAAGCCTGCAAAGCCTGGCTGCGCTGCAAAGCCTGGTCTGCGGCCGTTTGCCAGCGCAAACGACCCTGCACGAGGGTGCATCCGGGTAACAAGGCCACCATGTCTTGGGCGCGATCGGCAGACACCCAACCGATGTTGATCCCGTCGCACAACCAGCGCAAGCCCCCAGCGGGCGGCATGTGTTGGGCCTGCAGTTGGCTGGCCAGCCAAGCCTGTTGCGGCCCGTTCAGACGGGACCAAAAAGCTTGCTCAGGACACAGACCTGGATTCATGGGGACTCAAGGGGTTTCGCCCAAGGCCATGCGCTGCTCAATGCGGGCGATGGCGTCTGGCAAATCGGCCACACTGTCGATCACCTCGTGGGCTCCGGCCGCCAGCAGCAGGGCGTTGGCGCTGGTCTTGGCATGGGCTTGGTCCTGTTCGCTGGCCTGCAGCCAGCGCTCATGCGTCCACCCCAAGGCGTTGCCGCTGATGGCCACACCCACCGTCCAGGCGCCTGCGGCCAGGCCTTCGGCCAGGCCGGGAGCGGTGTCGTCGACCTTGATGACCTGCGGCGCTTTACCTTGCAAACCCATGGCTTGCAAACAAGCCTGCATGCCCATGGGGTCAGGGCGGCTGCGGGCCACGTCGTCGCAACACACCACCAAGTCCGGCGTGAAGCCCTCTGCCTGGGCGATCTCCATCAAGGGCGTCATGATTTTTCGGGTGTAACCGGTGGTGGTGGCAAAGGCCAAGCCTTGGGCTTTCAGCGCATGGTACGCCGTCATGAAGCCTGGAATGAAGTGGCTGCGGTCCAGCGCCGCTTTGGCACTCATGGGCTCGAACTCTGTCAGCAGTTGTTGCGCATCCGCGGAGTTGAAAGGGCGACCTTTCAGTGCTTGCCATTGGGTCGCGATGGTCGACATGCGTCCCAAGGCCGCGATGTGGTCCATCTTGGGCAGCCCCATGGGCACACGGGCCTCGGCGATGGTGATCTCAATCTGGTGGCGGGCAAACAACTCGACGAAGGCGCCCATGGGGGCCTGGCAGCCAAAGTCCACGATGGTGCCCGCCCAGTCGAGCACGATGCCGCGGACGGTGTGTTCTTGTTGGAGATTCATGTTTTGCTCCAGTTTTGAATGATGTCTTCAGCCAAGCCAAACGAGGTGCTCATGCCGGTGCCACTGGTCACACTGACCAATTGCACACCGGGCAACACATCGCGCACCAGGCTGTCTTGTTGTGCGCTGGGGTAAATGCCCGTCCAGCGCTCTGTCACCTGGTAGTGGCCCAGGCACAGCAGGCGCTGCATTTCATAGAGGATCAGGTCATCCACTTCGCGCGAAGCAAAGGGCCGCATGGCCTGGCCGTAGTGGTGTGAGTCTCCCACCACCAGCGAGCCGTCCTGGCTTTGCACCACGATCAGGTGTATGCCATGGGCCAATTCCTGGGGGGCTTCAACGCGCAGCTGATCGAGCAGCAATTGGGCACCGGGCAATTCGCTGTAACCCCGGTAGCGCACCAGGCTCAAATCGCTCATCACCCCAGCGCCGAGCCGGTAGCCGGGCGGCGGCTGAACCCGCAGCATTTGCAGCTGACACAGCTGGGTGTTGTTTTCGCTGAAAGCCTCAGGAAACAAGCTGCGCATATCCGGGCCAGGGCAGACCAGGATGCGCTCGCCCGGCAGCCATTGCCCGCCGGTGAAGACGGCGCCAGAGATGACTTCTTGAACGTGTTGCCCGAGCTGAAACACGACGCCTTGAGTGGCCAGCCAAACACGCAGTTTCTCAATGGCGCTGCGCGCTTCGATGCGCAGCTCGTGAGGGCTGTACAAGGCTCCTTGAAAATGATGCATGACAAATTGTGGCGCCTGGTCTTGCAAGGCTTGGCCTTCGAGCCATTGCAGGTCTTGGCCCTCGGGTTGTTTGCACAATTCCTGCAAAACCATTTTGGCCTGTTGTCTTTGGGCAAGCACATACAAGCCCTGGTGCTCAATGGCGATACCCGCTTGCGGGGCCAGTGCGGCCCACACATCGCGTGACCTGCGGGCGCGACGCCAGGTGTCGCCCCGACCCTGGCCGGTCACCGTGACGAAGCCAAAGTTGCGAATTGAGGCCCCCACACAAAATGGGTCGCGGTCGATCACGCGCACGCTTTTGCCTTGCTGCAAAGCAGCCCAGGCGCAGGCCAGGCCGACGATGCCACTGCCCACAATGATCACATCGTTGCGCATGCTTTACTTCCTACAAAGTTGCGGCTTCGGGCTGAGCCGAGTGCCTGTTGGAGTTGATGAAGGCCGGCCGGGCTGCTGCGCAGATCACGCGGTGCAATGCCCAGGATTTTCAGCCAGCCAGCCAAACAGCTGTTCGGAGGCCCGTTGTCAGCGACAGCCAAAAATTTCAGCCAGATCACCCTGCACCTGCGGGCTGATGGCCGCTGCAATGTCCAGCCCCCACCCCGCCCACAGACGCGCCCTTGTCGATGCGCAGGTCGATGGCTTGAAGGTCTTTTTGAAAGGATTTGCAGGCACTGATAACGCAGATAGCCAGTTGCTAATTTGACACTATGTTCATGGTGCAAAGTACCTGTGACGCTGTGATGAAGAAAATATATCAGTTTGGTGTCTTGTCGGTTTTGTCATTTTTTTGACACGAACCGAGTCCACAGTCAAGCCATGCAAAAAATGTTGAACACCCTTTTGACGCTTTACGAGCAAGGCGGTGACCAGATCTACGCCGGTGAGTCGGTCACCCAGTTGATGCACGCTTGGCAATGCGGACGTTTGGCTGAAAAGTCGGGTGCCAGCGCGGCTTTGCAACTGGCCAGCTGGTTGCACGATGTGGGTCATTTGTGGGTGAATCTGGAGGGCACGCCCACCCTCAGAGGTGAAGACGATGTGCATGAGCGCATCGGTGCACAGGTGCTGCTGCCTGTGTTTGGTCTCGCTGTCGCAGAGCCAGTGCGCTTACATGTGCAGGCCAAGCGCTACTTGGTCGGCACACGCGAGAGCTACGCCAGCAAGCTGTCGCCTGATTCGGTGCGACGCCTGCGTTTGCAAGGCGGGCCGATGGGGCCACAAGAGTGTTCGGCTTTTGAGCTGGAGCCTTTTTTTGCCGATGCTGTGAAGCTGCGCGTGTGGGATGACCTGGGCAAAAAATCTGCTTGGTTTGAGGACACGCGCCACGATGCGCTTGACCATTTGATGCAGTTGATGCGTCGCGTGGCACATGCACACGTCATTCAAATTTAACAAAAGAGACATTGCTTTGACACGGGTACGGGGGATCATCCAAGGCAGGAAAAAAAAGGAGCTGAAGTCATGAAAGAGTCACCCAACCCCACCTTTGCACTGACCCCTGTTCAATTGGCCGGGGGGGTGCTCCACTCGGGGGCAGCTGCCACCGGTTTGGACTTTTTGCCTCGGCGTCTGCAAAGCAGCATTGAAGTCAGCTGGGCGCAGCATCTCGACGAAGTTCGCGAAGCGCAGCGCCTGAGGTACCAGGTTTTTGCCAACGAGTTGGGTGCGCGGTTGCCCAAATCACTGCCAGGCCACGACATCGATTTGTTCGACGATTACTGCGAACACCTGCTGGTCCGGGACAACGTTTCAGGCCAGGTCATTGGCACCTACCGGGTGCTCACGCCAGCACAAGCCAAGCGGGCCGGCAGCACCTACAGCGACACCGAGTTTGACCTGACCCGTCTGCGCGATCTGCGCAGCCGCATGGTGGAGTTGGGCCGCAGTTGTGTGCACGCAGACTACCGCCATGGTGCAGTCATCATGGCCTTGTGGGGCGCTTTGTTCGAATTCATGGACCGCAACCGCCTGGACACCATGATCGGTTGCGCCAGTATCCCGATGCTGCACAACGGTCTGGTCACGGGTGATGTCGCAGCCAGCATCTGGCACCAGTTGCGTGAAAAGCATTTGGCCGAAATCCAGTTCCATGTGCGGCCACGTTTGCCGCTGCCTGTGGACGATTTGGACCATGGTTTGGCCATCGAGCCGCCCGCGCTCATCAGAGGCTATTTGCGCTTGGGCGCCAAGGTGCTGGGTGCGCCCGCTTGGGACCCGGACTTCAACACGGCCGATCTGCCCATGATGATGCGCACGGCCGACTTGCCCATGCGCTATCGCAAAAATTTTTCCATGGGGGCCGCATGATAAAAACCGACGCACTCTCGACGGCCGCTGCGTTGTTCACAACCTCTTATGCGGCGCTCGATGGCACTTTGCCCCACGCCTTGCCCGAGTCAGTGCAGGGGCCAGAGGAACCAGACGACGACATTTTGCCCGCAGGCCGGCAGCGTTTGCGGGCAGTTTTTATTTCGGATCTGCACATTGGTACGCCTGGTTTTCAGGCCGAAGCCCTGCTCGATTTTCTGAAACACCACCCCAGTGATGTGTTGTACTTGGTGGGCGACATCGTGGACGGTTGGCAACTGCGCAGGCGCTGGTTCTGGCCCCAAAGTCACAACGATGTGGTCCAAAAATTATTGCGCCGAGCGCGCAAAGGGTGCCGCGTCATTTATGTGCCGGGCAACCACGACGAGTTCGCGCGGCATTTTGTGGGTCACGCATTTGGTGGGGTCGAGGTGCTGCACGACACGTCACACACCACGGCCAAAGGCCTCAAGTTGTGGGTGGTGCACGGCGACCACTTTGATGGCGTGATTCAGTGCGCCAAGTGGCTGGCTTATTTGGGCGATTATTTGTACGAGCTGGCCTTGCGTCTCAACCGTCACCTCAACAGCTTCAGGGCGCGCATCGGTCTGGAGTACTGGTCTTTGTCGGCTTACCTCAAATTGAAGGTCAAAAAAGCGGTGAATTTCATCAGCGACTTTGAGGTGGCTGTGGCTCATGAGGCCAAGCGCCGGGGCTTTGATGGCGTGGTGTGCGGCCACATTCACCACGCCGAAATTCGCGATGTGAACGGCACCCTGTATTGCAACGACGGCGATTGGGTAGAAAGCCGTACCGCGTTGGTGGAGCATGCCGACGGTCGACTGGAGATCATCCACTGGGGCAGCCAGGCGGTGGTCGTCAACGCCTTGCCTGCGCAGGCGGTGCCCGCTTAAATCTGGCGCTGTTCGAGTCTCACTTGATATCGATCAAAGGCGACGACAAATAAGTCACTGATTGTCACGGTTTTGTCACCAAAATGCCTTAGTGACTTTATATGATGAATTGAATTCATCGACGGTATGCCATGGCCCATCCAATTTCACAGACCATTTCGCCAGAGTTGCCACCTGAGTTTTTGGACCGCGATCTGAGCATCCTGGCTTTCAATGAGCGTGTGCTCGATTGGGCCCACCGACCCGAGGTGCCTGTGCTCGAACGCCTGCGGTATCTGTGCATCGTGTCCTCTAACTTAGACGAGTTCTTTGAGGTTCGGGCCGAGCCGCATGTGATGGGCAGCTTGCAGGAGATCAGATCCGGCCAATACACGAACGACAGCTTGAAGGCCATTGCCGACAAAACCAATGCCATGGTGGCGCGGCAGTACGCTTTGTACAACGACGATTTGCTGCCCACTTTGCAGCGCCATGGCTACCGTTTATTGTCACACGGCGAGCGCAATGCCGAGCAACGCCGCTGGGTGCGCAGTTACTTCCAGCGCGAAGTGCAGCCCCTGTTGGTGCCCGTGGGCCTGGACCCGGCGCACCCCTTTCCTCAAGTGGCCAACAAATCGCTCAACTTCATTGTGCAGTTGTCGGGCAAGGACGCTTTTGGGCGGTCCAACGAAATCGCCATCGTCAAGGTACCGCGCGTGTTGCCGAGGGTGATTGCCTTGCCGGACCGGGTGTGCGAGGGCAGCAAGGCTTTTGTACTTTTGTCCAGCGTGATCCGCGCCCATCTGGCCGAGTTGTTCCCGGGCCGTGAAGTCGGACAATTTTCCCAGTTCAGGGTCACGCGCCACTCGGATCTGGCGGTGGACGAGGACGAAATCGCCAATTTGCGCATGGCTCTGCGTCAAGGTCTGCAGCACCGCCACTATGGCCAGGCGGTTCGCCTGGAAGTCTCGTCCAGCTGTGTGCCCCGTTTGTCAGAATTCTTGCGCAAGGAATTTCGCTTGCCCGAAGCTTCAGTGTACCGGGTCAATGGCCCGGTAAACCTGGTGCGCCTGATGCAGTTGATCGATTTGGTGCCTGCACCAGACTTGCTCTTCCCGCCCTTCAAAGCCAGCTTTCCGGTGCAACTTCCGAAACACGGTTCGGTGTTCAACCGGATCAAAGAAGGCGATGTGGTGATTCACCAACCCTTTGAAAGTTTTGATGGCGTGCTGGCCTTTTTGCGTGAAGCCGTGATGGACCCTAATGTGTTGGCCATCAAGCAAACCATTTACCGCGCTGGCAGCGACACCACCATGATGGATTTGCTGCGCGAAGCGGTACGACGCGGCAAGGAAGTCACGGTCGTGGTGGAGCTCAAAGCCCGTTTTGACGAAGAGGCCAACATCAATTGGGCCGAGCAACTTGAATCGATCGGCGCTCAAGTGGTCTACGGCATCGTGGGCCTGAAAACGCACGCCAAAATGCTGCTGGTCACTCGCCGTGAAGGCCGTGTGCTGCGCCGCTATGGCCATCTGTCTACGGGCAATTACAACCGCCGCACCGCGGCGCTGTACACCGACATCAGTTACCTCACGGCCGATGCCGACATCACCGCCGACATGGACCAGTTGTTTGGGCATTTGGCCAGCCAAAGCCGGTTGCCTAGGATGAAAAGTTTGCTGGTTGCACCCTTTGCTTTGCATGCCCAAATGCAGGCCCTCATTGAGGCAGTTGGCGAGGCGGCTGCACGTGGCGCGACCGGGCGCATTGTCATCAAGATGAATGCCCTGACCGACCAGCCCTTGATGGAGGCTTTGCTGACGGCTGGGCAAAAGGGGGCCAAGATCGATTTGATTGTGCGCGGGGCCTGCATGCTGCCCGCCGGGGTGGCTGGGGTGAGCGACAACATCCGGGTGCGTTCGGTCATCGGCCGCTTTCTGGAGCACTCACGGGTGTTTTACTTTTGCGCCGACCAAGACGAATCTCTGTACCTGTCGAGCGCCGACTGGATGAGCCGCAACATGACGCGCCGCATCGAGTTGGCCTGGCCCGTGACCGACCCGTTGCTGCGCCAACGAATCATTGACGAATGCCTGATCGCCTACCTGCACGACGGTCGCGATGCCTGGGACTTGGCCCCAGATGGCCAATACCACCGTGTCGGCTTGACCGAGCCGGGGCCCGGGGCCCAACAAGCGCTGATGCAGCGCTACGACGCCTCACCTTTACAGGAGTGAGTCCCATGGATTTGATCGTGTGGCGGCATGCAGAGGCCAATGAGGCCGAGCCAGGCGAAGACGACATGCAAAGGGTCTTGACACCTCGCGGGCGCAAACAGGCCGAACGCATGGCCGCCTGGCTGGACGCCCAGTTGCCACAAGGGACCCGCGTGCTCAGCAGCCCCGCTGTGCGGGCCGAGCAAACGGTGCTGGCCCTGAGCCGCAAGTACAAGGTCCGCGACGCCCTGTCTCCTGGCGCCAGTGTGGCGGATGTGCTGGAAACCTCGGGCTGGCCCGAGGCGCGTTACCCGGTCTTGTTGGTAGGGCACCAACCGGCGTTGGGCGGCATGGTGGCGACATTGCTGGGCATGCCCGAGGCCGCATGCGCCATCCGAAAAGGCGCGGTGTGGTGGTTGCGCCACCGCATCCGCGAGGGCGAGGCGCAAACCGTGCTGTTGGCTGTGACATGCCCTGAGCGCATTTGAGCAGCGGGTTGGTGAGCGCCTTCAGTCTTTGGCAGGCCGACCGGTTTTGATGGTGGGAACATTGGCCATGGCTTTCTTGAAAGCAGTGTCGGCCAAGCCCGCCAAGGCCTGCAGGCCAGCGCGGATCAATTCACTTTTCTTGACTTCCACGCCCAAAGCCATGGCGCGTTTTTTCATCTCGGTGATTTGCAGCAACTCGGTCTTGGGCAGTGTGAAACTGTCGCGCACGACTTTGATCTTTTTCTCTTTGGGGGCCTTGGCAGGGGCGGCCGTAGTTTTCTTGTCCGTGGCTTTGGGCTGAGGTGCTTTGGCCGAGCTGGTCTTGGCTTTGGCGGGCGCGGCAGGCGGGGTCACTGCAGTTTTGACCGATTTGACCGTCTTGCGCTGCGGGGCTTTGACAACGGTTTTGCGCGGTGCTTTGACGGGTATTTGGGAGGCGGGTGCCGCCTTTGCCGCTGGTTTGGCGGCAGCTTTGGCAGAAGTGGCGGTGCTGTCGGTGCTGGCAGCGTTGGCGCTTGGGGCTGAGGAAATGGTGGTGTCGTTCATGGTGTATTGCCTTTCAAAAAAATTAACGGTGCATACAGTTTATACCGTTGTTTTTTATTCGGCAAGACATCCACCTCAAAAATCCGGGGAAATCAGCTCACCGTAACTTGTAAAACCCAATCCGTCTTTTGCCAAGCGTTTTTTTCTTCGCGCAGCAAGTGCGCCGATTGGGGCCAGAGTTCGGCCCAGTCGCTGTCCATCTGAAGGCTGGCGGTGCGCCTGTCAACATCGTAGTGGATGTGCAAGCCCGACAAATCCGGGTCACGCCGGGCATGGCACAGAATGACCGCCAAGCGAAGCGCCATAAGTTGCTGCACAAACCGGGTGTTTTGCAATTCGGTTTCGAGCTTGCGCAGCTTGCCCCGGTGGCCCAGCACCAATTGGCTCAGGCGGTGCAACTCGTCCAGGGTGAAGCCGGGCAGGTCGGTGTTGTCCAAGATGTAGGCACCGTGCTTGTGGTAATCACTGTGCGAGATGCGCAAGCCGGTTTCGTGCAGCTGGCAGGCCCAGTGCAGTTTTTGCAAATGGCGTTGGCGTTCGTTTTGGGGCAGGTCGGCCCCCGATCCAATCATGGCTTCCAGCAGGTCCCGGGCTGTGCGTGAGACCCGATCGGCCTGCTGGGCATCGGTGCCAAAGCGTTGGGCCAACCAGCTCACCATGGACGAGCGGACATCCTGGGGGGTTTCACGGTCGATCAGGTCGTACAGCGCGCCATGGCGCAAGGCCCCTTGCGCGGCATGCATCTCATCGATTTGCAGCAGATCAAACACGGCTTGCAAAACCGCCAGGCCGCCACCGATGACGGGTTTGCGATCTTCCTTGACGCCTTCCAGGCGCAAGTTGTCCAGCTTTTGGGCCTTGAGCAAACGCTCTTTGAGCCAACTCAGGCCGTCGCGTGTGACACGCCCCTCGGGCCAGCCGGCCTGGGTCAAGATATCGGACACTGCGCCCACCGTGCCCGAGGAGCCGTAGCACTTGTCCCAGTGCTGGCGGTTGAAGAGGATGTGGGCCTCGTCGAGCACCGCCAGGGCCCCGATTTGGGCGGCCTTGAAGGCTTGGGGAGTCCACAGGCCATCGGAAAAATACTTCATGGACCAGCCCACACTGCCCACGCGGTAAGACTCCAGCGTACTGGCGGTGACGTGCTGGCCCAAAATCATTTCGGTCGAGCGCCCGCCGATATCCACCACCAGGCGGCGCTCATCCGACTGCGGCAGCAGGTGCGACACGCCCAGGTAAATGAGTCGGGCCTCTTCGCGCCCGGCAATCACCTCGATCGGAAAGCCCAGAATTTGTTTGGCCTTGACCAAAAACACATCCCGGTTGCGGGCCTCGCGCAGGGTTTGGGTCGCCACGGCCCTGACTTGTTGGGGCTGGAAGCCCGCAATCCGTTCGCCAAAGCGGGCCAGGCACTCCCAGCCCCGTGCCATGGCGTCTTCGCTCAGGTTGCGTTCGCTGTCCAGGCCGTTGCCTTGGCGCACGGTTTCCTTGATGTATTCCACGCGCCGCAGCTGGCCTGCATCCATTTGTCCGATCTCAAGGCGAAAACTGTTGGAGCCCAGGTCAATGGCGGCGTAAAGAGAATGGGTTTGCATGGCGAGGGGGCGAGGGCGGCGAGGTCGGACGGGCAAAGTGTGAATTATGTGACCGGATTGTGAAATTTGAATGACATGGGCGCCCATCAGGCAAGGGCAGCGGGCCTTGGGTGCTCGCTCCGTCTCAGGTCTGCTCGTCTTGGCGCGGTGCCCAGTGGTTGATCAAAGCCACCAGCGTCAGCATCACCGGCACCTCGACCAGCACACCCACCACCGTGGCCAAAGCCGCACCGGATTGCAAGCCAAACAAGGAAATGGCAACGGCCACCGCCAGTTCGAAAAAGTTGGAAGTGCCAATCAGGCACGCAGGGCCCGCCACGTTGTGCGGCAGTTTCAACCAGCGCGCCCCCCACCAGGAAATGAAAAAAATCCCATAGGTTTGCACCAGCAAGGGCACGGCAATCAAGGCGATGACCAGGGGCTTGTCCATCATCGTTTGGGCTTGAAAGCCAAAGAGCAAGACCACGGTGGCGATCAGCCCAGCCACCGACAGCGGTTTGAGCTGGGCCACACGTTGCTGCAGGTGGGCAGCACCGCGGCGCAACCACAGACGCCGTGCCAGCATGCCCGCGCCCAAGGGCAGCACCACATACAAGACCGTGGACAAGATCAGGGTTTCCCAGGGCACGGTGACGTCGGTCAGGCCCAGCAAAAATGCCGCAATGGGCGCAAACGCCACCACCATGATCAGGTCGTTCACCGACACCTGCACCAAGGTGTAATTGGGGTCCCCTTTGACCAACTGGCTCCAAACAAAGACCATGGCCGTGCACGGGGCCACGCCCAACAAAATCATGCCGGCAATGTATTCGTTGGCCGATTGAGGATCGACCCAGGGCGCAAAAAGGTATTTGAAAAACAACACGCCCAAGGCGGCCATGGTGAACGGCTTGATGAGCCAGTTGACCACCAGGGTGAGCACCAGGCCTTGCGGCTTTTGGCCCACGTTTTTCACGGCGTGCCAGTCGATTTGCACCATCATCGGGAAAATCATCACCCAGATGCACAGCGCCACCACACCGTTGACGTGCGCCAGTTCCAGCAGGGCCACAGCCTGAAACAAGCCCGGTACCGTCAGCCCTAAGCCCACGCCCACAGCTATTGCCAGCGCCACCCACAGACTCAAAAACCGTTCAAAAATACCCATGTGCGCAGCTTTCTTGGATGAGGGAAAGCCGCAACCGAGGTCGAGGCCATAGCGGCGATCTCACGACTGCCCAATGCGCTGCAGTTCGGATTGCAAAGCCAATCGATCGAGTTTTTCCAGAGGCAAACTCAGCAAAATCGCGATGCGGCGGTGCAGCGTCATGAAGGCGTTCCAATAAGCTTTGACGCTTTGTTCGGCGCTCTGGCCTTCTTGCGCAGGCTCTTGCACGCCCCAGTGTGCGGTCAAGGGTTGACCTGGCCAGACCGGGCAAATCTCGGCCGCCGCTTGGTCGCACACGGTGATGACAAAGTCCATGCCCGGCGCATCGGGCCCGGAAAACTCATTCCAGCTTTTGCTGCGCAAACCAGCGGTGCTCATGTGGTTGCGCTCAAGGCACTGCAAGGCCTGGGGTTTGACCTGTCCAGCAGCGTGGCTGCCCGCACTGAAGGCCACAAAGCGGTTCGGTGCCAGGTGGTTCAAGATGGCCTCGGCCATGATGCTGCGCGATGAATTTCCGGTGCATAAAAACAGAACATGGCGTTGGGTCATGATGGTTGCTCCTGAGGTTGAAAAAGTGTGGGGCAGGGGGCTGGCCTGGCGCGTCATGGGCATGCCCTCGCAAGGCTGACCTTGGCAGCAGTGGTCGGTCAAAAACCCCACCAGGCTTTGCATGGCCTGCATGTTGGCGCGGTAACGCAAAAATCGTCCTTCGCGCTCGACGCTGATCAACTCGACTTGGTGCAATTCCTTGAGGTGAAAAGACAGCGTGTTGGCGGGCACGCCCAAGGCTTGTGAAATTTGTCCTGGCTGCATGCCTTCTGGGCCTGCGCCCACGATGGCCCGAAACACCCGCAAGCGCGAAGATTGGGCTAAGGCGGCCAGGGCTTTGACGGCGCTGGCCTCACTCAGGTCCAGTGGCGGGTCTTGCGGCAGATCCATCATGGCGCTCGGTCCACGGTGAGCAAGCCCATGGGCAAACGCAGCGTGGCCAGCCAGCACAAAAGCAGCATCAGCGCCGAGCCCAAGAGGGCATACATCAACCCGCCCCACTGGTACAACAGGCCCGACAGCAGCGTGCCCATGAAGCGGCCCAGCGCATTGGCCGCGTAATAAAAACCCACGTCTTCGGCTGCTTTTTCGGAGCCCGCATAGGCCAGCACCAAGTAGCTGTGCACCGACGAGTTGATGGCAAAGGCAAAGCCGAACAAACTCAGACCGCCCACCACCCACCATTGCAGCTGCGGCGCTTGCAGGTACATCGCCGCTGCAATGCCCAGCGGTATGAAGGTGAGCACCGCTGACCACCAACGGGCCGCAGGCACTTCGCGGCTCAGGCCATCGGCGCTGCGCCGCACGATCTGTGGTGCCAAGGCTTGCACCAGGCCGTAGCCAATGGTCCAGGCGGCCAAAAAGCCGCCCACCATGGTGAAGGTCCAGCCCACCGAGTACAAAAACACCGGCACGCCCACCACAAACCACACATCACGCGCCCCAAACAAGGCCACGCGAGCGGCGGCCAGCGCGTTGATGCCCGGGTTTTTGGCGAACAACTCTTTGGCCGAGCCCGATGGCTTGCTCTTGCCCATCATGGGCGGCAAGCTGCTCACCACGCCGATCAGCACCAAAGCCAAGAGACCCGACATGGCCCACAGCGAGCCCTGAAAACCCAGCGTTTCCAGCAGCAAACCACCCAAGAAAAAACCAAAGCCCTTCATGGCGTTTTTGCTGCCGGTGAACCAAGCCACCCACTTGAACAACTGGCCATTGCCCGTGTCTTTGGCCTGCGCTTGCGTGATCTTGATGGCCGATTTGCTGGCGGTTTTGGTCAGGTCTTTGGCCACACCACACACCCCTTGCGCCAGCACCACCCAGGCCACCGACATGGCGGCTGTCCACTCGGGTTGCAAAGCCGAGAGCAAACCAAACCCGATGATCTGCGTGACCAAGCCCACGGTGAGCATGCGTGCAATGCCAAAGCGCGTGGCCAACCAGCCGCCGATCAGGTTGGCCAATACGCCCGCGCCTTCGTACAGCAAAAACAAAAAGGCCAAGGTGAACGGCGAGTAACCCAGCTTGTAAAAGTGCAGCAGCACCAACATGCGCAAAGCGCCGTCGGTCAGGGTAAAGCCCCAATAAGCGGCGGTGACGATGCCGTAATTGCGTTCAGCAGCGTTCATCTCAAATGCCAACGTCGTGCATGTGACAAGCCAGGTCCACCATTCGGCAGGCGTAGCCCATCTCGTTGTCGTACCAAGCGTAAATTTTGAGCAGCGTGCCGTCGGTCACCAGGGTGGACAGCGCGTCCACGATGGCGCTTCGTGTGTCGCGGGCGTAATCGACGCTCACCAAGGGGCGCTCCTCGTAACCCAAGATGCCCGCCAAGGGGCCTTGGGCTGCAGCGGCAAACAAGGCGTTGACCTCTTCGGCGCTGGTCTCGCGCTTCATCTCAAACACGCAGTCGGTGAGTGATGCGTTGAGCACCGGGGCACGCACCGCATGGCCATTGAGTTTGCCCTTGAGATCGGGGTAAATCAGGGCAATCGCCGTGGCGCTGCCGGTGGTGGTGGGGGCCAGACTCACCATGGCGCTGCGGGCGCGGCGCAGGTCTTTGTGCGGCGCGTCCACCACCAAATTGGTGTTGGTCGGGTCGTGGATGGTGGTGATCTGGCCGTGTTGGATGCCAATGGCTTCGTGCACGACCTTGACCACCGGGGCCAGGCAGTTGGTGGTGCACGATGCCGCTGTGACGATGCGGTCTTTGGCGGGGTTGTACAGCGTGTGGTTGATGCCCACCACAATGTTCAGCACATCGCCCACCTTGATGGGCGCCGCCACGATCACGCGCTTGGCGCCCCGGTCCAAGTGGCCTTGGAGGGTTTCGGGCGTCAAAAACTTGCCGGTGCATTCGAGCACCAGGTCCACGCCCATGTCGCCCCACGGGATGTCGGCCGGGTTGGCATGCGAAGAAAATGATAGTGTGCGCTCACCGATGCGGATCTGGCTGTCGCCCTCTGCTTCGATGCGCTCGCGCCATTTGCCTTGCACGCTGTCAAACGCCAGCAAATGCGCTGTGGCTGCTGCGCCACCTTTGAGCTCGTTCAGGTGTACCACCTCCAGGCGGTTGCCTGCGCGGGGGTCATCCGATTGGCGCTCGGCAGCGCCCATGGCCGCACGCAGGGCCAAACGGCCGATGCGGCCCATACCGTTGATGCCAACTTTCATGGTTAATCCTTCGATGGTTCTGGAAATGTCAATGTGATTGACTGTGCCACTTCTGCGTGACAAAACCATGACAGGTCTGCAACTCAGCCCCATTGTGGTCGTGATGCCCTCGCAGCAATGGGTTTTTTGACATCACGAAGTCACACAAACCCATTCCAATAATTGCTTTCCTCAGGAGTTTTCATGTCACACCACGATCACGATCCCGTCTTCAACAATTCGAACAACCTTCACTTTCAGGATGTTTTGGCCCAATCGCTGCAAAACCCTGCGCGCCGAGGCTTGTTGCGCGGTGGTCTGGGCCTGGCCGGTTTGGCCATGCTGCCCGGTTGCGCCAGCATGGTGTCGGGCGTGGCCGCAGCACCTTCGGCGCTGGGCTTTCCGTCCTTGGACAAAAGTTTGCTGGACAACGTGATATTGCCGCCCGGTTACCAGTACACGGTTCTGCACGCCACAGGCGATGCACTGGATTCAACCCTGCCCGCTTACTCCAACAAAGGCACTGAGACCGATGACTGGTCGCGCCGCATTGGTGACCACCACGACGGCATGGACATTTATTACATCGATGCCAACGGCCGCTACACCGAGAATGAAACCGGCCGCGCGGTGCTGTGTGTGAACCACGAAAGCTCGGCCGATGCGCACTTGATGCACCCCAATGGCCAAACGTCCAATGGCGTGAGCGGCAAAAAATTCCACCAGTTTGGAAACTGGGATTTGGGTAACCGCCCCGAATTGGAAGTGCTCAAGGAAATCAACCACCACGGCGTTTCGGTGGTCGAGATCGTCAAAACCCCACAAGGCTGGCGCATCAAGCAAGACTCGCCTTTGAACCGCCGCATCACCGCCCAAACACCGGCCCGCATCAGCGGTCCGCGCGCAGAAATCGACAACATCCGCAGTTTCATGGTGACCCGTTGGGACACGGCCGGTGCCATGTCGCGTGGCACTTTGAACAATTGCGGCCACGGCAAAACCCCTTGGGGCACCTATTTGGGTTGCGAAGAAAACTGGGCGTTTTACTTCCAGGCTACGGGCACGGGCACCGGCCTGTCCCCCAAAGAAGTGGCGGCACGCCGTCGCTATGGCGTGGCTGCTGCAGCCCCCGCTGCCGGTGTGCAAAGAGCCATCAGCCAAGGCTGGCACACCGTGTCGGCCACCGACGACCGTTTTGCCCGCTGGAATTTGGCGGCCACAGGTGCCAATGCCGAGCGTGACTTCCGCAACGAAGCCAACACCTTCGGCTACAACGTCGAAATCGACCCGTTGGCCCCCAATTCCACGCCCGCCAAACGCGTGGCCATGGGTCGTTTTGCCCACGAAGCCGCCGTTTGCAGCCTGCCC
Organism: Limnohabitans sp. Rim8; assembly: GCF_945901735.1. GTDB lineage: Bacteria > Pseudomonadota > Gammaproteobacteria > Burkholderiales > Burkholderiaceae_C > Limnohabitans_A. The sequence continues at coordinate 53,595 of NZ_CAMDLM010000015.1, forward strand.
AAGGCGGGCGAGCCCTTGGCCTTTTACATGGGCTGTGACGCCCGCAACGAGTACATCTACAAATTTGTTTCCACCGCGGTTTGGGATCCGCGCGATGTGGGCGGCGGTTTGGTGGCCGGCGACAAGTACCTGGGTGAGGGCAAGCTCTACGCAGCGCGCTTTGATGCCACAGGCCAAGGCCAATGGCTGGAGTTGACCATCGCCGATCCACGCATTGCCAACCACAGTGCCTATAAATTTGCCAACCAGGCCGATGTGTTCGTCAACGCACGCCATGCAGCCGATGCTGTCGGTGCCACCAAGATGGACCGTCCAGAGTGGGGCGCTGTCAACTACCGCAACGGCGAGGTGTATTTCGCCCTGACCAACAACAACGCGGCCAACCGCACCCCCACCAAGGTGGACCCGGCCAACCCCCGCGCCTACATGGACATGGATGGCAAAAAAGGCACTGGCAACCCGCACGGTCACATCATCCGTTTCAATGAAACGGGTCAAAAATCCACAGCCAAAGCCTTTGCGTGGGACATCTTCCTGTTTGGTGCAGAAGAAGACTCGGGCGATGCCAACTTGTCCGGCTTGAGCGCCAAAAACGCGTTCTCATCGCCTGACGGCCTGTGGTTCAGCAAGGCCACCGGCATTTGCTGGATTCAGACCGACGACGGCGCCATGACCGACGAAAGCAACTGCATGATGCTGGCCGCCATTCCGGGCCAAGTGGGCGACGGCGGCAAAGTCACCGTGAAAAACAAAATGATGGTGGGGGGTGTTGAGCAAACTGGCACCCAAGAAACTTTTGTGGGCGCCGCTTTGGGTGATGCCAAACTGCGCCGCTTCTTGGTGGCCCCCAAGGGCGCTGAGGTGACCGGCATCACGGAAACCCCCGATGGCCGCACTTTGTTTGTCAACATCCAGCACCCTGGCGAGTTGTCCAAGCCGCTGGCTTCGGGCGAAGCCCCGGAAAGCGTCTGGCCCGGCAACCAGGGCTACGGTGTCCAGGGCCGTCCACGTTCGGCCACGATCGTGATCACGCGCCAAGACGGCGGCGTGATCGGGCTGTAAACCGCGCAGGCCTCAGCTCATTGCCAAAGTGAGCATGGCCTGCTCTACATCCTGAGAAGCCTTCTTGAGGTGGGGGTTGCTGGACTCGCTGCCGGCGCGGCCCACATCCAAGTCGGCTTGAAAGCCGTCACGCTCGGGCCAAACGGCGTTGAGCATGTCGAAACCTGCTTCGCCGATGGTGGCTTCAGCTTGTTCGAGCAAGCGTTCTGAGCGGCCTGTTTTGGACAGGACAATGACGATTTTTTTGCCAACCGCGCGGGTTTTGGACAGTTTGCGCGCCAGGGCCAATGTGGGGCGAAGATCGTCCATGGAGGTGCCTGTCGGCAAGAACACGATGTCGCTTTCGCGGCTGACATCTTCAGTCAACTCATCGGCCAATCCCCGGGTGTCCACCACGACCAGGTCGTAGCCCACCACGTCCTTGCGCAATTTTTTCAGGCTCTTGAATGCGCGGGCTTCAATCTCGGGCTCGATGCCGTTGCGCAGCCTCAGAGCGCCCCACTCCACGCAGGTGAGCTGCTCCAGATCGAAGTCACCGATCAGCACCTTGTGCTGCGCCCGGGCCGCCGCTACTGCCAACACGCGGGCCAAGGTGCTTTTGCCAACACCGCCCTTTTGTCCCACAAATGAAGCAATCCGCATAAATCTACTCCTGTAAAAAAGAACGGCAACCCTTAAGGCTTGTGCTTGATCGGCGGCAAGGCCTGCAGGGTCACATCGAATGTTTTGGATTTGCCCAAATAGTAACGGTCAAGCCGCCACTCCTGCAGAATTTCCATGGCCAGCTGAAAATCTGATGCGTTGAGTTTATAGAGTTCATGGAGGGGAAAGTCCAATTCGTCCTCCAAGCCAGAAATCAAGCGGGAAAAAACTTGCCCCGTTGGATGCTGTGGTTCTTGGGCAATGACCTGTTGGATTTTTTGGATGACACGCATTTTTGAACTTAAAAAGTGTGGATGTTGTATGTTAACTAAGTAAAACTTTTATATAAATTATTAACCTTAATTCAACTAATAGTATTCATTATTATTGTGACAGTTGTTGGCATCCTTACACTTGCACGGTCACGCCCATGTCATTCACATCGGGCAAGCTGATGTCCGATGAAATACCTTGTTCAGCTCATTTACTTCAACGCCGGCGGTGGCCACAGGTCCGCAGCGCTGGCCTTGCAGGAAGTCATCGCCCAAAAGCACCCGGACTGGTCGGTGACATTGGTCAATCTTTTTGAGGTCATTGACTCGGACCGTTATTACCAAAAACTGACCGGCTTTGCCCCCGAAGATTTGTACAACCTGAGGCTGAAAAAAGGCTGGACCCGTGGCTTGGCCACGGAGCTCAAAATTTTTCAGACCATGATCCGGTTGACCTTGCCCAAGCTCAAAAAAAAGGTGCGGTCATTTTGGGGCAGCAACCCGCCGGATTTGGTGGTTTCGCTGGTGCCCAATTTCAACAAAGTCATGTACGAGGCCCTGCGGGACGAATTGCCGGGGGTGCCTTATGTCACGGTACTGACCGACATGGCCGACTACCCGCCCCACTTTTGGATGGAGCCTCGGCAAGGCCAGTACATCATTTGTGGCACAGCGTTTGCCGCCTCTCAAGCGGCCGCGCTGGGTTATGACCCACGGGCCATCACCACCACATCGGGCATGATTTTGCGCCCTGATTTTTACCGCAAACCGAGTGTGGACAAAGCGGCCCGGCTCGCAGAGCTGGGTCTGGACCCCAACGTCCCCACGGGCTTGATCCTGTTTGGTGGGCACGGGTCCTCTGAAATGCTGAAAATTGCCAAAGCGCTGCCTGACCGACAGCTGATTTTTGTGGCGGGCCACAACACCGCCTTGGCCAAAAAAATGGCCGCCCAATCGGCGTCATCCAAGCACCATGTCATGGGTTTCGTCCGGGACATCCACCTCGTCATGCATCTGTGTGATTATTTTGTGGGCAAGCCCGGCCCGGGCAGCTTGAGTGAGGCGGTGCACATGGGTTTGCCCGTCATCACTTTCCGCAATGGCGCCACCATGCCCCAAGAAAGGTACAACACGGTGTGGTTGGAAGAGAACCAACTGGGCAAGGTCATTGCCTCGGTCAGTGAATTGCCGGGTGCTGTGGACGCGCTGTTGAGCGAACTGCCCCTCTACCATGGCCATGTCCAGCAAATGAACAACCAGGCGGTGTTCGAAGTGGTCGATGCTTTGGCCGCGATCAAGGCGGGTTGAGCTGGCCTTCTTGACGCGGTGCATGGCGTTCGAAAATCCAAAAAACTACGAGCCACGCCTGGCACACGAGCGCGGGTGGCCAGCACTCCATCGCTCACCTGATGACTCTGAATTGAACCCGGCCTTCAGTTCGCAGCGGCCAGCGTGAGCTCAATGGCGTAGGGCGTTGGCAAGGTCCCGTTTTGCTGGAACCTGAGGGTCATGGGGCCTTCACCGCGCCGCTGTGGCCCGGTGTTCGCCAATACATTGCGATTCAAGTCACTGAGTCCCATCTGGCCCCATGCCAGCATGCGCGTGGTGTCCATGCCCGCATCGAAAACGCTGCTGCGCTGCAAGGCATAAGACGCAAAATCGTCCGAGGCATAGTGCACCAACTTGAAGGACATCAGCATTTGGCCTTGGGGCACATCCCAACGCACATGGTCGGCATCTCCGCGCAGCACCACGCCCTGAATCACATAGGTTTGCAAACCTGACGCCAAAACACTGGGCTGCAAGGGGTGGCCAGATATATCGTGGGCCAACAGGCTGGGGCTTTGCAAGTCCATGGCTTGGGCCACAGACGGGTTGCCCGCGACATCCACCTGCCTGAGCCAAACTTGAGCGATGCCCTGACCCAACACCCCCAACGCGGGGCCGCTGCCCACATGCCAAGGGGCCTGGCCATTCAATGAGTATTCCCACCGCGCACCGGACTCAAGGCCCGACAACTGCAAACGGAGGGTAACGCCTTCCCGTTGCGGGGTGATGACCAAGGCCACCGGGGCCAGGGTATCGAGCACACAACGAACTCTCACGATCTCTGAAGTATTGCCCGCATCATCCCGGGCGCGCACCCAGATCATTTTGGCCCCATCGTCTTTGACTTCAAAAGTGCGCCCTTGGCCACGGGTCCAGGTTTGCCCCTGATCGAGTGAAAATTCCCAATCGATGTCGGCACTGTCCACGTCCCATAAACCATTGCGGGTGATGCCGTCGCTCACGCTCAGCCCTGTGTCATTGAAAGACAGAACAGGGGCTGGGAGTTTGACTGCACCAGCCTTTGGCGTTGGCTGGAATGGCACCGATGAGTCCCAATTTTTGTCGGCAGGGGCAGAACCTGTGCTCACGCACGACACTGAAACCAAAGCAGCAGCCAGCACCAGGACGCGCTGTAAATTTTTCTGTCGACTCAACAACATCTCCATAGCCTCTCTGGTGATTTGAGCGCGATTGGAAGAGACCCATGTGTCAAATGAGTGTAAAAAAATGGTATTTTTCAGGTTCTGTCATTCGACAAAACTGCGACTTAATGAGCCGTGCAGCTGCGTCGCCAAAGCATTGTTCATGCGGAAAGTCCCAAACCACTGAATTTTGATTGTGATTGAAGGGCCAAATGCTATGCCGATGCGCGGTTTTGCATTTGTCTTGAAGCCGTCAAAGACATACACCAAAATGGTGTTGCGGGTCATCAAAGGAGTGTCATGTTTCCAGTATTTCGCAACATTCAGTGTTTGCCTCGGATCGGTGAATCCCCGCTGTGGCGGGTATGCGCAGTTTGGGCGTTTGTGGGCGCCATCGGCTCGGCCCAAGCACAGCCTGAAGAAAATCGGGGTACTTGGCAGCTGAGTGCAGGTTGGCAGGATTACAGCGAACCGCAAATGAACTTGAAAGGCCCCGAGCTGGGTGTGCATTGGCAAAGCCGAGCATGGGGACCGCTCACCTTGGAGGCTGAAGGGCAACTGGGCCTGCAAAACTACAGCAGCGTTCCGTCCGGGCGTTTGGATTCGGTGCTGAATGTGGACACCCGCTGGCGAGTTCTCAGGGCATCAACAGCACAACCCCAATGGCAGGTCGGCTTGGCTTTGCATACCCATGCCAATTTTTTGCGCGGCACTACCAGTTTGGGTTTTGGGGGCTATGACCGGCTTTCTACCCAAGTCTGGTTGCCCGTGCGCTGGCACTCGGCCAGCGAACAGCCTTGGACGGTCGATGCAGGCTGGCTACTGTGGGGGGAGCATGTGTCCCGCTTGTCTCAAGTCAACACCCGCTTCCAAGACGTGACCAACCAACAGCGCAAGGGTGTTTACTTTCAAATCAGCCAAAAAATCTCCACCGACCTGGGAGAGATGCAACCCTATGCTCGCTGGACTTGGGTAGATGATTCTGATATTCAATGGGTGAGTTTGGTCGGCGTGGACAGAGGCACTTACGAGCCACGAAACAACAGGCTGCAAGTGGGCTTGAAATGGCGCATGCGCTGAACTGGGCGCTTCACCTCAAGCCACAAAAGACTTGAGCTTATGACGAGCGCTGTTGAGGCACCCCAGCGGGCATCAATCCGCTGGCGACAAAATAACCTCAATGGCGTAGCGTGTCGGCGATAGACCGGTTTGCTGAAACCACAGCGTCATAGGCCCTTCGCCAAGTTTTGACTTGGGCACATTGGCCAGCTCATTGCGCCCCAAATAACTGGGTCCCATGTGGCCGTAAACCAGCATGCGCGAGACACTTTCGACAGTTTCACCCGCATCAAATACCTTGTTGGGCTGCAAAGCATAAAAGGCTTTGTCGTCTTCTGACTCGTACTGCACCAACTTGAACGACATCAACTGCTGGCCTTTGGGGATGTCCCAAGTGACATAGTCGCGATCACCGCTTACCACCACCCCATGGATCAGGTAGGTTTGCAGGCCAGGGGCCAAAATGCTGGGCAGCAAAGGGTCGCCTGAAGCTTCATGCGACACAACGCTTGGGTTTTGCAAGTCAAAACCTTGGGCCGCAGAATTGTTACCGGCCATGTCCACTTGGCGTAACCAAACCCGGCTCAAACCGTTGCCCAAAGTACCGAGTGCGCTGCCTTTGCCTGCAGACCATGAGCGTTGCTCGTCCAGTGAATACTCCCAGCGGGCACCCGGCTCAATGCCAGACAGTTTGAAGGTGTTGGTCACACCTTCGGCTTGCCCTGCGATCGCCACAGCAGCGGGGGGGGTGGTGTCCAAAACACAGTTGACGCGCACGATTTCGGAGGTGTTGCCGGCATCGTCACGAGCACGCACCCAAATCATTTTGGCGCCGTCTCCTTTGACGACAAACGAGCCGCCGGAACCGCGTGTCCAAGTGATCCCTTGGTCCAGCGAAAACTCCCAGTCGATGCCCTGACTTTCAACACCCCACCTGCCGTTGCTTGTGACGCCATCGGTCACGTCAAGGCCGGTGTCGTTGAACGACAAAACAGGGGTTTTGAGAATGACCGCACCAGCAACCGGTGGGGTCTGAGCGCCAGGGACTGTGGTGTCAGTAGCCCCAGACCCTGAACCGCCACAGGCCACTGAAAAAAACGCAACTGAAAGCAAGGCGAGGGATCGCCTTAAAGAGGGTTGGAGCGTGAACATGTGAATTGATCCAATTTTTTCCAACACATTTGGTGGCACCACCTGAGTGCAAGCAAAGACCTGAATTCGTGATTTGAAGGTCGAAAAAAAGCTAAAAAAAACCCTCACGAGAAAGTAATCAAGTGAGGGTTGGCATGTCAATCCGGATGGGGTGGGTGACTGACTCTGCTCGTGAGAGCGCTCAGTCAATCCACCTGTCAGATTGAGGGCGTTTGATCAGCGCAACGTACAACCACAAGGGTTTATATCGTCTGGCCGTTGAAACGCCTTTCTGGTGGATTACAGACCGATCTTGCCGCCGTCGTCTTTGGTGATGACGATGGTGGCCGAACGAGCCCGGGTGCCAGCACCGTAAGCGCCACCTGCTACACCGTTGTTGGCGTTGGTGGGCCACACGCCCTTGGTGGTGTCGTTGTAGGCCGCGGCGTCTTCCGCGGGGTGCTGAATGCCCACAAAAATCGCCTTGCCATCGGGGGTCTCGGTGATGCCCGTCACTTCTGCGCCCTTGGGCCCAACCAAGAAGCGGCGCAGGCGCGACTCGCCCAAGATGCCACCCACAAAGGTGTTTTGGGCCGCTGTCTGCGATACGCCAGACACCGTCATGGTGTTGCTCACGGTGAAGACACCGCCATCGCCCACGGTGCCCGGTACAGCGGCCACCAACATGCAATTGGTCTCGTCGGTGAAGGCGCCGTCGTCGGTCTGGATCCAGCAAATGCCGGTGGACTTGCTGAACCACAAGCCGTCTGGGGAAGAGAAAGAGTTGGCAGCAGTCAGGCGCGAAATGTTGACGTTGACTGCAGGTGAATCTTCTTCCGCACCGAACAAGAAAATGTCCCAGGTGAAGGTGGTGGCTTCCGCCATGTTGCTGGTTTCTTTGAAACGAATGATGTGTCCGTTCGGATTACCATCACGGACCAGACCGTCGTTGTCTTTGTAAGCGCGTGGGTTAGCGGCATCGGTCTTGCCAGGCGTTCTGTTCGCCGCAGTGTTGTTGGTCAATGCAAAGTAGATTTCGCCATTGGCGTGGTTGACTGCGCCCCACTCTGGTCGGTCCATTTTGGTCGCGCCTGCAGCGTCCGCGGCAATGCGCGTGTGAACCAACACTTCGGCCTGGCTGGTAAAGCCGAAAGCGGCGGCTCTGATCAGGGGGTTGGTGATGCTCAGCTCCAACCACTGACCTTTGCCAGCGTCGTCGAATTTGGCAGCGTACAACTTGCCCTCGTTGAGGTACTTGTGGCCTGCATCGATCCCGCCGCCAATGTCGGCTGCGTCCCAATTTTTGGCGGTGACAAATTTGTAGATGTATTCGTTGCGTGAATCGCAGCCCATGTAGAAGGCCAAGGGCTTGCCAACCACGGGGATACTGCAAACGGCGGCTTCGTGTGCAAAACGACCCATGGCCATGCGTTTTGCGGGTATCGAGTTCACGTTGGCCGGATCGATTTCCACGTTGTAGCCAAAGGTCTGTGGCTCGTTGCGGAAGTCAGCGGCCGCTGTTGCACCGATAGCAGCGACGTTCCAACGGGCGAACCTGGAGGTGGGATCTGCGCCGGGCACGGTGTGCCAGCCTTGCGTGCGCGAGGTCGTGGCATTGGCTGCAGTGGCCGTGTCTTGAACGTTGTAACGCTTGCGTGAGTCAATCAGCTTCTTGTCGGTTGGGGCGGTGGAGCCCGCTGGCATGGTGAAATAAGTGGCCCAGTTTTCTTCGCAAGTGATCAAAGTGCCCCAAGGCGTGATGCCGGTGCCGCAATTGTTCAGCGTGCCGCGCGTTGTGCTGCCCGTGGTATCAAATTTTGTGACCATCATGGTCTTCAAAGCGGCCAGTTCAGCAGCTGGCCCAGTCACCATCATGGGGGTTTCAGGCGTGATTCTGCGGTTCAAAGGCGATGTAGCGTTGTAGCCTGTGGGTTTGCCACTCGAATCCAAGTTCACTTCCACCAGCGTGACGCCGTGCATCAAGATTTCTTTGATGGCTTCAGACGCGGGACGTGCGCCCAGGGTCCATTGGCCAAACTGGTCGAATTTTTTACCGACAGCAGTGCCCGACGTTTGACCGGTTGGGTGGAAGAAGTGCGCTTCTGCAGAGCTTTCATTGTTGACGGCCAGCACGGCCTTGTCACCGCTTGCGTAGCTGTAGCTGCCTTTGGATTTGCCGTCGGAGCCGATATAGAAAATCTCGGTGCCGTCGTGCTGGTCACCCACGCGGTCGGCCCAGCTTTCAGCGTCGTCGGTGCCTGCATTGGAATAAGCAGTAACGCCTGTTTTCATGGTGTCGCCGGTGGCGTGCAGCATTTTGACGGTATAGCCAGCGGGAACCAAAATTTGGTCGGCAAGACTCTTGGCGACTGGTGTGAATTTCAGCAAGGTGCTGCTGGCCAAGGCGGGCAAATCACTGCTCGATGTGCCACCGCAACCTGGCAACATGGGCAAGGCAAACATGGAGGCCAGACCCAAACCGCCGCGCAAAATAGAACGGCGTGAAGGGTTGCTCAGGGCTCTGTCGAGAACTTCTTGGAAGTGCTCATTGTTGGATGTGTTGTCAATGGGGTCGAAAGAATGAGACATGAAAAAGTTGCTCCGGGTTGATAGGAATCTGCAATCTACAGAGCGCTTGTTTCATTTGTGTGACGTTCAAATAGGCCGGATAAAAAAGCAGGTTATCGCACGGGCTTCACAGGATGGCAGCTGCGGATTTTTTGCTGATTATTCAAAAATTCTTCATTGAAAATTCATCGATCTGACACGACATCCAAGTTCACTGTTCATTTGTGATCACATTGGGGTCATGCATGTCAAAGACAATCGAAAAAAAATTATGGGCCACGTTATGGGTCACCGCCTTGCTGCTCAGCGCCAGTGGTGCCACCTCGGATGCGCCACCCGAGGCCGCCTTCACCTTGCAGTTGCTGCACATCTCCGACGCCGACGGTTCGGACAGCACGGCGCTCAACAGCGTGGCCAATCTGTCGGGGATGATCCAGAAGTTTCGCGCTCAGTACCCCCAGCAAACCTTGACCGTGAGCTCGGGTGACAACTACATTCCCGGTCCGCGCTTCAATGCGGCCAATGACAGCAGCTTGACTGCGGCACTGGGTGTGGCAGAAGTGGGGCGAGCTGACATTGCTTTCTTGAATGCGATGGGCGTGCAGGCTTCGGCCATCGGCAACCACGAACTGGATTTGGGCACCAAGCAGTTCGCTGACATGATCAAACCCAGTGGCGCATGGTCTGGCGCACGCTTTCCCTATTTGGCCTACAACGTGGACTTTGCCGCCGACAGCGAAGTGGCCAGTCTGAAGTTGGCCAACGGCGGCAAAGCAGCCGAGCAATCAGGCAAATTGACCGGCTGGACCGTGGTGGACGTGGGCGGTCAAAAAATTGGCGTGATCGGCGCCAGTTCGCCTGTGTTTGCCAACATCACATCTCCCGGCAAACTGCAATTCATGCCCGTGTTGACCACCAGCGACGTGGACGTGGCCGGCTTGGCATCGGCCATCCAAAGAGGCGTGGACGAGATGACCGCTGCGGGCATCAACAAGGTGGTGCTTTTGGCCCACATGCAAACCTTGGCCATTGAAAAAGATTTGGCCCAACGTTTGAAAAATGTGGACATCATCGTCGCCGGGGGCTCCAACACCTTGCTGTCCGATGCCAACGATGTGCTGCGCACAGGTGACAAATCCGCAGGTGACTACCCCTATCAAACCAAGGATGCTGCCGGTCAGCCGACGGTGGTGGTCAACGTGGACGCCGATTACAAATACCTCGGTCGCTTCATGGCCCCGTTTGACGACAAGGGCGTGCTGATACCCCAGCGCTTTGACAACAAACTCTCGGGTGCCTGGGTGGCCAGCGAGACCGACGACAGTGCCGGCGGTGTCACCGTTTCAGGCCTGGTGGTTCAAGTGCGTGATGCCATCAAGGCCGTGCTCAAGACCAAAGATGGCAATGTGTTCGGCAAAACCAGTGAGTTTTTGGAAGGCCGCCGCGCGGCAGTTCGCAACGAAGAGACCAACTTTGGCAACCTGACGGCGGACGCCAACCTGTGGTACGCCAAATTGCTGGACCCCACAGTACAAATTTCCCTGAAAAACGGCGGTGGCATCCGATCTGAAATAGGTGAAGTGATGGTGCCGCCTGGGGCCACAACTGCCGCTGTCTTGACCGCGCCCAAAGCCAACGCGGAGGCGAAGCGCCAAGCTGGAGAAGTTTCGCAATTGGCGGTGGAAACGGCTTTGAAGTTCAACAACAAGCTGTGGGCTTTTAGCGTCACGGCCGCACAACTCAAGTCCTTGTTAGAGCACGGTGTGGCGGTGTTGGGCAGCCAGGGCCGTTTTCCTCAAGTGGGCGGCATGAGCTTCAGTTATGACCCGAGCCGTACCGCGCAAACACTGGATGCCAATTTTTCCGTCTCCACGGTGGGTGAGCGCATCCGTTCGCTCAAGGTGGGCAGCGACGTGGTGGTGCAAAACGGGGCCTTGGTGGGGGATGCGCAGCGCACCTTCCGCATGGTGACCTTGAACTTCTTGGCCGAGGGCACAAACACGGCTGCTGGTGGTGGCGATGGCTACCCCTTCCCGGCTACGGCGGATTTTGCAAACCTGGTCAAACTGGACACCACCATGACAGATGCGACCTCTGGGGGTGCAGCCAGCACCAGCACCGCCACTTTGGGCAGTGAGCAAGATGCCTTCATGAAGTACCTGAAGAGCCAGTTTGGCACCACCGCCTTCGGGGTGAAAGATACACCTGCCGCGCAAGACCTGCGCATCCAAAACCTGAGCCAACGCTCAGACACGGTGTTGAACTGAAATTTCTGGAGATGAACATGAATCTGAACTTGAAAATAACCAAAATGAAACATTGAGTTCAGTTCCGAAGTTTTCAACTTCTTGACGGCGCGCTGTTTCAGCGCGCCATTTTTTTTGGGGTCAAAAACACCACACTGCACAGTCGCCAAGCAGCATGAATCACAATAAAAATCCATCGCATGGTGCAAGTGAATTTTGGTTCGATACCGTTGGCTTGCACGCGATGCATTGACTTTTTTGTCTTAATGAGGAGCAGCACCATGCGCCAGAAACAAATTTTTCAGCTGACCGCAACGTTCTTTTTGGCGGGCTGTGCGGCCGCTGCCCTGGCCTCGACTCAACCCACTGCCGCCCCCACGCAGTCCAAAGACAAGGTGAGAAACGCACCCGCGCCGGTCGCTTTTCAGGTGCAAACCTTGGTCAAGGGCTTGAGCCATCCTTGGTCACTGGCCTGGTTGCCGGGTGGTGACATGCTGATCACCGAGCGCGAAGGGCGTTTGCGACGGGTCAGCCGTGAATTCCAGCTCGACCCACGCCCGATCGAGGGGCTGCCAGCCGACATCGTGGTGGACGGGCAGGGGGGCTTGTTTGACGTGGCTGTGCACCCCGACTACGCCCGCAATGGCTGGGTTTATTTGGCGTATGCGCAGGCCCCCAAAGAGGGCCCACGTGGCGCTTCGGCTACCGCCCTGGTCAGGGCGCGCCTGCAGGGGCACCGGTTGGTGGATATGCAAACTCTGTTTGTTATGCGGCCTGCTTCGCGGGGTGGGCGGCATTTTGGCGGGCGCATCGTGGTTGACCGCCAAGGCCATGTGTTTTTGACCCTGGGTGACCGGGGCGACGAAGCGCGTGCCCAAAAGCCGCGCGACCATGCCGGGTCGGTCATTCGCTTGCACGATGATGGCCGTGTGCCCGCGAGCAACCCCTTTGTGCAGCAGCCCCAGCAGATGCCCGAGGCGTTCAGCCGGGGCAACCGCAACATCCAGGGCGCGGCGATTCATCCGCAAACGGGCGAGTTGTGGACACACGAGCACGGCCCGCAAGGCGGGGACGAACTCAACATCATCCGCAGCGGGCGCGATTACGGCTGGCCCACCATCACTTATGGGGTGAACTACGTGACGGGCACGCGCATTGGTGTGGGCACGCACCAGACAGGCATGGAGCAGCCACTGCACATTTGGGTGCCCTCGATTGCGCCCTCGGGCATGGCGTTTTACGAGGGGAATGCTTTCCCGGCTTGGCGCGGCAGCTTGCTGCTGGGGGCTTTGCGGGGGCAAAGCCTGGTGCGCCTGGTGCTGGACGGCGAGAAAGTGGTGGCCGAAGAGCGATTGCTGACGCAGCAAGTGGGGCGTATCCGCGATGTGCGTGTCGGACCAGACGGTCTGGTTTACCTCTTGAGCGATTCGCCTGAAGGCGCTTTGTGGCGCTTGAAACCCTGAAAGCAGACGAAGGGGTCTGAAATTGGACGTCTTGAAGGCTTGAAACACTTCGGCCAGCACGCGCTTTAGGCAATCGGCCCGACGGAACCGCTTCATTTGCCATAAAACCCAAGGTTCTTTGACACAAACTTGTCACAATTGAGGGCTACAGTGAAATCAGTCGGCAGCAAACAGGTTGTTGACAAGAATTTTCTTTGACCCTGCTTCAGGAGCTGAAATGCTGAAATTTAAATCCCTCTTGGCCGCTGTCGGCATGACCCTTGTGGCCGCCACTGCAATGGCTGCCGACATCACCGGCGCTGGCGCGACTTTCCCCTTCCCTGTTTATGCCAAGTGGGCTGAAGCCTACAAAGCCGCCACAGGCACGGGCATGAACTACCAGTCCATCGGTTCTTCCGGTGGCATCCGCCAAATCCGCGCCAAGACCGTGACTTTCGGCGCCACAGACGCCCCAGTTTCGGGCGCTGACCTGGACAAAGACGGCATGGTTCAGTTCCCCATGATCATTGGCGGCACCGTGCCTGTGATCAACTTGGACGGTTTCAAGCCCGGCGAATTGCGCGTGACCGGTCCCGTTATGGCCGAGATGTTCTTGGGCAAGATCAGCAGGTGGAACGATGCCAAATTGGCTGCTTTGAACCCCGGCAAAAACCTGCCCAACGAAATCATCACTGTGGTGCACCGCGCTGATGGCTCTGGCACCACCTTCAACTGGACCGACTACCTGACTGCCATCAGCAAAGACTGGGCTGACACCGTGGGCAAAGGCGCTGCGGTCAAGTGGCCTGCTCCCACGTCCGTGGGTGGCAAGGGCAATGAAGGTGTGGCGGCCAACGTCAACCGCATCAAAGGCTCTATTGGCTACGTGGAATACGCGTACGTCAAAAAGAACAACATGAATTTCTTACAAATTCAAAACGCCAATGGCAAATACGTCAGCCCTGACGACCTGACCTTTGCCGCCGCAGCCGCTGGTGCCGACTGGTTCAGCGTGCCAGGCATGGGCGTGTCCATGGTCAATGCCAAAGGCGACAACAGCTGGCCCGTCAGCACGGCCTCTTTCATTTTGATGTATAAAGCACCCGCTGACAAAGCCGGCTCCAACGAAGCCCTGAAATTCTTTGACTGGTCCTTCAAGAATGGCAAGAAAATGGCTGCTGATTTGGACTACGTGCCCTTGCCAGACAGCTTGACCGATCAGATCCGTTCACGCGTCTGGTCACAAATCCAGAAGTAATTCAGGCCCTGGTCTGTCATCCGTCGGTTGTTGTTCAGCGGCCGACGGATTTCTTGTTTAATTTGATGCTCTTTGTTTGATGGGTCAAAACATGCAAACCCCCCTCTCCAGCGCGAACAACCACAGCCAGATGTTGGCCGTTGTCAAGCGCCAGCGGCTGCAAGACGTGTTGTTTCACCGCCTGACGCAGTTGTTCTCCCTGTTGGTTTTGTTGGCCTTGGCCGGGATCATCGTGTCCTTGTTCATCAACGCTTGGCCGACATTTGCCAAGTTTGGTGCGCGTTTCATTTGGTATGTCGAATGGGACATCATCAATGAAGAGTTTGGTGCGGCCATTGCCATCGTGGGCACCATGGCCAGCGCGGGCATTGCCATGCTGGTGGCGGTGCCTTTGGCTTTTGGCATCGCGGTCTTCCTGACCGAGACCTGCCCCGTCTGGTTGCGCCGCCCATTGGGTACGGCCATTGAATTGTTGGCGGCAGTGCCTTCCATCATTTACGGCATGTTTGGCCTGTTTGTGTTTGCCCCCTTGTTTGCCGATTTCATCCAGGTGCCGCTGCGCGATGTGCTCGGCGGCATGCCCCTCATCGGTTTCCTGTTTGGGGGTGCCACCAACGGCATGGGTATTTTGGCGGCCGGTATTGTGCTGGCCTTCATGGTGTTGCCTTTTGTGGCCGCGGTGATGCGCGATGTGTTCGAAATCACACCCCCCATCCTGCGCGAATCGGCCTATGGCCTGGGCTGCACCACTTGGGAAGTGGTGCGCAAGATCGTGCTGCCTTACACCCAAAAGGGGGTCATCGGCGGCATCATGTTGGGCCTGGGCCGTGCCCTGGGCGAGACCATGGCGGTGACCTTTGTGATTGGCAATGCCAACCGCATGCCTACCTCGCTGTTTTCACCGGGCACGTCCATCGCCGCCACCTTGGCCAACGAATTCGGCGAAGCCGCCGATTTCCACATGTCGTCCTTGTTTGCGCTGGGATTTTTGTTGTTTGTGATCACGTTTGTGGTGTTGGCCTTGGCCAAAATCTTGATCAATCGGGCTGAAAAAGCCAAGGGGTTCTGACATGGCGATGAACATGAATCACGCGCTGTACCGCAGGCGTCGCCTGGCCAATGCCTGGGGCATGGTCACCTCCATGCTGGCCATGGCTTTGGGCTTGACCGTGTTGCTGTGGATTTTGGTGGTCTTGTTCACCAACGGTTTTGCGGCACTCGACTGGGACATCTTGACCAAGGACACGCCTGCGCCAGGCACCGAGGGCGGGGGGTTGCGCAATGCCATTGTGGGCAGTTTGATGATGGTCGGCTTGTCGGTTTTGGTCGCCACACCTGTGGGCATCCTGGCCGGTATTTACCTGACCGAATACGGCGATCAAAGCAAAACGGCCGAGCTCACCCGTTTCGTGACCGACATCATGTTGTCAGCGCCCTCGATCGTGATCGGTTTGTTTGTGTATGCGATTGCCGTGGCCACCTTGGGTGGGTTCTCTGGTTACGCAGGCAGCTTGGCGCTGACTTTGATTGCTGTACCCGTGGTCATGCGAACCACTGAAAACATGCTCCGCCTGGTGCCTGGCAGCTTGCGCGAGGCAGCTTTTGCCCTGGGTGCGCCGCGTTGGAAAGTGTCGCTGTCGGTGACATTGCGCGCGGCCAAAAGCGGTGTGATCACCGGTGTTTTGCTGGCCATTGCCCGCATCAGCGGTGAGACAGCGCCGCTGTTGTTCACCGCGTTGAGCAACCAGTTTTACAACGATGACATGAGCAAGCCCATGGCCAATTTGCCGGTCGTGATTTTCCAGTTCGCCATGAGCCCTTACGACAACTGGATTCGCTTGGCCTGGGGTGGGGCGCTCTTGATCACCTTGACGGTTCTGGTTTTGAATATTTTGGCCCGCGTGTTTTTCAGGGACAAACAGTCGGCCTGAAGCTGACGGTTCCGAATACCACTGCTTTTTCTCTTTGCATTTACAGGAATTCTCATGCCTGACAAGACACCGACCCAAAACGCCCTTGAAGTGCGTAACCTGGACTTTTATTACGGCAAATTCAAAGGCCTGAAAAACGTCAACCTCGACATCGCTGAGCACCGCGTGACGGCCTTCATTGGTCCATCCGGTTGCGGCAAATCCACCTTGCTGCGCACGCTCAACCGCATGTACAGCCTGTACCCCGGCCAACGTGCCGAGGGCCAGATCAACTTTTACGGTCAGAACATCCTGGACAAAGGACAAGACCTGAACTTGCTGCGTGCTCAAATTGGCATGGTGTTCCAAAAGCCAACCCCTTTCCCAATGTCGATTTACGACAACATCGCTTTTGGTGTGCGCCTGTATGAAAACCTCAGCCGCGCGGACATGGACGAGCGCGTCGAGTCGGCCCTGACCAAGGCCGCCATCTGGAACGAAGTCAAAGACAAACTGGGCCAAAGCGGCCTGTCGCTCTCGGGCGGTCAGCAGCAGCGCTTGTGCATTGCCCGTACTGTGGCCGTCAAGCCCAAGGTCATTTTGCTGGACGAGCCCACCTCGGCTCTGGACCCGATTTCAACCGCCAAGGTGGAAGAGTTGGTCAGTGAATTGAAGAAAGATTACACCGTGGCCATCGTGACGCATAACATGCAGCAAGCTGCGCGTGTGTCCGATTTCACGGCGTACATGTATTTGGGCGAGTTGGTCGAGTTTGGTCAGACCGAGCAAATCTTCATGAAGCCCGCCAAGCAAGAAACCGAAGACTACATCACCGGCCGTTTCGGCTGATCAGGAGCGCACCATGGACAAGCACATTTCAAGTCAATTCGATGCCGAACTCACCGGCGTTTCTTCTCGCGTTCTGGAGCTGGGTGGTCTGGTTGAATCGCAAACCCGCCACGCGGTGTACGCGCTGGCCCAGTTCAGCTCCGAAGTGGCTGAACAAGTGGTGGCCACAGAACGACAGGTCAATGCGCTGGAAGTGGAAATTGATGCCGAATTGGCATCGATCATTGCGCGCCGTCAGCCCACGGCGCGCGATCTGCGCTTGCTGATGGCCATCTCCAAAATCACCGGTAACTTGGAGCGAGCAGGCGATGAGGCCGAGCGCATCGCGCGCATGGTCAAGCAGATCCTGGAGCAGGGCAGTCCGCGCAATCTTCCATCGTCTGAGTTGCGGGTAGCGGCCGATCTGGCCACTGCCTTGCTGCGCAAAGCACTCGATGCCTTTGCCCGCCTGGATGTGAACACCGCGCTGGTCATTTTGAAAGAAGACGACTTGATCGACGCCGAGTTCAACGGCTTTGTGCGCAAACTGATCACTTACATGATGGAAGACCCGCGCACGATTTCGGCCAGTCTGGACCTGCTGTTCGTGGCCAAGGCCATTGAACGCATTGGCGACCATGCCAAGAATATCGCCGAGTTTGTCATCTACGTGGTCAAGGGTGCTGACGTGCGTCACACCGCGTTGACCGACGTTGAAAAAGCGGTTCTATGAGAACCATCCCACGCATTCTGATTGTCGAGGACGAGCCTGCCATCGCCGAACTGATTGCGGTGAATTTGCGGCACAACGGCTTTCAGCCGGTGTGGGCCATCGACGCCGAAACCGCCCAGCGCGAGCTCGATGAGATCTTGCCTGACGTGATCTTGTTGGACTGGATGCTGCCGGGCGAGAGTGGTTTGACCCTGGCGCGCAAATGGCGTGCTTCGGCACGCACCAAGGCTGTGCCTATCTTGATGCTGACCGCGCGGGGTGACGAGGCCGACCGGGTGGCTGGGCTGGATGCGGGCGCTGACGATTACATCGTCAAACCGTTTTCGCCGCGTGAGTTGCTGGCCCGCATCCGTGCGGTGTTGCGCCGCCGCGTGCCCGAGGCTTCGGGAGGTGTCGTCAAAATGGGCGACTTGCAACTCGATGCCGACACGCACCGCGTCAATTTGGCCGACAAACCCCTGAAGGTGGGGCCCACTGAATTCAAGCTGTTGCACTACCTGATGCGTCACCCCGAGCGGGTGCACAGCCGGGGGGGCTTGCTCGACAAAGTGTGGGGTGACCACGTTTATATTGAAGAGCGCACGGTGGATGTGCACGTCAAACGGCTGCGTGAGTCGCTGGGCGAGGCGGGTCACATGATCGAGACCGTGCGCGGTGCGGGCTACCGTTTCACCTCCAATCCCACCGTTTGAAGCCAGGTTCAGCATGTTTTCCTCGATTCTCGAAATGCTCCTTGTAGCGGGCTTGGCGGGAACGACAGGCTGGTTTCTGGGCGGGGCCCTGGGGGCCTTTGTGGGGGCCTTGTTGGCTTTGGTCATTCACGGCGCCATGCTGCAGTGGAAGCTGGACCGGCTCGAGCAATGGCTGAGTACGCCGGTTTTGCACCCAGACCCACCTTGGACGGGTGTTTGGCGGGAGATCGCTGAGCGCGTGCAGCGCTTGCTGCGCCAGCAGCAAAGGCTGGCCGCCGTGCACCAAAAACAGCTGCAGGATTTTTTGCTGGCCATTCAGGCTTCCCCCAATGGCGTGGTTTTGCTGGACGATGAAGCCCGCATCGAATGGTGCAACGACACCGCTGCGGCGCATCTGGGGCTGGACGCACAAAGAGACCGTCAGCAGCACATCGTGCACCTGGTGCGAGATCCGGTGTTTGCGCGGTATTTTGCGCAGGACAACCACGCTTCGGAGGCGGTCATTGAGGGCCGCGTCAGTTCGGCCATGAACCTCCAAAAACTGTCGGTTCAGTTGCACGCCTACGGGGAAGGGCGTTCGCTGCTTTTGACGCGCGACATCACGGCCGTTGCGCAGGCCGATGCCATGCGCCGTGATTTTGTGGCCAACGTGTCGCATGAAATTCGCACACCCTTGACGGTGCTCAGTGGCTTTGTAGAAACCCTGCAATCCATCCCCTTGGAGAAAGACGAAACCCAGCACTACCTGCAACTCATGTCGGCACAATCGGACCGCATTCAATCCTTGGTGGCCGACTTGTTGATGCTGTCGCAACTGGAAGGCAGCCAATTGCCCAGTACGCAGGAAAAGGTCTCTTTGGCGGCTTTGATGCTGCAAGTGACCACCGAAGGGCAGGCTTTCTCGGAATGGATGGCCAACAAAGCCGAGGGGCCTGTGCACCAATTGGAATTTGCCCCGGTGCCCGATGTGTATTTGCTGGGTGCGCGTTCGGAGCTGTTGAGCGCGGTCTCCAATTTGGTCAGCAATGCGATCCGTTACACCCCTTTGGGGGGGGGCATCCAGACCCAATGGTCCAGCACCCCCGAGGGTTTGATGTTCACTGTCAAGGACTCAGGCCCAGGCATTGCGGCCGAGCATTTGCCGCGTTTGGCCGAGCGTTTTTACCGGGTGGACCGCAGTCGTTCCAGAGAAACCGGTGGCACGGGCTTGGGCCTGGCCATCACCAAGCACGTCATGCAACGCCACGGGGGTGAGTTGAGAATTCAAAGTGAACTGGGCAAAGGTTCTACCTTCATGTTGTTGATGCCTTTAAGTCGGGTGATAACTCAACAGGGCTGATCTGACCATTGAGCTGAATTTCCAGACTTGAATTTTTCACATGGGTGTCACAAAGCATTTGCAAGCTGTTTTTTTCTACATAAAGGTGAATCATGCGCAACAATTTTTTGAACTGGATGGTGGGGGCGGTGACCTTGGTGTCTTTCCAAGCGCAGGCAATGGATGCCCGTTTCAAGGACGCCAACGGCGACATGGTGGCCGATGCGCCCACTGACCCCAAGCAGTGGATCGACCCCGCCACTTTGGTGTTTGCCTACACCCCGGTTGAAGATCCCGCTGTGTACGCCCCTGTCTGGGCGCCCTTCTTGGACCACTTGTCCAAAGTCACCGGCAAACGCGTTCAGTTCTTCCCGGTCCAAAGCAACGCTGCTCAACTCGAAGCCATGCGCGCAGGCCGCTTGCACGTCTCAGGTTTCAACACCGGCTCCAACCCCATCGCCGTCAACTGCGCCGGTTTTGTGCCTTTTGCCATGATGGCCTCCAATGACAACCGCTTTGGCTACGAGATGGAGTTCATCACCCACCCCGGCAGTGGCATCGAAAAAATCGAAGACATCAAGGGCAAGCGCATCGCCTTTACGTCCGAGACCTCCAACTCAGGCTATAAAGCCCCTTCGGCTTTGATGCGTCAGCAATTCAAGATGGAAGCGGGCAAGGACTTCACGCCCGTGTTCAGCGGCAAGCACGACAACTCCATTTTGGGTGTGGCCAACAAAGACTACCCCGCAGCCGCGATCGCCAATTCGGTGAAACTGCGCATGGAATCTCGTGGTGTGGTCAAGCCTGAGCAAACCAAGGTGATCTACAAGTCACAGTCTTTCCCCACCACGGGCTATGGGTATGTGTACAACTTGAAGCCCGAATTGGCTGAGAAGATCAAGCAAGCCTTCTTCTCCTTCAATTGGGCGGGGACCACATTGGCGGCCGAATTCAACAAGGCCGAGCCACCCCAAGAAAAATTCATGCCCATCACTTACAAACAGCATTGGGCTGTGGTGCGTGAAATCGACCAGGCCATGAACGTCAGCTACGCCTGCAAGTAAAGCGCTCACATGCTGCAGTTGCAACAGTTGGACAAGCGCTACCCCACAGGTGACCTCGCGCTCAAAAGCGTGAGCTTGAGCGTGGCCTCGGGTGAAGTTTTGGGTTTGATCGGGCCCTCGGGCGCGGGAAAATCCACGCTCATCCGTTGCGTGAACCGGCTGGTGCAGCCCACGGCAGGGCAGATCGTGCTCGATGGCCAAGACTTGGGGGCCTTGGGATCGTCCGGGCTGCGCCAGGCGCGTCGGCACATTGGCATGATTTTTCAGGAATACGCCCTGGTCGAGCGTTTGACCGTGATGGAAAACCTGTTGTCGGGTCGGCTTGGGTACACCGGGTTTTGGGCCAGTTGGTTTCGGCGCTTCGAAGCCCAAGACATTGCGCAAGCCTATGCGCTGCTCGAGCGCGTGGGCCTGAGCGGCATGGAGAACAAGCGCGCCGATGCGCTGTCGGGCGGGCAACGCCAGCGCGTGGGCATTGCCCGCGCTTTGATGCAAAGCCCCAAGTTGCTGTTGGTGGATGAACCCACTGCGAGCCTGGACCCCAAGACGTCTCGCCAAATCATGCGGTTGATTTTGGAGCTGTGCCATGAACGCGGACTTGCCGCGATCGTCAACATCCACGATGTGGTGTTGGCCACCGAATTTTTGCCACGCATCGTGGGTTTGCGCGCGGGCAGTGTGGTGTTTGATGGACCCGCATCGCAAGTCGACCGAGACGTGCTGACGCGCATTTATGGCGACGAAGACTGGACTGCCATCACCCTGCGCATGCAAGCCACTGCAGAGGCGTCACAGGACCGTGAAGAAAACAACCTGGCCCTGACCGTCGCATGAGCGCTGAGACGCCGCCGTTGGCTGCACGGCCCATGCGTGCCTGGACGCCCCCCCCCTTCATTGCCAGTTGGCGCACCCGCTGGGCCCTTTACATCGGCGCGTTGATTTACCTGGTGCTGGCCATCGGTTCGGTCGAGGTCAATTGGGCCCGCATGGTGCTGGGATTGGACCGCGGCTGGGCCTTTGTACAAGGCTTCATGTACCCCGACTTTTCCAGCCGATGGGGGGATATCGCGCTGGGCTTTCAGGAAAGCCTGACCATGACGGTGACGTCCACTGCCTTGGGTGTTTTGCTGTCCATACCTGTGGCCGTGGGGGCTTCGCGCAATTTGGCCCCGACCTGGATTTACCTGTTCTGCCGTGGCTTCATTGCTTTGTCGCGCACCTTGAACGAAATCATTGTGGCGATCTTTTTGGTGGCCATGTTTGGCTTTGGCCCCTTCGCGGGTTTCTTGACCTTGACCTTTGCCACCATTGGCTTCATGGCCAAACTCATGGCTGAGGACATCGAAGAAATTCAGGCCTCGCAACTCGAAGCCTTGCGAGCCACGGGTGCGGGCTATGGGCAAGTGTTGGACTTTGCGGTGTTGTCCCAAGTCATGCCCCGCTTGCTGGGTTTGTCCTTGTACCGGCTCGATATCAATTTCCGCGAGTCGGCGGTGATTGGCATTGTGGGGGCGGGTGGCATTGGGGCTACGCTCAACACCGCCATGGACCGCTATGAGTTTGACTCTGCAGCCGCCATTTTGTGGGTGATCATTGTCATCGTCATGTTCGCCGAATACAGCTCGGGACGGCTGAGAAAGTACATCCAATGAGCAGTGCTTTGAAAGCCGCTGTGTGGCGCAAACGCTCGCCCAAGTCTGAGCTGGCGGTGTTCATGCTGTGGGTCTTGGTCTTGGCTTTTGTGAGCTGGACCTTCCAGGTCATGACCCAAGACACCATTTGGGCTTTTGTGGTCGATGCACCGGCCCAGTTCAAAGACATAGGCTCGCGCATGATGCCCCCCGCGTGGTCGTCGGTGCATGAGTTGTGGTGGCCTTTGTGGGAAACCATCAACATCGCCACCTTGGGCACCTTGTTGGGTTTGGTGATGGCCGTGCCCATCGCCTTTTTAGCCGCCAGCAACACCACCCCCAGTGCCACCTTCATTCGCCCGGTAGCCCTGCTTGTGATCGTGGCCTCGCGCTCGATCAACTCGCTCATTTGGGCCTTGTTGTTGGTGGCGATTTTGGGGCCCGGCGTGTTGGCAGGCATCTTGGCTATCGCCCTGCGCTCCATTGGCTTCATCGGCAAACTGCTGTACGAGGCCATCGAAGAAATCGACGCTGATCAGGTCGAGGCCATTGAAGCGACTGGGGCATCCAGTGCGCAGACCATGGCTTGGGGTGTGGTGCCGCAAGTGGCCCCCACTTTGGCGGGCATCAGCGTGTTCCGCTGGGACATCAACATCCGTGAATCCACCGTCTTGGGCTTGGTGGGTGCGGGCGGCATTGGCGTGAAGCTAGAAGGCGCGTTGGCCACCTTGGCTTGGCCCAAGGTCACGATGCTGCTGATTTTGATCTTGGTCACGGTGGTGTTCAGTGAGTGGATATCTGCACGGGTCAGAAAAGCCTTGATTTGATGACTGGGGTGTGGTCTTGACACAGCGATAGCCCGATGCGTGTCGCCGTTTCTTCATGAATTTGACACCAAGTTTTCACGCTCAAACACAATGATGTTCCCATCAACTGGAGAGCATTATGCGCATCACGATCGTAGGTTCGGGTTATGTCGGTTTGGTCACAGGCGCCTGCTTGTCTGACCTGGGTTTCAAAGTGGTGTGCTTGGACAAGGATGAAGAAAAAATTCGTGCCTTGCAAGAAGGTGAAGTGCCGATTTACGAGCCTGGCCTCAAAGAACTGCTCACGCGCAATCGGGCCGATGGACGCATTCGCTTTACCAGCGATGCTTGTGAGGCGATCGAGCATGGCGACATCCTGTTCATCGCTGTGGGCACGCCACCGGCCGAAGATGGTTCGGCCGACTTGGGGCACGTCTTGTCGGTGGCGGCCACGATTGGCCGGCACCTGAAGGGCTTCAAGTTGGTGGTCAACAAATCCACGGTGCCGGTGGGGACGGCCGACAAAGTGCGTGCTGCGATCGCGCATGAGTTGGTGCACAGGGGCATGTCGCCAGAATTGTTCGACGTGGTGTCCAATCCGGAATTCCTCAAAGAAGGCGCCGCCATTGATGATTTCATGCGGCCAGACCGCATTGTGGTGGGCGTGGATGAGGGCCTGCACCAGGCCCGCAGTCGCCGCATGATGGGTGATTTGTATGCCAGCTTCAACCGCCACCATGCCCGCACCGTGTGGATGGATGTGCGCAGTGCCGAGTTGACCAAATACGCGGCCAATGCCATGCTGGCCGCTCGCATCTCGTTCATGAATGAAATGGCCAACCTGGCCGATGTGTTGGGCGCCGATGTGGACCACATTCGCCGGGGCATTGGGGCTGACAGTCGCATTGGCCACAGCTTTTTGTATGCGGGTTGTGGCTATGGGGGCAGTTGCTTTCCAAAGGACACGCAGGCGCTGGTCAACACCGCCAAGTCCCATGGGCACAGCATGGCGGTGGTCAGTGCCACGGAGTTGGTCAATGAGCGACAGAAAACAATTTTGGTGGACCGATTGACGCAGCGCATGGGGCCCGATTTGACGGGTCGGAAAATTGCGGTTTGGGGCTTGGCTTTCAAGCCCAACACGGATGACATGCGCGAGGCACCCAGCCGCGTGGTGATTCGTCAATTGTTGTTGCGCGGTGCACAAGTCAGTGCTTTCGATCCTGTGGCAGGCCCGCATGCCTTGCAGGCTTTGCGTTTGGATCTGAGTCAAGAGCCGCATCTGCTGGAGCGCTTTGAATTGGCTGCTTCAGACATGCAGGCCTTGGAGGGCGCCGACGCCTTGATGGTGTTGACCGAGTGGAAGAATTTCCACAACCCGGATTTCGAGGCCATGAAGGCCCTGATGCGCAAACCCTTCATTCTGGACGGCAGAAACCTCTACAACCCAGACGCCCTGAGCCAATTGGGTGTGGCGTACCAGGGTGTGGGCAGGCGCAATGATTTGGCGCAACTGATGGATTTCGGCCTTCAGGCCGAAGCGCCCGCCGCTGTTGAACTCATGAATGCCTAAGGGCTTTGCTTTTTTGATCCTGGCCCAGTTTTTCAGTGGGCTGGCAGACAACGCCTTTTTGTTGCTGGGCATTTACTTTTTGCAGGAGCAAGGCCACCCAGGATGGTGGGCTCCCTTGCTGAAAATGGCCTTCACTTTGTCCTATGTGGTGTTGGCCAGCGTGGTGGGGCCTGTGGCCGATGCCTTTCAAAAACGCCACGTCATGATGGCGATGAATTTGTTGAAGTTGGTGTCGGTCGTCTTGTTGTGGATCGGCGTGAGCCCTCTGGTGGCCTTTGCCCTGACTGGCTTTGCGGCCTCTGTCTATGCCCCGGCGAAATATGGCTTGCTCACTGAAACCGTGCCTTCGGCCAGTCTGGTCAAAGCCAATGCCTTTTTAGAGGTGTCGGTGGTGCTCTCCGTTTTATGGGGCGTGGTGTTGGGCGGTTGGCTGATGGGCTCAGGGTCTTGGGGGGATGATGGGCTCCAAAGTGTCTTGGCTTGGGCCACAACCGATTGGCTGGTTGAAACCCAAATCGGTTTTGGTTTGGGCGTGATCTGCCTGTTGTATGTGATTTCTGCAGTGCTCAACAGTGGGATGTATGCCTTGCGCTCGCCCAGGCAATCGGCGTGGTCTTGGGCGGATATGCGTTGGTCGGCTTTTTGGGTCAACCACTTGAACCTGTGGCGAGACCCCTTGGGGGGCGTGTCTTTGCGGGTCACGACGTTCAGCTGGGGTGTGGGTGCTGTGCTGCAGTTCTTGGTCCTGGTGTGGGCGCAGACGCAGGCAGGCTTGACTTTGCAAGCCGGGGCTTATTTGCAGGGTCTGGTGGCATTGGGGGTGATCGGTGGCGCCGTCATGGCGGCGCTCACCTGCCGTATCTTTCATGCCCGAAGGCAGAGGGTCTGGGCCGTGGTGTTGGCTTGCTTGATGCCTGCTTTGGCCCTGACACAAAGCGTGTGGCTGGCGGTGCCCATGATGCTGGCGGCAGGCTGGGCGGGTGGCATGTTGCTGGTGCCCATGAATGCCTTGTTGCAACACCGGGGACTCAAGATCATGCCGCCTGGACGTTCGATTGCCGTGCAGGGCTTTAACGAAAACCTGAGTGTGTTGGTGATGCTGGGCTTGTACAGCTTGCTGTTGGCCTGGGATTGGCCTCTGCTCGCCATGATGCTGTGCTTGTCACTGCCCTTGTGGCTGGCCGTTTTGCCTTGGCGCCGCAAGGCAGGAAAGCGGGGTGCAACGCGGGATTCAACGCTCAGCTAGTGCACCCGTCAGAACCCTTCGGAACATGTTCTCCACCTCGTTGGCGATGCTGGACCATTCCCATTTCCGAATGCTGGCCGCTGCGTTCAGTCGAGCCGCTTGCAAGGTCGATGCTTTTTGTGTGATGGCCAAGGCACGCAAGACAAAGCGTTGTGCATCTTCACCTGGAACGAGCCAGCCATTGTGTTCGTCATCAATCACTTCTTTGGCGGCGGCGCAGTCAAATGCCAGGACTGGGGTGCCGCTGGCCAGGGCTTCCAAGGTCACGTTGCCGAAGGTTTCGGTGAGGCTGGGGAACATGAACAAATCGGCACTGGCGTAGGCCACGGCCAATTGTGCTTGGCTGGCCATGCCCATGAAGATGGCCTCTGGGCACTCGGCCTGGAGTTTGGACCGGTAGGGGCCATCTCCGCAAAAAACAAGTTTCACCGGACGGTTGTTTTGTTTCATGGCCTGGTAGGTTTTGACCGTCAAATCCAGATTTTTTTCTGCCGCCAAGCGCCCCACCGACAAAATGACCAGGGTCTGGTCATCGGCGTGCCATTGGCTGCGCAAGCTGGTGCTGCGTTTGTCGGGTGTGAACAGCTGCGTATCCACGCCGCGGGCCACCACCTGAAGGTTGTGAAACCCCAAGATCTTGAGCTGGTCGTGCATGGCTTGGGTGGGCACCATGGTGCACAAGGTGCGGTTGTGAAATTTCCGCAAGTAAGCCACGATGGGTTTTTGCAGCCAACCGACGCCATAGTGTTTGCTGTAGCTTTGAAAATTGGTTCTGAAGTCGGAGGTGACAGGCAAACGCAAGACCCTGGCCGCTTGCAGGGCCGACCAGCCCAGTGGCCCCTCGGTGGCGATGTGCACCAAGTCGGGCCGCTGCAGACTCCAGGCCTGGATCAATGACTTTTTGCTGGGGAACCCCAGCTTGAGCTGGGGGTAGCGTGGGATGGGCATGCCTTTGAGCAGCAGTTCACTCCAGCCCTCCCGATGGCTTTCGGTTTCATGGCGGTCTTGCCGGGGGCGCAGGAGCTGGATCGTGTGTTGGCGTTGGCTCAGCTCTTGGATCAGGCGCGAAAGCGTCAGAGCAACGCCATTGACCTCGGGGGGCCAGGTTTCGGTCACCACCGCAATGCGCAGTGGTGCGTTGGCGGGCACAAAGTTTTCAACCCAGTAGGTCGCATTGTCTTGTTCTTGCATGCCCCTATGGTGAACGCAGGTTTTAACAGTTTGATGACAAAAGCCTTGTCACTGATTTTTCACACGAATTGATGATGATCTTCATACGTTCAACTAAAGGGGTTTCTGTGAAAGATTTTTTGAAAGCTTTGGAAGTGCAGCGTTGGGACGATCACCGCTACTACCACCATTGCCGCATCAACCAGTCCCTGCACTTGCTCAGTGCCATGGCTTTTGTGGTGGCTTACGGCATGCTGTGGATCGATCCGGCCATGGCTGCGTTGCTGGCCTGGATGGTCTCCATGACCTCCAGACAAGCCGGTCACTTCTTCTTTGAACCCTTGGGCTATGACCACGTCAACGAAGCCACCAACGACTTCAAGGAAGAGATCAAGGTGGGCTATAACCTGCGCCGCAAGGTGGTGTTGTTGAGTGTCTGGGCTCTTTTGCCTTTGGCCATCTACATGAATCCTGGCTTCATGGGCTTGCTGCCGGTGCATGACACCTGGTTTGAGTTTTTGCGGGCTGTGGGTTTTGCCTGGTTGTACTTGGGTGCGGCGGCATTGCTGTTCCGCACAGTGCATTTGTTTTTCCTGTATGACGTGCAAACCGGACTGGTCTGGATGACCAAGATCATCACCGATCCCTTCCATGACATCTATCTCTACCACAGAGCGCCATGGCAGTTGTTGCGCGGTCAGCGCTTCGCTGACAGCACTTTTCACTCCGGCCGCTGAGGGTTCATCACCCCGGTTCACTGGGCCACAGTGAACCGGGGTTTGTCTTCAGCGAAACAGTGTTTCCTTGAGGATGCTGCGGCGGATGGATTTGTTGGTGATCTCTGGGGCATGCCACCACCAGCCATCGCGCTGCATGTCTTGACAGGCTAAGACAAACTTTTGAAGCACCGCTTCAAAGTCAGCGTCGCTGTAGTTGAGGCTGAAGATCAAACGACCCGTTCCCACCCAACTGAGCGCCAATCCATGCAGCCTGAGGTAGTACTGCAGCATCCAGTTGTACCGGCTGGGCTGGGTATAAAAGAGTGTCCAGACGCTCGACATGTTGGCCGCTTGCAAGGGCAAGCCATGCGCTTGCATGGTGCTGTTGAATTGGGTGGCGCGGGCATTCCAGCGCTCATCCAGTCCTTCGTAAATGGCTCGGACTTCTGGCGTTTGCAATTGATCCAAAAATGCCGACATGGCGCCCATAACCGCAGGATGGGCATTAAACGTGCCACGCGCAAAGCAGATGTTTGCTGGACGTTTTTCATCAAAACGGCGCATCCACACGCGTTTGCCACAGATCACGCCGACAGGAAATCCACCGCCCAATGTTTTCCCATAAGTGACCATGTCCGCTTGCACGCCAAAGTAGGCTTGCGCGCCACCTGCTGCCAAACGGAAGCCCAAAAAGACTTCGTCAAAAATCAGCGCAATGCCGCGTTCTGTGCAGACCTGTCGCAAGGCCTTGAGCCAAGCGGTGTAAGCCTCGCGGTTATAAGCGGCGCGTCGGCTGCTGTCCACCAGGGTCGAGTCGCCTGGCGCGTTGACGTTTGTGTGCAGCGCCTGCAATGGGTTGATCAGCACGCAGGCAATGTCTTTGCGGGTACGCAGCACTTTCAAGCTGCGTTCGCTCATCTCGCTCAGCGTGTAGGTTTCGCGCGGTGGCATCGGGTTGCCCGGGCCGGGCTGCACGTCCTCCCACCAACCGTGGTAAGCCCCGCAAAATCGCACGATGTTTTTGCGGCGGGTGTGGTACCGGGCCAAGCGAACGGCCTGCATGACGGCCTCGGTGCCCGACATGTGAAAAGACACTTCGTCCAAACCCGAGATGACTTTGAGTTTTTCTGCATTGCTGGCCACCACAGGGTGGTAAGAGCCCAGGACGGGTCCCAAGCTTTCCGTGCGCGCCATGCCTTCGGACATGGTGCGTTTGTAAAAATCAGCGCCGAAAACATTGACGCCATAAGAGCCGGTCAGGTCGTAAAAGACTTGACCGTCCAGGTCTGTGACTTGCACGCCTTGGGCCGACTGCCAGAACGAGCCTACTTTCAGATGCTCACGCACCACGGGGCTGAACTGAAAGGGCACACGGTAGGCCGCAATGAATTGCATGTCCGAGATGTTTTCACGCGCGGCAGCGGTGGCTTCTATGCTCAAGCGGTGGCGTTTTTGCAAAGTGTCGGCCAAGCCCATGAAAGAGGCACGGCGTTGGGCTTGAATGTCCAGGGGCGCACCGTCGCAACCGAAAAATTCGGTTTCATTGAAACTGTAGCCAGGCAGCCAGCGTGCCAAGCGTTTGGCCATCCGCGAATGCCCTGCCAAAGAAGGGTGTTTGGCGCGCGAGAGTTGAAGGCGTTGGTGAATGGCTGGTGCAAAAGCGGCCAATATGCCCAAACTGATCCAAGTGGGGTTCACAGTCAAGCTCCTTGTGACAACAAAATTTCTTTTTATTCAAATTGAGTGACAACATGATGAAGATTCGCCGACTTTTTCAAAAATGGATGCTGCAAGAAGACCTGAATTTCTTGCTCACCAACCGCATCCCGCGCATCACCCTGACCCGATTCATGGGCTGGTGGAGCAAGATCCGACACCCCTGGGTGGTCAAGTCGTCCATGGCGGTTTGGCGCTGGTTCAGTGATCTGGATTTGAGCGAAGCCAAGCACACGCAATTTGACAGCTTGCATGCGTGCTTCACGCGTGAGCTCAAGCCCGGGGCGCGGGTGGTCAACCTGGACCCCACGCGCATGACCTCGCCTTGCGATGCCATCGTGGGGGCCTGCGGCACGATCACGCAGGGCCAGGTTTTTCAGGCCAAAGGTTTTCCTTACCAGTTGGACACTTTGCTGGGTACATCCGCGCGCTGTCAGCATTGGCCTGCCGCGCTGGAAGGGGGCACCTACATCACCTTGCGCCTGACCAGCAGCATGTACCACCGTTTCCATGCGCCGCACGACGTGCAGCTGCAGCATGTGACTTACATCTCGGGCGACACCTGGAATGTGAACCCGGTGGCACTGGCGCGCGTACAAGAGCTGTTTTGCAAAAACGAACGGGCGGTCTTGCACATGCAAACGCAAGAGGGCGTGCCGTTCTTGATCGTGCCCGTGGCGGCGGTGTTGGTGGCCAGCATGCGCTTTCATGCGGTCGATGTGTTGCTCAACCTGCGCTACAAAGGCCCGAATGAAATGCCCTGTGATGCGGTCTATGCCAAGGGCCAGGAAATGGGCTGGTTCGAGCACGGCTCGACCATTTTGGTGTTTGTGCCCAAAGGCTTTGCCTTGGCACCTGACATCGTGCTCGGGCAACGCATCCAAATGGGGCAAGCCTTGCTCAGCAAACTCTGAGGCGTTCCATCGGTGGCGCACTGGCGCAGTGAGAGTGCCGAAATTTCATGTGCGTTTCAGCTGGTAAAGGCGCCAATGAAGCCAGATGTGCCGGATCAATAAATTGGTACCCCAAATGGCCACCATCGAAAAAACCACATCGCTCAGGAAGTGTCCTCCCTGCATGATCCGTCCCAGACCAATCAAGGTGCCGGCCAGAGTCCCGAGAATCCACCAACGCCTGCGGGCTGCGGGCGCTGACCACAGCCCCAAGGTCATGATGCAAAAGCCGATGGCGGCGTGACCACTGACGAACGAGCAGTTGCGCTGGCACAGGTGACTGCTGTGCAGTGCAGGAATGAAAGGGGCATCCCCACCCATGCTGAGGGTGTGGGCAGGGCGGGGGCGACCGACCTGATTTTTTAGCCCCTCGTGGACCAGTAGCCCCACGCCAAGCACGACCACCAAGAGCCAAGCAAGAGATTTTCGCCAGACGCCCCTGAGCACCTGAGTGGGTTGGATCCAGCGTGCCACAATCACGAGCAAGGCGCACAGCGTCAATGCCATGCCCACCCGGGGTGCCCAGACGTAAGTGGCCTGGACCCAAACCCAATCGCCAGCAGGAAAGGTGCCTCTTTCTTCATAGAACTGTTGGGCCACCCAGAGGTCTAATTCGGGCCAGAGCAGGACAATGAAGCATGAGGCCAGCAACAGGGCGGTCCATGCGAGCCAGGAGCGGTAACGGGGTTTCAATGGGGGTCCAGCTTCCAGAGGAAAACAGTTCTGCCCGCTTCGGTGTGTCGATGGAGCAAATGCCGGTGAGGGAAAAATTCAAGCCATGGGTGGCCCCAAGGTGTTTCATCGTTGGAGATCATCAGCACCGAGGCCCTGGCATTTTGGGGGTGCTTGGGGTCGTAGGGGTTGACCATCTCGTAGTGGTGCGCAGGTGACACGGCGGGTGACCACGCTTGGACGCGGCGGTCCTGGTCGCGCCATGCGTAGGCGGCATGCGCAATGAGCGCACGCTCTGCGGAAACGATCTGCAAAGCCGGAAATTGGGCTGTGTATGGGCTCAGGGCAAGCAAGGCACTGTCCCAGCCTTTGGCCCTGGACCACAGGTCCCAGCGTGGTCCCGTGCTGCCAGGAATCAGATGCTGCCGCCAGTCACCGGCCAGAGAGATGGTGGCACCCACCAAGGTGCCCGTAATCCAAACCACCCAAGGCCCGGTCCATGTCAAAGTCGGGCGTCTGACGCGCCAAAGGGCCATCATCAAGGCCAGTGCCAGCAAAGCCGGAGCAGGCCAGTTCATCTGGGATTTTCCCCAAAGAGACTGGAGCAAACCCGCCAGCCATATCGGCCACGCCCAAGACCAGCTCCAACCCATCAAGGACAGGCGACCCGCAGGTCCGCGTGTCGCCATGGGTGGTGCCGGGCTATTGCGCCAGTACAGGATCAGCCAGAGCAGGGCCACCACGAGCACAACAGGCCCGATGAGCACACCCTGGCTGAGGATGTAGACCAAGGCCGAGGCCCAAGGCGATGCCGCATCGGCGCCCTGGCCCGAACCCAGCAGTTCGGTGGTGTGCCTGAGGGTGGGCCAAGCATTGCGGTGGTTCCAGGCCAAATGAGGGCTCAGTAAAACGGCGCAAATCATGAAGGCCAGCAACAAGCCCCGCAAGATCAAGCGCTGGCGCAAATGCCATGCCAGCCACACCAGGCTGACGCCAGCGGCCATGGCGGTGTACTTGGACAGGACGGCCAAGGCCAGGAACAGGCCCACCAGGGCCCAAGAAGTGAGATTCTCAGGCGTTTGTTGGGCCCGCCAGAAGGACCACATGACCAGGGACCAGAAAAAAAGAAGGGGGCCATCGGTTGTGCTCACCTGCCCCAGCAGCGCAAAGGCCAGCATGGCGCTGCACAGCGCTGCGGCCCAGGCACCCGCGATCAAGCGGGAGTGGCCATCCAAATCGGTGCCATCGCGCAGCATATCCCGCGTCAGCCGCCACAGAACCAAAGGGGTCAGTGTCCAGATCAACACCACCAGCCAGCGCACGCCGGTCAAGCTGTCGCCGCCGATCCATGTGGACAGCCGCATGAGTGAGGGTAAAACCGGCGGCTTGGAAAAATAGCCCCAAGCCAGATCGCGTGACCAGTCCCAGTATTGGGCTTCGTCAACAAACAGCCCGGCCCCGCTCCACCAGGTGGCCGCAAGTCGCCAGAGCCCGGACCCCACCACCAAAGCGACCACAAAAAGGAGCGTGTTGCGCCGCTCGGTTGCGCCAAATCTGGATGGGGATGTGTTCATGGCCGGGAAGCCGTTTCAGTTTGGAACAAAACCATGCCCTTGTTCTTGGCCCACACCCGAGCACCGGGCGGGACTTGAGACTCAGGGGCCAGGTACAAGCTTGCTGGAGTGCCTTTGGGGAGCAGTGCTTGTTGACGGTAAAAGGCAAAGGAGGGCCAGTTGCCTCCGATTTGCCCCACGGAGGACGGCCAATTTCTTGCTTCCAGTCCCAAGGCTTTGATGGGTCCCTGCAGGGTGTTGGCCCACCACGGCCAAACGACCAAGGCCAAGACCGTGCCATGGACCAAGGCCATGCCCGACAGCATGTCGGCCACGCCCAAGCGGGGCATTTTGGCGCGCCAGATCAGCAGGGTCAGCGCCAGCAGGCCCCAGAGGGTGGCAATCGTGACCAGTGGCAAAGTGTCCAGGCCATGCCGGAAAATAGGCCTCAGCGCCTGCGGAACCT
>NZ_CAMDLM010000016.1 GCF_945901735.1 Limnohabitans sp. Rim8
TGAGGGGCATGACAAGTCCTGTACCCATCTGCACCAAGTTCATGATGTTGTTGTTGGCCATTTGTGCTGTCATGATGGCCCTGATCTGTGCAGCTTCACCACTGGTGGCGTAGGGATCTATAACGCCAGCGAATTGCTTGGCCTTCATCAATGGCGTTAAGTGGCTGTAGTGCTTGGTGATCATCAACACTGACGTGCCCATCTGCTCCGCCAAGTCGTGAATTGGAATTCCTTCTAACAAGCGCTGGGTGGCGTAGTAGTGGCGCAAGCTGTACAAGCTGCGTTCCTTGCCCGTAACAGGGCAGTTGAGTAGATCTGAGTCCTCAAGCCACTGACGGAAAGGTTTGTTCCAGTTGTCTGGCACTGAGCCATCACTCAAACGGAACAGCAGCTTGGGGATCTTTTTCTTTAAAACTTCCTCAAGCGTCATGTGGCTCAAGTCCGGACTGAGCTGACGTAGGCGCTCTAGCAGCAGCCAACAGCTGTTGTGGGCTACAAAGTTGCGTGCACCGCGTTTGCCGCGTTGTAGACGGAAATGCAGGATGGGCTGCCCATCGCGCACTTCCACATCAATGTGCCGCCATTCCAAGTATTCAGCTTCAGTTCCGGGGCGCATACCAGTAGCAGCCATGAAGGGCACGTAGATAGCCAGCAGTTCACGGATAATTTTTGTACGAGCGGTGCGCCCATCGTCAATGAACTTGGCCGCATACTTCATCATTGCTTCCAGCTCTTCATGGCTGAACTCAGCACGGCGATCACTTTCAACTCCAGTGTTCTTGGTAAGAGGGCGATCGTATGCAGTGAGATAGCCACGCTCAATGGCTTCATCAAAGATGAGGTTCAGCGCAGCGTTGTGATTGTTCTGTGCACTGCCTGAGAGCTCACGCCCCACCTTGTCGCGACGCCACACATGGAATTCAGAAATCACGGCTGGCTTGATGCCATCCACGTTGTACAAGCCGTAGAAGGGGATTAAGTACAACTTAATAGCTGAAACATAGTCCCGAAAGCTAGGTTTGGCGGTACCTGCGGCAATTTCAGCTTCCAAGCGGTGCAGGACGATTTCAGCCACTGGCTTGAACTTTCTGCTGGTGACAGGGCGACCTTCTTCCAAGTCAAACGTTGCCTTCATCCACATACGCTCAGCAATCTTGGCAGCTTCCTTGACGTTTGCTGTGTCAGTGCTGCGGCGGAACCAAGTTTTGAGATTATCCAGCTTGTAATGCGCTTGCCATTTTTTGCTGTCGTCACGACGCACAAGCCTAATCAATTCAGGCTTGACTATGACGGTTTCGCTTGCTGGTACACGCATGTCAGCACTTTACAACGACTTTTCAGAAAAAGCAACCAACGGCAGATTAATTATTCGTGTAATAACCGTGTAATTAACAAATCAAATAAAAACAACGAGGTAAGTCGTTGTTTTTAAAGGGATTTTGGCTCCTCAACCTGGGCTCGAACCAGGGACCTACGGATTAACAGTCCGGCGCTCTACCGACTGAGCTATTGAGGAACAGCTCTGGATTATAGGTCGATTTTTAGTCTGTTTTGAGAGGGGCAATAGATTTTTCGCAAATCTTGCCACCCTGGTTTCAGAAGCTGGCCTTGACCACCAAACGCACCGTGCGGGGTGCACCGGGGTACAGGTAGTAGTGGCCGTATTGCTTGGGGGATTCACGCCAGTAACGGCGGTCGGCCAGGTTGTCGATGGCCAGTGTCCATTGCGTGCGCGTGCCCTGGATGCGCGTGTCGTAATGCGTGGCCAGATCGAGCGTGGTCCATGCGGGCAGCAGGAGGGCACCATCCTCGGTCACGCGGCGCGTGCCTTCGTGGTTCAGTCGCAAACTGCTGCGCAAACCTGGGGTGCCTGCGAAGCGGTATTGCGCCATGGCGCGCAAGCTCATGCGTGGCACGTTCAGGGCGCGTTGGCCGTTGATGCTGGGGTCAATCTCAGCTTCTTGACGCTTGGCATCTGTCCAGGTGGTGGCGATGTCCCATTGCCATTGCGCTTGGGTCAGGCCCGCCGACAACTCCAGTCCCCGGTGGCGGGCTTGTCCGTCGATTTTTCGGGTGCAGGTGTTGGCCTCGTCGCAGGTGCCTTCGTCGCCCGCCACGGGGCGGGTGATGTCAAACCAGCTCGCTTGCCAGCGCGTGCGGACCCATTGGCCTTTGACACCGATCTCGAACTGCTCGCTGCGCAACGCGGGCAGGGCTTGACCGGCGTTGGTGTAGCGGTTGCGGTTGGGCGCAACATCGGTTTCAATGCCTTCGCCGTAGCTGCCATAGACAAGGTAGGCGGGCGTGATCTGGTGCGTCAGGGCCAGCCAGGGTGTGTTGAAGCTGCGCTCGTCCTGCACAGCGCGGCTGCCGTCGGTGCGCTCGCTGGCGCGGTTCAGGCGCGTGTGACGCAGGCCCAGCCACAGGGCGGTTTGCGCGCTCAATGCAATGCGGTCACGCAGCGCGATTTCAGTGGTGTATTCGCTGCGGTTGGTGTTCAGGTCGTTCGGGGTGGGTTGGGCTTCGGGGCTGTCCGAGGTGCCGTCAATATTGCCTGTGCCGGCCCAGTTGTAGGCTTGCATGCTGGATAGGCGATCGAGCAAGCGGTGGCGCATCAAGCTCACGCCCACATCGTGGCGCAAGCCTGCCAGGCGCATTTGGCCATTGATTTCGGTTTGCAGGGCGTCGCTGGTGCGGCGTTCGTTGTCGCTGCGGTAGTCGTAGAGATCGAAGTTGCCGTTGCTGCAGTATTTGTCGCCAATCCAGTCGCCACTGGGCAAGGTGCAGCCAAACGCGTAGCTCAGTCGGTCATGGGAGCGCAGACGTTGAGCGCCGTATTGCGTGGTCCACAGCCAGCCGCCGTCCAGGTTTTGTTTGAAGCGGATGGTGCCTGTGGTGCCTGCAAACACGCCGGGCACTGACCAGGCCTGGCGCGTGATGTTGCGTGTGCCGTCCACGGTGGGGGGGAGGGTGGGCACGCCATTGAAGGGGTCGTTCGCATTGGCCAGCAGGCTGTAGGCATTCACCCCCATTTGCTGGCGTTCGCTGCGCTCGATCTCCCACTCCAGGCGGCTGTCGGGCGTGAGCCGCCAGTCCATGGCCAAGGCCATCAGGTGGCGGTGGCCTTGCGTGTTTTTGATGTAAGGATTGAGGTCTTCATAGGCCGCATTGAAGCGGTAGCCCAGGGCCTGGTCTTGGCCAAAACGGCCGCCCAAGTCCAGCGCGATGCTGCTGTTGTGGGCTGGGCCGAAACTGGCGCTGACGTCGCGCACGGTGGTGTTTTGGGCCGAGGGCGGGCGTTTGACCACGTAGTTGACCAAGCCGCCCGGGGCGCTGGTGCCGGCTTGGATGCCGCTGGTGCCCTTGAACAACTCGATTCGTTCCTTGTTGTCCATGCCGATCATGGTTTCGGCCGAGATGGGCAGGCCTTCGCGGCGGTAGTTGTAGCGGTTGTCCAGGGTGTAGCCGCGCACACTCAGCATGTCCCAGTAGGCGGGTGAGTTGTAGCTGTCGGCCACACTGGCATCGAGGCGCAAGGCGTCGGAGACGCGTTTCGCGCCGATGTCTTGCAGGGTTTTCTGGTCGATGGTGACGGCACTGAACGGTGCTTTGCTCAGGGGCACATCGCCAAAGCCGCTGACCTGCGAGGGTGCGGCATCGGTGATGGTGATTTCGGTCAGGCTTTGTGCCGCAAGCCCGGTGGCCGTCAACAAGGCGATGGCGCTGGCGACATGGGTGGCGCGAAAAGCAAAGCGGCCGGCAGACCGGCGCGGACGAGACGAAAAGAATGGCGAAAAAAATGCCATGACGTTTTTCCTTCAACGTAATGGCAGGTCGGCTGGCTGGGAACGTCATGCGCCCGAAACCGGACGCCGTTCTTTTGACGAGCTTCCCTGCGCGAGGATTACCTCAATCAGGTTCAAAGGGACTTTCTCAGTCGATGGCTTTGCAGCCACCAACACCCCTAGCGGATGCGCCGCAGGATTGCAGCGCGGTGTGGATTTTAGGCGATCCGAGCCAGGCATGCTTTGAGCAGACACGCAGGGGCTGGGGTTTTGCAGGTCGGGCCTTCAGGTCCGACGGGGATCAGTTGTCGGACCCGAAGGGCCCGACCTACGGGTTATCGGCGTAGATCTTTTGCAGGTCGGGCCTTCAGGTCCGACGGGGTTGTGTTCAGGCGATTCCCAGACGCTGGTGCAGCAGCGTGGAGGTGGTCGTGTACTGCAGCAGGGTTTTTTCTTCCGGGCGCAGCAGGGCCACGGCACCAAAAGCGGCCAGCGTGGCTTCGTGGAAGCCGCACAGGATCAGCTTCTTTTTGCCCGGGTAGGTGTTGATGTCACCCACCGCAAAAATGCCCGGCTCAGAGGTGCCGAAGTTTTCGGTGTTGACCACCAGCTGCTTGCGTTCCATGGCCAGGCCCCATTGCGCTACGGGCCCCAATTTGGGCGACAGGCCCAGACAGGTTTGCAGCACATCCAAGCTCAGCCACTCGGTGTCGCCTTGCGGGTTGAGCAGTTCCAGTGCTTGCAAGCGGCCAGCTTCGGTGCGCAGGCCTGTGGGCTGACCGGCCACAAAGCGCATGCGGCCTTCGGTGCAGGCTTGGCGCATTTGGGCGATCAAGGTCGGGTCGGCGGTAAAGGCGTCGCGGCGGTGCAGCAGCGTCACGCTGGCAGCGGCTTGTGGGCCTTGACCTGCATCCAGGCCAGTTTGCAAGGCGGTGTCGCCGTCGCCCGCCACCACCAGGTGTTGGCCTGCCCAGCGCTCGGGCGCGGGTTGCTCGGCAAAGACTTGCGTGCCTTCAAAATCCGCCAGGCCGCCCAAGGCCATGCGGCGCGCGACAAAAGCGCCGACGCCCGCTGCGATGAACAGGGTGTGGGTGCGAAAGGTCTGGCCCGTGCTGGTGATCACCAGCAGGCGCTGGTCGGGCAGGCGCTCGACGCTGCCCACATGCTGGCTCAGGTGCAGGGTGGGTTTGAAGGGGGCGATTTGCTGCTGCAGGCGCTCGATCAGTTCGAGGCCGGTGCAATAGGGAATGCCCGGAATGTCGTAGATGGGTTTGGCGCCATACAGCTCGGCGCATTGGCCGCCCACATGCGGCAGGGCGTCGATCACGTGGCAGTGCACGCCCTGCAGCCCGAGCTGGAAAACCTGAAACAGGCCCACGGGGCCTGCGCCAATGACCAGCGCTTCGGTGTCGATGGGGGCGGTCATGGGGTGAAGCTTGCGAAAAAAAGGCCGAAATAAAAAGGCCGAAAATTTCGGCTCTTCAAAAAGTTCAGCGGATCAACTCGGACAACTTGCCGGTCTTGTCTTTCCACTCGTCAGCGGTGGCCAACGGCGTTTTGCGCTTGGTGATGCTCCTCCAGCCGGGCAATACGGCCAACTGGGCATTGAGTTGGGTCATGTGCTGCTGGTCGGCGGGCAGGTCTTCTTCGGCAAAGATGGCATTCACGGGGCATTCTGGGATGCACACAGCGCAGTCGATGCACTCATCGGGGTCGATGGTCAGGAAGTTGGGGCCTTCGCGAAAGCAATCCACGGGGCAAACGTCCACACAGTCGGTGTATTTGCACTGGATACAGGATTCGGAAACAACGTGGGTCATGATGGACTCGGAAAATGGAGCAGCGCTGTAGGATTGGCGCGGGAATTTGGATTTTAAAGGAGATCGTTCGCCTCCCGATGGAGGCGAACCCCTGCTCACGACAGGGATGATGGTGAATCATACGCATGGGTCAGAGTGGCCCATTTGTCGGGGCTAAAGCCGCCGACCTACAAATCGATGTGTCACTCGGTGGCATCTGCCCCGACATGAAATGAACCCGTAGGTCGGTGGCTTCAGCCCCAACATGAAATGAACCCGGTCGGTGGCATCCGCCCCGACATGAAATGAACCCGTAGGTCGGTGGCTTCAGCCCCAACATGAAATGAACCCGTAGGTCGGTGGCTTCAGCCCCAACATGAAATGAACCCGTAGGTCGGTGGCTTCAGCCCCGACATGCCGGCTCAGTTCACCAGCACCGCCCCCGAGGTCTTGTGGCTGGCGGTGTCCACCAGCACCAGCGCGCCCAAAATGCGCGACTGGGCAAAGGGCCGGGTGGCCAGAGGCTCTTGCAGGGTCAAGGTCACATGGCCGATGGCGTTGGGGGGCAGTTCGCTGGCTTCTTCTTCGGCCAGGGTGTTCACGTTCAGGCGGTGTACCACGCGCTGCACTTTCACTTTGACCCAGCGGTGGCCGTGCAGCGCCCAGTAAGTGCGCCCGGCCACCAGGGGCTCGTCGTCCATCCAGGCGATGGTGGTGCTCAGCTGGCGCTGGCCTTCGGGGCTGCCGTGTTCTGCCAGCAGCCAGTCGCCGCGCGACACGTCCACCTCGCGGTCGAGCACAAGGCCTGCGCTGTGGCCAGCGGCCTTGTTTTGCGCTTGGCGGGTGGCGCTGAGCACCTGCGCCACCACGGCGGTTTGGCCACTGGGGAAAACCTGGACGGTCTGGCCCGGCTCAACGCTGCCCGTGGCCACGCGGCCCCAAAACACCCGGCGGCCCTGGGTGGTCACGCCCGAATCGTGAAACTTCTCCACCCACTGCACCGGGAAGCTGAACGCCACACCGGTCTCGGCAGGTGTGACGGGCAGGTCTTCCAGGATGCTGAGCAAGCTGGGGCCGGTGTAGCCGCACCAGTCGGCTTGGTCGGCGTTGTGGGTGTCCACCACATTCCAGCCCTTGAGGGCCGATACGGGCACCATGGCCGCGATGGTGATGCCGGCTGCTTGGGCGAACTTTTCCAAAGCCCCTGCGATGTTTTTGTAAGCCAGGGCAGGGTCGGCCACGGCGTCCAGTTTGTTGATGGCGAACACGACAGACGGCACCCGCAGCAGGTTCACTAGCAGCGCGTGGCGGCGGGTTTGCGGCAGCAGTGGCAGGTCGGGGTGGGCCCAGTCGAGCTTGATGGCGTCGACCAGCACCACGGCGGCGTCGGCGCTGGATGCGGCGGTGACCATGTTGCGGGTGTATTGCTCGTGGCCCGGTGCGTCGCCAATGATGAACTTGCGCGATTCGGTGTTGAAGTAGCGGTAGGCCACGTCGATGGTGATGCCTTGCTCGCGCTCGGCACTCAGGCCGTCGGTCAGCAGAGCCAGGTCAGTTTCGCCTGAGCGCTGCACGCCCGCCAAGTGGTCTTGCAGCACGGCCTTGGTGTCCACCAGCAGGCGGCCAATCAGTGTGCTCTTGCCATCGTCGACCGAGCCGCAGGTGATGAATTTGAGGGCTGAGAAATGTTTGTCGTTGTGCATATGTGGTTCCCCCGTGATTAGAAATAGCCGTCTTTTTTGCGCTTCTCCATCGAAGCCTCGGACGTCTTGTCGTCCATGCGCGTGGCGCCGCGCTCGCTCACATCGGCGGCCAGCGTCTCGATCACGATCTGCTCAGGTGTAGAGGCCGTGCTTTCCACCGGGCAGGTGCAGGTGATGTCGCCCACAGTGCGAAAACGCACGTCGCGCACCACCACCGTTTCGCCGTCTTTAGGCGCGGTCAGCGTGGTCACCGGCACCAAGAGGCCCCGGCGGTCGACCACCTCGCGTTTGTGGGTGTAGTAGATCGAGGGCAAGGCAATGCGTTCGCGGGCAATGTATTGCCACACGTCCAGCTCGGTCCAGTTGCTGATCGGGAAAACGCGAAAGTGCTCACCGGGTTGCAGCTTGTGGTTGAACAGGGTCCACAGTTCGGGGCGCTGCGCCTTGGGCTGCCACTGGCCAAAGCTGTCGCGGTGACTGAAGATGCGCTCCTTGGCGCGGGCTTTTTCTTCGTCTCGGCGGGCGCCACCGATCAGCGCGTCAAAGCCGAACTCTTCAATCGCTTCGAGCAGGGTCACCGACTGGTGCACGTTGCGGCTCTCGCCGGGGTGGGCCAGGCGCACGGTGCCGCGCTTCATCGAGTCTTCGACGCTGCGCACGATCAGTTCGGCACCCAGCTCCTGGGCGCGCGCGTCTCGGAAGTCGGTCACTTCGGTGAAGTTGTGGCCGGTGTCGATCATGAGCAGCGGGTAGGGGATGCGGCCGCTGCCGGCGGGGCTTGTTTTGCCTCCAAAAGCCTTCTCTGCGCACTTGAGCATGACCAGCGAATCCTTGCCACCGGAAAACAGCAGGGTGGGGCGCTCGAAAGCGGCGGCAACTTCGCGCAGGATGAAGATGGTTTCTTCTTCCAACGCGTCGAGGTGGGCGTTGCTCAGGGTGTGCAGTTCGGTGGGTGTGGTGGCGGTCATGTTGAGATCTTCGCAGGGGTTTTTGTAGGTCGGTGGCTTTAGCTCCGACATCTGTCTTTTCGGGCTCAATGTCGGGGCTGAAGCCACCGACCTACGAGGTCAATGCATGTCGGGGCTGAAGCTGCCGACCTACGAGGTCAATGCATGTCGGAGCTGAAGCTGCCGACCTGCGGGGATTCATTGTTTGACGTGCAGTCCGCATTCCTTGGCGGCTTCGTCCTCCCACCACCAGCGGCCGGCGCGGAACGCTTCGCCCAGGCTGATGGCACGGGTGCAAGGGGCGCAGCCGATGCTCGGAAAAAACTGGTCGTGCAGCGGGTTGTAGTCGACCTGGTGGGTGGCGATGTGGTGCCACACGTCGCCCCAAGTCCACCTGGCCAGTGGGTTGAACTTGTACAAAGCTTTGCTGGCCACTTCGCTCTCGTCCAGCAAAGGCACTTCGGCGCGGGCATTGGATTGCTCTTGGCGCAGACCGGTGATCCAGGCACGTTGGCCCGTCAAGGCGCGGGCCAGCGGCTCCATCTTGCGCACACCGCAGCAGGCTTTGCGCAGCTCCGTGCTGTGGTAGATCGCGTCTTGGCCTTTGTCGCGCACAAACTGAATGACCGAATCTTGCACCGGGCGGAACACGTGGATCGGCGCACGCGAATGCGCCTGGGTGCGCTCCAGCAGCGCCAGGGTTTCGGTGTGCAGCGCACCGGTTTCCAGCACGAAGACCGGGATGTCCAGCTGCAAGCGGTTGATGAGGTGGGTGATCACCACGTCTTCCGCGCCCAGGCTGGAGGCCTGGGTCACGGGCGCAAATTCGGCGGCAGCGCGTTGCAGCAGGGCTTGGGTTTCGGCCAGCTTGGCGGCAAAGTCAGGGCTGGCTTGGGCATGCAGATCTGTGGCTTTGAGCGGCGTGTTGCGAGAAGAAATCAGATTGGAAGTCATGGTGTGTCTTTTGTAGGAGCCCACCCCGCGGGCGATGCTTTAGGCTGCTTTCGCGAATGGGGGTTGTGTCCCCACAGCAGAGCCTTGGTAGAACCCGGCAAAGCGCTCAAACTGGCGTTGCGCCGCCGAGGCGTCTACGCCTTCGCGCAGCACGGCCACGTCAAAACCGGTGCGCTGCATCTGCACCAGTTGGTCGATCAGCACGTCGCCGGTGGCGCGCAATTCGCCCGCAAAGCCCAGGCGGCGGCGCAGTAAAAAGGCTTGGCTGTAAGCGCGCCCATCGGTGAATTTGGGGAACTGCAGATCAATGCGTGTCACGCCGCTCAGGTCGAGCGTGCGAGGGTCGGCGTCGTTGGCCAGTGTGATGACGGCTGGTGAATCAACGGTCTGGTGTTCTTGGGCGGAAATGATGTTCATGGCTGTTTTTTCTGTTGCAGGAGCGGCGTCCTCGCCGCGATTTGCAATTCATCTCCGTGAGGGTGTGGCTCCCAAAGGTGCATGCTGTGCAAGTTGGAGGAGCCCCGCCCTCGAGGCGATGTTGGGTGGTTTGCGCGGATTGATCGCGACGAGGACGTCGCTCCTACAAGGGGATTCAGGCGGTGCTTTCTTCGGTCACATGGCGTGCCGCATTGGCCGCCGCCTTGAATGGGTCTTGGCCCACGCGGCGCAAGGTGTCGATGAAGTATTCGTGGCGGCCTTGGGCGGGCTGGCGCAATGCCTTGTAGGTTTCCAAAATCGCCTCGATCACATCCGGCACTTCAAACGACGAGAACGAAGGGCCGACCACTTTGCCAGGGGTGGTGGGGCCTGAGAGGTTCTTGCCGTCCGAGCCGCCCAGCGTGACCTGGTACCACTCTTTGCCGTCTTTATCCACACCCAAAATGCCGATGTGGCCCGAGTGGTGGTGGCCGCAGGAGTTGATGCAGCCGCTGATGTGAAAGTCGATGTGGCCCAGGTCGTTCAGCTCGTCCAGGTCTTGGTAGCGCTCAGTGATGGCGGCCGCCAAAGGCAAAGAGCGGGCATTGGCCAGCGCGCAATAGTCGCCGCCGGGGCAGGCGATCATGTCGGTCAGCAGACCAATGTTCGGTTGGGCCAAGCCCAGGGCCTTGGCTTGGAGCCACAGGGCGTGCAGTTGGTCCAGGCGAACCCAGGGCAGCACCAGGTTTTGGGTGTGCGTCACGCGGGCTTCGCCTGCGGAATAGTGGGCCACCAGCGCAGCGGCAGCGTCCAGCTGGTCGGCCGTGGCGTCACCGGGGGCCTGGCCCACACGCTTGAACGACAGGCTCACGGCGCGCAGTGCAGGGTTTTGGTGGGGCTTGACGTTTTGCGCGATCCAGCGGGCAAAGGCGGGTGTTTTGGCCGCTTCGATGCTGACATCGGCTTCGGCTTTGGCCACCCATTCATCCAGGTCTGCAGGCAGGTTCAGCGCAGGCGCGGCAAAGCAGGCGGCCACGCGGTCGAACTCAGCCTGCGGGATGGTGTGCAGTCCGCCGTCCTTGACCAAGATGTCTTGGTACTCGGCTTCGACTTCGTAGAAGTAACGCTGGCCTTCGGCCTTGACCAAAATTTTGATGCGGGCCTTGTACAGGTTGTCGCGGCGGCCCCAGCGGTTGTAGACGCGGATCACGGCTTCGAGGTAATTCATGATCTGGTTCCAGGGCAAGAACTCGCGGATTGAAGTGCCCACCACCGGGGTGCGGCCCATGCCACCACCCACCAGCACCTTGAAGCCCACTTCGCCCGCCGCGTTCTTGAGCATCTGCAGGCCC
The DNA here is from genome assembly GCF_945901735.1 of Limnohabitans sp. Rim8. Classification (GTDB taxonomy): domain Bacteria; phylum Pseudomonadota; class Gammaproteobacteria; order Burkholderiales; family Burkholderiaceae_C; genus Limnohabitans_A. The sequence continues at coordinate 10,958 of NZ_CAMDLM010000016.1, forward strand.
ACGTCGTGCCAACCAATGGCGGCGCGGTCCTCAAGAGCCCCGGTGATGGCGATCTTGAACTTGCGGGGCAAGAAGGCGAATTCGGGGTGCAGCGTGCTCCACTGTCTGATCAGCTCGGCATAGGGACGGGGATCGACCACTTCGTCGACGGCCACACCGGCCAGTTCGTCGGTGGTGGTGTTGCGGATGCAGTTGCCGCTGGTCTGGATACCGTGCAGGTTCACGCTGGCCAAGAGGTCCATCACGTCGGCCGATTTGGACAGGGGAATCCAGTTGAACTGCACGTTTTGGCGGGTGGTGAAGTGGCCGTAGTTGGTGGTCAGCTTCGGGGCCAAGCCCGCAATTTTGTCTTGCGTGGCCTGGGCCTCGGCCAGCAAGGCGGCGTCGGGTGTGTCGTAGTCGCGGGCAATTTTCGCCAGAACGCTGAGTTGTGCCGCCGAGATTTCGCCGTAAGGCACGGCCACGCGCAGCATGGGGGCGTAGCGCTGCACGTACCAGCCGTTTTGCAGGCGCAGGGGCTTGAACTGGTCGCCCGTGAGTTGCCCGGCTTGAAAGCGCTCGAGCTGGTCGCGGTGCTGTGCGGCGCGGGCGCGCACGAACTGTTTGTCAAATTCGGTGTAGTGGTACATGGGAATCACTCAGATCAAAACCAGTTTGGTGCCAGCCCAAGCCAGCAGGACGGAAAGCAAGGAGCGGATCACGCGATCCGGCGTGTGTTGGGTCAGGCGCGAACCCAGCCAGATGCCGGGCAGCGAGCCCGCCAGCAACTTGGCCAGCAAGGCCCAGTCCACCGAGCCCATCGACGCGTGGCCCAGGCCCGCCACCATGGTCAGGGGCACGGCATAAGCGATGTCGGCCGCTACGATGCGCGGCAGCGGCAGCAGGGGGTAGAGCAAGAGCAACACGGTGACGCCAATGGCGCCCGCGCCCACCGAGGTGAGGGTGACCATGATGCCGATCAGCGCGCCAAACAGCACCGGCAGGCTCCAGTGGCGCGGCGTGCTGGCGCGGGCTTCGTCGGCGGCGGCCAGGTGGCGGGGCAGTTGTTGGCCGCGAATGGCCTTGTAGAGCATGGCCGCCGCCGTCAGCAGCAAGGCCACACCCAAAGTGGTGGTCATCAGCGACTGCACCTCTGGGGAGGCCGGGCCCACCCAGTGCAAAAAGCCCAGCGTCAACAAGCAGGCCGGAATGCTGCCCGCACTCAGCAAGCCCACCACACGCCAAGGCACGATGCGCTGTCGGGCAAAGCTGATGGTGCCGCCCATCTTGGTGAAAGCCGCAAACAGCAAGTCGGTGCCCACGGCCATGTAGGGCTTGACGCCAAAGAAAAAGATCAGCAGCGGCGTCATCAAGGAGCCGCCACCCACCCCCGTCAAGCCCACGATGGTGCCCACGAAGAAACCTGCAAAGACATAAGCCAAATCAACCATGGAGGCGACTGTAAGGGGGCTTTATGCCTAAACAAACGATTTTTTAGTTGGGCTTATATTCTTTTGACTTATAAGAGTGGTGTCGGACCCTGGCTCAGTGCCTGCTGCGTTGGAAGGCTCGAAAGGGGTTGAACCCGGTGAGCCATGCCGAGGCGATCAAGATGAGCAGCACACCAGGCAGCAGGCCGGGGGTGAGGGGTTCGTCCAAAAACAAGGCCGCCCACCAACCTCCAGCGGTCTGGCATGAGGGGCATGGGCTTTTCAAGAGCCGGACGGGGCTGTCCTCGCACTGTCCTCCAAGACATCGGAGACCCTGCGCACCGGAGTCTGGGGCGCAAGGTTTGCCCGATCCTTGTAGTTTTGCGCCCGTTCCTGCGATCGGAAGGGTCCTGTGATCACCACAAACCGGCCACCCGGGTTGGCGGTTTTGCGCATGAGCACGCGGGCATTGGCCAGTTCGTCTTTCGAGCGGATCAGGCTTTGGGCCTGCGCGGCGGTTTGAAACGCGCCATGTTCCACGACAAAGAACTCGGGCGACTGCAGGGTCAGCCACTGCAGGCCCCGCAGGGCGATTTCCGGCACGTCGTTGCGGGTGTCTGCGGCAGCAGGCACTTGTGGCAGGGCCGCGGGTTCTGCCGGAGCGGCGGACGCGACAGGGTTTGGGGTTGGGCTTGGCGGTGCTTCAAGAGAAGGCGCTGAAGCTGCTGGCGTGGGCGTTGTAGCCGCAGACGCAGCCGCAGACCGCGTGTCCGCCCGCAAGGGGACTGGGTGGGGGTCCGACAAGTGGAGCGCCGTGCCCCATGCGCCCAAGCCCAACAGGGCGGCCAAGCTCAGCCAGGCCAGACGCTTGGGTGCTTGTTTGGATGCGGGGCTGGCGGCCGCTTCGGACGTTGGGCTGGGCGATGCCAGGGTGCGGGGCTCAGCCATCCACTGGGGATCCAGGCCCAGCAGAACCCAGCGCCAACGCAGGCCGGGCAGGTGCTGCGAGAGGTCTTGCAACAGCTGAACATCTGAAGCGGACAGCTGTTCGGCGTGGGTGACGAGGGAAATTTGCCTCGGCAAAGCGGTGGGCGATGGCGTTTGCATCGCCTGTGTCAACCCCAGCTGGGCAATGCCTTGGTTGATGTGACCGAGCCAAGCCAGGCGTTGTTGACCTGTGAAGTGCTCTACCGCAACAGCCGGGGCCGCTGTGCGCCACAAGCTTTGCAAGGCGTGCGCTGCACGCCACATGGCCTCGCTGTCTTGACGCCAAATGACCAGGTTTTGATCATCCTTCAAAACGGCGTGGCCCAGCGCTTCCAATGCAGACGCTGGTTCTTTCGGCTGGGAAGAGGCTGGTGGGGTGGCGTGAGACGGACCAGGGCGCATTGGAAACTGAATGTTGCGAAATTGGTGGCTCATTAGACACCAAGCAAGCCCACAGTTTTTTCGCCAAAGGGGTGGGCTTGCCACCCAAGACGGCGCACACCGAGCACCTGGGCGCTGGTTCAGGCGGGCTGGGGGTCAGCGCCTGTGGGCACGCCCCAATGCCCCGCCTGGCTGGCATGCCAGAACTCGGCAAAGGGACTGGGCAGGGTGTGTGGCCCTGACGGCTCACGCAAGAGTTGTCCGGGTGCCAGCGTGTCGATGCTCGAAGCCAGGGTTCGGGCCTGTCCTTCGGCATTGCGCCCCATGAGGTGATGGGCCGTGATGTCGCCTGGTTTTTGCAGGCCTGCCGCGCCCACCAGGTCGGCCAGCGCATGCAAGGTGTTGGCATGAAAGTAATACACCCGCTCGGCCTTGTCGGTTACCACGATGGCGCGTTGGCGCACCGGGTCTTGCGTGGCCACGCCCGTGGGGCAGTGGTCGGTGTGGCAGCTGCGTGATTGGATGCAGCCCAGGGCAAACATGAACCCCCGTGCCGAATTGCACCAATCGGCCCCCAGCGCCAGGCAACGCGCGATGTCAAAAGCTGAAATCACTTTGCCCGAGGCGCCTATCTTGATGCGATCGCGCAGGCCCGCGCCCACCAAACTGTTGTGCACCAAGCGCAGCCCATCGCGCAGCGGCATGCCCACATGGTCGGCAAACTCGATGGGCGCTGCGCCCGTGCCGCCTTCGGCACCATCGACCACGATGAAGTCCGGTGTTTGACCGGTTTGCACCATGGCTTTGACCACCGAAAACCATTCGGCCGGATGCCCCACACACAGCTTGATGCCCACGGGCTTGCCACCCGAGAGTTCGCGCAGTTGCGCGATGAAAGCCAGCATCTCCAAAGGTGTGCTGAAGGCCGAGTGCCGGGCCGGTGACACGCAGTCCTGGCCCATGGGCACGCCGCGCGCTTCGGCAATCTCTGCGCTGACTTTGGCCTTGGGCAAGACGCCGCCATGGCCGGGCTTGGCCCCTTGCGAGAGTTTCAACTCGATCATCTTGACTTGGGGGGAGCGGGCTTGCTCGGCAAAGCGCACCGGGTCAAAACGGCCTTCCGGTGTGCGGCAGCCAAAATAACCCGAGGCTATTTGCCAGATCAGATCGCCCCCGGGCTCGCGGTGGTGCCGGGAGATGCTGCCCTCGCCGGTGTCGTGCGCGAATTGCCCCATGGCCGCGCCCTTGTTGAGGGCCTTGACCGCGTTGGGCGACAAGGCTCCGAAGCTCATGCCGGAAATGTTCAGCAGCGACAGCGCATAAGGCTGCTGGCATTGGTGCGCGCCCACCGTGACCCTGAAGCCGGCCGGGTCCAGCTGTGTCGGTTGCAGCGAGTGGGTGATCCAATCGGATTGCGCTTGGTACATGTCTTTGATGCTGCCAAAGCCCCGCTTGTCGTTTTGCACCTTGGAGCGGGCATAGACCATGGCACGTTGGCTGCGTGAGAAGGGGAGTTTTTCCTCGTCGTTTTCCAGAAAATACTGCCGAATTTCCGGGCGGATGTATTCCAAACCGTATCGGAGGCGACCCGTGAGCGGGTAGTTGCGTCGCACCGCCTGCCGGGTTTGGGCGTAATCGATGCAGCCCAGCACAAACAGCAGTCCAAACCCGCCGCTGGCCCAGATCGAATAGGGCAGTGCCACCAGCGCAGCGGGTGCCATCACCAACCAAGGCAGATACCTGGAAAAAGAGGGTTGGGTCATGGGAACTCCTGAAAAAGTTAGCCGTTCGCCACATTTGTCAAGGTCAGTGGACGCAGTGATGAGCGCTGATGTTGAAGGGTATGGCTGATTTTTACAAGGTAATGCTACAAATGATTTGAAAGTTGAATTTAAATCAAATCGAAAAATGCGTGGAATTCGACTTTGCGCCTTACGGGCGAGAGCCAAGGCGGACAGGTGCAAGCCACAGCCGCATGAAATCCAGCCCCTCAAGCGGACGCAAAGCGCTCGGCCGCCAGGTGTTTCAACAAGGCGGCCGGCAAGGGCAGGGCTTCTTGGCTCAACCAGGCGGCGGTGAGCTCACCGCACAGCACGGCCAGGCTGATGCCGCGTGCGCCCATGCCTGTGCTCAGACACAGGCCCGGCAGTCGCAGGGCGTCGATGGGGCCGACCGCCGGCAAGCGGTTGGGCAAGCTGCAGCGCAAACCAGCCCAGCCATGGACCCGGTCCGGCCCGAATTGGGTGGCCATGGCTTCGCCCAAGGCCGGCAACAGCGTGGCCAAGCGCAGCTGGTTGGCGTGGTGGTCCTCAACCCGCACGGGCGTTTGCGTGCAGTCGCGCTCAAAAGTGGCTCCCATGAACCAGCCCGGCGGCCCCTCGGGCGTGGGCACGCCGCTGATGAAGCTGCCGTGGCCGTTGACTGGAAACGGCGGCAGCCGCTGGCGTTGGGCGTCCGTCAAGTCGGCCAGGCGGCCAAAGCTGACCTGCCCGCGCAAAGGGTTGAGTGGCACGGCAAAGCCGGGCAGGGGCCGCAACAAAGCCAGGCTGTCAAAGGCGCTGGCCACCACCAGAAAGGGGGCTTGGCCCAGCGTTTGGCCTTGGGCATCGGTCACGGCCCATTCATCGCCGCGCCGCTCAATGCCCTGCACCTGCTGACCCCAGCGCACCTGCACGCCCGGCGTTTGCAACTGCGCGGCCACCAGTTGCCGAGGGCGAATCCAGCCCGCCTGTGCGTGCCAGAGCGCGGGTGTGCCCGGTGGCAGGCCTGCGGCGGCAATTTGTGCCGCGCTGGCCGGGGCGCTGTGTTGATCGGGCGGGTCTGCAGGCAGTTTGCGTTTGCCCGCCAGCTTGTGCTCCAGAACACCGGTCAGCGCCCAATCGGTGCCGCTTTGCAGCAGCACCTGGGCGCGCTGCAGCGTGGCCTGCACCCCCGCACGCGTGATGCGCGAGAGCACGTTGTCGTCCGGTGAAACATGGGGCGCGGCCAAACCCGCAGGCAGGCCCGATGCGCCAGCCCCGACCCCTGGCGCCTGGTCGAGCACGGTGACCGACCAGCCGCGCACGGCCAAGCTGTGCGCCACGGCCGAGCCCGACAGCCCCGCACCAATCACCAGGGCTTGGCGCGTTGCGGGTGGCGAACTCTGGCTTGAAGCGGATGAAGGGTGCAAGCAAGACTCGCTGGAGGGGAGGTTGGCTGTTCAGCGTTGGGCGTTGAGCGTTGCGCGCCTTGCCTTTGCATTTCACGCTGAACGCTGAACGCTGAACACCAAACGCCCAACGCCCAACGCCCAACGCCCAACCCTTAACTGGCTGCAGGGGGCACGTAGCCTTGGGCGGCGTCTGCGCCATCGCCAAAGAAATGGTTTTCCATTTGGCGTGCCAGGTATTGGCGGGCGCGCAAATCGGCCAGGTTCAAGCGGTTTTCATTGACCAGCATGGTTTGGTGCTTCAGCCAGTCGGCCCAGGCCTGCTTGCTCACGCCTTCCCAGATGCGCTTGCCCAGCTCGCCTGGGTAGGGCGGAAAATCCAGACCCTCGGCTTCTTTGCCGAGTTTGATGCATTGAACGTTGCGTGCCATGGTGTTTGTCAGCCTTGATGTATCTTAAGAAGCGCTGGTGATACAGATATAAAATTTCTGTATTTCCAGTTGGAAGCGGTTCGCACGAGAATAAGCGTTGTCGGTGCAACAACACCGTCTTTTCTGTGGTCTTGCAGGCAGCAACTGTAGCAAGCTTTCAGCATCCTCCATTGGCATTGGGTCTCTCTCCCAGCCAAAACCCAGACACATCACATGAGTGCATTTCTCGAAGAACGCGTTTTGAGCGTTCACCACTGGACCGACCGCCTGTTCAGCTTCACCACCACCCGTGACCAGGCCCTGCGCTTTTCGAATGGGCACTTCACCATGATCGGTCTGCGCGGCGACAACGGCAAACCGCTTTTAAGGGCCTATTCCATTGCCAGTGCCAACTACGAAGAGCATTTGGAGTTTTTGAGCATCAAGGTGCCCGATGGCCCGCTGACCTCCAAGCTGCAGCACATCCAGGTGGACGACACCATCGTGGTCGGCCGCAAGCCCACCGGCACCTTGCTCATCGACTATTTGTTGCCCGGCAAGCACCTGTATCTCATGGGCACAGGCACCGGTCTGGCCCCGTTCATGAGCATCATCCGTGACCCCGAGACCTATGAGCGCTTTGAAAAAGTGATCCTGGTGCACGGTGTTCGTCAGGTCAATGAACTGGCTTACCACGACTACATCACGAAAGAGTTGCCTGCCCACGAGTTTTTGGGCGAGATGGTGAGCCAACAATTGCTGTACTACCCCACGGTGACCCGCGAGCCCCACCTACACCAGGGCCGCGTGACCGACCTGATGGAAAGCGGCCAGCTGTTTGCCGACTTGGGTCTGCCCCCGCTCAACCCTGAGACCGACCGCGTCATGATTTGCGGTTCGCCTGAAATGCTCAAGGACCTCAAGCGCATTTGCGAAGCGCATGGCCTTAAAGAGGGCAACACCAGCACGCCCGGCGCTTTCGTTATCGAGCGGGCTTTTGCAGACGCCTGAAGTCCTCAGGGCTTTGTTCAACCAATCGCTGACACCTGTACCGACAAGGGGGCACAATGCCCCCTTGTTTTTTGAAGAGACCCCATGAAACTGTCCGTTGTATCTCCCCAGCGCTGGATGCTGATGACCGCCCTCTCGGGCATCGGCATGCTGGTGTTTGGCTTGTATTTGCAACATGTTGTGGGTCTGAACCCTTGCCCCATGTGCATCGTGCAGCGCTACGCCTTGATTGGCGTGGTGCTGCTGGCTTTGATCGGCTGGCGTTGGCGGGGCTGGGGCTTGGCGGTGACCGGTGTGATGCTGGCGCTCTGCGCGGGTTTTGGGGCCTTCACCGCCGCCCGCCAAAGCTGGCTGCAGTGGTACCCACCCGAGGTGGTCAACTGCGGTCGCGATTTTTATGGCATGGTCGAAAACTTTCCCCTCAACCGCGCCATCCCCATGATCTTCAAAGGCAGCGGTGACTGCAGCAAGATCGACTGGACCTTTTTGGGCGGCTCGATCGCCAATTGGTCCTTCGTCTGCTTTGTGCTGTTTGGCTTGCTGGGGCTGTGGGTGGCCCTGCAGTCCCGCTCGGCTCAGGCCGCATAACTGAGCGGCACCGCCGTGGTGAATTTGAGCTCCTCCATGGCAAAACTGGAGCTCACATCGGACAGCGGCACCTGCTCGATGAGCCGCTTGTACACCTGGTCATAAGCGGCAATGTCGGGCACCACCACCTTCAGCAGGTAATCCACATCGCCGCTCATGCGGTGGGCCTCGACGATTTCGGCAATGCCTTGCACCGCGGCGCGAAATTTGTCCAGCCACGGCACATCGTGCTGGCGGGTGCGCACCGACACGAACACCGTGACGCCCAGGTTCACCTGGTGCCGGTCCACCAGGGCCACTTGCCGGGCCAAAATGCCCAGCTCCTTGAGCCGTTGCACCCGCCGCCAGCATGGCGTGGGTGTCAGGTTCACAGCGGCGGCCAAATCGCTGATGGGCCAGTCGCTGCGCGCCTGCAAGAGCTCGAGGATTTTGCGGTCAATGGCATCAATTTTCTGCTTCATGGCCGGATTGTAGAAAAGCATTCCAAAAAATCCATATTTAGGGGCAGAAAAAGCAATTTCATGCTGCTTTTTTGATGGCAAACTTCTGTTTTCAATCGACAAAGATGGATGGCATGAAAAAAATCGGTCTGATCGGGGGCATGAGTTGGGAGTCCACCGCCCTGTATTACCAGCACATCAACCGCGAAGTGGCGCGACGCCGGGGCGGACTGCACTCGGCCCCCCTGCAACTGGTCAGCCTGAATTTTCAGGACATTGCCGACCTGCAAAAGCAGGGCGATTGGGACCGCATGACCGAGATTTTGCAAACGGCGGCCCGCCAGTTGGCGCACAGCGGGGCCGAGGCTTTGCTCATTTGCACCAACACCATGCACCTCATCGCGCCGCAAGTGCAGGCGAGCACGGATGTGCCCTTGCTGCACATTGCCGATGCCACCGCCGATGCCGTCTTGGCCGCCGGTTTCAGCCAAGTGGCCTTGTTGGGCACCCGTTTCACCATGGAGCAAGCCTTCATGCGCGACCACTTGGCCGCACGCGGCATCCAGTGTCTGGTGCCCGAGGCGTCCGGGCGAGCCGAAGTGCACCGCATCATTTTTGAGGAACTGTGCCGGGGCCAGGTGCTGGAGGGATCGCGCCAGAACCTGATCGCGCAGGTGCAGCAGCTGGCAGCACTTGGGGCGCAAGGCGTCATTCTGGGTTGCACCGAGTTGACCATGAGCTTGCGGCCCGGCGATGGCGGCGTGCCGGGCTTTGACACCACGGCCCTGCACGCCATGGCCGCTGTGGATTTTTGCTTGTCCTGAAAGGGCCTCTCGATGTGCCAGCTGATGGGCATGAGCTGCAACAAACCTGCGGCCACCACCTTTTCTTTCACCGGTTTTTCGGCGCGTGGGGGCTTGACTTCGGACCACGTTGACGGCTGGGGCATCGCTTTTTATGACGGCAAAGGCTGCCGGGTTTTTCAGGACGACCAACCGGCCAGTCATTCGCCGCTGGCCGAATACGTGCGGCAGCACCCCATCAAGTCCAACGTGGTGGTGGCGCATGTGCGCAAAGCCACGCAAGGGGATGTGCAGTCGGCCAACTGCCACCCGTTTCAACGCGAATGGCTGGGACGCACCTGGGTGTTTGCGCACAACGGCGACCTGCGCGATTTCCAGGCCCCCAATGGTTGTCAGGACAAGCCCGTGGGTGGCACCGACAGCGAGCGTGCGTTTTGCGCCCTCATGAGCCACTTGCGCAGCCACTTCAAGGACCGCGTGCAGCCCCCCGAATGGCCCGAGCTGGCCCCTGTGCTGGCCTGCATCGCCGCTGAGCTGGCTGGGCATGGCAACTTCAACATGCTGCTCAGCGATGGTCAGGCCCTGTATGCCCATTGCTCCACGAACCTGCATTTGCTGACCCGGCGTCACCCCTTTCCCCATGCGCGCTTGGTGGACCGCGACATGAGCCTGGACCTGGGGCCGCTCAATGCCGAGGGCGACATCATGAGCTTGCTGGCCACCGAGCCCCTCACGCTGGACGAGCCCTGGCAAGCCTTGCGCACGGGCGAGTTTGTGGTGATGGTCGGTGGCCAGGTGGTTTGGCAAGAGCTTCACCCCGGCACGCAAGCTTTTCCCGTGGCCTTGCCGATCAGCGGCCAGCGGGAGCCGAACCCCGCTTGAAGGGCTGGCGAGCGGGGAGGTCGGCCGGTGACCCGGTGGTCATTCGCGGTGACAATACCGGCACTTCCTGTTGCCCCAGAATGTCTGCCCCTGTTCACCCCCCCGTTAACCCTTCGGTTGACTCACCCATTGCCCCGCCCGTGCCCCATGTGGTGTTGGTCATCACCAAAGGCGAAGCCGGTGGGGCGCAGACGCATGTGTTGGAGTTGAGTCGTGCCCTGCAAGGCCGGGTGCGCTTCACGGTGGCGATTGGCGGCGACGACACGCACAGCGTGCTGGGTCAAGCCCTGAGTGATTTGGGCATCGCGGTGCTGGCGCTGCCAAGCCTGCAAAACTCGCTCAACCCCCTCAAAGTGATCACTTCGGTGCGGGCCTTGCTGGCGCATGTGCGGGTGCTGCAGCCCGATGTCATCCACGCCCACAGCGCCGTGGCCGGGGTGATCGCACGTCTGGCGGGCAAGCTGCGGCAAATTCCGGTGGTCTACACCGTGCACGGCTTTGGCTTCAAGCCGCAAGCGCCTTGGCTGATCCGCACCAACGCCTGGCTGGCCGAGGCCGTTCTGGCGGCTTGGACCACGCGCATGGTCTGCGTCTCGGCCCACGAAAAAGAATTGGCCGCGCGTTTGCCCATGCCGCCCGAGCGGGTGAGTGTGGTGCACAACGCCTTGGCCGATGTGCCCTGGCGCAGCGACATGGCGACCCAGCCGCCAAGCCTGGTGATGGTGGCCCGCATGGCCGCGCCCAAGCGGCCCGATGTGTTGATCGAGGCCCTGGCTTTGCTGGCCCATCTTGGCCTGCAGCCCCTCACCCGGATGTTGGGCGGCGGGCCCGACCTGGCCCGCCACCAACAGGCCGCCGCCCCGATGCCACACATCCAACTGGAGGGCGACGTGAGCGATGTGGCCCAGCGCCTGGCCCAGCACCAGATTTTTGTGCTCTTGTCCGACCACGAGGGCCTGCCCATTTCCATTTTGGAAGCCATGCGCGCGGGCATGGCGATTGTGGCTACGCGCTTGCCGGGCATCGAAGAAATGCTCACGCATGAGGAGAGCGCCTGGCTGGTGCCCAACAGCCCGCAGGCGGTGGCCCAGGCGCTGCAGACCCTGCATGCCGATGCCTCCTTGCGCCAACGGCTGGGCCGCGCCGCACGCGCGCGCTACGAGGCGCAGTTCCAGCCTCAGGCCATGGCCGAGCCGGTGCTGGCGATCTACCAGCAAGCCCCCTTGATGCCCACCGCCCGTTGGCCCATGACGCGCCCGCGCCGCCACACCCAGCAACTGGCCTCGCAGCAGGCGCACCGCCAAAGTGCCCACCTGGTCTGGAGCCTGCTGGGCTTGGCGATGATCGGCCTGGCCTACGCCATCAGCCAGGCCCTGATGGCCAGCGGCCATGCCACCGTGGACTTTGGCCGGACCGTGCTGGCCAGCCTGGTGCCCTATGCGCTGGCGGCGCACTTGTTGTACCGGGGCGCGCACATGCCTGCGGCCGAACGCGGCCCGTTGTTGCTGGTCACCACCGGCTTGCCGTTTTGGCTGACACCCTTGGCCTTTGCCTTGCTGCAGCAGCCGTATTCGCGCGGCGCTCTGCTTTTGACCTATGTGCTGTGCACCTTCTGGTTTTGGCTGGCCGACCAGTGGTTTTTGCGGCATCGGCCTTGGCGGCTGGTGTACCAAGACCCGCGTGTGCCCGACCTGCTGGCCCGCTGGTTGACCGAGCCCAACGGCCAGGGCCTGCCGCGCATCCGCTTGCTGCATTGGCCTGCTCAGGGCATGCCGCCTGGCGCAGCACTGGCATGCGACGGCGCGGTTGTGCTGCCTGCCGTCACCTCTGCCACCTCTGCTGCATCCGCACCCACCGGCCCCGAGCGCCAACGTTTTCTGACCGCGCTCAAGCTGCAGCACATCCGCCTGTACAGCCCCGAGACTTTGCAGCAAAACCTGACCGGGCGCATGGCGGCCGAGACCCTGCAAAACGAGCTGTGGCAAACCGATGGCAACCCGGCTTACGACCTGGCCAAGCGCCTCATCGATGTGAGCGTGGTGCTGGCCTTGTTGCCGCTGTGGCTGCCGCTGGCGATCGCAGTGGCCTGCGGTGTCAAGATCGACTCGCCCGGCCCGGCCCTGTTCAGCCAGCGGCGCACCGGCATGCACGGCCAAAATTTTCGGATCTGGAAGTTCCGCAGCATGCGCCATGAAACGCCACTTCACCCCCAGTTCGCCCAGGCCAACGACCCGCGCATCACCCGCTTCGGACACTGGATTCGCCGCACCCGGCTTGATGAAATTCCGCAGCTGTTCAACGTGCTCATGGGCCACATGAGCCTGATCGGTCCGCGCCCCGAGCAAGACGGCTTTGTGCGACAGTTTGCCGAACAAATGCCCAGCTACCCCTACCGCCACCTGGTGCGACCTGGTTTGACGGGGTGGGCTCAGGTGCAGCAAGGCTATGCGGCCAGCGCCGATGAAACCGCCATCAAGCTCAGCTACGACCTGTACTACATCACGCACTACAGTCTGGCCATGGACTTGCTGATCGTCTTCAAAACCATTCAGACCGTGCTGACCGGGCGAGGCGCGCGCTGACCATGCCCCTGCCCCTGAATTCTCCCTGCCAAATCCTGTTGCTGACCGAAGAGTCTGGCGTGGGCGGGGTGCAGACCACGCTGCACTGGCTCGAATCGGGCCTGGCCGAGCGCGGCTGGCAAGTCTCGCGGCTGCCGGTGCGCCAAGGCCGCCCCTCGCTGTGGGCCTGCTGGCAGGCGGCGCGGCGGGCGCAGGTGCTGGTGGCCTCCAACAACTTCTGGCCAGCCTATGTGGCGGTGGTGCTGGCTGGGTTGGCCCGCCGGCCCAGCGTGGTCTGGGTGCACGGCCCTGTGCATGAGGTGCTGCAGCAAGCTGGGGCTTCGCGCCTGAAAACCGGCTGGCTGCGCAGGGTGTACCGCGGGGCCAGCGAGCTGGTGTGCGCCTCACAAGCCTCGTGCGACAGCCTGCTGCGCGTGATGTCCGGTGCCGGGGGTGCAGCCCCTGAAAACGTGCGCGTGATCCGCAACCCGGCGGTGTTGCCCGGTGCAGGCCCAGAGGACGCTGCCCTGCCCGCCACCGAGGGGCTGGTGCTGGGTTTTGTCGGCCGTTTGTCCCCGGAGAAACAGCCCTTGCAATTGCTGTCCATGCTGCGCCTTTTGCCGGCCGCTTGCCAACTGCATGTGGTGGGCGACGGCGAGCTGATGGGCGCGATGCGCAGCGCCGGGCAAGACCTGCTGGCCCAAGGCCGCTTGCAGCTGCTCGGTCAGCAAACGGTGACCGCGCAGACCTACCGGGCCTGGCGGGCCACGGTGCTGTGCTCGCGCTACGAGGGCTACCCCATGACGGCGCTGGAGTCGCTGGCCTGCGGCGTGCCCTGCGTGAGCACACCCATCCCCGCGATGCAGGAAATGCTGGGCACGCAGGCCCCGCTCTGGCTGGCGCGCGATGACAGCCCCACCGCGCTGGCCGAGGCGGTGCAGCGCTGCCTGGCGCAAGCGCCGGCCGATCGGCAAACGGCCATCGACCGCTTGCAGGGCCAGCACCGGCTGGAGACCTTTGTGCAGGCTTGGGACGAACTGCTCAAGCGGCTGCTGCACAAAGCGGGGCAGGGGCCCAAAAAGCACGCTGTGAAGCTGGAGGCTTCGCGCGATGACCCCCCTGCGGGAGGGCGGTCGTGATCACCGTTCATTTTGTGCAGGGCACACGTTCTTATTTGCCCGAGCTGGCCGCTTACCAGGCCCACATCGAAGGCTTGGGCCATGCGGTGCAGCTGCACACCCAGGCCCACACCGTGCCCGATGGCGCTCAGGCCGTGTGGTGGATTTGCGGCCGCGTGCCCCCAGGCCAAGCAAGGCGTTTGAAAGGCGCGGTGCAGGTGCACGAATACGCCTCGGCCAGTGTGGCCCCGCTGGCCTGGCTCAAGGACCGCATCAAGCGGTGGCAGCAGCCGGTGCCCCACTTTCGGGTGTTCCAAAGCGAATGGGTGCGCCAGCGCATGGGCTTTGGCGACACCGTGCCTGAAGCGGTTCCCTATGCCTTGCGCGATATGGGCGTGCCCGACGCATTTTTGACGGCGCAGGCCCTGCAGCCGCCCGAGTTTGACCTGGTCTATCTGGGCGAGATGCGCCGCTTGCGGCACTTTGTGCCGCTTTTGCGCACCTTGGGGCAGGCGGGATTGCGCCTGTTGCTGGTGGGCGATGTACCCCCGGCCTTGCAACAGCGCTTGGCTGCTTTGGGCCACATCCAAAACACCGGGCGTGTGCCGCAAAGCCAGGTGCCTGCGCAATTGCTGCGGGCACGCGCAGGCCTGAATCTGATGCCCGATGTGTTGCCTGTGAGCGAGCAAACGTCCACCAAGCTGCTGGAGTACCTGGCGCTGGGCCTGCCCGTCATCAGCAACCCCTATGCCTGGGCGCAGCGCACGGCGCTGGCCCATGCCGGGCGGGTGCAGCTGCTGGGCGTGCAGGCCAGCGCAGCGCAATGGCAAGCAGCGGTGCAGCGCCTGCCCTTGCGCCAGACCGATCGCCAGCACCTGCAGTCCTTGCGCTGGTCGCATCAGCTGCAAGGGCTGCCGGTGTGGGCTGCCTTGTTCGGGGCTGACAGATGAAGCCTTGGAAGTTGTTGCAGACCTTGCCCCGCGCCACGGCGCCCGCTGCCCTGGGCAGCCTGGTGTCGCTGGCGGCGCAGGGCTTTTTGGCGCTGGTGTTGTTTCGCCTGTTCAGCCCCGAAGAGGTGGGGCTGTTTTCTGCCACCAGCCAACTGGCTTTTTTTTGGGCCAGCTTGGCGCTGGCGCAAAGCCCCTTGAGCCTGCTGGCCGAGCGCCACCAGGAGCCGCGCGCGGCCGCACGCCGCGCCTGGCGGCAAAGCGCCTGGCGCATGTTGTGGCTGGGCCCGCTGGCGGCGCTGGGGGCGGTCTGGTCGGGTTTGGGGCAAGCAGCGCAGGTCTGGGCCTGGGCCGCCGCCTTGGGCCTGACGCAGCTCAGTTGGCTGCTGGCGCAAAGCCTGACATTGCGGGTGGGCAGCCTTGGGTCCATGGGCTTGGTGCGGATGGTGCCGCCCGTGCTGGCGGCGACGGTGGCGGTGCTGGGGGCGGTGCTTTTTCCCGTGCGTGGCGAGGGCCTTGAGCTGCCCGTGCTCTTGGTCTCGGCCTGCTTGGGCTATCTGGCCGGGGCCCTGTGGATGCGGCTGGCTTTTCAACCGGCGTCACCTGCTGGCGTGGCTTTGGCGGCCGTTGCAGGCAGCGACTTGCCTTGCGCCATGAACGAGACACCCACCGCTTCAGACCCGCGCAGCGCGCGGCTCAAGATGCTGCACACCCTCACCGACGGCCTGGCCGCCACGGCGTTGGCGCTGAGCTGGCCAGCGCACTACGGCGTGCAAGAAGCGGGCTTGATGCTGGCGCTGCTGCGCATCTTGAGCTTCATCCCGGCGCTGGTGCACACGGCCTGGGCGCAGGTGGTGCTCAGCAGCGCGACTCAGGTGCGGCTGCGTCCGCTGCAAGTGGCCTGGGCCGCGTCGGCGCTGGTGCTGGGCGTGGGGGCTTTGGCCCAGCTGGCGCTGGCACTGGGCTGGCTCGATGTGCGTTGGCAAGGCCTGTCGACCTATGTCTGGCCCTTGGTGCTGTGGCAAACGGCTGCGTGTTTTGTGGCCGCGCACGCGCACCTGCCATTCCAAAAAGGCCTGGCCGCCAAGCACTCTTGGCTGTGTGTGGGCATGAACGCGGGCTTCATCGCTTTGTGCTTGATCTTGCCCTGGTCCAGCACCTTGAGTGCCAGCACGCACATGGCCTGGCTGTCGGCCTACATGCTGCTGAGCCTGGCGGCTTTGACGCTGTGGGTGGCCAAGCGCTGAACGCGACCGGCACAAAAATTCTGCAGACCGTCCCATGACCACCACCTTGAACATCCTGGGCATCACTGTCCCGATTTACCTGACCATTGCCTTGGGCTATGTGTGCACCCGCATGGGGCTGTTTGCCAAGGCCGAGATGCAGGTGTTTGGGCGGTTCACGCTGCAGCTGGCTTTGCCTGCGCTACTGTTCAACGCGCTGTCGCAGCGCAGCGTGGCCGAGATCTTGAACCTGAACTATTTGTTGGCCTATGCCCTGGGGTCTTTGCTGGTGATGGGCTTGGGCCTGTGGTGGGCGCGCAAGGTGCTGGGCCAGAGCCTGAGTTACAGCAGCATGATGGCCATGGGCATGGCGTGCCCGAACAGCGGGTTTGTGGGTTACCCCATCATTTTGTTGTCGTTGGGCCCGGTGGCCGGGGTGGCACTGGCTTTGAACATGGTGGTCGAAAACTTTTTGCTGTTGCCTTTGCTGCTGGCCATTGCTGACGCGCAGGGGCGGCCCGGGCAGTGGAAAAGCGTGTTGCTGCAGACCGTGAAGAACGTGCTGCGCAACCCCATGATTTGGGGCGTGGTAGCGGGTTTTGCGTTCGCGCTGTCTGGCCTGCAAATGCCTGCGCCTGTGGGGCGCACCATCGACTTGTTTGCGCAATCCAGCGCAGTGCTGGCGCTGTTTGTGATTGGGGGCGCTTTGGTGGGCTTGCAGGCGCGGGGGCTGCAGGGCACGGTGCTGCCGATTGCGCTGGGCAAGCTGGTGTTGCATCCTCTGGCCATGTGGGTGGTGCTGGTTTGGCTGGTCCCGATTGAAGACCCGGCTTTGCGCGCCGCCGCATTGCTCACCGGGGCCATGCCCATGCTGGGTATTTTCACCATCTTGTACCAGCGACACGGCCACGGCACGGTGAGCGCTGCGGCTTTGCTGGTGACGACAGTGCTGTCGTTTTTCACACTCAGTGCGCTGTTGTGGTTGTTGCAGTGGCACCCTGTGTGATGGGCTTGCAGGCATTTTTGGGGCTTATGGGGTGTGCGCGCCAAGGGTGAGCAGTGGCCCTGACCCCGGGGCGGGTATTGAAAATGCCTGTGTGGCCCGCTGATAGACTTGCTGCTTGAAAAATTCCAGACCCTCCACTGTCCGCACCATCGCCCTGGTGCACGCAGAACCCGCGCTAGCGGGCATGCACCACTTCCAAGACGAACCGATTGATGTGGTGTATTTGTGGGTGGACGGCAACGATTCGAGCTGGCGGGCCAAGCGCCAGGCGGCTTTGGCGCAATTGCCTGGCGATACGGGCGCGGCCATGGCGCGTTACAGCAACGTGGAGGGCCGCTTTCGCGACAACCACGAGCTGCGCTACAGCTTGCGGGCGCTGGAGAAATTTTTCCCGCAGCACGGTCATGTGTACATCGTGACCGATGCGCAAGCGCCGGACTGGTTGCGTCCCTCGGACCGGTTGACGCTGGTGGACCACCGCGAGCTGATGCCCGAGGCCGCTTTGCCCACCTTCGATTCGGGCCACATTGAATCGTGGATTCACCACATCCCGGGTTTGTCTGAGCGCTATTTTTATTTCAACGACGATGTGTTTTTGGGTGCGCCTTTGAATCCGGCCGACTGGTTCACGCCCGATGGTTTTTACCTGACCTGGTCAGACGAGCCACACGTCACCGACGAGGCCATGCGCATGGACGCGACTTCGCTGGAGAACGCTTGCCGTTTGTCGATCGAGTGGTTGAGGGCGCAAGACCCACTTTACCCAAGCACCTTCCGCACCTTTGCCCATTCACCCCGGCCCATGCGGCGCTCTTTGCTGCGGGCGTTGGAGGGGGCGGCTCCCGAGTTGTTTGCCGGTGTGCGTTCAACCGTGTTCCGCAGTTGGGACAAGCCGACCATCGTGTCGGACTTTGTGCTGCGTTGGGCGCTGGCGCAGGGTTTGGCACAGATGCGCACTTACCGTCACCGCCATGTGTCCACGGGTGACGCCGATCAGCAGGCCCAGCTGCGGGCCTTGGCGGCCGAGTTCGGGGCGCTTGATTTCTTTTGCATCAACGACACCACCGACGATGCCCACCCCCAAGACCCGCGTTTGCGCCAGGTGCAGTCGGTGCTGCAGGCCATGCTGCCGCAGGCTTCGGGCTTTGAGCAGTTGCAGGGCGTTGCGGTGAGCGGATCGGCCGTGCTGGCCGGGGCCGCCGAGATTCAGCAAGGGGTGCAAGCGGCAGCGGCCCACCAGAGCCTGGTGTCGGGGTCGCGCCGCCGGGCTTGAGGGTCAGCGCAAAGAGGCCGCGGTGACCCCTGAGCGCGGCAAGGTCAAGGGTTCGGATTCGCTCTGAAACGGCTGTTTGTAGGGTTCCAGCAGGGCAAGGGTGTGCGCCGTATCCGCTGATGTTGCACGGCTTCGGGCATGTTGCAAAGCTTGGTGTTTGGTGGCGCGGCCGCGCACCCGCATGCGCCAGACCCGGAAAGACCGGGCTTTGAGGTGCGCGCGCATCAAGGCAATGACCTGGTCCTCACTCAAACCGAACTGCAGGGCCATGGCTTCGAAAGGGGTGTCGTCTTGCCACGCCATGCCGATGACAGCGGACACGTCGGCCGCGCTCATGCCGGTGCTGGGGTCTGCGGGCAAGAGCGGGCTCGCAGTCCAGCGCTCAGGCGTTGGCCACCGGGCTGGGGCCTTCGCGAAACGAAGCCGCCAACGCCACGGCTTCTTTCACGTCAATGCAAATGCCGTCAGCGCCCAAGCTACGGGCGTCATGTTTTTGCAGGGTGAAGATGGGGCCACCCAGCAGCACACCGGGCTCGGGGTTGCCCGATGCGGCCTTGAGGGCGCGGATCAGGCCGGGCAGGGCCTTGAGTTGCGCTTCGGTGGCGCACGAGATGCCAATCACGTCAAACCACTCGTTGTTGACCGCGTGCACCAGCTCTTTTTCGGAGACCGAGATTTCGATGACGACGTCCCAGTCGGCTTTGCGGAAAAAGTCGGACACGATGGTCATGCCCAAAAAATGCTGCGAGCCTGGGGCAGAGGCCAACATGATGCGCTTGACGTCGCCGCCCAGTTGCGGACCGTTTTGGTATTCGAAGCCCAAGCGGTGAGTGATCTCGTGCATGCGCACCAGGCCACAGGTGACTTCGGTGAAGTCGCACAGGTCTTGATCCCACATTTGGCCCAGCTGCCGTGCAGCAGGGGCGATCAGGTCCAGGAAAATCCGGTCGGTGGTGACGCCCTGGTGCAGCAGCTCGTCGATGAATTGGGTGGTCTCACTGGCCTGACTGGATTTGCTCAGGGCTACAAATGTGGCCAGCTGTTTGGGCGAGATGCCAGGCCCCAGTGCGGCGGTGTCAGCTTCGGGCAACGACACCCGGTGCGCTTGCACCAAGCGCGGAATGATCTGGGTCTCGATGGCCTCGGTCAAAGACCTTTTGCACTCTTCCTGTGCATTCAAGGCGTCGGCGTTGTTGGGCTGCGACCGAAAGTCGCTCAGTCGTTGCCCCAGGGACGACATGAGCGTGAGCCATGCGCTTGTGTGTGCCTTCAGCGGGTTGAAGTGGAGGCCCGGTAAATTGAGGTACATGGCAAAGTCCAAAAGTAAGTTTTGACCATAACCCTTTCAATAGTTCCTCGCAAGGCTTTAGGCAGCAGCTTGACTAGGGGTTATCACCTGTAAAACGTGTCCATTGAGGTCTTTTTGGGCCTATTCCAGTCTCTCTCGCACAGGACGAGCCTGGCGCGAAGTAATGTGGCCGACAAGGGGGCCAGGCAGCAGGTCTGGCGTTTTCGCCCTAAGCGTTCATGCCCGTGGCTCACCAGCGGATGCCGCGCACCTTGAGCAGTTCGATGGCGATGTCTGGGCGGTCGGTCACCAGGCCGTCCACCCCGAGGTCCAGCATCTGGCCCATGGTTTCGCGGTCGTTCACGGTCCAAGCCAGCACTTTCAGGCCCAGGCTTTGGGCCTCGCGTACTTTTGGGGCATCCAGTTCACGCCAGAACGATGACCAGTGCGTGCCACCCGCAGCCTTGATCATTTTGGGCACCGAGCCGTGTTGCGCATGCTGAAATCCCGCGGTCCAGGCCGAGGGCTGGCCTGACTTGATGCCCAGGTTGTCCAGTGCCGCCAGTTGCGCCGTGAGGTAAACCGTGGGCATGCCGGGGGCGGTTTTTTGCACGGCCTGCAAAGTGCGCCAGTCGAACGACAAAATTTGAACCCGATCGCTCATGCCGTGGTCCTTGATGTCCTGCAGCAGCAGTTGCACAAAGCGCTCGGGGTCGGGCGTTTGGTCGGGGCGCTGTGGCGTGATCTTGGTTTCGATGGCGAATTTGACTTGCGTGTTGCCCTGGGCCTGGATGAGGTCGAACAGGTCTTTCAGACGGGGAATGCGCACGCCGTCTTGGCCCTTTTGCGCTGAAAAAGTCTGGCTGTAGCGCGATGTCGGGTTGATGCGCCCGACATCGTAGCTTTGCAGCTGTTCAAAGGTCAGCCGCCGTATGTCAGGGCCTTTGCTGCTGAGAAAGCGGCCTTGCGCGTCGCGGGTGATGTCGGGGTTCAGTGCCGGGTCGTGGCTGATCACCAGCACATCGTCTTGGGTGACCACCACGTCCAGCTCCAGGGTGGTCACACCCATTTGCAGCGCCAAGGCCAATGAGGGCAGGGTGTTTTCGGCCAGCAGGCCGCGTGCGCCCCGGTGGCCTTGCAGGTCTATGGTGGGTTGTGCCAAGCAGGGCAAACCCGTCAGCAGCAAGGCCCAGCACATGAGTGCTCGGGGCCCGAATCGTTTGAAATGCATGGCCAGTCCTGGTGTTTTCAGAGAGGCGGGTTCACGCCTGGGTTTGAAATTGGTCGGCGTTTTTGCCTTTGAATGGGGCGTAGAAACTTTTGATGGCGGCCATGTCGGCGTCTATATCGCCTGTGGGCGTGAACACCGGGCCCAGGCCGCTGCGGCGGGTGCTGTAGTCCATGTAGGCCAGCACGATGGGAACTTGGGCTTGCTGGGCGATGTAATAAAAACCGGTTTTCCAGGTGCGCGTTTTGCTGCGCGTGCCTTCGGGTGGCACGATCAATTGCACCGGGCCTTGTGCTTGCGCCAGTGCTTGCGCAGAAGCTGCGACCAGGTTGGTCGATTGTTCGCGGTTGACCGCAATGCCGCCCAGCCAGCGCATCAGGGGGCCAAACGGGAATTTGAAAATGCTTTGCTTGCCCATCCAGTAAGGCGTCAGCTGCAGGGCAAAGGCCACCATCAAGGTGTAGGGCAGGTCCCAGTTGCTGGTGTGTGGCGCGGCAATCAACACGCTTTTGTGTCCGGCGGGGGGCAAGGCCCCTTCGACGCGCCAGCCTTTGAGGCGCAAGAAAGCGATGGAAAACCAGCGCAGCGAGGTGTTGACGACCGGGGTGGTGAAGATGGTGCGGTGCATGAAATGGGCGTTTGGCGCATGCAGCTGGATGGCTGCTGGTCTGCGAAGGGATGATGAGGTTTTTGTGGCGTGTCGCAGCGGATTATGGCGCTGTGGGCGACACCTGGCCGTGCCAGCGGTACCGATAATTCACGCCTGAGCCGCGAAGGAGAGCAGCATGGCTGGTGCGTTGAGTGGATTGCGGGTACTGGATTTGACCAGTGTCCTGATGGGCCCGTTTGCCACGCAGCTGATGGCGGACATGGGGGCGGACGTGATCAAGATCGAGTCGCCTGGCGGGGACACGGTGCGCGGGATTGGTCCGATGCGGCACGCGGGCATGGGGTCGATTTTTTTGCACGTCAACCGCAACAAACGCAGCCTGGTGTTGGACCTGAAAAAGCCTGATGGCCTGAATGCTTTTTTCAAGGTGGTGGAGACGGCCGATGTGGTGGTCTACAACATCCGGCCACAGTCCATGCGGCGCTTGGGCATCGATTACGAGCGGCTCCAAGCCCTCAACCCGCGCATCATTTATGCAGGCCTGTATGGCTACAGCGAGAAGGGGCCTTACGCGGGCAAACCCGCTTACGACGACTTGATTCAGGGCGCTGCAGCCGTGCCCAGCCTGATGAGCCGCGCCAGTGGCGGCGAGCCGCGCTATGTGCCCCTGACCCTGGCCGACCGCACGGTGGGCCTGATGGCGTCGAATGCCATCTTGGCAGCGGTGATTGCGCGCCACCAGACCGGCGTGGGCCAGGCGGTGGAGGTGCCCATGTTCGAGACCATGGCGCAATGCGTGCTGGGCGAGCACATGGCCGGTGCCACTTTCGAGCCGCCCATGGGCGAGACCGGGTATCCGCGCTTGCTGGTGCAAGAGCGCAGGCCTTATCCGACCATAGATGGCCATTTGTGCGTGCTGATTTACACCGACCGGCACTGGGAAAAGTTTCTGGGGCTGATTGGCCAAGGGCAATTGTTTGAACAAGACCCGCGTTTTGCCAGCATTGGCGCGCGGACCCGGCACATCAACGACTTGTACCGCCTGGTGGCGCAGGCCATGGCCACGCAAAGCACCGAAGTTTGGATGGCCCGGTTGAACGAGGCCGACATCCCCTGCATGCCGATGCACGACATCGACAGTTTGTTGCAAGACCCGCACCTGTTGGCAGTGGGCATGCTGCAAGATGTGCAGCACCCCAGCGAGGGCCATGTGCGCGAGATCGGTGTGCCCGTCAGCTTTTCTGGCACACCGGGTTTGACCGTGCAAAAACCGGCACCGCGTTTGGGCCAGCACAGCGCCGAGGTGCTGCGCGAAGCGGGCCTGAGCGATGCCGACATTGAAGGTCTGCACAAGCGCGGCGTGAGCCACGGTTGAAGCTCAGGCCTCGCCACGCCAAGCGGCGCAGGCACCAGCTTCAATGCGTCACTCGGCTTTGGCGCCCGAGTCTTTGACCGCTTTGGCCCAGCGCGGTATTTCGGTGCGCAGGTGGGCCGCGTATTCGGCCGGTGTGCCGCCTAAAATCTCAGCGCCTTGTGCGGCCAGGCGGGCGCGCAAATCGGGGTGGGCCAGCGCTTTGTTCACTTCGGTGTTGAGCTTTTGTACGATGTCAGCCGAGGTGCCGGTGGGCACCACGATGCCTTGCCATGCGGCGGCATCAAAACCGGGCATGCCCGATTCGGCCAGGGTCGGCAGGTCAGGCAAAAGGGTGGATCGCTTGATGCTGGTCACCGCCAGACCGCGCAGGCGGTTGTCACGCACATAAGGCAAGACCGTGTTGATGGTGTCGATCATGAACTGGGTTTGACCTGCTGCCAGATCCACCAGGCCCGGCGCACTGCCTTTGTAGGGGATGTGCTGGGTCTGCACGCCGGTCTGCGCCGACATCATGGCGCTGGCCAAATGCGTGATGGTGCCGGTGCCCGATGAGCTGTAGTTGAGTGCACCGGGGCGCGACTTGGCCAGGTCCAAAAATTCTTTGACGCTGCGCGCGGGCAGCTGCGGGTTGACCACCAGCACCATGGGCACGCTGGCCGTCAGAGCCACGGGCGCGAAGTCTTTCAGGGTGTCGTAATTCACCTTGCCGTAGAGCGCCGGGCCAATCACGATGGCCGATGTGTTGTAAAAAATCGTGTAGCCATCGGGCGTGGCTCTGGCGGCCAGCTCGGCGGCCAGGTTGCCCCCCGCGCCGGGTTTGTTGTCAACGATGACTTGTTGCCCCAGTTGTTCGGACAAGCGTTGCGCCAGCACCCGCGAGACCAAGTCGGTGGGGCCGCCGGGCGGGAAGGCGATGATCATGCGCACTGGGCGCGTGGGCCAGCTTTGCGCCCACACGCTGGTGGCCATGAAAGCCAGCAAAAGGCCGGTCAAGAAACGACGGTGGATGGACATGAACACACTCCTTAGGAATTGAATTGGTCGAGCACTTGGCCTGGCCCGTGGGGATGGTCCACATAGTCCTGACCGTCGTGCACTTTCACGCCATTGACCCAGACGCCATGGACGCCGGTGGCTTCGCGCACCATGCGCGTGCCACCGCCAGGCAAGTCTTGGCGTGGCAATGGTTTGGAGATGCCCACGCAGGCTGGGTCGAACAGCAGCAGGTCGGCGGGCAGGCCCACTTGCAGGCGACCCCGGTTGGGGATGCGAAAGCGGTCGGCAGGCTCGCTGGTCAGGCGGCGCACGCCTTCGGCTAGTGTGAAGTGGCCGGTGTCACGCACCCAGTGCGCTAAAAAGTACAGGCCAAAGCCTGCATCGCACATGTAGGTGAGGTGGGCACCCGCATCCGACAGCGTGATGACGCTGGCCGGGTGCTTGAGCGAGGGGGCCACGCCGTCGTCGTTGTTGTTGAAAAACTTGCCCACGAAATGGGTGCCCAGGTCTTCCGACAGGGCCAGGTCAAAGAACACATCCACCGGGTCCAGCCCGCGTTGGTCGGCCAGCGCCTGGATGCTCACGCCTTCCAGCACCTGGTTGTCCGGACGCATGGTGTGTCCGACTTCGATGTGCCGCCAGTTGCCCAGAAACAATATGCCCGCCTTGGGCTGGCGCAGGTTCTGGCGGAAGGCTTCGCGGAATTCGGCCGAGCGGTACAAGCCGGGCAGGGCGTCCGCCGTGGCGGTTTTGACCGCATCAAAGGCCGCATGGCTGAGCAGCACATAGGGGTCGGTCAAGGTGAAGTCAAAGGACAGCGGCTGGCAACTGGTCAGCACATACAGCTCGTGGCCGCGGGCCAGGGCCTGGGCACAGCGTTCATAGTAGGTGGCCCCCAGGCCCGGGTTGCCCTCGTTGTACATGGTCAGCACAGTGGAGATGTAGCCGGGCCGGCCGGTGTCTTGCACGATGGACTCCATCACGTCGGGGTTGGCGCGGCTGCCGGTGGCCATCATGAAGACGCCCTTGTTTTTCTCGCCCAGCACCCCGGCCAAGGCCCGCAACTCGCTTTCGGAGGCGATGGTGGACGGCATGGGGATGCCGCCATAGCCGCTGTGGTTGGGCGAGAAAGACGACGCAAAACCAATGGCACCGTGGTCCATGGCGTCGCGCACCAGGGCTTTCATGGTCTGCATTTGTTCGGGTGTGGGATCGACCTGGGCAGAGCCATCTGCGCCCATCACGGCGGTGCGGATGACCGAGTGGCCTGCGAAGACGGCGGTGTTGACATAGGGGCCGATGCGGCGCAATTGGTCCATGTATTGGCCAAAAGACTCAAACTGCCAGTCCACGCCCGTCAGCAAGGATTGCAAGTCCATGCCTTCCACCACCGACAGGTTTTTCAGCATGGTCTCGCGCAGGTGCGCCGGGCAGGGCGCGATGCCAAAACCGCAATTGCCAATCACCGCCGTGGTCACGCCCAGGGCAGGAGATGGCGACAGGGTGCGGTCCCAAGTGACTTGCGCGTCGTAGTGGGTGTGCAGGTCCACGATGCCCGGCATGAGGGCCAAACCCTGGGCATCGATGTTGTCGCGGGCGGGGCCGTCCACGGGGCCGATGTGGGTGATGCAGCCTTGCGAGACAGCGACATCGGCCATGAGGGGTGGGCCACCCAAGCCGTCGTAAACCTGCGCATTGCGGATGATCAAGTCATGCATCTGTCTGAAGCCTTGCTGCTGTGAAAGTCGAGCGCGGGGGACATGCCCAACGATTTTTCGGACTATAGGCAGTTGCCTGCTGCAGGCTGTCGCGCAGTGGATATCAGGGTTTTCCAGACCCGCCAGGGTTTCCATGGCGCTGCACCGCCAGGCGCGCCCAGTGCGGCAGCAGGTGCTTGAGCATGAACAGCGCGTGGGTGTCGCGCAAAGCAAAGCAAGCATTAGGTGAAAACACAAACCATCGAAATAATGCGCTGCACCAGGGGCCTCCATGGGTGGCTGGGCGGTCTGTTGGCCCTGACGGGAGAGATCATGAAGACGTTGTTTTTAAAAGGGGTGTTGGCATGAGCCAGCTGGATTCGTTGAACCCGTCGGCCATTCCTGCGCAAGACGAAGCCTTGCGCCAAGAGGTGCGGATTTTTTTGACCGAAGCCATGCGCGGTGTGCCGGCCCATGTGCGCGCCCGCTCCTGGATGGGTTATGACCCCGCCTTCAGCCGCGAGCTGGGCCGCCGGGGTTGGTTGGGCATCACGTTTGCGCCGGCCTATGGCGGTGCAGGGCGCAGCGCGTTTGCGCGTTATGTGCTGGTCGAAGAATTTTTGAACTTTGGCGCGCCCGTGGGTTCGCACTGGATCGCTGACCGCCAAAGCGGCCCCTTGCTGCTCAAGTACGGCACCGAAGCGCAAAAGCAGCGCTACCTTCCCCCCATCTGCCGGGGCGAAGCTTTTTACTGCATTGGCATGAGCGAGCCCGGTGCAGGTTCGGACCTGGCCAGCGTGCGCACCCGCGCTTTGCCCAATGAATCGGGTTGGCTGTTGAACGGCCAAAAAATCTGGACCACCAATGCCCACAACTGCCACTTCATGATCGCGCTGGTGCGCACCCGTGGCGAGGCGGGTGACCGCCAAAAGGGCTTGTCGCAGGTGATCGTCGACTTGTCCTTGCCGGGCGTCACGGTGCGGCCCATCGTGGACCAGTCGGGCGACAGCCATTTTTGTGAAGTGTTTTTTGAGAATGTGCAGTTGGGGCCTGACGCTTTGGTGGGCGACGAAGGCGGGGGTTGGGACCAAGTCACGGCCGAGCTGGCCTTTGAGCGCAGCGGGCCGGAGCGCTTGTTCTCCAGCATCGCCTTGTTCGACGAATGGCTGGCCTATGTGCGCACGCCGCAAGGCCGCACCCCCCAGGCCCAGCGCCTGGCGGGCAAGATCCTGAGTCAGCTGGCGCCGCTGCGCGCCATGTCGGTGGCCATCACCGAAAAACTCACGCGGGGCGAAAGCCCGGTGGTCGAGGCGGCCTTGGTCAAAGACCTGGGCACAGGCGTGGAGCAGCTGATCCCGGCGACGATTGCCGACGACTTGTTCTCGCGCGACGCTGCCAATGTGCCGGCCGAATTGCTCAACACCCTCAACTACACCACGCAAGTGGCGCCCAGCTACTCGCTGCGCGGCGGCACACGCGACATCCTGCTCGGCATGATCGCCCGTGGGCTGGGTCTGCGCTGAAAAGGACACACCATGGACGATCTTTTTTCTGACGCTGTGAAAGCGCTGCTGACCGACCATTGCACGCCTGCGGTGGTGCGCGCCATCGAAGCGGGCCAGCCGCGCGCGGCTTTGTGGCAGCAACTGGAGGCCGCGGGCTTTGCCGATGCGCTGGTGCCCGAGTCTGCGGGCGGATCAGGGCTGACGTTGGCCGATGTGTACCCGGTGCTGGAGTTGTGCGGCAGCTATGCCGTGCCCCTGCCGTTGGGCGAGACCTTGCTGGCGCGGGGCCTCTTGGCCCATGCGGGCGTGTCCGCGCCAAAAGGCTCGGTGGTCTTCGGTACGGGGCAGTTGGCCAGCGATGGCCGTCTGCACTGCGCGCAGGTGCGCTGCGGTACACAAGCCGACTGGGTGCTGGTGTCGTGTGGCGGCGTTTGCCGATTGCTGCCCGTGGCTTGTGCCCAAATGCAAGTGGCCGGGTTTTGCCTGGACGCACAAATCAGCTGGCCGCAAGCGGCTTGGGACGCTGCACAGGCAGTGCCTGGAACGCATGATCTGGTGACCTTGCAGGCGGCCCTGTATGCCGCCCAGTTGGCTGGGGCGCTGATGGCCGTGTTCAGCCGCACGCTGCAATACGCCAACGACCGGCAGCAGTTTGGCAAGCCCATTGGCAAGTTCCAAGCGATCCAGCACCAGCTGAGCGTCATGTCCGAGCACGCCTTTGCCGCCCGCATGGCGGCCCAGTTGGGGCTGTCCGCTGCGGGCCCGGTGCCCGACCGTTTGCGCGTGGCGATGGCCAAGGCCCGCACCAGCGAGGCGGCGCTCGAAGTGGCGGGCCTGAGCCACGCCATCCACGGGGCGATCGGCTTCACGCGAGAGTTTGACCTGCAGCTGTACACCCGCAGGCTGCATGCTTGGCGGCAAGCGGCCGGGTCAGAGTCTTACTGGCACGATGTCTTGGGCCAGGCCTTGCTGGACAGCCCCGAGCCGCTCAGCCTGGACCTGATGCGCACACTCACCGATGCGGTGGATTGATTTTTTTATTCAGGAAGTTTCATGAGCCATTTTCTCAACATCACCCGTGAGGGCACCATCGTCATCCTCACCATGAGCCATCCCGAGACCCGCAACGCCCTGACCGGCAACACGGCGGTTGAAGAGTTTGTGCAGGCTTGTGCCGACATCACCAAGGACACCAGCGTCCGCGCGGTGATCCTGACGGCCGAAGGCCCGGTCTTCAGCTCGGGTGGCAACGTGAAGGACATGCTGCGCTACCAAACCCAGCAGCTCAAGCCCGATGTGATCCGTGAGGAGTACCGCAACGGCATCCAGCGCCTGCCCAAGGCGCTGTACAACCTCGATGTGCCGGTGATCGCCGCCATCAACGGCCCGGCCATTGGCGCGGGGCTCGACTTGACCTGCATGTGCGACATCCGCATCGCCTCGGACAAAGCCACCTTTGCCGAGAGTTTTGTGAAAGTGGGCATCGTGCCGGGTGATGGCGGGGCCTGGCTTTTGCCGCGCGCGGTGGGCGCGTCCAAGGCGGCCGAGATGGCCTTCACGGGCGAGGCCCTGACGGCCCAGCAGGCGCTGGCCTGTGGTTTGGTGTCGCGGGTGGTGGCGCCTGAACAGTTGCTGCCCGAAGCCATGGCGCTGGCCCGCAAGATCGCGGCCAACCCGGGCGCGGTGCTGCGCATGACCAAGCGTTTGCTGCGCGAAGGTGAGCGCAGTTCATTGGAGTCCTTGCTGGAGTTGTCGGCGGGCTACCAAGCCATTGCCCACATGACCACCGATCACCACGAGGCGGTGAACGCCTTCATCGAAAAGCGCCCGCCCCAATTTTCGGCCTGAAGGCGCGTGCCACGCCGATCGCCCACGGGGTGGGCCCTTGCTGCATGTCGGGGCTGAAGCCACCGAAGATGTCGGACCTGAAGGCACCGACCTACAAATGCCAATCTCATCGCGGGGGCGCGACATGCCTCTCGTAGGTCGGGCCTTGATGGTCCGACAGCCATCCCTTCGCGGAGCGACATTTTCAAGGGGTGCTGGTGCACCGAAGATGTCGGACATGAAGGCACCGACCTGCAAATGCCAATCCCCCGTAGGTCGGGCCTTGATGGTCCGACGTGGGTCTATTCGCAAAGCGACATTTCAAATCCCGCTGGGCCTTTTTAATGCCGTTGCGCGGTCGGTGCTCAGCAGCTCAACCTCGCGGCTTTGGCCTTGGCTGCGCACGGTCAGGGTCAAGCGGCTGCCGGCAGGCCCCAAGGCCCGCAGGCGGCGGTAAAAGTCGGGCAGGTCCTGCAGTATTTGGCCTTGCAGGGCGATCAAGGTGTCGCCCACGGCGATGCCTGCCTGTGCTGCGGGGCTGCCAGGCGATACACGCAATACGGCCAAACCGCCACTGGGCAGGCGCTGGCTGGTGATGCCCAGCCAGGGCGTGGCCGGGCCGGTGCGCTTGCCGCTGCGCACCAAGTCAGACAGAGGGTCTTTGACGAGGTTCACGGGCACAAACAAATTGCCCGGCAGTGGCACTTGGTCGCCAAACACGTCTTGCACCAACAAAGAGCCGATGCCGACCAAGTGGCCTTGGTCGTCGAACAAGCCCGCGCCACTCCAGTTGTTAACCGCGGGCAGCGTCATCAGGGGGGCTTCCAACAGGTATTCCCAAGTGCCTGCGAAGACTTTTCTGGAGACCAACTCCAGCTGTGTGGGGGCGGCCTCACTTTGACCCAGCGTCCAGAGTTTGCCGGGTGTGGGCAAGGTGTCCGAGTCGCCCAGTGGCACGGACTCCAGGCGCAAGGGGATCAGGGTGCGAATCAGCCCCAGGCCACTGAGGTTGTCCACGGCCCGCACTTGGCCTGGAATGCGGCGGCCTTGGTGGTCGATCAGGTCCACGCTTTCGGCTTCGAGCAGCAGGTAACCAATGGTCAGCACCAGGTCGGGGCCAATCACCACGCCCGTGCCTTCGCGGCGCTGGCCCAGGGTGCGGCTGGTGCTGGCCTGCGCGTCGCTGCGGCTTTGCACCGTGACCACGGACTGCATGACCCTTTGCAGAGGCTCTGGCGGCAAGGTGATGGGGACGTCTGGCTTGGCTTCAAGCGGGGTGACAGGCTGTGCCCAAGCCAGCGTGAAAGACAACAAGCCGGTGCATAAAGCGGTCAAAAATCGGTGCTGCATGCCCATTCCCTAGAAAAATTGGCGCTCTAGCAGCGCAAATCTATTTTGTGCCTTGCCTCTTAACCCCATGCCCGGAAAGCCTAATGATTCGGCCCTGCGACGTTTTCAAATGTCGGCCCAAGGGGATGGACCCCGGGTCTTCGCCCGGGGTCACAGCCGCAGGGGCTGCGCTCGCCATTCAACTTCATCAGGCCGGAAAGCGCTCGCGCAGTTTGAGTTTGTAAAACTTGCCGGTGGAGGTGCGGGGCACGGCGTCGATGAACTCGTAGCGATCGGGCACCTGCCACTTGGCAAAGCCGTGCTGCAGCAGGTGCGCGGCAAAGTCTTCGGGCCGGGGCGCCTGACCTTGTGCGTGACCGAGTTTGAGCACGATGCAGGCCAGCGGCCGCTCGCTCCATTTGGGGTCGGGGATGGCGATCACCGCCGCTTCGGCCACGTCGGGGTGGGCCATCAGGGCGTTTTCCAGATCCACCGAGCTGATCCACTCGCCGCCGGACTTGATCAGGTCTTTGGTGCGGTCGGTGATGCGCACAAAACCCAGGGCGTCCACGCTGGCCACATCGCCGGTGCGCAGCCAGCCGTCGGCGCTGAACTTGTCTTCGCTCACGGGCACCTGGTGGTAGCTGCCGGTGATGAAGGGGCCGCGCACCTGGATTTCACCCACATGCTGGCCGTCCCAATGGGCATCGAGTCCGTCTTCGCCCCGGATGCGCAATTCGGTCAAGGGCACCGGCACGCCTGCCATGGCGGCGCGGCGGTAGCGCTCGTCGGGCGATGCGTCTTTCAGCTCCGACTTGGGGTAAGACACGGTGCACAAAGGCGAGGTTTCGGTCATGCCCCAGCCTTGCATAATCCAGATGCCGTGCCGGTCAAAGGCGCGGATCATCGTCTCTGGCACGGCCGCGCCGCCCACCAAAGAGCGCATGCCAGCGGGCAGCTTCCAGCGGCCCGGCTGGGTGCTTTGCGCAGCCTCAAAAGCCTGGATCAGCCCCATCCAAATGGTGGGCACGCCCAGCGACAGCGTGGGGGGCTCGGCCGTCATCAGGTCCAGCAAATCCTCCGGGTGCAGGTGCGGCCCAGGAAACACGAGCTTGACGCCCATCATCACCGCGCCGTAGGGGATGCCCCAGCTGTTGGCATGGAACATGGGCGTCACAGGCAAGATCACATCGCTGCCCTTGAGGCCCCAAAAGTCACCCAAACAGCCCACCAGGGTGTGCAAGAGGGTGGAGCGGTGCGAGTACACCACGCCTTTGGGGCGACCCGTGGTGCCCGAGGTGTAGCACATCGACACCGCATCGTCTTCGGCATGCGGGGCGTATTGAAAGCCCTGTGCATCGGTGCTGGCCAGCAGCTGTTCGTAGTCGGTGAAGGGCGCGGGCACGGCGGCACCGGAGAAGGGAAAGACGATCACGCGTTCAAAGTG
Organism: Limnohabitans sp. Rim8; assembly: GCF_945901735.1. Classification (GTDB taxonomy): domain Bacteria; phylum Pseudomonadota; class Gammaproteobacteria; order Burkholderiales; family Burkholderiaceae_C; genus Limnohabitans_A. The sequence goes on from NZ_CAMDLM010000016.1 coordinate 42,450, forward strand.
GTACAGGTGCGCAAACTGCTGGTACAGCGGCAGCAACACGTCGTCGATGATCAGTACCCTGTCTTGCGCGTCGCCCGCGATCCAGGCGATCTCTTCGGGCGACAGGCGCAAGTTGAGCGTGTGCATCACCCCGCCTGCGGCCGGGATGCCGAAATAGCACTCCAGGTGCGCGTGGTGGTTCCAGCACAGCGTGGCCACGCGTTCGCCTTTTTGCAGCCCCAGGTTTTGCAGGGCCTGCGCCAGCTGGCGCGTGCGTTGGTAAAACTCGCCATAGCGGTGCCTGCGCAGCGACTTGTCGGGCAGGCGCGAGACGATCTCGTTGCTGGCAAACAAAGTGCCCGCACGCTCGAGCAAATGGTTCAGCGACAAGGGCATCTGCATCATGGTGCTGCAGATGGGCGACGGGGCAGCGGATTCAGAAGAAGCTGTGGTCATGAAGGGCGAGGGTTGAACTTGACAGCCCAAATCATGCTGCCCGCACCGCACGCCGTACGCTAGGGAAAACCCAAGGACCGTGACACTTATTGATTCTGACCGTAAAAGTCTGAATTTTGTAGGTCGGTGCCTTCAGGTCTGACATGGCGGGTGGTGCACCGTTGCCGTTTGACATGTCGCTTCGCGAGAAGATGAAATGTCGGACCATAAAGGCCCGACCTACGAGGGATGACCGACTTGCACCGCGTGACTTCAAACATCATGGGGCCGGATCGATGGCAACTCACTTGGGCAAATCGCGGGCACCGCTTTCGGGGCGGTGCATCTTGAACAGTTGCTCAGGTCCGATGCTGAAGTAATCGGCCGGGCCGCCCCCGCGCAAAATGTGCCCGGCATTGGCCGTGTCGTAGACCCCGTTGGCAATCAAGCGCTGGTCGATGTGCACCCCAATCACCTGGCCAAACACCATCCAGGTCTCGATCTTTTTGCCGTCCAGATTTTCGAGTTGCAAAATTTGCGTGCAGCGGCACTCAAAGCTCACCGGGCTTTGTGCCACGCGCGGCACGCCCACGATGCGAGAGGGCTCGGGGCTCAAGCCCGCCAGGTCGAACTCGTTCACCTCGGGCGGCACCGCCTCGCAGGTCTGGTTCATCCCCTCAGCCAAGTCACGCGTGACCAGGTTCCAGACAAACTCGCCCGTGGCTTCGATGTTGTTGAGCGAGTCCTTGCGCCCGACACTGGAAAACCCGATCAGCGGCGGCACGTAATTGAAGGCGTTGAAAAAACTGTACGGTGCCAGATTGAGCACACCGCTGGCGCTGCGGCTGGACACCCAACCGATGGGCCGGGGACCCACGATGGCGTTGAACGGGTCGTGCTTGAGGCCGTGGCCCAGGTGGGGTTCGTAGAAGTGCATCATGTTGGCACTTTAATGTGAGGCTGGGGTCAAACCAGTCATGTGCATGACAAAGCGACAGTTGACCTGGGTGTGGGACGAACTGTCGTTGGGCCTTGGTGTTCGCTTAGGGCTTAAGGGCTGGCCTGTCGTCGTGCCAGTTGATCCACTGCAGGCCCGGTACCCGAGAAAACTCGCGCACATTGCGCGTGATGAGTGTGGCCTGATGGCGCGTGGCTGTGGCCGCTATCAAGGTGTCGTGCGGGCCGATGGGCGTACCTGCCGCTTCCAAAGCGATGCGAATTTTGGCGGCCTGTAAGGCACATTCATCGTCAAAGGGCAGCATTTGCATGGGTCGAAGAAATTGTGCCAAGGCGGCCAAGCGCGGTTCGGCCGCTTCTTGGGGTAAGCGCATGAGTCCGTAGCGCAACTCGTACGCCACAATGGCCGGAACACCCAGCGTGCCCGGCCTTATCGCTTGCATGCGAGGCACCACCTGTGGGTCGCCTCTGAAGTAATAGCTGATGGTGTTGCTGTCGAGGATCAACATGGCCGGGCATCAATAAATCAGGCGCGGCACATCGGCAGGCTGGGTGCAGGGTGCACCTTGCTTCAGGGGAAAGTCTGTGAAACGGCCCGCCAGCGCCAAGCAGTCTTGCGGCCAATCGTGCGCCGCATAAGTGCGGATGATGTCCGCCACCCATCGGCTCTTGGACACCCCATTGGCTTTGGCGGCTTCATCGACCAGGGCTTGCGTGGCGTCGTCCAAATACAGCGTGATTTGTGCCATGTTCAACTCCAGTGCAAAAAAGTATATGTGGGAGTATACGTACTTTGGGCCAGAGTCCCAACTTTCAGCCGACAGACAAGGGCAAACAGGGTGCCCAAGCCCTTGAGCCTGTCACCACCGACCTGTCCGAACGGGTGGTCCGAAGGACCGTAAAGCTGCTAAATTCCGATCGCCCAAACTTTTCTTTCACCCGTGCGACACCGATGGCGATCTGTGCCGACAACCCTTGAAACTCCATGGCCACGAAAATACCCCCCCACCTCGATGCCCCAGCTTTGAAAGCTTTGGCTCAGGCCACTGCGCCCCAAAAATGCCAATGCGCCTTGGGGCCTTGTGCTGGCTGGGAAAGCATGACGGAAGACCGTTGGCCCGGGCCACAAATGACCGGCGTAGGCAGCCTGCGCGCAGCACCCGCTGAGGGCGAACAAGCGGCGGCCAGCGAGCCCACGTTTGAAGAGTTCCACCCTCAGGGCACCCGATACGACAGCCCGCTTGCGCCCTTTGCGCCGCAATTTTTCCCCTGCAACCGGAGCGATGTCTTTTCTTGCAACCGCTGCCAACGGGTTTTGCTCCGGTACACCGAGTTTGGCGGCTACTACGTCGACCACCGGGTGCGCGCCCTCAACGCTGATTTGGTGGTCGACGCGCCGCTGCCGGAAGCGGCGGCTTGAACTCAGTCGGGTTTGATGCCGTTGTCGCGCACCACTTTGGCCCAGGTGTCGATCTGACCGTCGATGAAAGTCTTGGCTTTTTCAACACTGCCGCCTGAAATTTCAATGCCCTGGGCCACCAAGCGCTTGGAGACGTCCGGGTTGGCCAGCGCCTTGTTCAGCTCTTCGTTCATGCGGCGGATGATGTCCGGGGGTGTTTTGGATGACGCCAGCAGCGCCCACCAGGCGGGGGCTTCGAAGCCTGCAAAGCCCGCTTCGGCAATGGTGGGGACGTCAGGAAAATCGGCGACACGTTTGGCCGATGTGACGGCCAGAGGCCTCAAGCGCTTGCTGTCGATGTGCGGTTTGTTCAAAAAGACAGTGGCCATCGACAGGGGGATGTGTCCTGCAATGGCATCGTTCATCAAAGGGCCGCCGCCTTTGAAAGGGACATGGTTGAACTCCATGCCGCCACTTTTGCCCAACAAAGACATGGCCAAATGCGCCAGACTGCCATTGCCAATGGAGCCATAAGAGACGTTCTTTTTGGCCTTGGCCGCGGCCACCACGTCGGCAAATGTTTTGTATTCGGTGTTGGCGTGCGTGGTCAGCATCATGGCCGAAGTGCCCACCAGGATCAGAGGCGTCAAGTCTCTTTTGCTGTCATAAGGCATGTTGGGCATCAGGCTTTGGTTGACGCCATGCGTGTCGAACACCACGGCGAAGGTGTAGCCATCGGCGGGGGCGCTGAGCACGCCTGCCGTGCCGATCACGCCCGATGCGCCGCCTTTGTTTTCGACCACCACGCTTTGGCCCAGTTGCTGAGACAGGGGCCCCGACAAAATGCGTGCCACTTGGTCCACCGATCCTCCCGGCGGGAACACGGCCACCAATTTGATGGGCTGTTTGCTGGGCCAGGCTTGGGCCCAAGCGCCCAGGGGCATGCCGAAGGCCAGTATTGCGCCCGTGACGCAAGCCGTGCGCCTTATCCAGGAGGCTGTCATGTGGGGTTCCTTATTTGTTGATCGAAGTTGATCAGCAAAGTATCTGCTGGATGTCTGCTTTTTTCCTTCAGCGTATTCCCTTAATCCAAAAGGGCGGTTTTTTGCGGGTGCTCGGAGGGGCCAGTGCAGAGGTGCACTGTTGTCCCCGCACGGGTTTGGCCCCTTTGGGTCAATAGTGGATCTTTTTATTCTTTGAGGGATTTGCCCCCAAACCCCGTGCCCAAAGGTGTGGATAAGTCTTTGCACAACTGCGCCAAGCCGCATCTTGATTGGCGTGGCGGCGGGTGCTTAAAAATTAGGCAATGTGGGGCGCTTGCCATGAGCCTGGTGGCGGGCACGATTGCGGCTATTCTTATCCCTTCGCTTCCATGTCTGCACTTGTTCACCGCATGCCTGTCTCCAACATCGCCCCCGGTTTCATCGCCCTGCACAGCCACCGCTCCGAGCGGCTGGCCGACACCCTGACGGGCTGGTTGCGTGCGCACCCGCTGCACCCGCTCGAGAGTGAAGTGGTGCTGGTGCAAAGCAACGGCATGGCCGAGTGGATCAAGATCGAGCTGGCGCGCCAGACTGGCGTGTGCGCGGCCACGCGGGTGGAGCTGCCTTCGCGGTTTTTGTGGCGCACTTACCGGCAGGTGCTGGGCGCGCAGAATGTGCCGCCCGACTCGCCGCTGGACAAACTGCCCATGACCTGGCGGCTGATGGCTTTGCTGCCGGGCTGTTTGGGGGACCCCGTCTTCAAGCCCGTGGCGGGTTTTTTGCGGGGCGACGAGCCCGACCGCCTGCTGCAGCTGGCCAGCCGATTGGCGGATTTGTTTGACCAGTACCAAATTTACCGCCCCGATTGGCTGCAAGACTGGGCCGCCGGGCGCGATGTGTTGCGCAAATCGGCAGGTTCTGACGCGTTGGCCAAAGACCAACTTTGGCAAGCTGAACTCTGGCGGCGCGTGTTGGCCACACTCGATGACAAGCAGCGCGAAGCCACTCGCCCGGCTTTGCATGCGCGGGCGTTGGCGCATTTGCAGTCGGGTCAGCCCCTGGCCAGCGCCGTGGCGCGACGCGTGTCGGTGTTTGGCATGAGCCACATGCCCGGGCAACTGCTGGAGATGCTGGCGGCGCTGGCCGCGCACAGCCAGGTGATGCTGGCCGTGCCCAACCCGTGCCAGTACCACTGGGGCGACATCATCGATGGGCGCGAATGGCTGCAGGCCGAGCGCCGTCGCCACGCTGACCGGGGCGAGGCCTTGGCCCATTTGCCGCTGGCGCAGATGCACCTGCACGCGCCCACGCTCTTGGCCGCTTGGGGGCGGCAGGGGCGCGACTTCATCCGCCAGCTCGACGCCTTTGACGACCTGCAAGCGGCCCAGCAACTCACGCAGTGGCCACGCCTGGATTTTTTTGACGATGTGCCCGGCGAAGACGGTACGCGCTTGTTGGCGCAGTTGCAGCGGCGTATTCGAGACCTGGAGCCGTCCAGTAGTGGTGCCCCTGTGGAGTCATGGACCCAGGGCGATCAGTCGCTGGTGTTCAAAATCGCGCACAGCCCTGTGCGCGAGCTGGAGGTGCTGCACGACCAACTGCTGCAATGGTTCCACACCCCGCCGGGCGATCAGCCGGTGTCACCCCGCGACGTGGTGGTCATGGTGCCCGACATCGAAGTCATGGCCCCAGCGATCCGCGCCGTGTTTGGCCAGTACAAGCGCGCCGATGCGCGGTTCATCCCTTTTGACATTGCCGACCTGGGCGCGCAGGCCATCAGCCCGCTGATCCACGCGCACGAGTGGTTGCTGGCCTTGCCGCAGCAGCGCAGCCGCATGAGTGAGCTGGTCGAGTTGCTCGAAGTGCCAGCGCTCGCCGCCCGCTTTGGTTTGAACGAAGACGGCCTGCCCACGCTGCTGCGGTGGATGGCCGGATCGGGCATCCGCTGGGGCCTGTCGGCCGAGCACCGCGCCGGCCTGGGCCTGGGCGTGTGCGGCGAGGACAACTCGGCGCTCTTTGGTGTGCAGCGCATGCTCATGGGTTACGCCTGCGGGGCGGACCCGGTCGACTCGGTGGACGCCAATGCGCCCGGGGCCACGCCTTACCCTGAAGTGGGCGGGCTGGACGCCGAGCTGGCCGGGTCTTTGGCGCACCTGCTGCAGGCCTTGATCGACTGGTGGCAAATCTGCACGCAAGAGGCCACGCCCGCGCAATGGGCCGAGCGTGGCCGCGCATTGCTGGCTGCGATGTTCAAGCCGCGAGATGACAACGACCGCAACGCGATCGCGGCGCTTGACCAGGCACTGACCGACTGGGTGCGCGCCTGCGCCGAGGCGGGATTTGCAGAGGCCGTGCCGCTGGCTGTGGCGCGCTCGGCCTGGCTCGAAGCGCTCAAAACGCCGCGCCTCGAGCAGCGCTTTCGGGCTGGGGGCGTGACCTTTTGCACGCTCATGCCGATGCGGGCGATTCCGTTCAAGGCGGTGTGCTTGCTGGGCATGAACGACGGCGACTACCCGCGCCGCAGCCCGCGTGCCGACTTTGACCTGATGGGCCTGCCCGGCATGAGCCGCCCCGGCGACCGCTCGCGCCGTGACGACGACCGCCAGCTCATGCTCGAAGCCCTGCTGTCGGCGCGCCAAGTGCTTTATGTCAGCTGGAGCGGCCGCAGCGTGCGCGACAACAGCGAGCAACCCCCCTCGGTGCTGGTGTCGCAACTGCGCGACGAAATCGACCTGCTGTGGGGCAAGGGCACAGCCGTGCGCCAGACCACGGTGCACCCGCTGCAAGCCTTCAACCGCGCTTATTTTGAAAAAGGCAGCGGTTTGCAGACCTATGCCAAAGAGTGGCGTGCAGCGCAGAGCAATCTCCCTTTAGGAGCGGTCGCAGGCCGCGAAGCCCTTGCCGAAAATCTGTCGCGGCCTGCGACCGCTCCTACAGGGGCATCGGTCCCTTGGTTGCCCCCGTTGGAATCCGCGCAGGGCGTGCCCGTCATCACGCTAACCCAACTCACCCGCTTTCTGCGCAAGCCGGTGGGCGCGTTTTTCCGCGAACGCCTTCAGGTGCATCTGGAGGACGAACGCAGCGAGTTGCACGACCAGGAACTCTTTGGTCTGGCGGGTCTGGACCTGTACCAGTTGATCGACCGCGAGCTGCAGCATGTGCCGACCGCGCTGAGTGCCGCCACCTTGTCCGCGCATGTGCAGCAGGTGGTGCAGCGTCTGCGCCAGGCCGGGGCTTTGCCGCTGGCAGGCGTGGGCACGCTCGCCGCAGAACACCTCAAGGCCCGCTTGCAGGCCATGCTGGGCACAGCGCTGCGCGAGCGGCAGGCTTACCCCGATGCGGCCGAGCGCCTGTTGGTGGATATGGCCCACTCCCAAGTGGCCTTGCAGGATACGCTGGGCGATGTGCTGGTGGGGGAGGGCGGGAAGATGTCCTTGCACCTGCGTGCCAGCGATCTGGCCAGCTTCAAGACCCAAAGGCCGCAGGCCCACCCGGACAAGCTGATCGACATTTGGCTGCTGTCGCTGGCCGCTGCCGCCATGGGCCAGCCCTTGAAGTGTGTGGTGGTGGGCCGCAACGCTGTGCTGCGCATGGCTGAGCCAACGCCAGAAGAAGCCCGCGCCCAGTTGACCGCGCTGTTGGCCGTGTGGGCCGAGGGCATGCGTTGGCCGCTGCCGCTGCCGCCCGGTGTGGCGCTGCAGTGGCTCAAAGACCCGGACAACCCCAACGCGCTGGCCGATGCCTACGAAGGCAGTGACTTCAAACGCGCCGAAAAAGACAAGGACCCGGCGCTGGCACGCACCTACCCCGCGATGGAGGACTTGCTGGCCACGGGCGCGTTCGAGCGCCTGACTCAAACCGTTTACGCGCCCTTGAAGGCCTGGGCTGAGCAAGCCGAGATCGAGGCCTTGCCCGATGCGCCTCATGACAACGAAGAGGGAGAGTTGGCATGAGTACCGCCCACGCCCTCAATGCCCACACCTTCCCTCTGTGCGGCAGCCACTTGATCGAGGCCAGCGCTGGCACGGGCAAGACCTGGACCATTGCCGCGCTGTATGTGCGCCTGGTGCTGGGCCACGGCCACGATGGCACCGCACCTGTGCGCCCCATGCTGCCGCAAGACGTGTTGGTGATGACCTTCACCCGCGCCGCCACGCGTGAACTGTCCGACCGCATCCGTGCTCGCTTGACCGAGGCGGCGCAGGTGTTCCGAGGCCTGGCCAAAACCAACGATGAATTCCTGCAACAACTGAAGGACGGGTACCCCGAAGGCGAGCCGCGTGAGCAAGCCGCCCACCGACTGGCGCTGGCGGCGCAGGCCATGGACGACGCGGCCGTGTACACCATCGACGCCTGGTGCCAGCGCATGCTGCGCGAACACGCGTTTGACAGCGGCTGCTTGTTTGAAGAAAACCTGGTGGGCGACGAAGCCGCGTTGCGCCTCGAAGCGGTGCAGGACTACTGGCGTCAGCAGCTCTACCCCATGGGCACGGCCTTGGTCACGCAGGTCTTGGGCGTTTGGCGCGATGTACCCGCGCTCGACCAAGACATGCGCGCCCTGATGGCTGTGCCGCTGGACGATGCCGAACCTGGCACGCTGGCGCAGGTGTTGGGCCAGGCACTGGCCGAGCGCGATGCTCAGCTGGCGGCCCTCAAGCAGGGCTGGTGCGAGAAGGCCGATAACTTGTTGGGCTGGATCGAGGCGCAGTTGGCGGTCAAAAAACACGGCTGGAACGGCGCTCTGCTGCAGGTTGGTCGTTCCCAAAAGTGGCTTGAAGCACTCAAGTCCTGGGCTCAAAGCGATGGCGACTTCAAAGCATTAAAAGGAGCGATGGGCAAAGGCTGGAACCGTTTCACGCCCGAAGGTCTTTTAGAGTGCCGCAAAGATGGCGATATGGTGGATTTGCCGCCAGAAAGCCAAACTTATGCGCACCTGTTGGCCGGACTTGAGGCCTTGCCCGAACCGACCCAAGTCGCCCGCCTGCACGCCCGCACCCATGTGCTGCAGCGCATGGCCGAGCTCAAGCGGCGCAGCGGCTTGTTTGGCTTTGCCGACATGCTGCAACGCCTTGATGTGGCGCTGGCCGACCCCGACTCGGGCGAACGCTTGGCCCAGCGCCTGCGCGAGCAGTTCCCGGTGGCGATGATCGACGAGTTCCAAGACACCTCGCCGCTGCAGTTCCGCATCTTTGACCGCATTTACCGCACGGCGGACAACCGGCCCGACATCGCGCTGCTGCTGATTGGCGACCCCAAGCAATCGATCTATGGTTTTCGGGGTGCGGACATCCACAGCTACTTGGCCGCACGCCGCGCCACCGCCGGCCGCCACCATGTGCTGGGCACCAACTTCCGCTCTACGCAAGCGGTGGTGGCGGTGGTCAACCGCTGGTTCGACCTGGCGCCAGACGCCTTTGGCTACCAGCAAGGCAATGAAGACCCGCTGCCGTTCCTGCCGGTGCAAGCTAATGGCCGCCCTGAAGTGTTCACGACGAGTGCAGGCGATGTGCCAGCCATGACCGTGGTGCACGACGCCTGCTTGCGCAGCACACGCGATGCACAGACGCAGTTGTCGGCCCTGTGCGCCGAGCAAATCGTGGCCTGGCTGAGCGACCCCCAAGCGAGTTTTACCGATGCGTTGAAAGGCGGCCAACCCTTGCAGCCCAAAGACATTGCCGTGCTGGTGCGCACCGGCAAAGAAGCCGCGGCCGTGCGCGATGCGCTGCGCGCACGCGGCGTGGCCTCGGTCTATTTGTCGGACCGCGACTCGGTGTTTGCCAGCGACGAAGCGCAAGACCTGTGCCTGTGGCTGCGCGGCGTGGCCGAGCCGCAAGACATGCGACGCGTGCGCGCCGCATTGGGCACGCGCACGGTGGGCCTGTCGCTGGCCGAACTGTACGACCTGGCCACGCAAGACGAATTGCTGGACCAGCGTGCCGAGCAGATGCGCGAGCTGCACCAGACCTGGCAAAGCCAGGGCGTGCTGGCCATGCTGCGCCAGTCGCTGCATGTGCTGCAGCTGGCGGGGCGCTGGCGTGGCCAGGCCGATGGCGAGCGGCGTTTGACCCATGTGCTGCACCTGGCCGAATTGCTGCAAGCGGCCAGCGGCCAGATCGATGGCGAGCAGGCCCTGATCCGCTGGCTGGTCCAGCAGATCGACGAAGCGCAGTCGGGCAATTCCAGCGGCAGCGAAGCGCAAACCGTGCGGCTTGAAAGCGACGAAGACTTGGTCAAGCTCATCACCATCCACGCCAGCAAGGGCCTGGAGTACCCGGTGGTGTGCCTGCCTTTTGCGCACAGCCACCGCGTGGTCACGGCCGACAAAGCCGCCGTGCTGCAGTTGGACAGCGGTGAGGGTCAACGACTGTGGACGCTGGACTTTGACAAAGAGGACTCGCAACTCGCGGACCTCGACCGCCTGCGTGAAGACCTGCGCCTGTGGTACGTGGCGCTGACGCGGGCGCGCCACGCGCTGTGGGTGGGCTGGAGCGCGGTCAAGCGCGGCAACGGCAAAACCTGCGTGAACCACAGCTGCGCCGCCGGGCATTTGCTGGGCAGCGGTCAAGCACTCGAAGCCGCCGATTGGCTGAACAAGTGGCAAACCCTGCAGACCAGCAAGCTTGGCCAGGTCTTGTCGGTGCACTTGCACCTCGCCCCCGCCGAAGTGCCGCTCACGCTTTGGCACAAGCCCGTGCAGACCACCGCACTGCGCGAGGCCCTGAGCTGCACCGCCCGCATCGACAAGTCGTGGACGATCGCCAGTTTTTCGCGCCTGACGCGTGACCTGTCTTCGCAGTCCCTGGCGCCCTTGGTGTTGCACTTGAACCCGCCGCGCCCCGCAGACGACGAACCCCCAGAAGATACGGCCATGCCCACGGCCAGGCTGGCCAGCCCCGGTGCTTTGGCCCCCTGGCATGGCTTTGCCAAAGGCCCCACAGCGGGCAATTTTTTGCATGACCAACTCGAATGGTTGGCGGCAGAGGCCTTTGCGCTTGATGCGACCCAGGCCGCGCGCCTGAAGTACCGCTGCGAAAACGCCGGTTACAAGGCCCAGGCCGACGACGTGCTGCAGTGGCTCAGCCGTGTGGTGGCCCAGCCTTTGCGCGGGCCCAACGCGCCGCTGAACGCGTTGGGCACCTTGTTGCCCGAGATGGAGTTCTGGCTGCCCGCCGAGCGCCTGCATGCACGCCAGGTCGATGCCCTGTGCCAGCAGCACCTGTTGCCCGGCGTGAGCCGCCCGCAGCTGCCCGACGCGCAGCTGCACGGCATGCTGATGGGCTTTGCCGACTTGGTGTTTGCGCACGAAGGCCGCTACTGGGTGCTTGACTACAAATCGAATTACCTGGGGGCCGATGACGCGGCCTACACCGCACAGGCCCTGGATGCGGCCATGGCCCAGCACCGCTATGAGGTGCAGGCTGCGCTGTACATGCTGGCGCTGCACCGCTTGTTGCGCGCTCGCTTAGGGGATGCCTATGACCCGGCGCAGCAGTTGGGTGGCGCGGTGTATTTGTTTTTGCGCGGCATCGACGGGCCTGCGGGCGGCTGCTGCACCTTGCCTGCGCCTTTGGCGTTGCTCGACGGCCTGGACGCCATGTTGAACACCGAGGGGGTGGCATGAGTTTGAAAAACCCCCCACGCATCACGACCGTGCCCACCGCGCAAATGGATTGGATCAAGGACCTGCCAGCCCAAGGCCTGCCCACCCAAGGCCTGTCCGCTGTGCAAACGGTTCAGTGGTTGAACCTGTGGACGGGCCAAGGCCTGCTGCGCCACATCGACAGCGCCTTCGCCGCACAAGTGCTGCGCCTCGACGCCGGTGCCCCTGCACCCTGGCTGGTGGCTGCGGCCATGCTCGCGCACATGGAAGGGCGCGGCCACACCTGCTTGTCTTTGGCCGAGTTGTGCCAGCCGCCAGTGGCCTTGCTGGGCTGGCCTGCTGTAGCCGTGGAAGGCCCGCAGGGCCTGAAGGCCTTGTGGGCACACCTGCCCGCCACGCTGGCCGACTGGCAAACCGCTTTGCTGGGCACGGTGTCTGGCGCGTGTTGGCGTGGGGTCGATGCCCCCGACCAAGGCCAGCCGCTGGTGCTGGGTGGCCCGGCCGATGCGCCGCTTTTGTACCTGCGCCGTTATGCGGGCTATGAGCAGCGCGTGGGCCAGAGCCTGCTGCAGCGTGCCAGCGAGCCCCTGGCCGTGCCCGAAGCGGCGGCACGCGAATGGCTGGACCGTTTCTTTGTGCCCAACCCCGAAGCGCCCAATCCCGAAGCGCACCACCTCACCGACTGGCAAAAGGTGGCCTGCGCTGTGGCACTGCGCGCGCGCCTGTCGGTCATCACCGGTGGGCCCGGCACCGGCAAGACCTACACCGCGGCCCGCTTGCTGGCCCTGTTGCTGGCGCTGCACCCCGATGGCACACCGCTGCGCGTGGCGCTGGCCGCGCCCACCGGCAAAGCAGCGGCGCGCCTGAAGCAGTCGATCGACGACGCATTGACCCGCTTGCCTGTGCCTGTTGACTCGGGGCTGGACCTGGGTGCGCTGATCGCCCGCATGGGCCCGGCGCGCACACTGCATTCGCTGCTCGGGGCGCGGCCCGACACACGCCAGTTCCGCCACCACGCGGCCAACCCGCTCGATGTGGATGTGCTGATCGTGGACGAAGCCTCGATGGTGCACCTGGAAATGATGGACGCCCTGCTGCAGGCCCTGCCGCCCACAGCCCGCTTGGTGTTGTTGGGCGACAAGGATCAACTGGCCTCGGTCGAAGCCGGTGCGGTGTTGGGCGACCTGTGCCAAGACGCGGCAGCGGGCCGCTACAGCGGGGCCACGGCGCAGTTTGTGCAGCGCGCAGCCGGGCAGACCCTGGCCGCCGAATTTGTGCAGCCCGATCCGGCCCCTGTGTTGGCCCAGCAAACCGTGATGCTGCGCCAAAGCCGCCGCTTCAAAGGCGCCATCGGCCAGCTGGCCCTGGCCGTGAACCGGGGCGATGCCATTGCAGCCCGCGACGTTTTTGTAGGACCGGCCTCTGGCCGCGATGGCTTGGCTGGCGATTCCTCGCGGTCGCAGACCGCTCCCACAGGGCCACTTTCTGCCCTGCTGGCTCTCCAGCCGAGCAGCCCCCAAGCGGTCTGCGCCCTGGCGCTGGGCGCAGCGGGCAAGCCTTCGTATGCCGATTACCTTCGCCTCATGCAAACTGGCCCGGCAGGGCAGGGTATGGCAGCGCACGCCAGTTGGGTCAGCAGCGTGCTCAAGGCCTTCGAGCGGTTTCGCATTTTGTGCGCGGTGCACCAAGGCGACTGGGGCACGCAAGCGCTGAATGCAGCGGTGCAAAAAGCCTTGGCCGATGCGGGCTTGCTGCACATCCAGGGCGAGTGGTACGAGGGGCGGCCCGTCATGGTCACGCGCAACGACGCACAGTTGGGGGTCTTCAATGGCGACGTGGGCGTGGTGTTGCCGGGCACCGAGGGCAAGCCCAAGGTTTGGTTTTTGGACGGTCAAGCCCTGCGATCGGTGAGCGTCATGCGCTTGGCCCAGGTCGACACCGCGTTTGTCATGACGGTGCACAAAAGCCAGGGCTCGGAGTTCGAGCACACCGCGCTGGTGTTGCCACCGGGCGCTGCCGAGGTGCTCAGCCGCGAGCTGGTCTACACCGGCATCACCCGGGCCCGCGAGCAGTTCACCCTGATCGAAGCCGAAGCCGGTTTGCTCGAAGCGGCCACCCACCGCCCCAGCATGCGCGCCAGTGGTTTGGCCCAGAGGTGGGCCCAGCCGCTTGTGAAGGCCGGTGCCTGAAGCACTCAGCTGGCGTAGCCCGCGCATGCCCCGGCATTGGGTCGGCCCCGGCATTCGCGCAACAGGCGTTTGTCGCGATCGGCCTTGCTTTCTGCCGAGCCTTTGTCGGTGGGCGGCTTGGGGGCTTTGGCCTGTTGGGGTTTTTTGGCGGGTTTGTCGGCGGCGGTCACGGCGGTGAAGTTGTCCGTTGCCCCGCTGGCAGGCACGGCCGCCAGCCATCCCAGTCCCAAAACCACGCTGGCGAGCGTCGACGCTAAATGCCGAGTCTTCATGGCGTTCTCCCTGTCTTTTGTTGTGCTGTGCATCATAGGCAAGCCCTGCAGATCTGCAAGCATCTGCTGCGTCGAGATGACAAGCTGTGCAAGTGGTGACTCGCTGCGTGCACCTGAGCCTTTACGATGCGGGCATGAACAAAAACACCACCCCTTTCATGCGCCAGGCCGTCATGGACTTGGAAGAGTCCCGCATCCGTGAAGTCGCCAACGCGGGCATGGGCCGCCCCGATGTGCTGGCCTTTTGGTTTGGAGAATCTGACGAGGTGACGCCCGACACCGTGCGCCAAGCCGCCATCGATTCGCTGCAAAAAGGCGAAACTTTTTATGCCCACAACCTGGGCCTGCCCGAGTTGCGCGAGGCCGTGTCCGATTACATGTCGGCCCTGCATGGCCCCATTGGCGTGGACCGACTGGCCATCACTTCGGGCGGCGTGAATGCGCTCATGCTGGCGGCGCAAGCCCTGATCGATGCCGGTGACGACGTGGTTGCCGTGACGCCCGTGTGGCCCAACCTGACGGCGCAGGCGCTGGTGATGGGCGCGAATTTGAAGTGCGTGCCGCTGCGCCCGGTGAATGGCCAGTGGCAGCTCGACATGGCGGCGCTCAAAGCCGCCATCACACCCGTCACGCGGATGCTGATCGTCAACTCACCCAACAACCCGACAGGCTGGACGCTCAGCCGCGCCGAGCAGGCCGACATTCTGGCGCACTGCCGCAGCACCGGCACCTGGGTGCTGGCCGACGAGGTGTACGAGCGCTTGTATTACGAAACCGATACCGCCAACGGCTGCGCCCCGTCGTTTTTGGATGTGTCCGAGCCCGAGGACCGACTGGTGGTGGTGCACAGCTTCTCCAAGAGCTTTTTGATGACCGGCTGGCGCTTGGGCTGGCTGGTGATGCCCGCCGCCATGACGCCGCACATGGGCAAACTGATCGAGTTCAACACCTCGTGTGCTTCGGTGTTCACCCAAAAGGCGGGGGTGGTGGCTTTGCAAAACACCGCAGACATCACGCCCCGCGTGGTGGCTCACCTCAAAACCTGCCGCGACACCTTGCTGCCGCTGCTGCAAGCCGTTCCGGGCGTGCAAGTGGCCCCGGCCAAAGGCGGCATGTACGCGTTTTTCAGGCTCGACGGGCACCCTGATTCGGTGCAGACGGCCAAGCGCCTGGTGGCCGAAGCCGGGTTGGGTCTGGCCCCCGGCGAAGCCTTTGCGCCTGAAGCGGCCGGCTGGCTGCGCTGGTGCTTCGCGTCCAAAGACCTGGCGCGGCTGGCGCAAGGTGTAGAGCGGCTCAAAACCTGGTTGCGTCTTAACCCATCGGCTGCCGTCTGAGTCGGCCATGGCGCAGTTCGATCGGGATGTGCTGACGAGCCAAGACACGGTTTTGTAGGTCGGTGCCTTCAGGTCCGACGTCTTGAGTGCGTCACCGCCTCTTGAAAATGTCGCTCCGCGAAGGGATGGCTGTCGGACCATAAAGGCCCGACCTACAAAAAGAAGGAATGTCGGACCCTCAAGGCTCTGACCGACGAGCGGCGTTGCTTTGCGGGGCTCACAGGCTACGGTTGCGCGCCAACGGCGGGTTGCGCGAAAAATACGCCAGGATGCCGCGCAGCAGGGCGTCAGTCAGTTGCTTTTGGTAGGCCTCGCTGCGCAGTTTTTCTTCTTCTTCCGGGTTGCTGATGAAGGCGGTCTCGACCAGCACGCTGGGGATGTCGGGGGCTTTGAGCACCGCAAAACCGGCTTGCTCGACACGGGGTTTGTGCAACTTGCCCACGCTGCCGATCTCGCGCAGCAAGCTGTTGCCGAGTGTCAGGCTGTCCTTGATTTGCGCTGCAGTGCTCATGTCGAGCAAGGCGTGTTGCACCTGGGTATCTTGCCCGCCCAGGTTCACGCCGCCGATGTCGTCGGCCTTGTTTTCTTTTTGCGCCATCCAGCGCGCCGCTGCGCTCGTGGCCCCACCCTGGCTGAGCGCGAACACGCTGGCACCTTGCGGGCGTGGGGTGTAAAAAGCATCGGCATGGATACTGACAAACAAGTCAGATTGCACGCGCCGGGCTTTTTGCACGCGCACATGCAGGGGCACAAAAAAGTCGGCATCACGGGTCATGAAGGCCCGCATGGGGCTGCCGCCCACGCTGCTGGCGTTGATGCGCTCACTCAGCATTTTGGCGATTTTCAGCACCACGTCTTTTTCGCGTGTGCCGCCTGGGCCAATGGCACCCGGGTCCTCGCCGCCATGGCCCGGGTCCAAGGTGACCACGATCAGCCGTTCGGTGCGGGGCGGCTCGGGTGTCCTGCCCGGGCGGCTCGGGTTGTCCATGAAGGGGCCTTCGCTGCGGGACGTGTCGGGTCGGCGGGTGGTCGGCGCGGGCAAAGGCAGGGCGCCTGAGCCGGACTGGGTTTGCCGGGCGATCAGATCGCCCAAGGGGTCGTTCACCGTGGCCCCGGCCCCGGGCAGGCTGCCCACGGCAGACGGGGTTTTGGCCGAGATGCGCTCTTGGATCAGCTGCTCCAGTGGGTCAATGGCTTGGCTGGGGTAGAGGTCGAGCACCAAGCGGTGTGCATAAGGGGCCACGGGTTGCAGGCTGAAGACTTGCGGCGCGATGGGGTGTTTGAGGTCGATGACCAGCCGCACCACGTTGGCGCTGAACTGGCCCACGCGGATGCCGGCAATGTTCGGGTCAGACGCTTGCACCTTGCCCACCAGCTCGCGCAATGCGGCGTTCAGTTGCATGCCTTGGATGTCCACCGCCAGGCGTGGTGGTGAGGCGATGAAGGTCTGGGTGCTTTGGATGGGCGCGTCCGATTCGAGCGTGACGCGGCTGTAATCGGCCGCGGGCCAAATGCGCACCGCCAGCATGTTGGCACCCCGAGCGATCTGTGCGGCGCCCAGGCTCAGCACCAGAAAACCCGCCTGGACCAGGCGACGGCGGTCACTGCGCATGGGCCGCACCTTGGATCCACGATTGCAGCCACATGCGGCCGCGCTGTGTGCCTGTGCCGATGCGCACCAGGCGCTGGTCTTCGTCGATGGCATCGAGCGTGATCACCCAATCGGGCGGGGGCAGTTGCCCGGCCACTTTGTCCGGCCACTCCATGAGTTTGAGGCCCGGTCCGGCAAAGATGTCGCGAAAGCCCGCGTCTTCCCATTCCTGGGGGTCGTTGAAACGGTAAAAGTCAAAATGCCAGATGGGCCAGGCCATCCCTCCCGCTCCGCCCGTGCCCGCCAGGTTGACCGCTTGGTGGGGTTCAACTACAGCGTAAGTCGGGCTTTTGATGCGGCCCGTCACCCCAGCGGCGCGCAGCAGGTGGCGCACCAAGGTGGTCTTGCCCGCACCCAGGTTGCCGCGCAGCTCAATGCGCGCATCGCGCCCGCCCGGCCATTGGCCGAGGCCTTGCGCCAATTGCGTGGCAAAGGCCTGCGTGGCGGCCTCGTTCGGCCACAAGCCCTCCCAATATGCCGGTGCGTCGGGGCTTTCTACAATCGGCGGGTGACTGCTCAACGTACTCAAATCGACTTTCTTGAACTGTGGCCCCAGATCCAGGTCTGGGCGCGTGAGTTGGGATTGTCCCAAATTGGCGTGACGGGCATCGATTTGTCCTCGGCAGAGCCCGGATTACAGGCTTGGTTGGCTGAGGGTTTTCACGGCAGCATGGGCTACATGGCAAGCCATGGCATGAAGCGCGCCCGCCCGGCCGAGCTGGTGCCGGGCACGGTGAGCGTGATCACCGCCCGAATGGATTACTTGCCGCAGGGCACCCCGCCAGAGTGGTTGGCGCGTGAAACCGCCCGCAGCCTGCAGCCAGCAGAGGCGGTGGTGTCGCTCTATGCCCGGGGGCGTGACTACCACAAGGTTTTGCGCAGCCGCCTGCAAAAACTGCAGGACCGCATCGCCGAGGCGATTGGCCCCTTTGGCCACCGCGTGTTCACAGACTCTGCGCCGGTGCTGGAGGCCGAGCTGGCCACCCGCAGCGGCTTGGGTTGGCGCGGCAAACACACGCTGGTCCTCTCACGCGAGGCCGGGTCGATGTTTTTTCTGGGCGAGTTGTTTGTGGACTTGGCGCTGCCCGAAACGCCTGCCGCATCGGCGCATTGCGGCCAGTGCACTGCCTGCATGGACCTGTGCCCCACGCAGGCCATCGTCGGCCCCTACAAGTTGGATGCGCGGCGCTGTATTTCTTATTTGACGATTGAGCACGCCGGGCCGATTGACGAGGCCTTGCGGCCGTTGATTGGCAACCGAATTTATGGCTGCGACGACTGTCAGCTGGCTTGCCCCTGGAACAAGTTCGCGCAAATCAGCCCTTTGCCCGATTGGCAAGCGCGCGACGGTTTGGGCGCGGGCAGCATCGCTGAGCTCATGGCCTGGAACGAAGCCGAGTTTTTGCGCCGCACCGAGGGCAGCGCCATCCGCCGAATCGGCCATGCCCGCTGGTTGCGCAATCTGGCCTTGGCGGCGGGCAATGCGCTGGCCACCTCGGCCTTGCCGGAAGGTGAGCGCCAGGTTTTGCTGCAGGCGTTGGCTGTGCACACTGCCCACCCAGACCCGGTGGTGCAAGAGCAGGTGGCTTGGTCGCAAGCCCAAAATGCGGACCGCCTTGCGCCAAGAAGTCGGGCCTGAAGGCGCCGACCTACGAAGAGCGATTCCATCGGGGGCGCGACATACCTCCCGTAGGTCGGGCCTTTAGGGTCCGACAGCCATCCTTTCGCAAAGCGACATTTTCAAAGGACGGTGGTGCACCGAAGATGTCGGACCTGAAGGCACCGACCTGCAAAACCGAGCTTTGGCTGGTGGCGCAAATTTTGTTCAACCCCGCAGCACACCCAGTGCAAAAGGCAAACTCAGCATGCCGGCCAAGGTGGACAGTGTGACCAGGCCCGCCACGTACGGCCCGTTGTAGCCCATGCGGGCGGCCAGCACATAGCAGGTGGAGGCGGTGGGCAGCGCTGAAAACGCCAGCAAGATGGTGGTTTGGGCGGGGTTCAGGCCAAACAGCCGCGACAGGCCCAGCGCCATCAGGGGCATCAACACGTGTTTGACCAACAGCACTGCCGTGCTCAGCAGTTTGCCTTGGCGCAAGCTGCCCAGTTGCATGCCTGCGCCGGCCGCCATCAAACCCAGCGCCAAAGAGGCTGCACCAATGCGACTGACGCTGGGCTCCAGGACATCGGGCATGCGAAAGCCCAGCAAGTTGGCCACCAGACCCGACACGGTGGCGATGATGAGGGGGTTGCGCACCATTTCGCGCAAAAAGCCGGTTTGGGCATGTCGGGCCATGGGCCAGATTGCGCTGATGTTGAACAGGGGCACGCAAAAGCCAATCAGCACCGCAATCATCAACAAGCCTTCGGACCCGGCCAAGCGCTCGGCCAGCGCCAGGCCAATGAAGGAGTTAAAGCGAAAGCCCACCTGCGACGCCGCAGCATGGTCACGCCGGTCCAGGTAGCGGCCCAGCACAGGCCAGTAGGGCAGGCTGTAGGTCAGCGCAATGGCCCCCAGCGCCAGGCTCAGGCCCGCGCCGATCAGGCTGGAGGCGGCCGTCAGGTCCAGCGGGCTTTTCACGATGGAGTGAAACAGCAGCACCGGGAACAGGAAGAAATACACCAGGCTCTCCACCTGTTGCCAGATCGGGCGGTTCAGGGCCGTGAAGCGGCAAATCAGATAGCCGCACAGGATCAGGGAAAAATCAGGAAAAAGGAGTTGGGCAAAATTCACTGGGCTAGGATAACCCAGTGTGGATGTGTCTTTGAGGAGCGGCTGTCACCTGCACCGCCCTCTTGCACGGTGTTGGGGCTTTGTGGGTTTTCCCCCTCACGCCGGGCCCCATTTTTTGCCTATCATGTGCGATCTTTTAAGGAGTTTTATCAATGAAGCGTCGTAGTTTGGTTTCTGCAGCCGGTTTGGCTGCCACCGTGTTGGCCAGCGGATCGGTGTGGGCCCAGGCTTACCCCAGCAAAACCATTCGTCTGCAGGTGCCGTTTGCGCCTGGCGGCACCACCGACATCGTGGCCCGCGTGATTGCCGAGCCGCTGGGCAAAGCCCTGGGCCAAAGCGTGATCGTCGAGAACAAGGCCGGTGGCGGCGGTGTGGTGGGCGCGACCGAAACCGTGCGCGCTGCACCCGATGGCTACAACCTGGGCATGGCCACGGTGTCGACCACGGCGGCCAATCCGGCCATCAACCCCAAGATCCCGTACAACGTGCTGACCGACTTCACCCCCATCATCAACATTGCGGCCACGCCCAATGTGATCGCGGTGCACCCCAGCTTTCCGGCCAAGGATTACGCGGGTTTTGTGGCCGAGTTGAAGAAGAACCCCGGTAAATACTCCTATGCCTCCTCGGGCACAGGCGGCATCGGCCACCTGCAGACCGAGCTGTGGAAGAGCCTGGCGGGCGTGTTCATCACCCACATTCCTTACCGTGGTGCAGGCCCGGCCTTGAACGACACCGTGGCTGGCCAGGTGCCGATCATTTTTGACAACCTGCCCTCGGCGCTGCCCTTCATCCAGTCGGGCCGTTTGGTGCCCATCGTGGTGGCCGCGCCCCAGCGCTTATCGCAACTGCCCAATGTGCCCACCTTCAAGGATGTGGGTCTGGAGCCCGTCAACCGCATGGCTTACTACGGCATCCTGGGCCCCAAGAACCTGCCCAAAGAGGTGGTCGACAAGATCAGCGCGGGCGTGAAAAAAGCCCTGCAAGAGCCGGGCGTGACCAAGCGCATCAACGACACCGGCTCTTTGGTGGTGGCCAACACGCCTGAAGAGTTCACGGCCCAGATCAAGGCCGAGTTCGAGGTCTACAAAAAGGTGGTGGACCAGCAAAAACTCAAGCTGGACTGATTTCAGTCCATGCACGAGGCCAGCCAGAGCGCCATCGACCGATTTGCCGAGGCCCTCTGGCTGGAGGACGGACTGTCCGACAACACCTTGTCGGCTTACCGTCGCGATTTGTCTCTCTTCGCCAGCTGGCTGTTTGTAACGCACAGGCTGGCGCTGGAGGCGACCCAAGAACACCACCTGCAGGCTTACTTTGCCGAGCGCCATGGCCAGACCAAGGCGACATCGGCCAACCGCAGGCTCACCGTGTTCAAGCGGTTTTTCCGTTGGGCGCTGCGCGAACGCTTTGTTCAATCCGATCCCACCTTGCGCATGCTGGCCGCCAAACAGGCGCTGCGCGTGCCCAAAACGCTGGGCGAGGCGCAGGTCGATGCGTTGTTGTCTGCGCCCGACATCACCACCCCGCTGGGCCTGCGTGACCGCGCCATGCTGGAGCTGATGTACGCCAGTGGCTTGCGTGTCAGCGAGTTGGTGAGCCTCAAAACCCTGCATGTCTCGCTCAATGAAGGCGTGCTGCGCATCATGGGCAAGGGCAGCAAAGAACGCCTGGTGCCCTTTGGCGAAGAGGCGCGTGAGTGGTTGCAGCGCTACATGGGCCAGGCCAGACCGGCCATGTTGGGCCAGCGACAAACCCAAGACCTGTTCGTCACCACCAGTGGCACCACACCGGGCACAGCCATGTCACGCGTCATGTTCTGGAGTTTGGTCAAGCGCTACGCGATCGATGCGGGCATCACCGCGCCGCTGTCACCCCACACGCTGCGCCACGCCTTTGCCACGCACTTGCTCAACCACGGGGCCGACTTGCGCGCCGTACAAATGTTGCTGGGCCACGCCGACATCTCCACCACCACCATCTACACCCATGTGGCGCGTGAGCGGCTCAAGACGCTGCACGCCCAGCACCACCCGCGGGGCTAAGGCCTTAAAGTCATCGGAACTTCATATGTTGGCCACAATGGTGACACACGGTGCCTAAATGCTGGTTCAGTCAGTTTATTCACCGAGATTGAACTGGCACCAAAGAACTGTCCACAGCATCAAAGGCCAATATGCCCGCTCACAAAAACGTTTTGCTCATCGTGGTTGACCAGTGGCGGGGCGACACCTTGCCCATGTTGGGTCACCCTCTGATCAAAACCCCCAATATTGCATCACTGGCCCGCGAGGGCGTGACCTTTGCGCGCCACTACACGCAAGCCGTGCCTTGCGGGCCAGGCCGAGCCAGTTTGCTCACAGGTTTGTACATGATGAATCACCGGGCGGTGCAAAACACCATCCCGCTCGATGCACGCCACACCAACATCGCTTTAGAGGTGCGCAAGGCCGGTTATGAGCCTGCTTTGGTGGGTTACACCACTACCACGCCAGATCCGCGCGTCACCGCGGCACAAGACCCTCGCTACACCGTTTTGGGTGCAGACATGGAAGGCTGGAAATCGGTCGGTTCGTGGGGGCTGAAAATGGAAGCCTACTTTGGCTGGCTTGCTGCACAAGGTGTGAAGTTGCCCGACAACCCTTGGGACATTTGGTTGCCCGAAGGCTTGGAAGCCCATGACGTCGGGGCCACGGCCCGTCCCAGCCGCATTCCTGCGCACTTGTCTGACACCACTTGGTTCACCGACAAGGGTTTGGACTATTTGCGCAGCGTTCAAAACAAGCCCTGGTTTTTGCATCTGGGTTACTACCGTCCCCACCCGCCATTTGCAGCGCCTGCGCCTTACCACGATATGTACGACCCGGCGCAATGCCCCGCACCGATTCGAGCCGCTTCACCGCAAGCCGAAGGCGAGCAGCATCCTTTGCTGAAGTTCTATTTGGACAACATTGCACGCAAGAGCTTTTTCCAAAACGGACAGGGTCTGGGCAGCCAGATGGACGAAGCCGAAGTGCGCCAAATGCGCGCCACCTATTACGGCCTGATGAGCGAGGTGGACGACCAGATCGGTCGGGTTTTCAAGTTCCTCAAGGAAACTGGTCAATGGGACAACACCTTGGTGGTGTTGACCAGCGACCACGGTGAGCAGTTGGGTGACCACCACCTGCTCGGCAAGATGGGTTACTTCGATGAGAGCTTTCACATCCCGATGATTGTTCGCGATCCTGCTGTTCAATCCGATGCAACACGGGGCCAACTGGTTGGCCAGTTCACCGAGACAGTGGACACGATGCCCACCATTTTGGATTGGATGGGTCAAGCGATTCCGCGGGCCTGTGATGGTGCTTCGCTCTTGCCGTTTTTGCACAGTGGTCAAGCGCCCCAAAACTGGCGGACCGAGGTGCACTACGAGTTTGATTTCCGCAACATCTTTTATTCACAGCCCGAAGACGTGTTGGGCACAGACATGGACGAGAGTGCCTTGGCCGTGGTGCAAGATGAGCAGTACAAGTACGTTCACTTTGCCGCACTGCCGCCCTTGTTTTTTGATTTGCGCAAGGACCCAGCGCAATTGCACAACTGCGCGCAAGACCCCGAATACGCTGCGCTGGTGCTGGCCTATGCGCAAAAAATGCTCAACTGGCGTCTCAAGCACGCAGACAAAACGCTCACGGGTTATGCGGCGTCGCCAGCGGGCTTGACGCAAAGGGAATGATCACTGCCCCAACAGTTGCAGTTCTTCGGGGCTAAAGCCGGCAGATTGGCGCGCCGCCATGTTGAAGGGCGGACGCAGTTTGGGGGCGTCGTATTGCGCGATCAGTTCGGCGTAGGTGTGCACGGGGTCCAAGCCGCGCTGTTCGCACAGGTGGCGGTACCAGCGGTTGCCTGCGGCCACATGGCCGATTTCGTCTTGCAAGATGATGTCCAGGATCTCGCCCGCTCGGTGGTCGCCCACGCTGACCAGTTTGTTTTTGACACCGGGCGAGGCGTCGAGGCCCCGCGCTTCCATGGTGCGCGGCACGATGCCGATGCGCGCCAGGATGTCGCCTTGCGTGCGCTCGGCCATGTCCCACAGCGTGTTGTGGGCCGGAAAATCACCATAGTCAAAGCCCATGTCCAGCAAGTGCTGGCGCAGCAGGCAGAAGTGTTTGGCTTCTTCTTGGGCAATGCGCACCCAGTCGGTGTAAAAGGCTTCGGGCATGCCTGCAAAGCGCCAGACCACGTCGAGCGCCAGGTCGATGGCGTTGAGCTCAATGTGGGCAACCGAGTGCACCAGCATGGCCCGGCCCTCGGGCGTGGCCATGGATTTGGCTTTGAGTTGGGTGTGCGGCACCAGTGCGGGACGGTCTGACCGGCCGGGGCCTGAGCTGGGGGCTTGCAGGGTGTCGTCCGCGCCCACGGGCAGGCGCAGGTCCAGCGCCAAAGTGGCCTGGGCCTTGAGGTTCGGGTCGGTTTGCGCCCAAGGGTGCAGTGCGGCGGAGCGCAGGGTGTGCATGGTGATCGCTGGCAGCGCCCACGGCGGGGTGTGGGCATCCCTACAATTGTAGGTTTTCAAGAAAACCCAACCAACAGGAGACCGCCATGGCCATTTACCAACTGGATGATCAAACCCCCGAACTCGCCGAGACGGCCTGGGTGGCCGATAACGCGCAGGTCATGGGCGCGGTCAAGATCGCGGCCGATGCCAGTGTTTGGTTTGGCGTGACGGTGCGGGGCGACACCGAGACGATTGAGATCGGCGAGGGCAGCAACATCCAGGACGGCAGCGTGATGCATGCCGACCACGGCAAGCCGATCAAGGTCGGCAAGCATGTCACGGTGGGCCACATGGTCATGCTGCACGGCTGCACGATTGGCGACGAGTCGCTGATTGGCATTGGCGCGGTGGTGCTCAACGGTGCGAAGATTGGCAAGAATTGCCTGGTGGGCGCGGGCTCTTTGGTGACCGAGGGCAAGGAATTTCCCGATGGCTCGATGATCATGGGCACGCCCGCCAAGGTGGTGCGTGAACTCAGCCCCGAGCAGATCGAAGGCTTGCGCCAAAGCGCCCGCCACTATGTGGAAAACGCCCGCCGCTTCAAGGCCGGTCTGAAAAAAATCAGCTGATTTTTTGGCCAGACCGAACGCTTTTTAACTTTTGAGGATCGGCCCCACGGGGCTGTTGATTGAACTTTGTCCGAACTCCATAAATTCATTTTCGAAGGCCTGCCGGTGCGCGGCATGCTGGTGCGCCTGACCGACGCTTGGCAAGACATCTTGGCGCGTCGCGCTGCCAATTCCGAAACCGGTGCCTACCCTGCGCCCGTGCGCCAGTTGTTGGGCGAGATGGCTGCGGCGGGTGTGCTGATGCAGGGCAACATCAAGTTCAATGGCGCTTTGGTGTTGCAAATTTTTGGCGATGGCCCTGTCAAGCTGGGCGTGGTCGAGGTGCAGCCCGACCTGAGCCTGCGCGCCACCTGCACCCAGGTGGGCGAGGTGGCCGACAACGCGACGCTGAGCCAGATGGTGAACGTGAACAACGAAGGGCGTTGTGCCATCACGCTCGACCCGCAAGACCGCTTGCCGGGTCAGCAGCCCTACCAGGGCGTGGTGCCGCTGTTTGGTGACCGGGGCGAAAAACTGGAGAACATCAGCGAGGTGTTGGAGCATTACATGCTGCAGTCGGAGCAACTGGACACCGTGCTGGTGCTGGCGGCCGATGACAAGGTGGCGGCGGGCCTGCTGATTCAGCGTTTGCCCATTGAGGGCGAGGGCAATCTGGCCGGACAAGTGGATTCGCTGATGCGCGAGTCGGTGCTGGGACAAAGCGAGGACTTCAGCCGCATCTCGATCCTGACCAAAAGCCTCAAGCGCGAAGAGCTGCTGGGGCTGGATGCCAAGACGATCTTGCACCGCTTGTATTGGGAGGAGCCGCTGGCCCGTTATGAGCCCTTCATCGGCGAGACGGGCCCGCGCTTTGCCTGCCGCTGCAACCGCGAACGCGTGGGCAACATGATCCGCAGCTTGGGCACCGAAGAGGTGGAAGGCATTATTGCCGAGCAGGGCCAAGTCGAAGTGGGTTGCGACTTTTGCGGCGCGCAATACCGCTTTGACCCGGTGGACGCAGCCGCCTTGTTCACCGGCTTGCCACCCGATTTGCCTGCTGGTTCGGTGCACTGAGCGCGCTCTGGTGCATGTGAGGCCGAGGCCAACGAGGTGGCCAACCGGGCGATGCAGCCCGGTCTTGTGCATTTTGTAGGTTGGTGCCTTCAGGCCCGACAAAGCCCACCGCAATACTTCGAAAATGTCGCTTGCCGATGTGAGGAGGTGTCGGACCGTGAAGGTCCGACCTACAGCTGCTTCTCAGGTCACCCTCAACAAAACGTCGTCCTGAAAAACCAGAGGCTGACCTGTCCCCCAATCAAACTCAACAGCGCCGTCAAAGACGCCGCTGAGTTGGGATGGATGGCGCGTTCAACTGCCGCGCGTGACGGGCATGCGGACTTCGCCCGGCAAGGCCAACTGCTTGGCCAGCTCCAGTTTGGCCAGCGAGTTGCGGTGCACTTCGTCAGGACCATCGGCCAGGCGCAAGGTGCGCTGGTGGGCGTAGGCATAGGCCAGCGGGAAGTCTTGCGACACACCGCCACCACCGTGCGCCTGAATGGCCCAGTCGATGATCTGGCAGGCCATGTTGGGGGCCACGATCTTGATCATGGCGATTTCGGCCTTGGCCACTTTGTTGCCCACGGTGTCCATCATGTGCGCGGCTTTGAGGGTCAGCAAGCGGGCTTGCTCGATCATGCAGCGCGACTCGGCAATGCGCTCTTGCCACACGGTCTGGCGGGCCACTTCACGGCCAAAGGCCACGCGCTCGTTCAGGCGTTTGCACATCAGCTCGAGGGCGCGTTCGGCAATGCCGATGGTGCGCATGCAGTGGTGAATCCGGCCAGGGCCCAAGCGGCCTTGCGCGATTTCAAAGCCACGGCCTTCGCCCAGCAAAATGTTCTCGGCTGGCACACGCACGTTTTTGAGCACGACCTCCATGTGGCCATGCGGCGCGTCGTCGTAGCCAAACACCGACAAGGCCCGCACCACGGTGATGCCGGGCGTGTTGGCGGGCACCACAATCATGGACTGTTGCTCGTGGCGGCCGGCGTCGGGGTTGGTCTTGCCCATGACGATGTAAACCGCGCAACGTGGGTCACCCGCACCGGACGACCACCACTTGCGGCCATTGATCACGTACTCGTCGCCATCGCGGCGGATTTCGCATTCGATGTTGGTCGCATCCGATGAGGCCACATCGGGCTCGGTCATCAAGAAGGCAGAGCGGATTTCTCCGCGCAGCAAAGGCTCCAGCCATTCGTCTTTGAGGCTTTCGCTGGCATAGCGCTCCAGCGTTTCCATGTTGCCGGTGTCGGGCGCTGAGCAGTTGAAAATTTCGGCCGCAAAGGGCACGCGGCCCATGATCTCGCACAGGGGGGCGTATTCGAGGTTGGACAGGCCTTGTGGGGCGCGAGTGGACTTGGGCAAGAACAGGTTCCACAAACCGGCGGCCAGCGCCTTGGGCTTGAGCTCCTCGACAATTTTGGTCGGCACCCAAGCGTTGCCTTTGGCGCGGTTTTCGGCAATCTCTTCGAAGAACCTCGCCTCGTTGGGGTAAATGTGCTGGTCCATGAAGGCCAACAAGTGGGCCTGCATGTCCTTGACCTTGGGGGTGTATTCAAAATCCATGGTCTATCTCCTGGTTGTGATGGGTCGTAAAAGGGGGTGTTCAGGCTTTGCAGGCGAACTGCCAGGCCAACTCGGCCATCGGGCGCGCACCGGCACCGGAGGTTTTGGCTTGTTCGCTGGAGGCTGTGCCGTCCTCGACGCGTTTGGCAATGCCTTGCAAAATCGCGGCAATTCGGAACATGTTGTAGGCCAGGTAAAAGTTCCAGTCTTTGGCCAAAACTTCGGGTGTGGTGAATCCGGTGCGTTCGCAGTAGAGGCGTATGTACTCTTGCTCGGACGGAATGCCCAGGGCCGCAAAGTCCAGTCCGCCAATGCCGCGGAAGGTGCCGGGGCTGATGTGCCAGGCCATGCAGTGGTAGCTGAAGTCGGCCAGAGGGTGGCCCAGTGTGGACAGTTCCCAGTCCAGCACGGCCAGCACGCGGGCTTCGGTGGGGTGGAACATCAGGTTGTCCAGACGGTAGTCGCCATGCACGACGCCAACCATAGACGCGTCTTTGGCGCTGTCGGGGATATTTTTCGGCAGCCATTCGATCAACTGGTCCATCTCGGGGATGGGCTGGGTGATGGAGGCGGCGTATTGCTTGCTCCAGCGGCCAATTTGGCGTTCGATGTAGTTGCCCGGTTTGCCGTAGCTGGACAGGCCTTGCATGGCCACATCCACTTTGTGCAGCGCGGCCAGCACCCGGTTCATTTCATCGTAGATCGCGCCGCGCTCGGTCTGCGACATGCCGGGCAAGGATTGGTCCCACAGCACGCGGCCTTGCACAAACTCCATGACGTAAAACGCCCGCCCAATGACCGCTTCGTCGTAGCACAGCACATGCATTTGGGCCACGGGCACGTCGGTGCCGTGCAGGCCTTTCATGACCGCAAATTCGCGCTCGATGGCGTGGGCCGAAGGCAGCAGCTTGGCCACGGGGCCGGGCTTGGCCCGCATCACGTAGTGGCAAGTGGGCGTGATGAGTTTGTAGGTCGGGTTGGACTGGCCGCCTTTGAACATTTCCACGCTCAAGGGGCCTGCAAAGCCGGGGAGTTTGGCGCTGAGCCAGCTTTCCAAGGCGGGGATGTCGAAGGCATGGGTGCCCGTGACAGGCCGGGTCCCCACGAAATGGTCAAATGCACTCATGGGTTCACCGGGGCTGTTGGCCGGCCGCACCCAGCGGCCGACGGGAGAGACAAGCGCGAACGTTTCAGTGGTCCGCGTTCACGATCAACAACAGCGCGTCGCGGTCCAGCACCACCAGGCCGCCCGGCTCGATGCGGATGATCTGCTCGCGCTCCATCTGCTTGAGTTCCTGGTTCACGCGTTGGCGTGAAGCACCCAGCAATTGCGCCAGCTCTTCCTGCGCCAGTTGCAGGCTGATGCGGATCGCTTTGGCGTCCGACAAACTCGGCACACCATAGCTGCGCAGCAAGTGGTTGAGTTGCTTGGCCAGACGCGCTCGCAAGGGCAGGGTGTTGAGGTCTTCCACCAAGCCGTAGAGCTGGCGAATGCGCCGCGCATGCAGGCGCAGCATGGCGTCGTAAAACTCGACGTGCTGCGTCAGGATTTTCTTGAAGTCGGCCTTGGCCACGTTGAGTGTGGTCGTGTCGCCGTGTGCATAGCAGTCGTGTGTGCGCCGGTCTCCGTCGAAAATCGACACATCGCCGAACCAGATGCCCGGCTCCACATAGGTCAAGGTGATTTGCTTGCCCGACACCGAGGTCGAGCTCACGCGCACAGCGCCCTTGGCACAAGCGATCCACTGCTCGGGCGGGTCGCCCCGTGCCGCGAGCATGTCGCCGTCTTTGTGTCGTTTGACGTAAGCGCATCGAAGTATGTCGTGTCGTAGTGAAGGTGAAAGGCTGGAGAACCAGCGACCATTGTTGATCGCCTCTCTTTCCTCCATTGTCAGAATCGGTTCGTCCATGCTCTGTCCTTTGAGTGACTGATGTTCGGGTTTTTGTCGCCTGGGGGACCAGTCGCTTTATTCGTATTCGGGTTTTTGTTTGTTCAAAAAAGCCCCAATGCCGATACCGGCGTTGGGGTGGTGCAGGTTTTTGACAAACTCATTGCGCTCACGCGCCAGTTGCGCATTCAAGCTACTGCCATCCGCGTCGGCCAGCAAATCCTTGATGCTGGTCAAGGCATTGGGTGCGCGGGCATTGAGTTGCTCGCACAGATCCAAAGCTTGCTGTAAGGCTTGCCCTGCATCCGCGAGTCGATTCACCACACCCAACTGTTGCAGACGCTCGGCACCGATGCGCTCGCCGCACATCAACAACTCGGTGGCCAACTGGCGCGGCACGGCGCGCGACAGGCTCCAGCTGCCGCCGCCATCGGGCGACAAGGCAATGGAGCTGTAGGCCATCAAGAACACGCTGTTCCGTGCGGCCACGATCATGTCGCAGGCCAGAGCCAGCGAAAAACCAGCACCGGCCGCTGGTCCTTCCACGGCTGCGATGACCGGCTTGGGGAAGGTGCGGATGGCTTCGATCCAGTTGTGCAGGCCTTCGATGCTTTGCGCCTGGTGTTCGGGCGGCAGTTGCCGATTGTTTTGCAAGCGCTGCAAATTGCCGCCTGCGCTGAAGATGCCGTTGGCCCCGGTGATCGCCACGCTGCGCACATCGGGGTTCGATTCGGCCACGCTCAGGGCTTCGACCCCGGCGGCGTACATTTCGGGGCCGAGGGCGTTGCGAAATTCCGGGTTGCTGAGGGTCAGGACCAGGGTCCGGCCTTCGCTGGTGCTGAGCAGTTGGGCGGTCATCTTGTTTCTTAATCAGTTGGGGACAGAGCTAAAGATCTGTCCCGCAAAGTCATTCAGATGGGACAGAGCTAAAGATCTGTCCCGCAAAGTCATTCAGGTGGGACAGAGCCAAAGATCTGTCCCGCAAAGTCATTATTCCTCGGTGTGCATCAGCGACAAGCCAATCGCACCGCGGCGGCGCAACCAGGGGCTGGGGCGATAACGGGGGTCACCATAAACCGTTTGCAGGTTGAACAGGACTTCCAGGATGCTGTCGGGCCCCAAGCGGTTGCCCATGGCCAAGGGGCCCATGGGGTAGGCCAGTCCCAAGGTGACGGCGGTTTCCAGATCTTGCGGGCTGCAGATGCGTTGCTGGCACATGTCGGACGCGATGTTGACGATGGACGCCACCACGCGTTGGGTGACAAAACCGCCGCTGTCGCGGATGACCGAGACGGCTTTGCCGTCTCGGGCAAACAAGGCATGGGCCGCATCGCGCATGTCGATGCGGGTGGCCGGGTTGGTGGCCAGCACGCGGCGCTTGGTGGAAGCGTCCTCAAACAGCATGTCAATGCCTACGGTGCGGGCCGGGTCCAGGCGCTCGACTACGGCGACAGTGGTGATGTCAAAGCCCAGCGGAGCGACCAAGGTCAGCGCTTCGGGTGAAGGCGACGCGCCGGTTTCGATCTTGGCGCCCAGGTCTTTGAGCAGCTGCAGCAGTTCCATGCGGCGGGCAGCGCGGGGCGATACCCAAACGGGCGGGATGCTGTCCACCACAGGCACCGGGGGCTCGGCGGGCACTTGGGCTGCGCCGTCCACATACTTGTAAAAGCCTTCACCAACTTTTTTCCCGACCACCCCCCCCGCCAAGCGCTGGGCGGTGATGACGTTGGGGCGGTAGCGTGGCTCTTCGTAGTACTGGTGGTAGATCGCTTCGATGACGTGGTGCGACACGTCCAGAGCTGTCAGGTCAAACAGTTCGAAGGGGCCGAGTTTGAAGCCCACCTGATCGCGCAGGATGCGGTCGATGGTGGCGAAGTCGGCAATGCCTTCGCTCACAATGCGCAGCGCTTCGGTGCCATAACCGCGACCCGCGTGGTTGACGATGAAACCCGGCGTGTCTTGAGCTTGGACGGGTGTGTGTCCCATTTGGCGTGCAAACTCGGTCAGGCGTTGGCACACAGCGGGGTCTGTTTTGAGGCCCGCAATCACTTCGACCACCTTCATCAGGGGCACGGGGTTGAAGAAGTGGTAGCCCGCAAACTGGGCGGGCCTCTGCAAGGCGGCGGCAATGGCCGTGACCGAGAGCGAAGAAGTGTTGGTGACCAAGATGGCGCTGGGTGACAGCACGTTTTCCAGATCGGTGAACAGGCTTTTCTTGATGTCGAGTTTTTCGACGATGGCTTCGACCACCAACTCGCACTCGGCCAGGTCTTGCAGGCTGGCAGCGCCCAGCAGGCGGCTTTTGTGGCCTGCCACTGCTTCAGCGCTCAAGCGGCCTTTTTCTTGCAATTTGTCCCATTGCTGGAACACCGCATCGCGGGCTTTTTGAATGGCTTCGGCTTGCGTGTCGAACAGCCAGACCTGGCTGCCTGCTTGCGCGGCGATTTGGGCAATGCCGCGGCCCATGGCGCCGGCGCCAATAATGGCCACTTTGGAAAATGCGAGAGTCATGTTGAAAGTATCAATACAAGGCGCAAGGCCGGGTCAAAAAACGTGTTGATTCGCTGAGCGAATGGACATGTGGGCCAGAAGGCCAGCAACGATTATGTCTTCAGTCGTTGCGAATGGGGCCAGGCTGCTCAGCGTCGAACCTGCAATGCGCCAGGATTGACGATATTGGTTGGCGTGCCTCTGATGAAGTTGACGACGTTGTCAAAAGCTGAACTGAAATACAGTTCATAACTGTCTTTTTCGACATAGCCAATGTGAGGCGTGCAAATGCAGTTTTCGAGCCGCAGCAAGGCTGAGCCTTGCAAAATCGGCTCGGCTTCAAACACGTCGACTGCCGCCATACCGGGTCGACCCCGGTTGAGGGCGCCAATCAGGGCATTGGTTTCGATCAGTTCGGCACGCGAGGTGTTGACCAGCAAGGCCGTGGGTTTCATGAGCCCCAAGTCATCGCTGGTGACGATGCCGGTGGTGGCTTCGTTCAACCTCAGGTGCAAGGTCAGCACATCCGTGGTCTGAAAAAAAATTTCCCGACTGGTGGCAGCGGCATACCCGTCCTTGACCGCGCGCACGCGGGATTCGTCGCTGCCCCAGACTTGGACATGCATGCCGAAAGCTTTGCCGAAGCCAGCGACCAGTTGGCCGATTTTGCCGTAGCCCCAGATGCCCAGGGTTTTGCCTTTGAGCACGGTGCCCAGGCCAAAGTTGACCGGCATCGAGCTGGACTTGAGGCCCGATTGCTGCCATGCACCGTGTTTGAGGCTGCTGATGTATTGAGGCAACCTTCGTGTGGCTGCCATGACCAGGGCCCAAGTGAGTTCAGCCGGGGCAGTGGGTGACCCCACACCTTCGGCCACGGCCACGCCGCGCTCGGTGCAGGCCATCAAGTCGATGTGGTTGCCCACTCGGCCGGTTTGGGCGATCATTTTGAGTCGGGGCAGCTTCTCGATCAGGGCACGGTTGAGACCCGTGCGTTCGCGGTTCAAGACAATCACATCGGCGTCTTTGAGCCGAACCGACAGCTGGCCAATGCCTTTGACCGTGTTGGTGTACACCTTGGCTGGGTAGTTCTCGAGTTTGGATGCGCAGTCGAGTTTTCGCACGACATCCTGGTAGTCGTCTAGGATCACAATGTTCATGCTCGACATTGTGCCTTGTCACGTGCCTGATTGTCGTCAGCCAGGCACATATCGGTGATGCTTTAACGCGTGCGGTGGCCAGTCGCTTGGTGCCACAACAACCCCCTTCCAGAGTATCGGGGTGTTGTTTGTGGGCACAAGCCGTCTGCCAGCCTCAGGAGGGGCGGTATCGCGCTTCCAAGGCGACCAATCGATCAAGCTCGGCGCAGACGTCGGCCATGCGGCCAGAGATCACCATGCGGCCGGCACCGAGGGAGTTTTGACCACATTCATGGACACGCAGGACACGCAGGCTGGGTGGGCGTTGGGTCACTGGCGTCTTGCCTTGGGGTGGCATAGCACAAGGTGAGGACCGAACAGCCCATTCGGGGTGCGGGCGTACAGGCGGTCTTTTAGGCAAAACCTGCACCGGGGAGCCAGTAACGAAGGAGGGCAGGTTCTTGAACAGACCTGAAAGTGTAAGCAGAGCGATTCCCATGTGAAACCTTTCAAAAGCATGGAGGTTGGACACAGGCAGGATTGCTGAAGAAAGTCGTCGGCTTCAGGGCTGATGAACAGCGCCCGCCACCTGAGGCCGCGACTGAAAAATGTCACATGACGAAGCTGTTGCGGATCAGGCCCACGGCCAGGCCTTCAATGTCAAAAGGCTCGCCCGGGTGCACCACGATGGTCGGGTAGTCGGGGTTTTCGGGCAGCAGTTCGATGCTGGAGGCGGTTTTGTGCAGGCGTTTGACCGTGACCTCGTCACCCAGGCGGGCCACCACGATCTGGCCGTTGCGCACTTCTTTGGTGGATTTGACGGCCAACAAGTCGCCGTCCATGATGCCCGCATCCCGCATGGACATGCCACGCACCCGCAGCAGGTAGTCGGGTTGCTGGGCAAACAGGCTGCTTTCGAGTTGGTAGGTGCGGTCTACGTGTTCTTGCGCCAGGATGGGCGAGCCGGCAGCCACGCGCCCCACCAGAGGCAGACACAGCTGACCCAACCCGGGCAGGCTCAAGCTGAACAGATCAGAAGGTGTGCGCAAGCTGCTGCGCGAGCTGCCTTTGAGGCGAATGCCGCGCGAGGTGCCACTGACCAACTCGATCGCGCCCTTGCGCGCGAGGGCCTTGAGGTGCTCTTCTGCGGCGTTGGGTGATTTGAAACCCAGAACACTGGCGATCTCGGCGCGGGTCGGGGGTGCGCCGGTGTTGGCGATGGTGTTCTGGATCAGTTGCAAAATTTCTTGTTGGCGGGCGGTGAGTTTGGGGCTGTCGGTCATGGCGGTCTCCTGGTGGGGACTGGAGCTGTTGTTTCATCCAGTGGCTGTATTTTTAAACAGTTTTCTTGGTTGTGCAAGCTTGCCATGAAAAAAAGTCTGAAATTGAACTTGAATTGGCGAGGCGGGGCGAAGCCGTTGCGCTAGCGCCGCGGGTCTTGCACGGCAGAGCGCAGGTGGAGTTCACCGTGCCCGGTCCGCGCGATACAGCCCCCAGACAGCCAAAGTGCCCAGAGTCTTTGTGTGTTGTCTGCCAACAACAAAGCCCCTGAAAAGGGGCTTGTCGGGTGGGTGCAGCCTGACGACTGTGTGCCGAGGATTACGGTGCCAGTGCGGCAAATGCGCGCGCGGTGATGTCCTCCACGCTGCCCGTGCCACTGATGGCGCGGTACTTGGGCGCAGAGGCGGCATCGGCCTGGGCCCAGTTGGCGTAGTAGTCCACCAAGGGGCGGGTCTGGTCGCTGTAGACCTGAAGACGCTTCTGGACGGTTTCTTCCTGGTCGTCGGCGCGTTGTACCAGGGGCTCTCCGGTCACATCGTCCACACCCGCCACTTTGGGCGGGTTGAAGGTGACGTGGTAAGTGCGGCCCGAGGCGGGGTGCGAGCGGCGGCCGCTCATGCGTTCAATGATGGCTTCAAAGGGCACGTCGATTTCGAGCACGTAGTCGAGTTTGACGCCGGCAGCCTTCATGGCGTCGGCCTGGGGGATGGTGCGCGGGAAGCCGTCAAACAGGAAACCATTGACGCAGTCGGTCTGGGCAATGCGTTCCTTGACCAGGTTGATGATCAGATCGTCGCTGACCAGTCCGCCCGACTCCATGACGGCTTTGGCTTGCAAGCCCAGTGGGGTGCCGGCCTTCACGGCCGCACGCAGCATGTCGCCGGTCGATATTTGAGGGATGGTGTATTTCTGGCAAATGAAAGTGGCTTGGGTGCCTTTGCCTGCGCCGGGTGCGCCCAACAAAATCAGTCTCATGGTTGTTTTCCTTATTGCTTGTCATGGAGTGGGTCTGCCGGGTCTCGAGGGGACCCATGTTGCGGCAAACGACTGCAGTGAGAATATCACGCAAGGCGTAATTCAGGCTTACGCCCGGATGGCGGCGCGAACGCGTTCCAAATCTTCTGGGGTGTCCACGCCCGGTCCGGGGGCCTGGCCGGTGGTGTAAACGGCAATGCGGTGTCCGTGCCACAGGGCGCGCAGCTGCTCCAGCGACTCCAGCTGCTCCATGGGGGCGGGAGGCAGTTGGGGGAACTGGGCCAAAAAACCGGCGCGGTAGGCGTAAATGCCCACATGTCGCAGGGGCGGCGGGCTGGGCAGTTGGGTGAAGGGTTCGAGGTTCTTGCCCAAGTGAGAAGCGGCACTTTGCCCATCACGCCACCAGGGAATGGGTGCGCGGCTGAAATAAAGCGCCATCTGCCGGGCGTCCGTGACCACCTTGACCACATTCGGGTTACAGAAGTCGGCCAGCAAGGTGATGGCGTGGGCGGCTGTGCTCATGCTGGCCTCAGGCCGTTCGATGAGCAGCTGCGCGACCTGGTCAATCAGTGCTGGCTCGATCAGCGGCTCGTCGCCTTGCACGTTGACCACCACGGCCTCATGACCCAGGCCCAGCAACTGGCAGGCCTCGGCCAGACGGTCGCTGCCGCTGACGTGGTCCTGGCGGGTCAAGAGGGCCCGCACACCATGGGCTGCGCAAGCGGCCACGATGCGGTCGTCATCGGCAGCTACCACCACTTGGGCGGCTTTCGACAGCATGGCGCGATGGGCCACCCGCACGACCATGGGCAGTCCGGCGATGTCGGCCAGGGGTTTGCCGGGCAGGCGACTGGACGCCATGCGCGCGGGAATCAGGACGCTGAAGTGGCCGTCGGGAAGGGTCTGCCGCATGCCTGGGCTTTCAGAGCGGGGGGCGCAAAGGCGCCAGTTTCTCGATTTCCTCGTCACTCAAGGTGCGCGCTTCGTTTTCGAGCAGGATGGGAATGCCCTTGCGCACGGGATAAGCCAGGCGGGCGCTGCGCGAGAGCAGCTCCTGGGTCTCGCGGTCAAAATCGAGCGGTCCTTTGGTGACCGGGCAGACCAGCAGTTCAAGCAGTTTGGTGTCCATGGGGCAATGATAACGGCGCAAGACAAGCCGGCCAGCGGATGTGGCTGTCCAGACGGGTCGTTTCAGCGAAACGGTTGTGCAGCCAGGCGCTGGTCCAGCGCCTGCCAGAACGCGGCTTCGGGCGTCAGCACCAAGGGGACAGCCAAGGCCTCAGGCTGGTGCAGCCAGAGTTTGGCCGCGTCTTTTTCTGTGCACAGCAAGAGGCGATCAGAGGGGTTTGGCGACCCGTCTGCGTAGTCAAAATGGTCGGGCAAGGCGGTGGTCTGCTGCAGCTGCAGACCGGCTGCGCGCAGCATGGCAAAAAATGCCTCGGGGCGGGCCAGACCGGCCACCGCATCGACGGGCTGGCCGAGCAGGCTGGACAAAGCCCGGCTGCGGCCGTGCGCATCGTGCGCCAGTGGGGCCAATTCACGCAGCGCCTGAAAGCCGCCCTGCAAGCCATTGGTGCCGGTGTGCAGCAGCAAGTCCACCGACCGGGGCCAGGGCTCGCGCAAAGGCCCGGCCGGCAGCAGCCAGCCGTTGCCCACGCCGCGCTCGTCCATGACGCAGATTTCCAGGTCCCGAGCCAAGGCCCAGTGTTGCAGACCGTCGTCGCACACCAAAATATTGACCTCAGGGTGCGCTTGCAACAAGGCCCGCCCGGCTTCGGCACGCAGAGCCGCCACCCACACGGGGGCACCGGTCTTTTGATGGATCAGCAAGGGCTCATCCCCCACCTCGGTGGGCAAGCTGCCGGGCAAGACCGCACGGATGTCATCGAACAGGCGGCCGTGGCCGCGTGAAACCACACCTGCTTTCCAGCCCTGCTGCTGCAGATGGTTCACCAGGGCGATGGTGAGTGGGGTTTTGCCGGCACCGCCGGCCACCACATTGCCCACCACAATCACCGGCACCGGCAGCCGATGGGCTTGCCGCCAGCCCCAGCGCCAAAGCAGCGCCCGGCTCCAGAGCAAAGCTGCATGGACGAGGGCGATGGGACGCAGCAGCCAAGCGATCCAACCCCGAGAAGCCCAGATCCTTGGCAAGTGCTGGTGCAGCCAGGCGGACAGGCGCATGGGTGTCAGGAGCCCGAGGACTCGGAAGATTGGGTGGCGAAGGTGATTTGCGACAGCCCCGTGCGGCGAGCCGCTTCCATGGCATGGACCACCGATTGGTGACTGGCCTGCGCGTCAGCGCTGATCACCAAGGTCACCTGTTGGGAGGCCAATGGCCCCAAAACGGCAGCCAAAGCACTCACCGAGGTGCCATCAACGGGGGATTTGTTCACGGCATATTGGCCTTGCGCACTGACCGTGAGCACAATCTGCTGCGGCCGATCTTTTTGCTTTTGGGCATCCGCCAAGGGCAAGGTCATGTTGATTTCGCTCAGGCGAGACGCAGTGGAGGTGAGCATCAAAAAGATGAGCAGCACCAACAAAACATCGATGAAAGGGATGAGGTTGATCTCGGGCTCGGCCGAGGGGGTGCGTTTGCGAAAGTTCACAGCGGACTCGTTCAGTGGCGCAGGTGGCTCAAGTGGCGGGCCAATTGTTCGCTGGCCACCTCCATCGACAGCAGCAGATGGTCCACCCGTGCTCTGAAGTAGCGCCAGAACATCAGTGCTGGAATGGCCACGATCAAACCCAAGGCGGTGTTGTATAAGGCCACGGAGATGCCGTAGGCCAGTTGCGCCGGTTGACTGCTGCCTGCAGTCTGGGCCGCGAAAATTTCGATCATCCCCATGACGGTCCCAAGCAAGCCCAGCAAGGGGGCTGCTGAAGCGATGGTGCCCAGAGCCGTCAAATAACGCTCCA
Organism: Limnohabitans sp. Rim8; assembly: GCF_945901735.1. Classification (GTDB taxonomy): domain Bacteria; phylum Pseudomonadota; class Gammaproteobacteria; order Burkholderiales; family Burkholderiaceae_C; genus Limnohabitans_A. The sequence goes on from NZ_CAMDLM010000016.1 coordinate 80,392, forward strand.
GTTGCCCAGCAGCCAAACGGCCGGCCATTTCCATGTGCGCCCGGATGTCTTCGTACGAGGCGGCAGGATTTTGTTGCAGGCAGCGCAGACCACTGGCCAGAACGGGACCCAAAACCCCATTTTTTTCAAGTTGCACAACGGCTTCTTCGGGCGCAAGACCACGCCGGCTCATTTCAACAGCCTGTTCCAAGGTTTGTGGGGGGATGACTTTGTGCTCGCGCAGCTGAAACAGTCGCTCAAGGATCAAGGCCAAAGCCAAAACAGAGCACAAAATCAGCGGCCAGATGGGCCATCCAGCGGACTGAATGATAGACAACAAAACAGTTCCTTCTTTGGGAGGCCAAGTGTCAAAACAGCATCATTATGGATGATGGCAAGCGCCTCTGGCTCGCCGCGAGCACCCAGCCAGCGAGCACCCCATCGCTTGAATGGGCTGTGGATAACTTTGTGGAAAAGTTTTGGTGGGGCTGTATTTTTTTGATCGACATGTATTTTAAAAATACCCATTAATGATTAAAAAATTAACTGAATCAAGGACTTGTCAATTGGTCAAGCCGGAGCACTGTCCTTGCTGAATGGTAGTGAACCTCGTGATGGTCTGTGGACGACTGAAGATGGGCGTCAGACGCACGGGTTGGTGTGGCTGCCGGCTGTAGGACAATCCCGGGCATGAGCCCTTCAGAGATCTCCCCCCCACGCGCTTGGACTGTTTCAGCGTTGTGCCGCGCCGTGGCCGATGCCCTGGATACCCAGTTCAACCCGGTCAGCTTGCGCGGCGAAATTTCGGGCTTTTCGCGCGCGGCCAGCGGGCATTGTTATTTTTCAATCAAGGACGACACCGGCCAGATTCGCTGCGCCATGTTCCGGCGTGCCGCCAGTCTGATGGACTTTGCGCCCCGTGACGGCGAATTGGTCGAGGTGCGGGGCCGCTTGGGTGTTTACGAAGCCCGGGGCGATTTGCAGTTGATCGTCGAATCCATGGAACGGGCAGGGCAGGGCGTGCTCTTTGAGCAGTTTTTGCGCCTCAAAGCCAAGCTCGAAGCCGAGGGTTTGTTTGACGCTGGGCACAAACGCAGCTTGCCTGCTCAACCGCGCGCCATTGGGGTGGTGACATCTTTGGGGGCTGCCGCTTGGCACGACGTGGTGACCGCCTTGCAGCGGCGCGTGCCGCACATTCCGGTGTTGATGGCCCCAGCCTTGGTGCAGGGGGCAGGGGCTGCGGCCACGTTGGCGCTGGCCCTGCAAGCCATGTACGCCCTGACGGCCGAGGACAACCCGCTGTGCCCGCCTGTGGACGTGATCCTCTTGGTGCGCGGTGGCGGCTCGATGGAAGACCTGTGGTCTTTCAACGACGAAAACCTGGCCCGGGTGATCGCCCAAAGCCCCGTGCCGCTCATTTGCGGCGTGGGTCACGAGACCGATTTCACGATCGCCGACTTTGTGGCCGACGTGCGCGCCCCAACGCCCACGGCCGCCGCTGAGATGGCCGCGACCGACCGGGGTGTGGGCATTGAAGCTTTGAGTGTCTTGGAACACCGCTTGAATCGGGGCCTGCTGCGCCAGCAAGACCGGCAGGCACAGCGTTTGGACGCTGTGGCGGCGCGGTTGGGTGTGGGTTTGGTCCGTCAGCAAGAGCGCCAGAGCCAGCGTCTGAATGCGGTGGCGTCACGGCTGGGTCGCCCGCAAGCCTTGCTGGTCCAGCACAACCAGTGGCTGGACCAGTTGGCCGGTCGTTTGCAGATGGGTGTGCGAAGTCAATTCATGGCGCAGGGCCATCAGTTGGAGCGGCTGAGCGACCGTTTGGGTTTCAACCGGGCTCAGCAGGTGCCGCAACGCGCCCAGCGCCTGGAGCGGGCCGCTTTGCGTTTGTCGTCGGTGGACCCGCACCGGGTGCTGGAGCGCGGTTATGCCTGGCTGAGTGATGACCAGGGTCAGGCTCTGACCCATGCTGGGCAATTTCAGCCTGGTCAGAACGTTCAGGCCACTTTGTCCGATGGCGTGGTACCTTTGGTCGTGTCGCTTAAATAGGTCCCTTGGGTAAGCCTTGGCGGGGTGGGG
>NZ_CAMDLM010000017.1 GCF_945901735.1 Limnohabitans sp. Rim8
CTGAGTCGCCCCGGATTTTGAGGAGGCTCCACACTTTGAGAAGATGGAGCCATGAGCAAGAAATCAAACCGTTTTTCACCCGAGGTGCGCGAACGCGCTGTCCGCATGGTGCTCGAACACCGAGGCGAGTACCCCTCCCTTTGGGCCACCATTGAGTCCATTGCCCCAAAGATTGGCTGCGTGCCGCAAACCCTCAACGACTGGGTTCGACAGCACGAGGTTGACGAAGGCAGGCGCGATGGTGTCAGCTCTGACGAGCGAGCCCGCATCAAAGACCTCGAGCGCGAAGTCAAGGAACTGCGCAAAGCCAACGAAATCCTCAAGCTGGCGAGCGCTTTTTTTGCCCAGGCGGAGCTCGACCGCCGACTGAAGTCTTGAGGGCGTTCGTCGACAAACATCGCGATATCCAAGGGGTCGAGCCGATTTGCAAAGTGCTGCAAATCGCCCCGTCTGGCTACAGGTGCCACGCTGCCCGCAAACGCAAGCCCGAACTGCTTTGCGCCCGGGCCAAACGCGATGAAGCCCTAATGCCGCAGATCCAAGCCGTCTGGCAGGCCAACATGCAGGTCTATGGGGCCGACAAGGTCTGGCACCAGATGAACCGTGAAGGCACCAAGGTGGCACGTTGTACGGTCGAGCGGCTGATGAAGCGTCTGGGGTTACACGGTGTGCGCAGGGGCAAGGTCGTGCGCACCACGGTGCCGGACAAAGCAGCGCTTTGCCCTCTGGACAGGGTTAATCGCCAGTTCAAGGCCGATCGGCCCAACCAACTGTGGGTGTCGGACTTCACATACGTCAGCACCTGGCAAGGCTGGCAATACGTGGCCTTTGTGATTGATGTGTTTGCCCGGCGCATCGTGGGCTGGCGTGTCAGCAGTTCGATGCGCACGGACTTTGTGCTCGATGCGCTGGAGCAGGCTTTGTTTGACAGGCAACCCGGACGCTCGGATGCCTTGATTCATCATTCGGACAGGGGGTCGCAATATGTCTCCATTCTCTACACCGAACGCCTTGCCCAAGCAGGGATAGAACCCTCGGTGGGCAGCCGTGGTGACAGTTACGACAACGCCTTGGCCGATACGATCAATGGGCTGTACAAGGCTGAATTGATCCACCGCCGTGCGCCTTGGAAAACCAAGGAGGCACTGGAACTGGCGACCCTGGAATGGGTGGCCTGGTTCAACCATCACCGGCTGCTCAGCTCGATTGGGTATATTCCACCGGCTGAAGCTGAGGTGAACTACTACCGGCAGCTAGCCGGGCAGAACGAGACCGAGGTCTCAACTTAAACCAACTGGCCTCCATGAAACCCGGGGCGATTCAACAGAAAAGCCTTTGAAATCATTGGCTTACTGAAACACACCTACGCCAATGCTTGCTCTCCAACCGCCACTTATTGCACTGAAAACGAGAGGACCCCAAGCTGAATGACGGATTCCTGGCACCTCACCTGGCCTCCCCGACGCCGGCAGCGGCTACAAGCTCAGAATCCAGTGCCTCGCCGCTTGGGGCGGACATGTCAGTCATTCGATGTTGCCACGGACAAAACGAAAGGTCGTGGCGATGGTTTGAAGGTTCTGCGCCTCGGGCAGACGGCGGCGGCTGGACACGCGGACACCCTCATTGAACAGCACCAGCATGGCAGCCAACTCCTCGGCGCGCGCCGGTGTTGCGCCTGCATCCTCAAGGCAGGCCTGAAAGATGGGTTGCAAGTCGTCTATAAGCCGGCTGGCGCGCGAGGCGAGGTCATCATCGACTCCAGCCATCTCCAACACAGTGTTCACCAGCATGCAGCCCCAGTGCCCCCTGGCGCTGCCGGCGCCGCGCAGGCTGGTGAAACTGCGCTCGAAGAAGCTCTGCAAGGCGTCGATCGGCGGCATCTCGGCGCAGGCGCTTTGCAGCATCCCCAAGGTGCGCTTTGAAAACAGTTCGAGACACTCGATGAAGAGGCTGCGCTTGTCGGTGAACGTGGTGTAGAAGCTGCTGCGGGCAATGCCCATGGCCGTCAGAAGGTCGGCCAATGACGTGGCTTGGTAGCCTTTGCGCCAGAACAGTACCAATGCGCGGTCTACGGCTTTGGATCGATCGAATTCGAGGGGGCGTGCCATGTTGACATTCTGAACCATTTGGTACAGAATGCAAGCCAGCCCCAAACAAGGCTTGCCACGTATCGGCGGGTGTCACTTGCGCAATACCCACCGCCCGTCGCCTTCGGAACAATGCCCGGGCCAGAACTCGCGGAGAACCACGATGACACTGATGTTGAGCAAGGCGAACCAGGACTTCCGCGACGAGGTGCGGCGCTTTCTCGACGCCGAGCTCACCGACGAGCTGCGCACAGCGGGGCGACGTGGCACGGGCATCTTCTCCGAGATCGGCCCGGGCATGCAGTGGTTCCGCATCCTCGGCCGACGCGGATGGAACGTGCCGCACTGGCCGGTGGAGTGGGGCGGCACCGGCTGGACGCCGGTGCAGCACTACGTGTTCGCCAGTGAACTGGCGGCGGCCGATGCGCCGACCTTCGCCCCGCAGGGGCCGCGCATGGTCGCACCGGTGGTGCTGGCGTTTGGCACGCCCGAGCAGAGGGCAAACCTTCTGCCGCGCATCCGCAGCGGCGAGGACTACTGGGCGCAGGGATACTCCGAGCCCGGCTCGGGCTCGGACTTGGCCTCGCTGCAATGCCGTGCCGTGCGCGATGGCGACCACTACATCATCAATGGCAGCAAGATCTGGACCACGCACGCGCAGTACGCCAACAGGATCTTCTGCCTGGTGCGCACTGACGCGCAGGCCAAGGCGCAGAGCGGCATCAGCTTCCTGCTGTTCGACATGAAGCTGCCCGGCATCACCATCCGGCCGATCATCAGCATCTCCGGCGACCACGAGCTAAACCAGGTGTTTTTCGACGACGTGCGCGTGCCGACAAGTGCATTGCTGGGCGAGGAGAACCGCGGCTGGACGGTGGCCAAGTACCTGCTGCAGCACGAGCGTGGCGGCATGCATTCGCCGATGCTGCGCGCGCGGCTGCGCCGCCTTTACCAAGCGCGCGATGAGGCCTTCGTCGGACGGCCGACGGACGACACCGAGCGGCGCGACATCGGGCTGAAGCTGGCCGACGCCGCATGCCGCGTCGACGCCATCGAGGCGCTGGACTTGCGCACACTCGCGGCTAGCACGCGTGGCGAGGCGCCGAACCCGATTCAACCGTCGATCGGCAAGCTGCTGGGCTCCGAAACGCGGCAGCGGCTCACAGAGCTGAGCCTGCAGATCGCCGGCCTGGCTTCAGCGGCGCGCGTGAATCTTGCCGACGCATCCACGGGCGAGTTGTCGCTGCCTGAGGCGGCGGTGTTCGCGATGAGCAGCTACCTCAACGACCGCGCCGCTTCGATCTACGCTGGCACCAACGAGATCCAGCGCAATCTCATCGCCGGCCAGCTGCTGGGTCTTCGCGGTTGACACCATGAACACACCGCACGACTTCGACGAAACACAAACGCTTCTGCGCGACAGCCTGCAGCGTTGGCTGGAGCAGCGCTTCGCGTTCGAGCAGCGCCTCGCGCTGTTGCAGCGTCCTGACGGGCTTCAGAAGCTTTGGCAAGGCCTGGCGCAGGATCTGGGCGTGCTCGGTTGCGCGTTCCCCGAGCGCGTTGGCGGCACCGGCGGCAGCGCCGCCGAGCACCTGCTGGTGATGCAGGCGTTGGGCAACGCGCTCGCTGGCGAGCCTTATCTCGGTGCCGTGGTGATCTGCGGTGGGCTGCTGGCACGCTGCGGCGCCGACGAGCGGCTGGCCGCGCTGATCGATGGCCGCATCAGACCGGCCTGGGCCGGCGACGAAGCGGCGGCGCGGCATGACCGGCTGCCGACCCAGACTATGCTTAGGGCCCAGGGGCCAGGCTGGCGCCTGCGGGGGCGCAAGTCACTGGTGCTGGCGGCGCCAGGCGCGACGCACTTCATTGTGAGTGCGCAGCTCCACGGCGCCGTTGGCCTGGCCTGGGTGGCGTCAGACACGCCGGGCATCGCGCGCCGCGACTACCGCACAGTGGATGGCGGCTGGGCCAGTGAGCTGGCCTTCGACGTGACCCTGCCGGCCGACGCGCTACTGTGCGAACCCGGAATTGCGGCGCAGCAGGCGCTGGAGCGTACGCTGGACGAGGCCACGCTGGCGCTGTGCGCCGAAGCGCTGGGTGTGATGCACCAATTGCAGCACGCGACCACCAACTACGCGCGTCAGCGCAAGCAGTTCGGGCAGCCGATCGCCGCGTTCCAGGTGCTGCAGCACCGCGTCGCCGACATGCACATCGCACGCGTGCAGGCCGAAGCGTTGACCTGGACGTCGCTGCTGCAGCTCGACGCCGACGCGGTGCACCGCGAACGCGCGGTTTCATCGGCCAAGGTGATGACCTCTCGCGCATGCCGTCTCGTAGGCCAGGGCGCGGTGCAGATCCACGGCGGCATGGGCATGACCGAGGAGTTGGCGGTGGGTCACTACTTCCGCCGCGCGACGATGATCGAGGCGCAGTTCGGTTCCGTGGACTGGCACCTGCGGCGCGTGGAGCAGCGGGCCGACGGCGATCCGCGAAGTGCATGATGAACAAGCCCGTATGCCCGATCCTTGGAGCCGGCGCCGGCGTCGGTACCGAATTGGCCAACACCTGCTTCCACATTGCGCACCAGCACCGCTCGGCTTTGACTTTCGAGATGGATCTGCGCGCGCACTCTGACCTGGCCTGGTGGAACCGTGCCGGCAACCCGGACCTGAAATAGGAAACACCCGTGCTGAAACTGCACCATGCCCCCAACAGCCGCGCCGGGCGCATCGTCTGGCTGCTGGAAGAACTGCAATTGCCCTACGAACTCAATCGTATGGAGTTCAGCCCCAAGGCGTTGAAGTCCGACGAGCATCGCGCGCGCCACCCGTTGGGCCGGGTGCCGGTATTGGAGGACGGCGAGGTGATGATCTATGAGTCGGGTGCGATCGTCGAGTACCTCATCTCACGCCACAGCGACGGCACGCTGAAGCCGGCCGTGAATTCACCGCTGTTCCCGAAGTATTTGCAGTGGTTCCACTACTGCGAGGGCATGGTGATGCCGCCGATCAATACCATCGTCGTCCACACCTTGTTGCTGCCTCCAGAGCGGCGAAACGAAGAGACTCTCGGGCAAGCCAAGCGTCTGTTGGTCAAGGCATTGGAGCCATTGAACGAGAACATGGCCGGCAAGGATTACATGATCGGTGACCTGTCCGGCGTGGACTTCATGCTGGGCCACGCTTGCTACATGTCACGCCGGGTGGGCTGCATGCCCGAAGACATGACCCAACTGCATGCCTACGTCAAGCGCCTGGAGGCGCGGCCGGCGTTCGAGAAGGGTATCAAGACGTGACCAGTGTACAGCATGATGTCGCATCGGCGCGTGAGCGTAGGCCTTGCCCAGTGAGTCCTCCGGAGGATGATTGTGACCAGAACGATTGAACCAATCTTTGACTTTGTCAGCCCCAATTGCTACTTGGCCTGGCAGCCTCTGCGTGCGGTGACCGCACGGCAGGGCGCGCATCGAGATCACGCTGCTGGAAAACAGCTGATCGGTTCAGCATGTCTGCTGGCAGTCCTGAGGTCCCCTTACGAACCCCAATGCAGTTGCGAAGGAACCTTATGAGCCAAGACCTGTTGGAAACGATCGAAGGCGGCATCGCCACGCTGACCATGAACCGCCCAGAGACGCGCAACGCGCTGTCGCTGGCCATGTTTGACGGCCTGTCCGAGGCCCTGCCTCGACTGGCCAACGACCCTGCGGTGCGCTTGGTGGTGCTCACCGGCGCCGGCGCGGCCTTCTGTTCTGGCGGCGACGTCAAGGGCTTCGCCCAGCGCGCTGGCGGCGAGGTATCGGCTACCAGCTTCGACCACAAGGTCACAGATCTACGCACCCGAATGGAAGTCAGCCGGTGGCTGCACGAGATGCCCAAGCCGACGTTGGCGGTGATCCCTGGCCCTGCGGCGGGTGCAGGCCTGTCCTTGGCCCTGGCCTGCGACCTTCGCATCGCCTCCGACGATGCCAAGCTGACCACCGCGTTTTCCAAGATTGCCCTGTCCGGTGATTTCGGTGGCAGCTACTTCCTCAGCCACCTCGTCGGCGCTGCCAAGGCACGTGAGATGTACTTCACCGGCAACGTGATCACCGGAGCTGAAGCCCAGTGCATCGGCCTGGTCCACCGTGCGGTGCCTTCTGCCCAGCTGCCAGAAGCGGCCCGATCATGGGCGGCCGAACTGGCCGCTTTGCCCACCATTGCCGTGGGCTACATGAAGCGCAATCTGAACACCAGCTTGCGTGGAGGCTCGCTGTCCGATGTGCTGGACTGCGAAGCGATACACATGATCCGCACGTTCGAGACGTCCGATCACAAGTCAGCCGCGCAGGCCTTCGTCGGAAAGCGGGCGCCGAGCTTCCAGGGTCGATGAGCGCTGGTTGGCCCGACCCTAACTTTCCATCTTGTTCAACCCTAGTCCTCTGTCCATGACCGCACCTGCCCGCTACCTACCCCCGATCCTCGAGAACCTGAGCTTCCCCGTGATTGGTTCCCCGTTGTTCATCATCAGCAACCCCAAGCTGGTCATCGCGCAGTGCAAGGCAGGGGTAGTGGGCGCGATGCCCGCGCTCAATGCCCGGCCCGCTTCGCAGCTTGACGAATGGCTGGCCGAGATCACCGAAGCGCTTGCCGCGCATGACAAGGCGCACCCGGAGTCGCCGGCTGCGCCGTTTGCCATCAACCAGATCGTGCACAAGAGCAATGATCGGCTTGAGCACGACATGCAGGTCTGCGCCAAGTACAAGGTGCCGATCGTCATCACCAGCCTCGGCGCGCGTGATGACGTGAACCGTGGCGTGCATGCCTGGGGTGGTGTGGTGCTGCACGACGTCATCAACAATACCTTCGCGCGCAAGGCTATCGAGAAGGGTGCCGATGGTCTGATCCCGGTGGCTGCGGGCGCCGGAGGACATGCCGGTGTGAAGAGCCCATTCGCAATCGTGGCCGAGATCCGAGAATGGTTTGGGGGCCCGGTGGCGCTGTCGGGCGCCATCTCGTCTGGCGGCGCCATCCTGGCCGCGCAGGCCATGGGTGCCGATCTGGCCTACATCGGATCGGCCTTCATCGCTACGCCGGAAGCCCGCGCCGTGGAGGGCTACAAGCAGATGATCGTCGAGAGCAACTCCGATGACATCGTGTACACCAACTTCTTCAGAGGGGTCTATGCCAACTACCTCAAAGGCAGCATCCGCAATGCGGGCATGGATCCCGACAACCTGCCGCGGATCGATACGAACAAGATGGACTTCGCAAGCGGCGAAGGCGGGGGGCCGGTCAAGGCTTGGAAGGACATCTGGGGCTGCGGCCAGGGCATCGGCGCCATTCGCGAGGTGCTGCCAGCGGGCGAACTGGTGGCGCGCCTCAAGCGGGAGTATGGCGAGGCCAGAGCGCGCATCTGCGCCCGATCAATTGCAAGGGCCCATGATTGACACGACGATCGCGGCGCAGCTCAGTGCAAACGTCATGGAGCCAGTCGCGCACTGGGAACCGCCATGCCGTAACGCTCGGGTGGACGCACCACGTTTGCCGTTGCCTCATGCACGACGCGCCACGCAGAGTTCACCTAGAAAGGGACTAGCGGCCACTGGCATTGATCGCCATCGAGACGGTGTGGATTGCGACCTTCGTGCTGGCAGCGGTTGTTTGGGTTCGGTGATAGGGTGGATCCTTCCTGCATCTGCACAATTCCGGTACCTCGCACCGTGATCAAATTCGCGTGTTCAGCGTTGCGTCATCCGGTCACGTAGAGCCTTCGAGAGTGCGTCCGCAGGAGCTCGACACACCGATCAACAATCGGCGACACCTCGTCGCTGCGACGATAGAGCGCAATCCTGCGTTGGAAGCGCGCCTGTTCCGCGCTGAAGGTAGTCAGCCCTCGTGCTTGCGGCGTCCGAGTCGCTGCCTCGCCGAACAACGTCAGGAAGTCCGTCCCGGGCAACATGGGCCAGATCTGCGACACAGACTCGGAGACCTCCAACGCGACGACCGGTGGTGGTGCGCCCGCCTCGGCCAGTCGCTCCTCAAGTGCGCGGCGAACCATCGCCCCGGGCCCAGGCAAGATCCATCGGTAGTCGCTGAGCGCGGCCAGTGAGAACTTCCGACGCTGCAACGGGTGGCCACTGCGTGCCACGATGACGATGTCGTCGTCGAACAGCGATTCGGACAAGAATCCTGCTCCGACTTGCGACGTAGAAGCGCAGACCACCAAATCGTAGTCGCCTTTCGAGAGGCCACGCAGAAGCGCGTCCCCGAGTCCCAGATTCAGGCGAATCTGCGCGAGCGGGCGCCCCTGGAGCAGTTCCATCGCGACCGGCGCGACCAGCTGTTGAATGTACTGGGTCGACGCCCCAATCCGCAGGACGCTCAAGGAGCCGAGCTGGATGGCCGCGGCCTCACGCACCGCTTCGGCCAGTCCCTGGTGGGCCAGTTGTGCCCTGCCTTGAAAGCGCCTGGCAACTTCAGTCAGCCGCATCCCGCGGGGGCCCCGCTCGAAGAGCTCGAATCCGACCTCGCTCTCGAGGCGCTTGATCGCCTTGGTGATCGTCGGCTGCGGCACATCCAGGTCCATGGACGCGCGTCGAACACCGCCGCTCGCGGCGACGGCGAAGAAGAGGTCGAGATCGTCCAGTCTGATGCCCATTGCGCCCCCGAATCAATTGCGGCTCACCCGCCAAAGTGCGAAGCGTTCCGATTCCAAAGTGTAATCGCATTCCTTTCGATTGGAATCCCAGCTGGAGGCCCTGCGGACTATGCTTTCTAATGCATAGAGGTCAGTAAAGATGGAGGTTAGTAAGACATGGTGAGGCTCTCGGATCTGTCGAGGTATGACCGCGACCATGTGCTGATGAAGCAGCTCCCGCCGCTCGAGCCTTTCTCCTGGGTCGAGCGCCCCAAACCGGTCAGCGAGATGCGGTTCGCCGTGATCACGACCGCCGGACTTCACGTCCGGGGCGAAGAAAACTTCGAACTGTCAGATGCTTCCTACCGTGTCATTGCCAGCGACCAGGACACGGCCAAGCTCATCATGTCGCACGTGTCGACGAATTTCGATCGGTCCGGATTTCGTGATGACGTGAATGTCGTCTTCCCGCTTGACCGGTTTCGTGAACTCGCGGCGGACGGTGTGATCGGCGGTCTGGCTTCGGCGCACTATAGTTTCATGGGCGGCGGGCTGATGCCGGACGCGTACGAGACATCGGTGCGCTCGCTCGCTTCCCTTCTCAAACGCGACGGTGTGGACGCGGTGTTCATCACACCGGTTTGCCCAAACTGCACGCGTGCCACCTGCGCCATCGCGCACTATCTTGAGTCCGAAGGCATCCTGACCACGGGCATTGCACTGGTCCGCGAAAATGCCACAGCGCTTCGGCCACCACGCCTCCTGTGGGTCACATTCCCATTTGGGTACCCGCTCGGCAAGCCCAATGATCCGGCCTTCCAACGCCGGGTGATTGAGGCGGGCCTCGACCTTCTCAATCGATCGTCCGGCCCCGTCCTGGAAGACTGCGCAGATGAGTTGCCACCGATCGATCTTGAGTCGGTCGACGCCTGCCCGGTCAATTTCTCCCAACCTGGGCGGAATGCGTCCACCTGGCGTGCGCGGTTGGCCAACGAGCGGATGCTGCTCCAGCCCTGGTATGAGATGAGCCTTCGTCGTCGCGGACGGACCATGGTCGGACTGTCCCGGGACGGAATTGGCGACATCCTCGACATGGTCGGAAGCTGGCTCGACGACCGCAAACAACCCTTTCCCAAGACCAAGGTTTTCAAGTTCGGGATCGAAGATGCGAAAGCCTGGTACAGCGAAGCGCTCAGCGCCCAGCCGGGCGAATATGGTCCAGGTCAGGTCGAGCGCGTTCTGTACCACGAGACGGTGCTCGGCGCTGCGTTGAAGGAGTACTTCAACCATTTCGCCACCGACCCCAAGACGATCATTACGGCGCGCCTGATTGCCCCGCGATGGGCGATGGAAGCCTCGACTGGAGCGGGCGCCATCGACAAGCACGGAAACCTGGTGGAACAGCCGGCAGCCAAGGCCATGCGCGAAGCTGAACAGCACGACGCCGGCAAAGGAGACTCACATGATTGAAATCAAACCGATTCGCGAGGGCTTTGGCGCGGATGTTTCCAGTGTCGACCTGGCCAACATCACGGACCAGGAGTTCGAGGTCATCTACAAGGCCTGGCTCGACTATGGCGTTTTGCGCTTCAGGGGCCAGACCCTCGACAAGGCCGGTCTTCAGGCCTTCAGCCAGCGATTCGGTCCGCTTGAGCAAATCCCGATCGGCCGGATGAGCGTAGAACGCCGCGCCAAAATCGACAACCTCTACGTGACAGCGATCTCCAATATCGTCGTGAACGGCAAGCCGATCGGCGGGCTGGGCAGTGGCGAGGCCGAATGGCACTCGGACATGACTTATCTCGACAACCCGCCGCCTGCAAGCGTGTTGCTTGGAGTCACGATCCCGCCGCATGGTGGGGACACCTTTTTTGTCGACCAGCGCGCCGCCTATGAGCGCTTGCCTGACGCGCTGAAGGCGCGGATCGAAGGGCTGACCCTCAAGCACGACGCCGCCCATACCAGCGTCGGCGAGTTGCGGACTGGCTTCGAACCTTTCGACGACCCGCGAGACGCGCCGGGAGCAGTCCACCCGATCGTTCGTGAGCACAGCGAGACCGGCGCGAAGTGCCTCTATCTGGGCCGTCGGGACTGGGCCTACATCCCGGGCTTGTCGCTCGAGGACAGCGAAGCACTGCTCGACGAACTCTGGAGCCATGCCATCCCCGAAGACGTCATCGTTGAGCAGAACTGGACGCCAGGCGACGTGATCATCTGGGACAACCGGCGCTGCCTGCACCGGCGCTCGGAGATCGATCCGACGACACAGAGACTGCTACTGCGGTGCCAAGTATTGGCGCGCTAGACGGCCTCCGCCCGCTATGGCGGGTGATGCAGGCGACAGGGCCGAATCGACTTTATACAAGGAGACTGTCATGACCTTCACCCGCCGCCAGACTCTTGGCTTGGCCGCTGCCGCGCTGCTCACCGGCCCTGTCTCGGCCCAGACCGGCGACTGGCCGAGCCGTCCCATCACGCTGATCATTCCCTTCCTTCCAGGCACCTCACCGGACATCACGATGCGCCCCTTGGTTGAGGCGATGGGGGCGACCCTGAAGCAGCCCATCGTCGTCGAGAACCGGGCCGGGGCCGCTGGGAGCCTGGGAGCCCAACTCGCCGCACGCGCCGCACCTGATGGCTACACCTGGATGTATGCCGCCAATGTGCATGCGGCGACAATGCGCATGCGCAAGAATCCAGGCTTCGACATCCTGAAGGATTTCACCATGGTCGGACGCACTGGCACGGCCGAGATGCTGCTGGTGGCGCCGGTCAATTCTGGCCTGAAGACTTTGAAGGACTTGGTCGACCTGGCGCGCAAGAACCCGGGCAAGCTGAACTTCGCATCGGGCGGCCCGGGTTCGCCAGCGCATCTGGCGGCCGAATTGATGCTCAGCACCGCCGGAGTGACGGCCACCCACATCCCTTTCAAGGGTGCATCGGAGTCGCTCACGGCCGTGATAGGCAAGCAGGTCGACTTCGCGATGATCTTCACCTCGGTAGCACTGCCGCAAGTGAAGGCCGGCAAGGTCGCCGTGCTGGGCATCACGTCGGGCACACGCAATCCGATAGTCTCCGATGTGCTGACGCTGGTCGAGCAGGGTTTGGCCGGCGTCGAGGTGACCGGCTTCGGCGGTCTGGCCGTGCCAGCGGGCACGCCACCTGCCATCGTCAATCGCATCTGGGAGGTGATGCGCGAAGCCTTGGCCCGTCCGGACATTCGCGCCAAGATGGAAGCTCAAGGTAACCCGCCCAGACCGGCCGGCCCCGAGGAGTTCGCGGCGGCAATGCGCGCCGAGATCGTGCTGACCGAAAGGATGATGAAGGTGGCGCGAATTGAAGCAGAGTAGCCATGGACGCTGCCGACGCCCGAACAACGGGCAATGCCAGCCCTGCGGCCGGACCTGACCGGGGGCCCATGCGTATGTCCGACGGCCGACATCGACCACGCCATGCTGCGCTCTTGCGTCGAAATGTCTTTGGTCAAGGACCATGTTGCCTGAACACTTCACTCCGAGAGGAACACCGATGACTCAAGCCAGCGCCGAACGCAGCGGAGCCGTGGCCCTTGTCCAGACCTTCGTCGAAGCAGGTGTCAAGGTTTGCTTTGCCAATCCGGGCACCTCCGAGATGCACTTTGTCGCTGCGCTCGACACCAACCCCGAGATGCGGTGCGTGTTAGGCCTCTTTGAAGGCGTTGTCACGGGGGCAGCCGACGGCTATGGACGGATGACCGGCACGCCGGCCGCGACGCTGCTGCATCTGGGCCCTGGTCTGGCCAATGGTTTGGCCAATTTGCACAACGCCAAGAAGGCGTTCACACCGCTGGTCAACGTGGTCGGTGACCATGCCAGCTATCACCGCAAGTTCGATGCGCCCCTAACCTCCAACATCGAAGGCATAGCTGCGCCGGTTTCGGGCTGGGTACGAGCATCCAGGTCTGCCGATGAGGTCGGCGCAGATGGATCGGCTGCGATCCAGGCGGCCTTGTCACCCCCGGGCCAAGTGGCCACACTGATCCTGCCTGCCGACACGGCTTGGAATACGACCCGCCGCCTCTCCTCGCCTGTGCAGCGACCCATCCCAGCCGCGTTTGATCCCGCGCATGTGGACGCCACGGCGAAGGTGCTGCGTGGCGGCGAACCGGCTGTCATGCTTATCAACGGTCGGCTGGATGCGGGCCGGCTCGTTCTAGCACAGCGCATTGCCAAGGCCAGCGGTGCTCGACTCATCACCGACACCTTCGTATCGCGGCAACAGCGAGGGGCCGGCCGGGTCAGTCCGATTCGACTGCCCTATTTCGGGGAGCAGGCGGCGGAAGTATTGGCGGGTACGCGGCATCTGATCTTGGTGGGCACCCAGGCGCCCGTGACCTTCTTTGCCTACCCTGGGAAACCCTATTGGCTTACGCCCGATAGATGCGCGCTGCACACTTTGGTCGAACGCGAGGCAGACGTCGACGGCGCGCTGGATGCACTCGGCCAGGCCTTGTCCATCCAGGCAACCAAGGCTGACCTTGCGCCGCTCGAACGTTCGCCGTTGGCCAGCGGTGGTCTCAACCCGAAAACCATCGCCGCTGCGGTTTCGCACTACTTGCCTGACAACGCCATCGTGGTGGACGAAGGTGGCACGTCAGGCGCAGCCACAAGCGCCGCGACCCGCACGGCGCCGCCCCATGATTGGCTGCAGTTGACTGGCGGCTCGATCGGGTATGCCATGCCCACGGCCACTGGTGCGGCCATCGCCTGCCCCGACCGAAGGGTGATCTGCCTCCAGGGCGACGGTGGAGGCATGTACACCTTGCAGGCATTGTGGACACAGGCGCGCGAGCAACTCGACATCACCACCATCATCTTCGCCAACCGAAAGTACAGCATTCTTCAGGTCGAGTTGGCGCGTGTGGGCGCCAGGCCGGGTCCGAAGGCCACAAGCATGCTGGAGCTCACCAACCCTGAACTTTCATGGGTGCAGATGGCGCAAGGCATGGGGGTTGCCGCATGGCGCGCGACGAGTGCCGACGAGTTCAACGCCGCCTTGGCGGCCGCATTGCGAACGCGTGGACCGTCTCTGATCGAGGCGATGATCTGAGCTGGGCAGTGCTACTGATCGTGTCAATCAACTTCATTGAATGCCCGGACCATGACGCAGCAATCCGATCCACATGCAGGCGCCGCCGGTGCCAGCCAAGAAGTCCACGGCCCCCTGCACGGCATCCGTGTGCTTGACCTGTCGAGGGTGTTTGCTGCCCCATGGTGCATGCAGATCCTGGGCGACATGGGGGCGGACATCATCAAGATCGAGCGGCCCGGCGTGGGCGACGAGTCGCGCCAATGGGGGCCGCCCTTCCTGAAGGACAAGGAGGGCAATGCGACACGCGAATCAGCCTATTTCATGTCGACCAATCGCAACAAGCGGTCGGTGGCGGTGGATCTGTCCAACCCGCAGGGTCAGGCGTTGATACGCAAGATGGCTGAATCTGCAGACATCTGCATCGAGAACTTCAAGGTGGGTGACCTGGCGCGCTACGGCCTCGACTATGCGTCGCTGGCGAAGATCAACCCACGCCTTATCTACTGCTCGGTGACAGGTTTTGGCCAAGACGGCCCTTGGGCTTCACGCCCCGGCTATGACTATCTGTTCCAGGGTTTGGGCGGGATCATGAGTGTCACCGGCGAGCGCGACGACAAGCCGGGCGGGGGCCCTCAGCGCGTGGGCCTGCCGTTGGTGGACCTGTTCACCGGCATGTATTCGACCGTCGCCATTTTGGGGGCCCTGCATCACCGCGATCAAACCAGTGAGGGACAACACATCGACATGTCGCTGTTCGCGACGGTCATGGCCGTCAGTTCCGGTCACTTGTCGAACTATCTGGTCGGCGGCAAGCTCCCTGGCCGTACTGGCAATGTGTCGCCGAACATTGGTCCGTACGGCGTGTACCCTTGCTCGGACGGCCTGCTCATCATAGCCAGCGCCAACCAGTCGCAGTTTGTGGCGCTCTGCAAGGCACTGGGGCATTCTGAATGGGCGAGCGACCCGCGTTTTGCCGACAACG
Organism: Limnohabitans sp. Rim8; assembly: GCF_945901735.1. Lineage (GTDB taxonomy): Bacteria > Pseudomonadota > Gammaproteobacteria > Burkholderiales > Burkholderiaceae_C > Limnohabitans_A. Next base: position 14,755 of record NZ_CAMDLM010000017.1, read on the forward strand.
GCGGACGAATGGCGCATCAAGAGGTGCTGTACGAACTCTTCGCGGAAGTGTTGAAGACGCGCACCCGTTCGGACTGGGAAGAGCTGTTCATGGAAGTGGGCGTGCCCGCTGGCCCCATCAATAACTACCAGCAGGCGCTTGACCATCCGATGGCCAAGCACCAGAAGACCCGATTGAGCCTGAAGCATCCGTTGGGGGTCGAGGCACCCGGCATTGCGAGCCCGCTCAAGTTTTCAAAAACACCCGTGACCTATCGGCGCCCGCCACCGATGCTGGGCCAACACACCAGCGAAGTGCTCAATGAGATGGGCCTGGACCAGGCTGAGATCGATCAACTGGTCAAGAGCGGCGCCATCAGGCTATGAACAAGGGCGAGGGCACTGGCGGTCCGGCCGGGATCAAGCACCAGGGCCAGCAACGTCAAGGGTCGGCTGCGCCTTGGCGGCGTGAGCGTCCTGACGGCCAGGCCACGACGCTTGGCTCTGCCCAACCCACACCGGACCCATCGGAGTGCAAATGAAAGCTGGCTACATCATCTTGGCCCTGCCTATGCCGGCCCTCGCCTCATCCTGCACGACCTTGGAAGGCGTGCAAGACATCATGCGCTACGAGATCAGTCTGGCGAGTTCTGATCAAGCAGACACAACCGTGACCCAGGTGCAGAACAAGCTTCATGCGAGGGGGAGACGGGCCAGTCTCATGGTGGCCTTCTTTGGCTTGGATACCAAGCTGCCCAGGGTCGCTGATCGAGGTGTTAGCCTAGGCGCTGGCGGTAAAGATGGAATGCCGGTCATCTTCTCGCATGAAGTCGACGTCAGCACCATGCAGGCTGGAGACTTAAAGGTCACCACTGCTTCAGGGAAAATCGGTCAGGTTCTGTGTGCATCGCTTGCCCCTGCGGATTATCCGGGCGAGCTCAGAACGGCGCTGCTTGCAGGCGAGTTTGGCAGTCCGGAAGATCAGCCCGCAAAGGTGGAAATCTTGGGTAACATTCTTTCGATCGATCGGTCCGTCAACTTCAAGGGCGAGTCGATGGGTGTCTCCCGACTGGAAGAAGGGGCGACCATTGTTTTCGCTGAGAGCGTTCCGAAAGATCGTTGGGATCTGGGCAAAACCGGCACTCGACTGAGATGGGGGGGGCGGTACGGGATGCCCGTTGGGTGCCAAGAACGTGGTACGGGTCGTCTGGGCCGGGTGCGTTTCCAAACCCGGTGGCGATGAAGCCGACGACAAGGTGCGGGAGCAGTACAAGATGACTCTGAGGACGAGTAAGGGCGCTGCATCTGACGTGGTTCCGTTTGCGCTGGCCGATCAGAATAACTGCGACAACAACCATCTGCTTTGTCTGGATGCGGAAGGGACGCCCGAGTCCGTGTCCTTCCCGGCAGGCTTTCTGGCCGATCCCAGGGGTGATCTGAACCCGAACACGAGAGCAGCGATTTCGAAGTTGTTCGAAGGGAGATCGTTGTTGGCAACTGGCAGGTGTCGTCATTGCCTTGCGTGGCTTCGTGGCGTTCCATCTCTCTCCTCGCCGGCCGCCAAGCCAATTCGCGCGACGGCAAAGCGATTGCATTCATCCAATCGAATCGCTGTGCCGATGACCAACATGCTTCCAGCGCTTGCACCTTAAGGTATCGAGGAAACGGGGTTTTTGCCATTGAAAGGGTTGCGCTGCAGTGATGCCAAATTGCCGTGCAACCATCGAGACGGAGCTGCTGGGCTCGTTGGTTTGTCAGACGATTTCAAGCTTTTGCTCGGAGGTCCAGCACCAGCGGCGCTGAACGCTTGTCACCACTTCAACCCGAGAGGGCGTTGCTGAAGCCATAGTCATATCATGGTCTTATTCCTGTTTTTTAGTTTAAGGAATACCGACGCGACTGTGTTTCAGGGAGGCTAACTCACCGATATCAGGCGACAATACGTAGCACAGTGGGCCTGTTCGTTGCACCCGTAGACTTACACCAGAACTTACACGGGCAGGTTTTGGCTGATTCAGTTAGTGATCGCTACCGTTGAAAGCCATTTAAACCCAACCATATAGACCAAGCCCTTGAAAAAACCTTACCACCGCGAATGAGCTACTTCATTTACCTCGCCTCTCAAAGCCCTCGGCGCAGCCAATTGCTGGAACAAATCGGAGTGGCCCACAAACTGTTGTTGCCCGGGCCTGACGAAGACGCCGAGTCGCTGGAAGCTGTGCGTGGTGCGGAAGCGCCAGCACGCTACGTGGCGCGGGTCACAGGCCTCAAACTCGATGCCGCTGTGCTGCGCTTGCAACGCCAAGCCTTGCCAGACGCGCCCGTGTTGTGCGCCGACACCACGGTGTGCTTGGGCCGCGATATGTTGGGCAAACCGAAGGACAAAGCCGATGCGGTGCGCATCTTGCAGCGTCTAGGGGGCCAATCCCACCGCGTGTTGACCGCTGTAGCCGTGCAACAGGGCGCCCGGCGTGTGGCCGCCGTTTCCGAGTCCTGGGTGCGCTTTGCCCCCATGTCGCTGGCGCAGATCCAGGCTTACGTGGTCACGGACGAGCCGATGGGCAAAGCCGGCGCATACGGGGTGCAGGGCAGGGCGGCTGCCCATATTGAAAAGATCCGTGGCAGTTATTCAGGCATCATGGGTTTGCCGCTGTTTGAGACGGCTGCCTTGCTGCGCTTGCTGGGCGTTCGCTGTTGACCTTTGGCACCTGACGTGACGCGCCTCGGCTCTGCGGCGAACGGTTAGTTGTTGTCACTCCCCCTTTTTGATGCCCCTCATGCAACAAGATATTTTGGTCAATTGGTCGCCCCAGGAAACACGGGTCGCGGTGGTCGAGTTTGGCGCGGTGCAAGAGCTGCATGTCGAGCGCACGCTGGAACGCGGTCTGGTGGGGAATGTGTACTTGGGCAAAGTGGCCCGCGTGCTGCCGGGGATGCAATCGGCCTTCATCGACATTGGCCTCGACAAGGCGGCTTTTTTGCATGTGGCCGATGTTTGGCAAAAACACGCCGAAGGCGAAGCCGCTGCCGCCCGCACGGGCCAGCCGCTGGTGCCCATCGAAAAGCAGGTGTTCGAAGGCCGCGCCATCATGGTGCAGGTGATCAAGGACCCTTTGGGGACCAAAGGCGCGCGCCTGTCCACCCAGATCAGCATTGCAGGTCGGCATCTGGTGTTTTTGCCGCAAGACGACCACATCGGGGTGTCGCAAAAAATCCCTTCAGAGCAGCGCGATGCGCTGCGCCAAAGGGTGCAAGCTTTGGTCGGCCACGCCGGTGGCGGCTTCATTTTGCGCACCAACGCCGAAGACTCGAGCGACGAAGAGTTGCAAGACGACATCGCTTACCTGCGCAAGACCTGGACCCGCATCAAAGAGGCCTCTTTGCGGCGGCCGCCCACCTCCATCCTGCATCAAGACTTGACGCTGTTGCAACGCGTGTTGCGCGACCTGGTGGGCGAGGCCACGCAAAGCATCCGCATCGATTCGCAAGAACAGTTTGCCAAGCTGCAGGACTTTGGGCTCGAGTTCATGCCCAAAGCGGCCGAGCGCCTGCAGTTGTACAAAGGTGAACGCCCGATTTTTGACCTGTATGCCATCGACGAGGAAATTGCCAAGGCGCTGGGCCGGCGGGTGGAACTGAAATCGGGCGGGTACCTGATCATTGACCAAACCGAGGCGCTGACCACAGTGGACGTGAACACGGGCGGTTATGTCGGCGCGCGCAATTTTGAAGACACGATTTTCAAAACCAATTTGGAAGCAGCACAGGCCATTGCCCGGCAACTGCGCCTGCGCAACCTGGGCGGCATCATCATTGCCGACTTCATCGATATGGCCCGCCCCGAACATCAAGAGGCTGTGTTGGCCGAGTTCCGCAAACAGCTGTCGCGTGACCGCGTGAAAACCATGGCCGGGGGCTTTTCCTCACTGGGCTTGCTGGAAATGACGCGCAAGCGCACCCGCGAATCTTTGGCCCACATGCTGTGCGAACCCTGCCCGAGTTGCCAGGGCAAGGGCATTGTCAAGACGCCGCGCTCGGTGGTGTACGACATCTTGCGCGAGATCCTGCGCGAAGCGCGTCAGTTCGACCCGCGCGAGTTCCGCATTGTGGCCACGTCGGCGGTCATTGACTTGCTGCTGGACGAAGAAAGCCAGCACTTGGCGGGCTTGTCGGACTTCATTGCCAAGCCGATTTCACTCCAAGTCGAGGCCGCCTTGGGGCCTGAGCAATACGACATCGTGCTGCTCTGAGGCCACTCAGGCCTGCAGCGCAGGGGCCCATTCGCCTCGGTGGTGCAGTCGCGCATAAGCGCCACCACTTGCCAGCAACTCGGCGGGTGAACCTTGCTCAACAATCTGGCCGCGATCCATCACGATGACCCGGTCGGCATGCTCGATGGTGGACAGTCGGTGCGCCACGATCAAGGTCGTGCGGCCCTGCATTAGTTTTTGCAGGGCGTCCTGCACCAGCCGTTCAGACTCGTTGTCCAGAGCCGAGGTGGCCTCGTCCAGAATCAAAATAGGAGCATCCTTGTACAGAGCCCGGGCAATCGCCAGGCGCTGGCGCTGCCCCCCCGAGAGCTGGTTGGCGTTGTGGCCCAAATCGGTGTCCATGCCTTGGGGCAGGGTTTGCACATGGGACCACAAATTGGCCGCCTCCAGGCATTGCTGCACTTTGTTGCGGTCGGGCGTGTGGCCCAAGCTCACATTGGCCGCCAAGCTGTCGTTGAACATCACCACATCTTGACTGACCATGGCCAGCTGGCTGCGCAAGCTGTCGAGCTGCCACAGCGGCAGGGGCACGCCATCGAGCAGCACCTGGCCAGTGGTCGGGCTCAAAAAGCGCGGCAACAGTTGGATGAGCGTGGTTTTGCCGGCCCCCGACGTGCCCACCAGGGCCACCGTTTCGCCCGGCGCCACGCTCAGATGGATGTTCGCCAATGCAGGTGCACCGTCCGGGTTGAACTGCACGGACACGTCCTGCCACGCCAGGGCGCCGTTGGCCCGCAGCGTTTGGTGTTGGCCTTGGCTTTCTTCGGGCGCGTCGTGCATCAGGGCCAAGCCACGCTCCAGCGCGGCCAAGCCCCGCGTGATGGGGTTGGCCACGTCGGCCAGACGTTTGATAGGCGCGATCAGCATCAACATGGCCGTGATGAAGGCCACAAAACTGCCCACCGTGGTCCCCGATCCGGCTTCGCGGCTTTGCACCAGCGCGATCACGAGCACCAAGGACAGGGCAATCGCCGCCATGATTTGCGTCAGCGGTGTCATGGCGGACGAGGCTACCGTGGATTTGAGCGCCAAGCGCCGCAGGCGCTGCCCCAGCGCATTGAAGCGCCCCATTTGTTGCGCCTGGGCCCCGTGCAAGCGCACCATGCGGTGGGCCAGCACGTTTTCTTCCACCACATAGGCCAGATCGTCGGTGGCTTTTTGGCTTTCCTTGGTCAGCCCATACAAGCGGCGAGACAGCACTTTCATGATCCAACTCAGCCCAGGAGCCACAGTGAACACCACCACCGTGAGCTGCCAGTTCAGCCACATCAAATAACCAATCAGGGCCAGCAGGGTGAAGCCGTCGCGGGTCAAGCCGATCAGGGCCGACACCAGCTGCGATGCACCAATTTGCACTTCATACACCACGGTGTTGGACAAGGCGCTGGCCGACTGGCGACTGAACAGCGACAAATCGGCCCGCACCAGTTTGGCAAACAAGTCGCTGCGCAGTTTTTCCATGCCGTCATTGGTCACACGTGCCAGCGCGTACTGCGCCACAAAGTGCGCCAGACCACGCAGGCCAAAAAGGCCAATGACCACCAGTGGAATGGACCACAGGGGCAAACTGTTTTCGGCGAAGCCGTTGTCCAGCAAAGGCTGGAACAGGGCAGGAATCAGGGGTTCGGTCAGGGCGGCGACCAAAGTGGCCCCAATGGCCAGCGCCCAGACGCCACGTTGCCGCCAAAAATAGGGTTTCAGGCGCAACAAGCGCTGGGCAATGCCAGGCTGTGGGGTCATGCCCGTGGGCGGTGTGGAGGCGGTTGGGACTTCAGACATGGATTTTGCTATTCTAAGAGGCTGTTCTGTCGCCCTGTTCTCTGCAACGCAGTCTTTGCGCTAGTGTGCAGAAATCGGTCAAAAAGAGGTCTGCACGGTGTACGATTGGCGTTTTGATTTGTAATGCCCTGCTGTTGATGCTCATGAATCTGTTTTGCACACCTGTCCGCCGTCTGGGTTCGCTGTTGGTTTGGCTCTGGATGTTGTTGGCCACCAGCAGTTCACTGGCGCAGTTCCGTGTCGAAGTCACGGGCGTGGGTCTGACCCAATTGCCCGTGCTGGTGGCGCCTTTCAAGGGCGAAGCCCAGGCCGGCCAGAAGATGTCCCAGATTGTGCAAGCCGACTTGGCCCGCAGCGGCCAGTTCAATCCTTTGCCTGCAGAAAGTCTGGCGCTCGACGAAATGAGCCGCCCAGATTGGTTGGCCCTGCGGCCCTTGTCGGCCGAGGCCCTGGTGGCGGGATCGGTCACGCGCCTGGCCAACGGCCGCTACGATGTGAGGGCCCGACTGTGGGACGCGGTCAAGAGACAAGAAAAGTCTGATTTCAGGGACAACGTCACCGCTGCAGATCTGCGTTTATCGGCCCACCGTGTGTCCGACTGGGTGTACCAGCAGCTGACGGGCACCCCCGGTGTGTTCACCTCGCGCATCAGCTATGTCACCAAATCCAGTGGCCGCTACAACCTGTGGATTGCCGATTCTGATGGGGAGGGCGCACGCTCTGCGCTCAGCAGTCCAGAGCCCATCATCTCCCCCTCGTGGTCGCCCGCGGGCACGCAACTGGCCTATGTGTCTTTTGAGTCACGCAAGCCCGTGGTCTATGTGCACGAATTGGCCAGTGGTCAGCGCAGGGTGGTGGCCAACTTCAAAGGCTCCAACAGCGCACCAGCATGGGCCCCTGACGGCCGTTCGATTGTGGCCACGCTCAGCCGCGATGGTGGCTCGCAGCTCTACAGGGTGTCCTTGCACGGCGGTGAGCCCCAGCGCCTGACCTCGGGCAACATCAACACCGAACCGGCGTTTTCGCCGGATGGCAACACCTTGTACTTTGTCAGCGACCGGGGTGGTAACCCCCAAATTTACAAAATGCCTGCACAAGGCGGGCCTGCCGACCGGGTGACTTTTTCTGGCAACTACAACATCTCTCCGGCCATCAGCTCCGATGGTCGCTGGCTGGCCTATGTCTCTCGACTGCCTGGCGGCTTCCGCTTGCACCTGATGGAACTGTCCACTGGTCAGGTCACCGCCTTGACGGACACCAACGCCGATGAGCGCCCCAGTTTTGCTGCTAACAGCCGTTTGCTGGTGTATGCCACGCAGCAAGGCGGTGAAGCCTTGATGACCACCACACTGGATGGGCGCATCAAAGCCCGTTTGGCTGTTCAAGGCGGCGACATCCGCGAGCCGCATTGGGGTCCGGTGCGGCCCTGAGTTCTGAATTTCAAATCCGGTTTTATCCATGAGGTTGCATATGAAAAAGCATTTTTGGTCGTTGTTGATGGTCTCTGCGGTTCTGGCCGGTTGTGCCTCGGGCGTCAAGCTCGATGACGTTCCGGTAGAAGACAAGTCCGCAACTTCTGTGGGCTCAGGCCAGGGCGTCGCCATCCAAGGCATTGGCGTGGCTCAGGGTAGCGCGCAGACCGCTGTGGCGTCCGTCGCGGCCAGCCAGGTCAGTGCCGGTCAAGGCCCTGCTGGTATTGCCCATGTGGTGTTTTTTGACTATGACAGCTTTGTTCTTCGCCCCGAAGCCCGTCCCGTGATCGCTTCACATGCCCAGTTTTTGCAAACCAACAAGCAGCGCAAAGCCAATCTGGAAGGCCACACCGATGACCGTGGCGGCCGTGAATACAACCTGGCTTTGGGTCAAAAGCGCGCCGATGCGGTGCGCCAGGCGCTGAGCTTGCTGGGCGTGCCCGAGTCGCAACTGGAAGCCGTGAGCTTTGGCAAGGAAAAGCCCTTGGCCACCGGCAGCTCCGACATCGATCAGGCGCAAAACCGCCGAGTTGAAATCCGTTACTGAGGCCTGCCATGCAACCCGTTCGCTCCGTCTGGCGAAGCGCCGCCATGACCTTGACCTTCTGCTTTGCAAGCTTGTCCAGTCCAGCGCAAGCGGCGTTGTTTGGCGGGGACGATGAAGCGCGTCGGGCCATCCTCGATTTGCGCCAGCGGCTGGAGCAATCCCAAAATGTCACCCGCGCCTTGATCGAGCAAAACGCTCAGTCTCAAAATCAGACACAAATCCAGGCGATTGCCCAGCTGCGCAGTGCGCTGCTGGATTTGCAAGGACAAATCGACCGCCTCAAATCGGAACTGGCGCAAAGCTTGGGCGCACAAGAGCGCTTGGCGCGCGACCTGACGGAATTGCAGTTGCGTCAAAAAGACGTGCTCAGCACTGTCGACGACCGCTTGCGCCGCTTTGAGCCAGTGCTCGCCATCATCGATGGCCGGGAGGTGATGGTCGATCCTGCTGAAAAAGCCGACCATGACAAAGCTATGGCGTTGTTTCGCCAGGCCGATTTTGCTGCGGCGGAGAACGCGCTGACGTCATTTGTGCTGCGGCATGGGGCCAGTGCGTATGTGCCCTCAGCGTTGTTCTGGTTGGGCAACGCCCAGTACGCCAACAAGGCTTACAAGGAATCCATGGCGAATTTCCAGAAGCTGCTGAGCATGGCGCCAAATCACCCGCGTGCGGCCGAGTCCATGCTGGCCATCTCCAACATTCACATTGAACTCAAGGACATGATGGCGGCGCGTAAAACTCTGGAGGATTTGATTGCAACCTATCCTCAGGCCGAAACGGCTGGCACCGCCCGCGAGCGCCTGAGCCGCCTGCGCTGAAATCGGATGGTTTTGTTTTCTGCGGATGAAGTCCAGCATTTGGTCTACGAGGTGCAGGGGGCCAGCTTTGCCATAGCGCTGCTGGCGGGAGTGTTGGTCCATCGGGGGCACTTTTGCACCATGGGTGCCATCAGCGATTGGGTGTTGATGCGCGACGCCACCCGGTTGCGGCAATGGGCACTGGCTGTGGCGGTGGCCACGGCCGGTTTCGGCTTGATGGCTTGGCTCGGCTGGATCAGTCCGCTGAGCACCATTTACGCCTCTTCTCAATTGGCCTGGCTGTCGGCGCTTTTGGGTGGCGCTGTCTTCGGTATCGGCATGGTGCTGGCCTCGGGCTGCAGCAGCAAATCCTTGGTTCGTCTGGCGGCGGGCAATCTCAAGTCTCTGGTAGTCTTGCTGGCCATGGCGGTCTCGGCGCTGGCGGCCATGCGGGGCTTGACGGCGGTGTGGCGCGTGCACGGGATGGACATGGTGGCCATCGATTTGCCGTACGGCCCTTTTGTCGGGCAGTGGTTGTCTGCTTTTTGGGCGGTGGACTTGCACACGGGACTGGGCATCAGCGCGGCGCTGGTGTCCTTGCTTTTGCTGGGGTGGGTAGTCAAAGATCGCCGTTTCCACACGGTGTTCAACTGGGTCACGGGCGCAGGTCTTGGTTTGCTGGTGGTGGCACTGTGGTGGGTCAGTGGTGTGCTGGGTTTTGTGCCCGAACACCCGCAAACCCTGGAGCCGGTGTTCCTTGCCACCCACAGCGGCCGCATGGAGGCGTTCAGTTTCACGGCCCCTGTTGGATACTGGCTCGATGCCTTGCTTTATTACAGCGACGGCAGCAAACGGCTGACCTTGGGCATGGTCACGGTGGCCGGTGTTTTGGCGGGTGCTTGTTTGAGCGCATTGCAGCAAGGCAGCTTTCGCTGGGAGGGCTTCACCCACCGAGCTGATCTGGTGCGCCATTTGTTCGGCGGCGCGCTCATGGGCACAGGCGGTGTGCTGGCCATGGGGTGCACCTTGGGTCAGGGCCTGAGTGGGCTGTCGACCTTGAGCCTGGGCAGCCTGTTGTCGGTGCTGGGCATCTTTGCCGGGGCTTGGGCTGCTTTGCATTGGCAAATGCGCCAGGTCTGAGCCTTCGCGCGCGCCCTTCGCTGCATATTTTGCAAGACCAGTTCATGAGCGAGATGCCACCGATGGAAACAGACGACGACACCCGCCGGTTCGGCGGTCTTCAACGCCTGTATGGCGTGGCCGGTGCGCGTCGCATCCGGCAAGCGCATGTCGTGGTGGTGGGGATCGGTGGTGTGGGCTCTTGGGTGGCAGAAGCCCTGGCCCGCAGCGGCGTGGCGCGCTTGACCCTGATCGACATGGACCACATTTCAGAGTCCAACATCAACCGCCAAATCCATGCGCTCAGCAACACCACTGGCCAATCCAAAGTGTTGGCCATGCAAGAACGCATTGCCTTGATTCACCCGCAATGCCAAGTCGATGCCGTTGACGATTTTGTTAGCCCCGAGAATTGGCCTGCGCTCTTGCCCTGCATGCCCGATGCCCTGATTGACGCCTGTGACCAGGTCAAGGCCAAAGTGAGCCTGGCGCAATGGGCACTGGGTGAAGGCGTGGGCTTCATCACTGTGGGGGCCGCTGGCGGTAAACGCCTGGCGCACAAGGTCGATGTGGACGACCTGTCGCGCATCACCCACGACCCTTTGCTGGCGCAGTTGAGGTACCGGTTGCGCAAACACTATGGAGCCGCCAGGGGCAACAAACACATGGGCGTCCAAGGTGTCTTCAGCCGCGAAGCCGTGGCTCCGCCAGATGCTTCATGCGCCTTGGAAAGCGACGGCTCGCTCAACTGCCACGGCTACGGATCGGTGGTCAGTGTGACGGCCACCTTTGGCATGTGTGCGGCTTCTGAAATATTGAATTTTTTAGCGACCCCCTCTGAGAGGGTCAAAAAATGACGCTATAATTTGAGACTTGCCTAAGTGCACTGCACCATAGCAAAGGGACCATAGCTCAGTTGGTAGAGCAGCGGACTTTTAATCCGTTTGTCGTGGGTTCGACCCCCGCTGGTCCCACCAAAGTAAAACTTAAAACACCTTGTACGAAAGTGCGGGGTGTTTTTTTTCGTCCGTACTTAATAACAAAACACACTGTGGACATCATCAATTCCAAGCGGTAGTGCATCGTTGATAAATCTCAGGCCATTAACGCGTTGAAAAAAACAAGCGGCTTCAACTCACCGCCATGACATCGATGATGTACTCAATTGCAGAGTATTGCTGAACTTGGTGTCGGCGACGCATTTTGGGCTTCAAGTACTTGGTTTTGCAACAACGATTAAATTCTTCACAACCAATTTGGAGACTCATTTGATTGGGAGCCAGCTAGCAGACATGCTCATCTTCTAACAGTGCGGTATCTTTTTACTCAACTTTTGTTATGTCCAAGTTTAGAATCATTTTTTGAATATTTTTTCACATATGTGAAATCAAACTTCACATGCATGTTTTCTCGAATTACATTAGCGTTTTAACGTGTTCATTATGAATGTCAAATCAGCCATCCGCGTCATTGAAGTTTTGGAGTTTTTTGACACAATTCAGCGGGAAGCCAGCCTGAGCGAAATTGCGCGCGAGCTCGGCTACCCCTTGTCCAGCACGTCGGTTTTGTTGCAAAGCTTGGTGGAGCGCGGCTATCTGTCGCAGGGTGACAGGCGGACTTACCGCCCGACACCCAGGGTGAAATTGCTGGGCGCTTGGCTGTCACCCTTGCTAGATGCCAATGGTCCTGTGACATCGATCATGGAATGGGTGGGAGCTCAGTGTCAGCAGCTTGTTGTGTTAGCAGCCCCTGAGCATATGCAGGTGCGTTACATCCGGGTGGTTCAAGCCACAGGTACGGTACGCATGCATGTCATGCCGGGATCGGTACGACCTTTGCCGACCTCAGGCCTGGGACGTTTGTTCATGAGCAGTATGTCCGACGAAGAGGTGGATCAAGTGGTGCGCACACACAATGCCGGATTGGCCCCTGGGATGACCCCACTGAATGTTGGAGCGATTCGACGCGAGCTGCTTGCCATACGTGCAGTGGGATGTTCGGTGTCATTTGATAAGGTCAGTCCCGGCGCTGGTGTGGTGGCTGTGATGGTGCCCACGCCTGTTCACGAAACACCGCTGGCCATTGGTATTGGTGCGCCTAGTGCTTTGATCCGCGCCAATGCCGCGAATTTCAGTGCATTGCTTCGGGAAGCGATCGGCCGCTTTTGCCCGCCGTCGGTTCTGGTGGGTGGCGTTTTCGTCCCGCGCAACAGACATGTTCAAGGAGTGGGGGCATGATCACTATTGGTACCCGGTTTCAGGGGGAAACTCGCCGCAGGCCTGCGCCTGCAATGGGTGTTATTTTTCACAAAGGCGAGTGGATGGATACGGGCGAAGACCCTGTGTTGTCTCCCACTGTGTCCTTGATCGAGCAGCCGCCCGATTTCGAATTCATGCCGCACTTTCATCGTCAGAACCAGTTTCAGGTGTTTGTGGGTGGCTCGGGGGCACTCGGACGTCAAGCTTTGATGCCAGTGGTTGTGCATTACGCCGGGGCCTACACCGGATACGGCCCACTGGTCGCCGGTCCACAGGGCATTCAATACTTCACGCTGCGGCCTGTCAGCGAATCAGGTTTTATTCCGATAGCGCAGCGTCTCGAGCAGATGATCGCAGGACCCAAGCGTCATGCCCAGTCGGCCAACATTTCAGTGGCTTCTGTCGAACACATGCGAACCTGGAGTCAGATCCGAGAAACATTCGAGATTCCCCTGGGCGCCGATGGAATGGGTGTCCGTCTGGTCAATCTTCCTGCGCAAGCCAGTTGGATGTCAACTCACCCGCAGGGCAGCCAAGGACAGTTTTTGTTCGTGCTGCAAGGCACGGCCTTGACAGGCGGCCACGCATTGGGAGTTTGGGAGCAAATGTATGTGAGCCACGACGAGACCATACCCAAGGTTATGGCTGGAGAGCAGGGGGTTCAGTTCATGTGTCTGTATGTGCCCGGCAAGGCCCCCGAATACATGCAAAGGCCTGCCCTGTGAGTTCTCAACTTGCTGCTCGGCCACTGGCCGGTATCCGCATCCTTGACATGACCTCGGTCATGCTCGGACCTTATGCAACCCAGATGCTGGGCGACTACGGCGCCGATGTTGTCAAGATTGAATCACCTGCGGGCGATTCAACCCGCGCCACGGGACCCGCCCTGGAGCCCGGCATGGCTGCCACCTTCTTAGGGGCCAACCGCAGCAAGCGCAGTATCGTGCTCGATTTAAAGCTGAAAGATGCCCGCGAGGCTTTGATGGTGTTGATCGACAGTGCAGACGTGTTGGTCTACAGCATGCGTCCGCAGAAGATGGCGGCGCTCGGCCTGGCACCCGATGTGCTGCGGGGGCGAAATCCTCGAATCGTCGTTGTGGCCATCCATGGGTTTGCCGAGGACGGACCTTACGCCGGCCGACCGGCATACGATGACATCATTCAAGGCTTGTGCGGATTGGCTTCTTTGAGTGAGTTGCAGGGCCGTGAGCCGGCCTATTTGCCAACGGTCATTTGTGACAAGGCCTGCGCCTTGTATGCGACCCAAGCGATCCTCATTGCGCTGCTTGCGCGTGCACAACAGGGGCATGGTTCGTATGTCGAGATGCCCATGTTTGAGGCCATGGTCAATTTCACGTTGGTGGAGCATTTCTACGGCCAGCATTTCAGGCCTCCTCTGGCCAATGCCGGTTACTCGCGCATGTTGACCGTCTGGCGAAGACCCTACCGGACTGCCGATGGCTACATTTGCATCGTTCCTTATTCTGACCAACATTGGTTTCGCTTTTTCACTGAAGCGGGACGCTCGTCCTTGCTAGAAGATGAGCGTTTTCAAGGTATCGCAGCTCGCACTCGCAACATTGATGCCTTATATGCCGAGCTCGCGAGCGCTGTGTCGTTGAGGTCTACGGCCGACTGGCTTGCGACCTGCGAGCGACTGGACATACCCGTGGCACCCTACAACCGCCTTGCCGATCTGGAGCGTGACCCGCAACTCGCCCAAACGGCCTTTTTCACCACAATGGCCGACCCCACAATGGGCGACATCGTGACGCCTGCTGCGCCTTTGAAGTTTGATGGCGTGGCAGCACAGCCGACACTGCCGCCACGCTTGGGTCAGCACACCGTTGAAATTTTGCAGCAAGCGGGTCTGCCCGGACCGCAAATCGAAAAGCTCTTGTCATCGGGAGCCATTATTCAATCAGCCATCTAGGAGACACATCATGCAAAAAATCAATCGTCGAAAAGTTCTCGCTTCCGGTATGGGCCTGCTTGCGGGTGCTGCCACTCAGTTGTCTCTGGCACAAAGCGATGCGTGGCCATCCAAGCCCGTGCAGTTGATATTAGGATTCCCGCCCGGAGGCCCCAATGACTTGGTAGCCCGTGCTTTGGCAATCCGCCTGTCAGAGCAGTTCAAGCAGCAAGTCGTGGTCGAAAACAGGCCCGGTGCCAATGGCAATATCGCCGCAGCCGCCGTGGCCCGTGCTGCACCTGACGGGCACACCTTTCTTTACAACAGTTCTTCGCTGGCTCTTAGTCATGCGCTCAGCAGCAAAAACCTGATCGATCCACGCAAAGATTTGCTGCCCGTCAATGGCACGGCGGCCTTGCCTTTGGTGTTGATCGTCGAGGCATCTTTTCCAGCAAGCAATTTCCGTGAATGGGCTGCGCAGGTGCGGGCCAACCCCGGTAAATTCAATTACGGCAGCCCAGGTACCGGAAACCTGGCCCATGTGGCAGCGGCCATGATCTTGCAGGCCAACGGTTTGAATGCAGTCCATGCTCCCTACAAGGGCAGCAGCGAGGCTTTGCAAGGTCTGATAGGCGGCTCTACGCATTTTCAACTTGATTCGATCAATTCACCCTTGAGTCTGATCAAGGCTGGCCGGATCAAGCCGCTTTTTGTGACATCGCCGCAGCGATCGCACGTACTGCCTGAAGTGCAAACTTTGGTGGAGGGTGGCTCCAGCCCGATTGATGCAGCAGCCTGGCAGGGCATCATGGCGCCCGCCAAGACACCGTCAGCGATTGTCCAGCGCATGGGGGCCGAAATCAGCAAGGCCATGGCCAGTCCGGAAATGCGGGCGGCCTTGGCAGCACAAGGGGCTTATTCGATTGCGACGACGCCAGAACGTTACAGCACTTTCTTCTCGGAAGAAATGGACCGTTACAAGAAAACAGTCGAAGCACTTGGCCTCAAACTGGATTAACAGGAGATAGAAGATGAATTTTGCTTGGACACCAGAACAGGAAGCGATTCGCGAGGGGATATTGCAAGTTTGCAAACCCTTTGATGCTGCTTATTGGCTTGATCGGGACCGCAATGGCGGATTTCCTTTAGATTTTCATAAAGCCATTGCCGATGCCGGCTGGCTGGGTGTTTGCATGCCAGAAGCCTATGGCGGATCTGGCCTGGGCATTCAGGAAGCGGCCATCATGGTGCAGGCCATCAGCGAATCAGGCGCAGGCATGAGCGGTGTCTCCGCCATTCACATGAATATCTTTGGCCTCAATCCGGTGGTGGTTTTTGGTACGGAAGAGCAAAAACGCCGAATTCTGCCGCCGCTGATTGCAGGCAGGGAAAAGGCTTGCTTTGCTGTCACCGAACCCAATACGGGTTTGAACACCACGCAACTCAAAACCTTTGCCAAGAAGACCGCTAATGGTTACCTGGTCAATGGCCGAAAGGTCTGGATCAGCACGGCGCAGGTGACTGAAAAGATGCTGCTACTTGCCCGCACAACGCCTTTAGAGGACGTCAAGAGTCCGACCGATGGTTTGAGCTTGTTTTACACCAACCTGGACAGGCGCTATGTCGACGTCAAAGAGATCGAAAAACTCGGTCGCAAAGCCGTAGATTCGAATGAGTTGTTCATTGACAACCTGCCCATACCCCAAGAAGACTTGATTGGTGAGGAGGGCAAAGGCTTTCGAGCCATCTTGCACAGCATCAATCCCGAGCGTGCATTGGCGGCCGCAGGGGCCATTGGACTAGGGCGCGTGGCGCTCAAGAGGGCCGCAGAATATGCGGGCGAGCGGATTGTTTTTGACCGACCCATTGGGAAGAACCAAGGCGTTCAGCATCCCTTGGCCAAGTGCTGGATGGAGCTGGAGGCGGCCAATTTGATGGTCATGAAAGCCGCTTGGCTTTATGACCAGGGTTTGCCGTGCGGTGCGGAATCGAACGCCGCCAAATATTTGGCCGGGGAGGCTGGTTTCAGAGCTTGCGAAAACGCTGTGCTCACCCATGGGGGCTTTGGTTATGCAAAAGAATACCACGTTGAGCGATATTTCCGTGAAGCCATGCTGCTGCGCATTGCACCAATCAGCATCCAACTCATCATGAGTTACATCGCAGAGAAGGTGCTTGGCTTGCCCAAATCCTACTGATTCATACAAGGAGTTATGCATGAGCGATCTTGGCCGCCTGAGCTGCGCCCTTTATTTTGAAGATTGTCAAATGGGAACCACTTGGCGCAGTGCCGGACGCACCATTCTTGAAAGTGACCTGAGTACTTTCATCAACTTCGCTTGGTTTCATGAGGATCTGTTTACCAACCTGCATGATCGCTCGGCCAATGCCATTGCGGGACGTCCAGTGCCCTTGGCCATGGTGTTGGCCATGTCCGAAGGCTTGATTCTTCCGTCCATCGATGGCACTGGTCTGGCCTTTCTTAACCTCGAGCTTGATGCCAAGGCCCCAACCTGTGTGGGCGATACCATTTTTGTCCATTGCGAGGTAGTGGAGGCGCGGCTGACATCCAAGGGGGACAGAGGCATTGTGCGCACTCAAAACACGGTGAAGAACGCCAAGGGTGACACCGTGTTGGTCTATCGTCCGCAGCGCCTGATGAAGCTGCGCGCTCAGTCTGCTCGGACAGTGAATGAGGATTGACACGAAATCTTGCTTGCCATCGCGCTGGCCTTTCTTTACCGAGTCGGCGGGCGATGCCTGTGCTTTGGTCTGCCCGAAGCCAATCTGGGTTTGTTGTCCTGTTCGCTGGTGACGAGCAGGTCTATAGCGTCGTTTCAGTCTCCTCGAGCAAAGACGTCAGCTCCAGCCAGCGTTCTTCCAGGGCGGCCACTTCGTCGGCCATGGCTTTGAGACGGCGTCCCGCGTCGGCCATTTCAGCGGGGGATACGGGGGTGGTCAGCAGCGCTTCCAATCGGGTTTTCTCGGTTTCGATGTTGGCCATGCGCTGCTCGTTTTGCTCCAGCTCGCGCTTGAGCGGGCGGGTTTGCGCGGCCAGTTGCTGGCGTTTTTGGGCGTCGTGTTTGCGCTGCTCGGCGCTGTTCAGTCCGGTGGTGCCGGTCTGCGTCACGGCCGCACTTGATCCCTTGACAGCAACGGCTGCTGCGGGTGCCGGCGCAGGAGCATCACTCGGAGGGCTTTGGTCGCTGTGCGGCACGATGGCGCTTGCCGCTGGAACTGGTGCCGTGGTCGCCGTGACCACAGCATCGCGGGCCGAATTTTTGGCTTCTTCACGCAGACGTTTGGACTCTTCCAGCAGGTACTTTTGGTAGTCGTCCAAGTCGCCATCAAAAGGCTCGACCTTGCCTCGGCCCACCATCCAGAACTCGTCGCACACAGCGCGCAACAAGGCGCGGTCGTGGCTGACCAGCATCACGGTGCCTTCGAACTCGTTGAGGGCCATGGATAGCGCCTCACGCGTGGCCAAGTCCAGGTGGTTGGTGGGCTCGTCCAGCAGCAGCAGGTTGGGCCTTTGCCACACGATCATGGCCAGCACCAGGCGGGCTTTTTCGCCGCCGCTCATGGAGCCCACAGACTGCTTGACCATGTCGCCACTGAAGTTGAAGGTGCCCAGGTAGTTGCGCAGGTCCTGCTCGCGGCTGGGCTCGTTGCTGCCCAGCTCTTTGGCCAGGCGAATCATGTGTTCCAGTGGGTTGTCGTTGGGGTGCAGCACATCGAGTTCTTGTTGTGCAAAGTAGCCGATGTTCAGGCCCTTGCCCTCGGTCAGCGTACCGGCCAGCAGCGGCATGGTGCGGGCAATGGTTTTGACAAGGGTCGATTTACCTTGACCGTTGGCCCCCAAAATGCCGATGCGCTGGCCCGCCAACACCGATTTGCTCACACCTTGCAAAATGGCTTTGGGCACATCGTCCACCACATAACCAAAACTCGCGTCGCTGATGGCCAGCATCGGGTTGGGCAGGTTGTTGGGTTCTTTGAAGCCAAAGGTGAATTCGGCATCGGCCAGCAGCGGCGCCACTTTCTCCATGCGTTCGAGCGCTTTGACGCGGCTTTGCGCCTGCTTGGCTTTGCTGGCCTGGGCCTTGAAGCGGGTGATGAACTTTTGCAAGTGGGCGATCTTGTCTTGCTGCTTGGAGAACGAAGCTTGTTGCAGTTCCATTTGCTGTGCCCGCAGGATTTCAAAGCCACTGTAGTTGCTGCCGTAACGGGTGAGTTTGGCGTGGTCGATGTGCAAGGTGACATCGGTCACGGCATCCAGAAACTCGCGGTCGTGGCTGATCACGATCATCGTGCCCGCGTAGCGCTGCAGCCAGGCTTCCAGCCAGACCAGAGCGTCCAAGTCCAAGTGGTTGGTGGGCTCGTCCAGGATAAGAATGTCAGACGGGCACATCAGCGCACGGGCCAGCTGTAAGCGCATGCGCCAGCCGCCCGAAAAGCTGTTGACCGGGTTGTTGAGCTCGTCCACCCGAAAGCCCAGGCCCAAAATCAGGGCTTCTGCGCGGGGCATAGCGTCGTGGTCCCCGGCATCGGCCAAGTCGGTGTAAACGTGGGCCATTTCCATGCCGTCGCCACTGGCTTCAGCCACCACCAAACGTTGGCGCAACTCGGCCAATCGGGTGTCACCTTCCAACACAAAGTCAGCGGCGGCTTGGTCGGTCTCGGGCATGTTTTGTGCCACTTGGCCCATGCGCCACTGGCGCGGCATTTCAAAGTCGCCGCCGTCCTCGGTCAAGCTGCCGTTGAACAACGCAAACAAGGTGGATTTGCCCGCCCCGTTGCGCCCCACCAGACCGACTTTTTCTCCGGGGTTGAGGGTGACAGAAGCTTTGTCCAGCAGCACCTTGGTGCCTCTGCGGAGGGTGACGTTTTTAAGATTGATCATGAAAAGCAGTATCCGGAACGGATGCCGGTATGGGGAGCAGGGTCAGTTGGGAGGGACTGACCTCCTAAAGCACAACCCAACATTTTCGCCGATGTGTGTGTCGGTGAGATGGCGTGTTGAAAATTAGCTCGTTTCCCAGGCCAGCAGGCAGGGCATTTACAAGCTGAGCAAGGCTTTGCGGGTGATCAGCAGCACCTGATCGTCGCCCGCGCTGGTGTCCAGCCAAGCGACTTCGAGTTTGGGGAAGGCTGCGATGAAGTGAGCCACCTCGTTGCCGATCTCCAGCACCAAGACGGCGTGTTCGCTCATGCGCCCAGGCGCATCCTTGAACAGTTGCCGCACAAAGTCCATGCCATCGGTGCCGCCCGCCAGCGCCAGTTCAGGCTCGGCGCGGTATTCGGCGGGCAGGGCGGCCATGCTGGCCTGGCACACATAAGGCGGGTTGCACAAGATGAGGTCAAACGGGCCCGGCAATGCACTCAGGCCGTCGCTGTGGATCAGTTGGACGCGCGCATGCAAGTCGTGACGCTCCACATTGATGGCGGCCACGGCCAGCGCATCATCCGAAATGTCCGCCCCGGTGACTTGCACTTCGGGCCAAGCCAGCGCCGCCAGCACGGCCAGGCTGCCGTTGCCGGTGCACAGGTCCAGCACGCGCGTGGTCTGGTCGCTCAGCCAGGCGTCGATGGTGCCGTCCGCCAGCACTTCGGCAATCAGGCTGCGCGGCACGATGGCGCGCTCGTCGATGTAAAACGACACACCCTGCAGCCAGGCTTCTTGCGTGAGGTAGGCGGCGGGCTTGCGGGTGGCGATGCGCTGTTCGATCAGCGCAGCGCAGGCGGCTTGCTGCTCGGGCGAGACTGTATGTTTGGCTTGATCGTCCACTTCGTCCAAGTCCGTGTCCAGCGGCAAGCCCAGACGCCAGAGCACCAGCCAGACGGCTTCGTCAAAGGCGCTCTGGGTGCCGTGGCCGAAGACCACACCCGCGTGTGTGAGCCGCTCGGAAGATGCCGCGATCAAGCCCGAAAGGGTCAAGGTGCTCATGCGCACAGGCCGGCGTTGAGGTGTTCCAGCGTGCGGCGGTAGATGGCCTTGAGCGGCGCGATGTCACTCAGCGCCACATGCTCGTTGACCTTGTGAATCGTCGCGTTGGGCGGGCCGAACTCGATGACCTGCGGGCAAATCTGCGCGATGAAGCGGCCATCGCTGGTGCCGCCGGTGGTGGACAGCTCGGTGGTCAGGCCGGTTTCATCGGCGATGGCTTTTTGAATGGCGGCCACCAAGGTGCCCGGCGTGGTCAAAAACGGCAGCCCGCCAATGGTCCATTTCAAATCGTACTGGAGGCCCTGTTGGTCCAGAACTGCGGTCAAGCGCTTTTGAAGGCTCTCGGGGGTGGATTCGGTGCAAAAACGAAAGTTGAAGTCCACCACGCAGTCGCCGGGGATCACGTTGCTCGCGCCTGTGCCCGAGTGGATGTTGCTGACCTGCCAGCTGGTGGGTTGGAAGAAGGCATTGCCTTCATCCCAACGGATGGCCACCAGTTCGGCCAGCGCTGGGGCCAGCCGGTGGATCGGGTTGTCGGCCAAGTGCGGGTAGGCGATGTGGCCTTGCACGCCTTGGATGGTGAGTTTGCCGCTCAGGGTGCCGCGTCGACCGTTCTTGATCATGTCGCCGGTTTGCTGCACCGAGGTGGGTTCGCCCACGATGCAAAACTGCGGCACATCACCTCTTGCCACCAAGGCTTTGCAGACCACCACCGTGCCGTCGAGCGCCGGGCCCTCTTCGTCGCTGGTCAGCAAAAAGGCGATGCCCAAAGCTGGGTTGGGATTGGCTGCCAGAAACTCTTTCACTGCCACCACCATGGCCGCCAGCGAGGTTTTCATGTCGCTCGCACCGCGCCCAAACAACTTGCCGTCTTTGTGGGTGGGGGTGAAGGGGTCGCTGTGCCATTGCGTGAGTGGCCCGGTGGGCACCACGTCGGTGTGACCGGCAAAGGCCAGGGTCTGGCCCGAGCTGCCCGCGCGCGTGGCCCACAGGTTGCGCACGCGAAAGGTGTCGGGGCCGGAGTCCATGAATTCGCAGACGAAGCCCAAAGGGTTCAAAGCATCGGCGATCAGGTCGAGACAGCCCGCATCCTCAGGCGTGACCGAGGGTTTGGAAATCAACTGCTCGGCCAGTCGCAGGGTGTCGTGACAGGTGGTCATGATCAAGCCTTTTTGGGGTGTGCACGCACAAAACGGGCGATGCGCTCGGCCGCTTCCAGGCATTCGGCCGTCTCGGCCACCAGCGCCATGCGGATGCGGCCCTCGCCCGGGTTGCTGCCGTTGAAATCCCGCGCCAGGTAGCTGCCAGGCAGCACGGTGACGCTTTCGGCCTCGTAAAGGGCCTTGGCAAAGGCCGCGTCGTCGCCTTGCCAACCCGCAGGCACACCGGCCCAAAGGTAAAAGCTGGCGTCGGGCAGTTTCACATCCAGCACCTGGGCCAGCACGGGTGTGACCTGGGCAAACTTGGTGCGGTACTGGTTGCGGTTGTCCACCACGTGGGCTTCGTCGCCCCAGGCGGCCACGCTGGCCGATTGCACCACTGGGCTCATGGCGCTGCCATGGTAGGTGCGGTAGAGCAAGAACTGCTGGATGATGGCCGCGTCGCCCGCCACAAAACCGCTGCGCAGGCCCGGCACATTGCTGCGCTTGCTGAGGCTGGTGAAGGCGATCAGGCGTTTGAAATCGGTGCGGCCGAGCAGGTGGGCGGCTTCCAGACCGCTCAAAGGTGCTTCTTCGCGGAAGTAAATCTCGCTGTAGCACTCGTCCGAGGCGATCACGAAACCGTGCTGGTCGGACAGCGCAAACAGCCTTTGCCATTCCGACAGCGGCATCACGGCCCCCGTGGGGTTGCCGGGCGAGCAGACGAACAGCAGCTGCGTGCGCGCCCAGACGGCGGCAGGCACGCTGTCCCAGTCGTTGGCAAAGTTGCGCGCGGGGTCGCTGGGCACGTAGTGCAATTCGGCCCCGGCCAGCAGCGCAGCGCCTTCGTAGATTTGGTAAAAAGGGTTGGGGCTGACCACCGTCGCGCCGGGTCGGGTGGGGTCGATCACGGTCTGCGTCAGGGCAAACAGCGCCTCGCGCGAGCCATTCACCGGCAGCACTTGGGTGGCTGCGTCCAGCGTCAGGTCATAGCGGGTCTGGAGCCAAGCCGTACAGGCTTTGCGCAAGGCGGGCTCGCCCGCTGTGGCGGGGTAGGCCGACAAACCGGTGGCCACCGCCGCCTTGAGCGCGTCCTGAATGAAAGCCGGTGTGGCGTGTTTGGGCTCGCCAATGCCCAAGCTGATGGGCTTGAAGGCAGGGTTGGGGGTGACACTGGCGAACAGCTGCTTGAGCCGTTCAAAAGGGTAGGGTTGCAGCTTGGCGAGGAGGGGATTCATGCCCCGATTATCCGGGATCAAGGGTGCCCGTTGGTCCTCGTGCTTGTCAGCAGGTTTTTCACCATGCCTGTCGGGTAACATTGACGTTTTGAACGGTGTTGGCCATTTGGGCTGGCCCATCTGGCTGATCTCCATCCGATCCGACCACCAACAAAACCGCCGTGCGCCTCAATTCCATCAAGCTTTCCGGCTTCAAATCGTTCGCCGAACCGACCAACTTTCTGCTCCCTGGGCAGTTGGTGGGCGTGGTCGGGCCCAACGGTTGCGGAAAATCCAACATCATGGACGCGGTGCGTTGGGTGCTGGGTGAGTCCAAGGCGTCCGAATTGCGTGGCGAGTCCATGCAGGACGTGATTTTCAACGGCACCAACACCCGCAAACCCGCCAGCCGCGCCAGCGTGGAGCTGGTCTTTGACAATGCCGATCACCGCGCCGGTGGCCAGTGGGGCCAGTTTGCCGAAATATCTCTCAAGCGCGTGCTGACCCGCGACGGCAACAGCAGTTATTACATCAACAACCAGCCGGTGCGCCGCCGTGACGTGCAGGACGTGTTTTTGGGCACAGGCCTGGGCCCACGCGCCTACGCCATCATTGGCCAGGGCACCATCAGCCGCATCATCGAGTCACGCCCCGAAGAGCTGCGCTTGTTTCTTGAAGAAGCCGCAGGCGTTTCCAAGTACAAAGAGCGTCGCCGCGAGACCGAAAACCGCCTGTCGGACACCCGCGAAAACCTGACCCGGGTCGACGATATCTTGCGCGAACTGAACGCCAATCTGGAAAAGTTGGAAAAGCAAGCTGAAGTGGCCCAGCGTTACAACAACTTGCAAGCCGACAGCATGCTCAAGCAACATCAGTTGTGGTTCTTGAAACGCCGCGACGCTGAGGCCGACCAAGGCCGCATGAAGTCGGACGTTGACCAAGCGGTCAATGCACTGGAATCGCGCATGGCCGATTTACGGCACGTCGAAGCCGATTTGGAAACCATCCGCCAGGCGCATTACGCCGCAGGTGACGAGGTCAACCAAGCCCAAGGCAAGCTGTACGAAGCCAGTGCCGAGGTCGGAAAGCTTGAAGCGGAAATCCGCTTTGTGGTCGAAGGTCGCCAACGCGCAGAACAACGCCTGAAGCAGTTGGTGGAGCAAACCGCACAATGGGACACCCGCAGCCAAGACGCGCAAGCCGAGCTGCAGACTTTGTCAGAGCAAGCGGCCATGGCTGAAGACCAAAGCATGACGCTGGCCGCCCAGGTGGAAGACCAAGCCATGGCCTTGCCCGATCTGGAAGAAGCCCTGCGCAAAGCGCAAAACGACGCCAATACCCAGCGCGCCACGGTGGTGCAGGTGCAGCAGCAAATTGGTGTGCTGGCCGCAGACCAGCGCAACGTTGAAGAGCAATCGCGCCAGATCGACAACCGCCGCGAGCGCCTGCTGACCGAGCGCAACGCCTTGGCCGCCCCCGACGAAGCACGCCTGCAGCAGTTGCAAGAACAGCTGGCCGAGGCCGAAGCCCTGTCTGTTCAATCGCAAGCCCGCTTGCAAGAACTGCAAGAACAGGTGCCCTCGCTGGACGAAGACCGCCGCACCCGCCAATCTGCCGTGAACAATGAGTCGTCCCGCTTGGCCGATCTGAGCGCCCGCATCGAGGCGCTCAAGGCCCTGCAGGAAAAAGTCCGCACCGACGGCAAACTCAAGCCTTGGCTGGCCAAGCACGGGATGGACGGTCTGGAAGGCCTTTGGAGCCGCATTCATACTGCGCCCGGCTGGGAAAACGCCCTCGAATCGGCCCTGCGCGAGCGCTTGTCGGCGCTCGAAGTCTCACGCTTGGACATGGTCCGCGCCTTTGCCAATGACGCCCCGCCTGCCAAGCTGAGCTTTTTCAGCCCACCATTGGCCACCAAGGCCGCACCGCGCAGCGGCATGCCCTCGGGGTGCAAGCCCCTGGCAGACTGGTTGCGCGTGCACGATGCCGGGCTGTCAGCCTTGCTGGCAGACTGGCTGCAAGGCTGCTACACGGCGCCCAACATCGACGATGCGTTGGCCTGGCGCGGCCAACTGCAAGCGGGCGAAACCCTGTTTGTGCAAGCGGGGCATGCCGTGGACCTGAACAGCGTGGTGTTCTACGCGCAAGACTCCGAGCAAGCCGGTTTGCTGGGCCGCGCTCAAGAGATCGAAAATCTCGACAAGCAGCTGCGCGCCCAGACCCTGATTTCTGAAGAAAGCCGCAGCGCCCTGGTGCGGGCCGAGGCGGCCTATGCCGACGCCTCGCAACGCCTGATCACCGTGCGACGCGAAGCCAGCGAAAGCCAGTCGCGCACGCACGAGCTGCAGGTCGAAACCCTGCGCCTGTCGCAGTTGGTGGCGCAAACGCGCGCCCGCAGCGACCAAATCAGCAACGACTTGGCCGAAGTCGAGGCTTTGCTCGACGAATTGCAAGAGCGCCGCGTCACCGCCGAAGCCCGTTTTGAAGAGCTGGACATGCAGCTGGCCGACACCCAAGAGCGCCACGCCCAGCTGGACGAGCGCGTGATCGAGGCCGAGCGCAAGCTGGCCGAATGCCGCGAACAGCAGCGTAGCCTGGAGCGCCGGGCGCAAGAAGCGCAGTTCTCGCAGCGCAGCCTGGACGCCCGCCGGGCCGAGCTGAAGCGCACGCTGGAGACCGCACAGCAGCAAGTGATCAGCATTGACGCCGAAATGCAGCGCGCCCGTGACGAACTCAGCCGCTTGACCGATGCCGCTGCCCAAGCCGGGCTGCAAAACGTGCTGGCCGTCAAACTGGAGCGCGAGCAAGCCCTGGGCGCACGGCGCAGCGCCTACGACGACCTGACGGCCAAACTGCGCGCCAGCGACGAGCGCCGCGTGAGCTTCGAGCGCGAACTCGACCCCCTGCGCCAGCGCATCACCGATTTGCAGCTCAAGGAGCAAGCGGCCCGCCTGGGTCTGGAACAATACACCCAGCTGCTGGCTGACGCCCAGGCCGACCTGGAGGCCGTAGCCACTTCGATTGAGGCAGGCCAGGTGCGCGTGACCGGCCTGCAAGGCGAGATCGACCGCATCCACCGCGAAATCACCGCTTTGGGCCCGGTCAATTTGGCCGCACTCGAAGAGCTCACCACATCGCGTGAGCGCAAGACCTTCCTGGATGCCCAGTGCGCCGACCTGAATGACGCGATGAACACGCTGGAAGATGCGATTCGGAAAATCGACGTCGAAACCCGCGAGCTTCTGGGCGGTACTTTCAAGATCGTCAATGAGCACTTCAGCCGCATGTTCCCTGAATTGTTTGGGGGCGGCAATGCGCGTTTGGTCATGACCGGTGACGAAATTTTGGACGCCGGTGTTCAGGTGCTGGCCCAGCCGCCCGGCAAGAAAAACCAGACCATCCACTTGCTGTCGGGCGGCGAAAAAGCCCTGACCGCGATTGCACTGGTGTTTGCGATTTTTCAGCTCAATCCGGCCCCGTTTTGCTTGCTCGACGAGGTGGACGCGCCGCTGGACGACGCCAACACCGAGCGTTATACCAAGCTGGTTAAGGGCATGGGCAAAGGGACCCAGTTTTTGTTCATCAGCCACAACAAGATCGCCATGGAAATGGCGGAGCAGTTGATCGGCGTGACCATGCAAGAGCAGGGCGTATCACGCATCGTGGCTGTGGACATGGAGTCCGCGGTGTCATTGGCCGATGTGGCCTGAGGAATTTATCTTGGAATCGATGAGCTCATTGCAGTTGAGTCTGGCCGCCATCGGGGCGCTCACCGTGGGTGCCGTGGTGCTCTACAACTACTGGACGTCACGCAAAAACGCGCCTCGACAAGCCGACCCCCATCGCGAGCCTGCGCCCGAGTCGGCTTTGCATGCCATCGAGCCTGTGTTGAACACCGACCCCGCTGTTTCTGGCAACAGCACCGATGCCATTGAGCCAGTGCTGCAAGATGCTTTCTCGCACCTGAGCCAGCCCGATCGCAAGCCCCATTTGGACGCATTGATCGACGTGCTGGCGTCTATCGAAGTGGACCAGGCTGTGTCGGGTGATGCCGCTTTGGCGGCCCTGCCATCCACACGCCGGGTCGGCACCAAGTTGTTTTCTGTCGAGGGATGTGTGCAAGGCTCAGGGAAGTGGGAGGCACTGGCCGCCGGACGGCGCTACACCGCCTTTCAGGCGGGGGTTCAATTGGCCAACCGTGTGGGTGCGATCAACAACATCGAATTTTCTGAATTCGTGATCAAAACGCAGGCTTTTGCAGATGCCATAGGCGGCAGCGCCAGTTTCAGTGACATGCTTGAAGAGGTGACCCGCGCCCGCGAGCTGGACCAATTTGCCAGCGTGCACGACGCGCAGCTGAGCTTCACGCTGTGTGCCCGCACCTCAGCCTGGAGTCCTGGCTACATTCATCAGCATGCGGCCCGCTTGGGCTTTGTTCCCGGTGTCATACCCGGCCGCATGGTTTTGCCAGCTTTGGTGCAAGGCCTGCCGCCAGTTCTTTCACTCAACTTTGACGCCCATGCGGCGATGGCCGACGACCCGGATCTGTCGGCTATTCGCTCTTTTGCATTGAGCCTGGATGTGCCCCAGACCGCCCGCCAAGAGCAGCCTTATGTCCGCCTGCGCGAAGCCGCTGTTTCTCTGGCTGCACAGATGGACGGTGTCGTGACCGATGGCGAAGGCCAGGTGCTCAGTGACGCTACGCTCGACCAGATTGGTCTGGACATGCAGCAGCTGTACGACGCGTTGGATGCCCGCGAGCTGTCTGCCGGATCGCCACAAGCGCGCCGCCTGTTCTCTTGAATGCGCCACACAGCCTTGAGCCCGAACACACCAGGTCTTTTTGACGGCTTGTTTGCCGAACCATCGACGGCTTCGCCTCCTGCCGACAGCCCAGCCAGTCGGGCTCAAGCCCTGCGACGCCAGTTGCACCACCACGCGCATGCCTACTACACGCTGGACGCGCCAGAAATCCCCGACGCCGAATACGACCGTCTGTTTCGCGAACTGCAAGCGCTGGAATGGGCACACCCCGAACTGCTGACACCCGACTCGCCGAGCCAGCGTGTCGGCGGAGCGGTCTTGGACGCGTTTGCCCAAGTCAAGCACCGCGTGCCCATGCTGAGCATCCGCACCGAGACCGACACCGAAGCCAGCGGGGCTGAGGCCTTTGATGCCCGCATTCGCAAAGAGCTGGGGCTGAGCGAGTCTGACCCGTCGGTGGACTATGTGGGCGAACTCAAATTTGACGGCCTGGCCATGAGCTTGCGTTACGAGGGCGGCATGCTGGTGCAAGCGGCGACCCGAGGCGATGGCGAAACGGGCGAAGACGTTACCAGCAACATCCGCACCATTGGGCAAATTCCCTTGCGGCTGCCGACCCACGCCCCCAGCGTGCTCGAAGTGCGCGGCGAGGTCTACATGCGCCGCGACGATTTCGAAACCCTGAACGAGCGCCAACGCCAACGCATCGCCGCAGGCACCAAAGGTGAAAAAACCTTCGTCAATCCGCGCAACGCGGCGGCGGGTGCGGTGCGCCAGCTCGACTCAGGCATTGCGGCTGAACGGCCGCTGAGCTTTTTTGCTTATGGCCTGGGCGACATCACGCCTGCCCACGAAGGCGGTCCGCAGTGGACTTCCCACTACGACATGCTCATGCAACTGAAGGCTTGGGGCTTTCCGGTGGCCGAGCAAACCGCGTGTGTGCAAGGTGCTGCAGGGCTGGTGGCGTTTCACCAGCGTGTGGCCGCCGAACGCGATGCCTTGCCTTACGACATCGACGGCGTCGTCTACAAAGTCAACGGCCTGTCGCTGCAAGCTGGCTTGGGTTTTGTGACCCGCGAGCCACGTTGGGCCGTGGCGCACAAGTACCCCGCGCAAGAAGAAATGACCACGGTGCTGGCCATCGACGTTCAGGTGGGCCGCACCGGCAAACTCACGCCCGTGGCCAAATTGGCCCCGGTGTTTGTGGGGGGGGTCACGGTGACCAATGCCACGCTGCACAACGAACTGGAAGCGCGCCGAAAAGACGTTCGGGTGGGTGACGCCGTCATCGTGCGCCGGGCAGGCGATGTGATCCCAGAAGTGGTGTCGGTGGTGTTGGACCGCCGTCCGTTTGACGCGCCGCAGTTCACCATGATGAGCCACTGCCCGGTTTGTGGCAGCTTAGCCGAGCGGGAAGAGGGCGAAGCCGACCACCGCTGCACGGGTGGGCTGTTTTGTAGCGCCCAGCGCAAACAAGCCATTTGGCACTTTGCCCATCGCCGCGCCATGGACGTGGACGGCTTGGGCGACAAACTGGTGGACCAACTGGTGGACACGGCCCAAGTCAACACCTTGGCCGACCTGTACCAGCTCAAGCTCGACAACCTGGCCAACATGGACCGCATGGCCGAAAAATCAGCCGTCAACTTGCTCGAGGCTTTGGAAAAATCCAAAACCACCACCCTCGGGCGCTTTTTGTTCAGCCTGGGCATTCGCCATGTGGGCGAGGCCACAGCCAAAGAACTGGCCCGCCATTTCGGTCAGCTGGATGCCATCATGGTGGCCAGTGAAGACGCGCTTTTGCAAGTGGCCGATGTGGGCCCTGTGGTCGCGCACAGCATCCGCACCTTTTTTGATCAGCCGCACAACCGCGAAGTGGTGCAAGCCCTGCGCGATGCAGGCGTCACCTGGCCCGAAGGCGATGCCTTGGCGCCCACCGAAATGCCCTTGGCGGGAATCACTGTGGTGCTCACAGGCACGCTGCAAAGCATGGGCCGAGACGAAGCCAAGGAAAAACTCGAAGCCTTGGGTGCCAAAGTGGCCGGTTCGGTCAGCAAAAAAACCCATTATGTTGTTGCCGGGGCTGAATCGGGCAGCAAGCTCGACAAAGCCCAAGCTCTGGGGGTGCCTGTGCTGGACGATACGGGTTTGACTGTGCTTTTGTCAGGCCAAAAGCCTTGAGCTTCGGTCTTCTGGGACGGCGAGGCAGAACAGGCCACCTAGTGAGTAAGAACTTCCAGCAGTCGATCCAAGCCACCTTCATGAATGGACACCATGGCTTGTTCGCGCACTTTGGGCTTGGCGTGGTAGGCCACTGACAAACCGGCCACGCCCATCATGGGCAAATCATTCGCGCCGTCGCCCATGGCAATGGCCTGGTTGGGTGTGATGCCCATCATTTGGCAAGTGGCCAAAAGGGTTTTGCGTTTTTCTTCACCGTCACAAATGTCGCCCCAGGCTTGGTCTACCATGCGACCGGTCAGCACACCATCTGCTAATTCCAGTTCGTTCGAGCGCGTCCAGTCGATGCCCAAGACATCGCGCACATGGTCGGTGAAATAGGTGAAGCCACCCGAGACCAAGAGAACCTTCATGCCCGCAGCCTTGCAGGCCCTGACCAAATCTGCCGCACCCGGATTCAGGCGCAGTCGCGCACTCAACACCTCATGCAGGTGGGCGACTTTCACGCCCTTGAGCAGCGCCACGCGCTGGCGCAGGCTCTCTTTGTAGTTGGTGATTTCGCCACGCATGGCCGCTTCGGTGATGGCTGCCACTTCTGCCTTGCGGCCGGCGGCATCTGCGATTTCGTCCACACACTCGATGTTGATCAAGGTCGAGTCCATGTCGAAAGCGATCAGCTTGAATTGGGACAGTCTCAGGGGCGCAGCAAAACCCTGAATGGTCAGGCCGGGGGCGAATTCGGTCGCTTGAGTCATGGCATCAATCAAATCAATGGAAAAATTTTAGGCTCGCCAGAGTTGGATTTGCAGGTCCGGTGACGAAGTTACGTTGTTATTCTCACTGATCATCTTTATTCCACACGTTTTTTCCCCGTTAAACCTGATGGAGTGGCGCTACCGGGTTGTTCAAAGATGTTCAAAATCTTCTTGTCACCATCCATGGCCAAGTCCAGCAGTTCAGACAGGCAAGTGCACCCCATTTTCTCCAGAACCCGACTTCTGTGAAGTTTGACGGTTGAAGCTGCAGAGCCGTTCAGGTTGGCAATTTGCTTGTTGCCAAAGGCCTTGATCATCCACCCACAAATTTCCCGTTCTTTATCGGTCAAACTGGAAAACAGTTGCCACGCTTTGTCAGCCTTCATTCTTTGCTGAAGACTTGTTTTGTCTTTTTCCAATGCCAAATCGATCGCTTGAACAAGCGCATGAAGTCCGAACGGCTTGAGCAGGAAGTCAATTGCCCCTTTTTTCAAAGCTTCGATGATTTCGGTGGGTTGACTCTCGCCTGAGATGAAAATGATCGGCGTGTCGCATCTTTGGCGTATCAATTCGGTTTGGAGGCTCAGGCCGCTGGTTTCTGGCATGCGGTTATCGAGCAAAATGACAGCCGGGCTGATGGGCAGTGCATCCCTCAGAAAGGCCTTGGGGTTTTCAAAGCTCTGCATAGAGTAACGCAACGAACTGAGACTGAAGGCCAGACTTCTGCGTATGGATGGGTCGTCATCGATCAGGTAGATGTGGCCTTTGAAACCTTCAAAATTCATTCATCACCTGTGTTAATTTGGTTGCACCGAAGCTTAAATTTTTTATTACTTAATTTTGATTATTTAATTGTAAATAATATTTAAATCAATTGAAGTCACCGTGGATGGGGTAGCTGCATGAATTCTGACAGTTTGGGCTATTTAACGGGCTTACCGACCGATGGCCAGAGCATTTTGAGCTTGGCAGCTCGTTCACTGTTTGATGTGTTTGCCAACGCCAGTGAGGGCATGCTGTTGGTGGACCGGTCCGGACGGGTGGTGTGGATCAATGACCATTACCGCCGGTACCTGCCCGCCTTGGGGTTCGAGAAAGAGGAGGATTTTGTCGGCAGGCCTGTGGTGGAGGTGGTGCAAAACACCCTGATGGGCCAAGTGATGGAAACGGGTAAACCCATACTGATCGATCTGCTGAGCAACAAGGCGGGAACTTTTTTGGTCAGCCGATTTCCCTTGCGTGACGATGCCGGATTGGTCATTGGTGCTTTGGGTGTGGTGTTGTTCGATCAGCCCGAAACCAACTTACAACCACTGATGGCCAAATTTGCCTTGATGCAACGGGAGCTGGACGAAGCCCGCGATGCCTTGGCCGCACAGCGTAAAACAGGGCCCGCACTGCGCCAAGCGCGCTACAGTTTTGCCAGTTTTGTGGGCGCCAGTGCGGTCGTGACCGATCTGAAACGCCAGGCCAGGCGAGCGGCCCAAACCCGCAGTCCCATTTTGCTTTTGGGAGAAACGGGTACCGGTAAAGAGTTGCTGGCCCATGCCATTCATGCCAGCTCGCCTCGGGCCAGGGGGCCATTGGTCAGCGTCAACATCGCGGCCGTGCCTGATGCATTGCTGGAGGCCGAATTTTTTGGTGTTGCACCTGGCGCTTTCACGGGGGCAGACCGCAAAGGGCGTGAAGGAAAATTCAAGCTGGCCGACGGTGGTACTTTGTTCCTGGATGAGATGGGTGACATGCCCGTGGGCCTGCAGGCGAAGTTGTTGCGTGCCTTGCAGGAGGGTGAAATCGAGCCCTTGGGTTCCAATCAATTGGTGCCTTTCGATGTTCGGGTGATCGCGGCGACATCCCGTGATTTGGCCAAGCTGGTGGGCGAAGGCTTGTTTCGCGAGGATCTTTTTTACAGACTCAATGTCTTGCCACTTCGCGTGCCGGCTTTGCGCGAGCGTGCCTCTGACATTCCCAACTTGGTCGAGGTGTTGTCGGAGGAGTTGGCTTTGCGCAGTGCAGTGCCACAGCCAGAGTTCAAGAGTGAAGCGGTCGCGTTGCTTTCAGCGCAACCCTGGCGGGGCAATGTGCGTGAGCTGCGCAATGTGATCGAGCAGTTGCTGCTGCGCTGTGAATCGGGTTGTGTGGACGCCTCATCGGTCGAAAGTGTTTTGCGTGAATCTGGCCTCAGTCAGATTGTTCCCGCCCACGTCGAACCTGCAGGTTCTGCCTTGATGGGCCCGCAGCATTTGGCTGACGACCCGTCTGGCGAGCGATGGCCTTTGGCCCCGCGCATCCGTGCGATGGAGGTCCAGGCGGTGCAGGAGGCTTTGAACAAAACCCGGGGCAACAAGGCAGCGGCGGCCCATTTGCTGGGCATATCGCGTGCCAAGCTGTACCAATGCCTTTCGTGATGTGTCTATTTAAAATACAAGTGTATTTTTTATAGACAAAGTCGGTGTATTTTTTTCAAACACATGGGTTAAAAGTATTTTCTAGCGGTCTCATTCCTCAGGCTTGACAAGGGTTTGCGTGACTTTGTCGTGGCTCTTGTGATTGGCATGCAATGTGCTTTTGTATTTTTGCGCCGCAAACCAGCGGTCAATTTACAAGGAGACTCTCGCATGTTCCGTCGACACCTCATTTCCTTGGCCGCACTGGCCGCCAGTTCCGTTGTGATGCCCGCCGCTCTGGCCCAAGGCAAGGACATCAAGATCGCCCACATTTACAGCAAGACCGGCCCGCTGGAAGCCTATGGCAAGCAAACCCAAACCGGTTTGATGATGGGCCTGAGTTACGCCACGGGCGGTACCATGGAAGTGGCTGGCCGCAAGATCGTCGTGATCGAAAAAGACGACCAAGGCAAGCCGGACCTGGGCAAAAACCTGTTGGCTGCGGCCTATGGCGACGACAAGGTGGACCTGGCCGTGGGCCCGACCGCTTCGCCGGTGGCGCTGGCCATGCTGCCGGTGGCCGAAGAGTACAAAAAGATTTTGTTGGTCGAGCCTGCCGTGGCTGACTCGATCACGGGCGACAAGTGGAATAAATACATTTTCCGCACCGGACGCAACAGCAGCCAAGATGCGATTGCCAATGCCGTGGCGGTGGACAAAGACGGTGTGAGCATCGTCACCATGGCGCAAGATTCGGCTTTTGGGCGTGATGGCGTCAAGGCCTTCAAGGACTCGGTCAAAAAAGCCAAGCTGGTGCATGAGGAGTACCTGCCGCCTGCCACCACCGACTTTACCGCCGGTGCACAGCGCATGATCGACAAGCTCAAGGGTCTGCCTGGACGCAAGATCATTTTCATCATCTGGGCCGGTGGCAACCCCTTCAAGATCGCCGACATGGACTTGAAGCGCCACGGCATCGAGATCGCCACCGGTGGCAACATCCTGCCCGCCATGGTGGCCTACAAACAGTTTCCCGGTATGGAAGGCGCGGCTTACTATTACTTTGGCATGCCCAAGAACCCGGTGAACGACGCCATGGTGGCCTCGCATTACCAGCAGTTCAAGTCGCCCCCAGACTTCTTCACAGCCGGTGGTTTTTCTGCCGCCATGGCTTTGGTCACGGCATTGAAGAAGACCAACGGCGACACCAACACCAACAAGCTGATCAGCACCATGGAAGGCATGAGTTTTGACACGCCCAAGGGCAAGATGACCTTCCGCAAGGAAGACCACCAAGCCATGCAGAGCATGTACCACTTCAAGATCAAGGTCGATCCGGCTTTTGCCTGGGGCGTGCCCGAACTGATCCGCGAGATCAAGCCCGAAGAGATGAACGTGCCGATTCGCAACAAACGCTGATCGGGTTCGGCTCATGGCCGTGGCGGTCCTCTGGATCGCCACGCTTCGCTTGCGATGACGGCGGTGATCGTTTGAGTCTTGTAGGTCGGTGGCTTTAGCCCCGACGTGCAGGCTGAGCAAAAGCCTTTGTCGGGGCTAAAGCCGCCGACCTACAAAAAATGATTTGACTCCATGCTTGAAACCCAAAACCTGACCGTGCGCTTTGGCGGTCATGTGGCCGTGAACGCGGTCTCGTGCCGCTTTGAACCCGGCACGCTCACGGCCATCGTCGGCCCCAACGGCGCGGGCAAAACGACCTACTTCAACCTGATTTCTGGGCAGTTGCCTGCCACCGCAGGCGCGGTGCACCTCAATGGGCAGGAATTGACCGGCTTGCCCGCATCGGCGCGCACCCGTGCCGGTTTGGGCAGGGCGTTTCAGTTGACCAATCTGTTCCCCAATTTGTCGGTCCTCGAAAACGTGCGCCTGGCCGTGCAGGCCACGAAAGAAGGCGCACACCGACGGGGCCTGAACCTGTGGAGCATCTGGAGCGATCACGCGGCCTTGACTCAGCGCGCTTTGGAGATTTTGCAATCCGTGACGATGACCGCACAGCAAGACGCCCCGGTGGCCAGTTTGTCGCATGGCGACCAGCGCAAGCTCGAAGTGGCGCTGCTCATGGCGCTGGAGCCTTCGGTCTACATGTTTGACGAGCCCACCGCAGGCATGAGCCACGACGAAGCGCCGGTGATCCTCGACCTGATTCGCCAATTGAAAAAAGACACAACCAAAACCATCTTGTTGGTGGAGCACAAGATGGACGTGGTGCGTGAGCTGGCCGACCGCATCATCGTGTTGCACAACGGCACCTTGGTGGCCGATGGCGAGCCCAATGAAGTGATGGCTTCGCCCATCGTGCAAGAGGCTTACATGGGCAAAGCCAGGGTGGCTGCATGAGCACCCACCTGCTGACCCTCGAAGGCGTGCACACCCACATCGGGGCGTACCACATCCTGCACGGGGTGGACTTGGTTGTGCCGCGTGGTGAACTGACCTTGCTTTTGGGCCGCAATGGCGCGGGCAAGACCACCACGCTGCGCACCATCATGGGCCTGTGGCCCGCCTCGCAAGGGCGCATCACGTTGGGTGGTGAAGACATCACACAGCTCCACACGCCCGCCATTGCGCAAAAAAACGTCGCCTATGTGCCCGAAAACATGGGCATCTTTTCGGACCTGACCGTCAAAGAAAACATGCTGCTGGCCGCCCGCAGTGCCCAGCATGCGGCGCAGATGGACGAAGCGCGGCTGCAATGGATTTTCAAACTTTTCCCACCCGTGGAAAAGTTTTGGAACCACCCGGCGGGCAAATTGTCGGGTGGGCAAAAACAGATGCTGTCCGTGGCGCGTGCCATTGTGGAGCCGCGTGATTTGCTGATCATCGATGAGCCCAGCAAGGGCCTGGCCCCGGCCATCATCCAGAACATGATCGACGCCTTTCAACAACTGAAGGCCAGTGGCGTGACGATTTTGCTGGTGGAGCAAAACATCCACTTTGCCCAACAGTTGGGCGACAGCGTGGCGGTGATGGACAACGGCCGTGTGGTGCATGCAGGCCGCATGCAGGCGCTGACCGAGGACACAGCTTTGCAGCAATCCTTGTTGGGGCTGGCTTTATGAAATTGTTTCAAGACGTGGACATCCGTCCTTTGCTGCTCGTGCCGGTGCTGGCCTTGCTGGCGTTTCCCTTGATCGGCTCGGGCTCAACCTGGCTCACGCTCACGGTGGCGGGTCTGGCCATGGGCATGATCATCTTCATCATGGCCTCGGGCTTGACGTTGGTGTTTGGCTTGATGGATGTGCTCAACTTTGGCCATGGTTTGTTCATCGCGCTGGGCGCTTTTGTGGCCACCAGCGTGCTGGGTGCCATGGGCGACTGGACGGGCTCGGGCGAGTGGTGGCGCAACATGGTGGCGGTGCTGCCCGCGATGCTGATTGCCATGGCCGTGGCAGCCGCTGTGGGGCTGGCATTTGAACGCTTCATCGTGCGGCCCGTTTATGGCCAGCACCTCAAGCAAATTTTGATCACCATGTGCGGCATGATCATTGGCGAGGAACTCATCAAGGTCATCTGGGGGCCGCTGCAGATTGCTTTGCCTTTGCCCGAGGCCATGCGTGGCTCGGTGCTGTGGGGCGACGCCGCGATTGAAAAATACCGATTGCTGGCGGTGGTGGTGGGTTTGGCGGTGTTGGCCCTGCAGATGTGGGTGCTTGGTCGCACCAAGATCGGTCTGTTGATCCGTGCAGGCGTTCAGGACCGTGAGATGGTCGAGTCGCTGGGCTACCGCATTCAGCGCCTGTTTGTGGGCGTGTTCGTGGTGGGCAGTGCATTGGCCGGCTTGGGCGGCGTGATGTGGGGCCTGTACCAGCAAAACGTGGTGCCGCAAATGGGCGCGCAGGTCAACGTGCTGATTTTCATCGTCATCATCATTGGCGGGTTGGGCTCCACGGGCGGTGCTTTGATCGGGGCTTTGCTGGTGGGCCTGATGGCCAACTACACCGGTTTTTTGGCGCCCAAGGTCGCGCTGTTTTCCAACATCGCGCTGATGGCGGCGATCTTGCTGTGGCGG
Organism: Limnohabitans sp. Rim8; assembly: GCF_945901735.1. GTDB lineage: Bacteria > Pseudomonadota > Gammaproteobacteria > Burkholderiales > Burkholderiaceae_C > Limnohabitans_A. Next base: position 51,305 of record NZ_CAMDLM010000017.1, read on the forward strand.
CCGCAGGGGGTCTACCCCGTGGCCAACCGTTGAAGGGCAGGGCATGTTGAACCGTTTGATTTCCAACGACCAGCCGCGCAGCCGTTTGCTCGCTGCGGTTCTGATTGTGATTTTGTTGGGCTTGGCCTTCGCACCTTTTTTGTTCCCGGGGGTCAAGGCCTTGTCGGTGGCGGCCAAGGTGTTGATTTTTGTGGTGCTCGTGGTGGGCTTTGATTTGCTGTTGGGCTACACCGGCATCGTGAGTTTTGCCCACACCATGTTCTTCGGCATTGGGGCCTATGGCATCGCGATCGCGTCGAACACCTGGGGGCCAACGTGGAGCGCTATTGGCTTGGGTTTTGCGCTGTCCTTGGGGATCACGCTGGTTTTTTCTTTGGCCATTGGCTTGTTTTCGCTGCGGGTGCGGGCGATTTTTTTCGCCATGATCACGCTGGCCGTGGCCGCTGCTTTCCAGACGCTGGCCTCGCAGTTGTCGGACTTCACGGGGGGCGAAGACGGCTTGAGTTTCAAGGTGCCCGAACTCCTGTCGCCGGGCACCGAATTCAGTGATGCGCCGTTTTGGGGGGTGTCCCTTGACGGGCGTTTGCTGTCGTACTACCTGTTGTTTGTGCTGGCCTTGGGCATGCTGCTGGCCATGCTGCGCATCGTCAACTCGCCGTTTGGCCGAGTGCTGCAAGCGATTCGCGAAAACGAATTTCGGGCCGAAGCGATTGGTTACCGGGTGGTGGTGTACCGCACGCTGTCGAGCGTGCTGTCGGCCTTGTTTGCCTGCGTGGCCGGTGTCATGCTGGCGCTTTGGTTGCGCTACAACGGGCCCGACACATCGCTGAGTTTTGAAATCATGATGGACGTGCTTTTGATTGTGGTGATCGGCGGCATGGGCACGGTGTATGGCGCGGCCATTGGCTCAGTGCTATTTTTGCTGGCGCAAAGTTATTTGCAAGACCTGTTGCGCCTGGCCAGTGAGGCGGCTGTCGCCTGGCCTTTGTTGTCGGCCTTGTTGTCACCCGACCGCTGGTTGCTGTGGTTGGGCTTGCTTTTTGTGCTGTCGGTTTACTACTTTCCTACCGGGGTGGTGGGGCGCTTGCGCTCTCTCGCCACCTTGAAGATGGCGACCCCAAAGCCAGGCCGGGAGGAGGCGTCATGAGCTGCACGTCCCACTATGTTCAATGCGCCGGGCTGGAAATCCATTACACCGATTGGGGCAAGGCCGAAAAAGGCACGGTGATCGCTTGGCACGGCCTGGCCCGCACGGGCCGCGACATGGACGAGTTGGCCGCGCACCTGGGTGCACGCGGCTGGCGCGTGATTTGCCCCGACACGGTGGGGCGCGGGTTGTCGCAGTGGAGCGCCGACCCTGAAAACGAATACTGCCTGGCCTTTTACGCCCGCCTAGCGCGAGAGCTGATGGAGGGCCTGCAGCTGCGGGCGGTGCATTGGGTCGGCACCTCGATGGGCGGGGCGATTGGTACGCTGTGCGCTGCAGGCCTGGCAGAGCCCACGCTCAAGCACCGCATTTTGAGTTTGACGTTGAACGACAACGCGCCCGAGTTGGCGTCTGCAGCCATTGAGCGCATCAAGACCTACGCGGGCAGTCCGCCGAGCTTTGCCTCGGTGACCGAGTTGGAGGCTTTTTTGCGGCAGGTCTACCAGCCTTTCGGTTGGCTCAGTGATGTGCAATGGCGTCGCCTGACCGAGACCTCGGTGCGACGCCTGCCTAACGGCCGCATCACGCCGCATTACGACCCGGCCATGGCGGTGCAGCTGACGGTGCACCCGAACGACTACCTGATCTGGCCGCACTATGACGCCCTGAATTTGCCCGTGCTGCTGCTGCGAGGCGTGGCTTCGGATTTGGTATTGCCCGAAACCGCGGCCCAAATGCACCGCCGAGGTCCAGGCGCACGCGGTTTACTCCAACACATTGAGGTGCCGGGCTGCGGTCACGCCCCTGCGCTGAATGTGCTGCAACAGTTGGAATGGGTGACCGATTTCATCGAATCGGTGTGAACAGATAGGAATTCAATCGGTGCGGATGGCCTGCTGTGGCGCTCAAGTTCAAGCCCATTGCCAATGCGGTGCTGGGTGTCAGGGCGCTGAGCGCTGCGCCACAAGTCGGCTGAACAACTTGTGTTCGCAGGCGGGGTCGCTGCAGTCGTTGCATTGCCACACGCTGCGGCCCTGGTTGATCGCGAACTGGGCTTGATCGCGGAGGTGTTGAGCAGATGCATCCTCGCCCGCCAAACCCAATGCCAGCAAGGCGTTGTTCAAGCGCTGTGGCCCTTGGCCATACACCACCCGATAGGCCAAGCCTGAGCGCTCCAGCGCTTGCCGCACCAAGGTGTCGACTGGGCCGCGTACCTGGGGGCCATCGCGTTGCAGGCCATCGGCCACCCAAGGCAGGTCCAGCCCCATGACCAAGGTGATGTCGTACAGGGTCTGGTGCGCCAAAGCCATCGGGTAGAGGCGCTCGTCATCAAACAGAAGGTGGCTGTAGACGGCGGTCATCAGGGGCGTGGTGTCAGACAAAAGCCAGGTGTCGGGCGCTTGCTGGGCCATGGGGTGCGCGCAATTGGCTTGCTGCTGCGCGATGGCCATTTGCTCGTGGCGCTGAGGGGTACGGCCTGCGCGGTCGCACCAGTGGCGCAGCACTTCGTCCACCGTGTGCACCGCTTGGCCGCGTGCGCGCAAAACATCCGCCAGTGCCGAGGTGATCCAGCTTTTGCCGGTGCTTTCAGCACCCACAATGGCGACGCGAAGGGCGTTCATGTCGCCGCTGGCATCCGCCCGATGGGCTGGTGGTTCATTTGGCGATCTGCACGAAAATTTCGTTGGCCTTGACCATGCCCAGTTCCTGCCTTGCCCGATCTTCCACCATGTTCAGGCCTTCTTTGAGGTCGTTGACTTCGGCGCTCAGTTGCTCCATGCGGCGGCGGGCTTCTTCGTTGGCCTGCTTTTGCTGCGCCAGCTCTTGCCGCAACTCACGCACATGCGGCAGGCTGCCCGGGCCGAACCACAGTTGTGCTTGCACGATCGCCAGCAGGGCGAACAGCAGGAGCGGGACCAGGCGGGTGCCCATGACTGAATGCTCAGCGCAGGTTGTAAAACGCGCTGCGGCCAGGGTACACCGCCACTTCGCCCAGGTCTTCCTCGATGCGCAGCAGCTGGTTGTACTTGGCCATGCGGTCCGAGCGGCTCATGGAGCCGGTTTTGATTTGACCGGCGTTCAGGCCCACGGCGATGTCGGCGATGGTGTTGTCCTCGGTCTCGCCTGAGCGGTGCGAGATGACGGCGGTGTAACCGGCGCGTTTGGCCATCTCAATGGCGGCAAAGGTCTCGGTCAGGGTGCCGATTTGGTTGATCTTGATCAGGATCGAGTTGGCAATGCCTTTGTCTATGCCTTCCTTGAAGATCTTGGTGTTGGTCACGAACAGGTCGTCACCGACGATCTGCACGTTCTTGGCCAAGCGGTCGGTCAGCACTTTCCAGCCATCCCAGTCGTTTTCGGCCATGCCGTCTTCGATGCTGATGATGGGGTACTTGTCACACCAAGTGGCCAGCATGTCGGTCCACTGCTCGGCGGTCAATTCCAAGCCTTCGCCTGACAACTTGTACTTGCCGTCTTTGTAGAACTCGCTGGCGGCGCAATCGAGGCCGATGGCGATTTGCTCACCAGGGGTGTAGCCTGCAGCCGTGATGGCATCCAGCACCATCTGGATGGCCGCTTCGTGGCTGTCGACGTTGGGGGCAAAGCCGCCTTCGTCGCCCACGGCAATGCTCATGCCCTTGTCATGGATGATTTTCTTCAGGGCGTGGAACACCTCAGCGCCCCAGCGCACGGCTTCGCGGAAGCTTGGCGCGCCCACGGGGATGATCATGAACTCTTGCAAGTCCAGGTTGTTGTTGGCGTGCGCGCCGCCGTTGATTACGTTCATCATCGGCACGGGCAATTGGTTGGCGTTCATGCCGCCAAAGTAGCGGTACAGGGGCAGACCGGATTCTTCAGCGGCTGCGCGGGCCACCGCCATGGACACGGCCAGCATGGCGTTGGCACCCAGGCGTGACTTGTTGTCGGTGCCGTCCAGATCGATCAGGGTGCGGTCCAAAAAGGCCTGCTCTGAGGCATCCAGACCCAGCACGGCCTCGGAGATTTCGGTGTTGATGTGCTCGACAGCTTTGAGCACGCCTTTGCCCAGGTAGCGGCTCTTGTCGCCGTCGCGCAGCTCGATGGCCTCGCGGCTGCCGGTGGATGCGCCAGAGGGCACGGCGGCACGGCCCATGACGCCGGACTCCAGCAGCACGTCGCATTCGACGGTAGGGTTGCCGCGGCTGTCCAAAATTTCGCGGCCGACGATATCAACGATTGCACTCATTTGGGGACTCTCTCAAAAATGAAAAATAAAACGGGCATGCAGCAGCCCAAAAATCAAACGCCTTCGACGGCCACCATCCGCATGATGGCCGCGCCTTCCCGGGCTTCGCGGGCTTTGAGGTATTCGGGCAGTTCGTAAAAAGCTTTGGCGGCTTCAAAAGAAGGAAACTTCAGGACGACGATGCGTTCGGGCGCCCAGTCGCCTTCGAGCACTTGCACTTGGCCACCGCGCACGCAAACTTCTGCACCAGCGGTTTTCATGGCGGCTGTCGACCATTTTTTGTATTCTTCGTACTGCACCGGGTTGGTGACTTGAACGTGGGCAATGACGTAAGCGCTCATGAGAAATCGTCCTCTAAAAATGGGTTCTTTTTGGTGATGGCATCGAGCTGCACCAGCGTCTCGAGCAGGGCTTTCATTTTGCCCAGGGGCACAGCGTTCGGGCCATCGGACCAAGCCTCCGCGGGCATGGGATGGGTTTCCATGAAGAGACCTGCCACCCCCACGGCCACGCCTGCGCGGGCCAGCACGGGCACCATGTCCCGGGCGCCGCCGCTGCTGGTGCCTTGGCCACCCGGTTTTTGCACCGAGTGGGTCACGTCAAACACCACCGGTGCGCCAGTTTTGCGCATTTCGGCCAGGCTCGTCATGTCGGCCACGAGGTTGTTGTAGCCAAAGCTCACACCGCGCTCACAGGCCAGAAAGTTGTCTTCGGGCAGACCAACTTCTCGCGCAGCACTGCGGGCCTTGTCGATGACGTTCTTCATGTCCCAAGGGGCCAAAAACTGACCTTTTTTGATGTTGACCGGCTTGCCCGACTGCGCCACGGCGCGGATGAAATCGGTCTGGCGGCACAAAAAGGCGGGGGTCTGCAGCACATCGACCACGCTGGCCACGGTTTTGACTTGCGATTCGTCGTGTACATCGGTCAGGATCGGAACACCGATCTGGCGGCGCACCTCATCCAAAATTTTCAGGCCCGCATCGATGCCCACGCCGCGCTGGGTATGCCCTGAGGAGCGGTTGGCTTTGTCGAACGAGCCTTTGTAGATGAGCGGGATGCCCAGCGCCGAGCAAGCCTCTTTGAGGCGGCCCGCCACCTCGATGGACATCTCCAGGCCTTCGATCGAGCAGGTGCCCGCGATCAAAAAGAAGGGCCGGTGCAGGCCAACGTCAAATCCGCAAAGTTTCATGAAGGTGTCCTGTGAGGGAAATCAGGCCACAGCCTGGTGCTCTGTGGCCGCCTTGATGAAGGCGTTGAACAGGGGGTGACCGTTCCACGGGGTGGACTTGAATTCGGGGTGAAACTGCACGCCCACATACCAAGGGTGCACGGTTTGCGGCAACTCGACGATCTCGGTCAGCTGCTCGCGCTGAGTCAAAGCCGAGATCACCAAGCCCGCTTTGCGCAGGTCGTCCAGGTAATTGACGTTGGCCTCATAGCGGTGGCGGTGGCGCTCGGTGACCACATCGCCATAAATCTGGTGGGCCAATGTGCCCTTGGCGACGTCAGAGCTTTGCGCGCCCAGGCGCATGGTGCCGCCCAAGTCCGAGTTGGCATCGCGCACCTGTATGGAGCCGTCGGCGTCTTTCCATTCGTTGATCAGGGCGATCACAGGGAAGGGCGTCTCAGGCTCGAACTCGGTGCTGTTGGCGTCTTTCATGCCAGCCACATGGCGGGCGTATTCGATGGTGGCGACCTGCATGCCCAGGCAGATGCCCAGGTAGGGCACTTGGTGGGTGCGGGCAAATTGCGCAGTTTCGATCTTGCCTTCTACGCCGCGCTTGCCAAAGCCGCCGGGCACCAGCACGCCGTCGTAATGGGCCAGGCTGGCCACGGTTTCGGGGGTGATGGTTTCGGAGTCGATGTGCTCGATCTTCACGCGCACATGGTTGCGCATGCCGGCATGGCGCAGCGCTTCATTGACCGATTTGTAGCTGTCCGACAATTCGACGTATTTGCCGACCATGGCAATCGTCACTTCGCCCTGCGGGTGCTCGGTGTCGTGCACCAAATCGTCCCAGCGTTTGAGGTTGGCTGGTGGGGTGCTCAGGCGCAGTTTGTCGCAGATCAAGCCGTCCAGGCCTTGTTCGTGCAGCACGCGGGGTACCTTGTAGATGGTGTCCACATCGGGCATGGAGATCACGCCCCAGCTTTGCACGTTGGTGAACAGCGAGATTTTGTCGCGTTCATCGTCGGGAATATAGCGGTCAGCACGGCACAGCAAGGCATCGGGCTGGATGCCAATTTCGCGCAGTTTTTGCACTGTGTGTTGGGTGGGTTTGGTCTTGAGTTCGCCTGCAGCAGCAATCCAGGGGACGTAAGTCAGGTGCACAAAGGCGGTGTTGTTGGGGCCCATGCGCAAGCTGAGCTGGCGCACGGCTTCCAAAAAAGGCAAAGATTCGATGTCGCCCACGGTGCCGCCGATCTCGACGATGGCCACATCGACCGCTTCGGGTGTGTCATAGCCTGCGCCGCGCTTGACGAAGTCCTGAATTTCGTTGGTGACGTGCGGAATGACCTGCACGGTCTTGCCCAAATAGTCACCACGGCGCTCTTTTTCGAGCACGCTTTTGTAAATCTGTCCGGTCGTGAAGTTGTTGGCCTTCTTCATCCGGGTGTTGATGAAGCGCTCGTAGTGGCCCAGGTCCAGGTCGGTTTCTGCGCCGTCATCGGTCACAAACACCTCGCCATGCTGAATGGGCGACATGGTGCCGGGGTCCACATTGAGGTAGGGGTCGAGCTTGATGAGGGTGACGGAGAGGCCGCGCGATTCAAGGAGTGCGGCGAGCGATGCGGAGGCGATTCCCTTGCCCAGGGAAGACACCACACCGCCGGTGACGAAGACGAATTTGGTCATGTCCAAGACGGGGGCTTTCAGCCCCCGGTAGGTGGAAATCGTGATTATAGACAGTCACGTCTGCTACATTTCTCAGCATGAGCACATTGGCTGGAAAACACATCGTTTTGGGCTTGTCGGGTGGCATTGCCGCGTACAAGTCCGCTGAACTCTGCCGCGCCTTGGTCAAGGCGGGCGTGACGGTGCAGGTCGTGATGACCGAGGCGGCCGAGCACTTCATGACGGCAGTCACCATGCAGGCCCTGTCGGGCAAGCCGGTTTTCACCTCGCAATGGGACAGCCGAGAGCCGAGCAACATGGCCCACATCCATCTGAGCCGCGACGCCGATGCCATTCTTGTGGCACCGGCCAGCGCCGACTTCATGGCCAAATTGCTGCATGGGCGGGCCGACGAATTACTCAGCCTGATGTGCCTGGCGCGCCCCATTGCCCAAGTGCCTTTGATCTTGGCCCCGGCCATGAACCGCGAAATGTGGGCCAATCCCGCGACGCAGCGCAATGTGGCGCAGCTCAAGGCCGATGGCATCCATGTGCTCGACGTGGGGCAGGGCGACCAAGCCTGCGGCGAAACCGGCGACGGCCGCATGCTCGAAGCCGAAGAGATTCTGGAAGACCTGGAGGCGTTTTTCACGCCCAAAGTGTTGACAGGCAAATCTGTGCTGGTGACGGCCGGGCCCACCTACGAAGCCATTGATCCGGTGCGCGGCATCACCAACTTGTCGAGCGGCAAGATGGGCTTTGCCATTGCCCGTGCGGCGCGCATGGCCGGAGCCGATGTGACCTTGATCGCCGGCCCGGTGAGTCTGCATACCCCCCGGGGCGTCAAGCGCGTGAACGTGCGCTCGGCCCACGACATGCTGCAAGCTGTGCAGGTGCATGTGCCAGATCAAGGCGTGTTTGTGGCAACGGCGGCGGTGGCCGACTGGCGCCCGGCCAATTCGGCCGAGCAAAAAATCAAAAAAGACAGCTCTGGCCAAACGCCGCAGTTGAGCTTTGTGGAGAACCCCGACATTTTGGCGACCGTGGCCCAGTCGGCTGCGGCGCAAACGGGCGCGCTGTTTTGCGTCGGCTTTGCTGCCGAAAGCCACGACCTGCTGGCCCATGCCACGGCCAAGCGCATCCGCAAAGGTGTGCCGCTGCTGGTGGGCAACATCGGCCCGGACACGTTTGGGCAAGACGACAACGCCTTGCTCTTGGTCGACGCGTCAGGGGCCCGTGAGTTGCCGCATGGTCCCAAACAGGAATTGGCCGTCCAATTGATGACCGACATTGCCAACCGTTTAACCCTGCATGCGGGTTCGTTCGGTGTTGGTGGTTAATCTTTGAGAATTCATTTTTGAGCGAGTCCCCCCATCGCTGAACGCCCAACGCAAAACGCACAACCTCACATGAACATCGACCTCAAAATCATGGACGCCCGCATGGCCGAACAATTGCCCGCTTATGCCACCTCCGGCAGTGCCGGTCTGGATTTGCGTGCTTGCCTGGACGCGCCCTTGACCTTGCAGCCCAATGCTTGGCAGCTGGTGCCCACCGGCATTGCGGTGCACCTGAAAGACCCCGGCTACGCCGCCATGCTTTTGCCGCGCTCAGGGCTGGGGCACAAGCACGGCATCGTGCTGGGCAATCTGGTGGGCTTGATCGACAGCGACTACCAAGGCCAGCTGATGGTCAGCGCCTGGAACCGCAGCGGTGTGGCTTTCACGATTGAGCCGATGGAGCGCATCGCACAAATGGTGATCGTCCCCGTGGTGCAGGCCACCTTCAATGTGGTCAATGTGTTCAACGCGCCCAGCGAACGTGGTGAAGGCGGCTACGGCTCGACGGGCAAAAAATAAGCGTCCTTCAGGGCGCTGCTTGGCGTCAGTGCAGTGTGGGGCCGGTCGGGATGCCCTCGTCACCCACTTCAATCTTGAAAAATCCAGTGCCACAGCTGCCGCTGCCCACCTCGGCTTCGGTGGGTTCGCGCACCGATTCGACCTTCAGGTGCAAGCGCAGCGCGATGCCCGACAGCGGGTGGTTGGCGTCCAGCACCACATGCTCGGGGTAAATTTCGGTCACGGTGTAGAGCGCATTGCGTGGGGCTTCGGGGTTGCAGCCCTCGGGCAGGGTGGTGCCTTCGATCGTGAGGCCGGGTTCCAGACCTTCGGGAAAGAGGGTCAGGGGCTCCAGAAACAACAGGTTTTCATCGAAGTCGCCAAAGGCGTCTTCGGGCTCCAGATGCAGGTCGACTTTGGCGCCTTTTTCGTGGCCCTGCAAGGCTTCCTCGATCTTGGGCAGCAGGTCTTGGCCGCCAATGAAAAATTCCACGGGCTCGTCCAGGGTGTCCAGAACTTCGCCCAGGGTGTCTTTGAGTGTCCAGGTCAGTGCGACCACAGAAGGTGTCTTGATTTCCATACGACAATTGTCGCAGTTTGGCGGCCACTTTTTGGCCGCCTTGGCTTTGAGTGCAGGTCTTTCGGCCTGTGCAACCGGATCGGAACATGCACACAGAACAAGCCTTGGCCCTGCTCGGCGGCCTGACGCCCAGCCAATTCATGAAGCGCCATTGGCAAAAAAAGCCTTTGCTGGTGCGCAACGCCATCCCGGGCTTTGTGCCCTGCTTGGGCCGCGCCGACTTGGTGGCGCTGGCGGGCGAGGAGGGCGTGGAGTCGCGTTTGATCGTGGATTCGCCCAAGGGCTGGAAGATGAAGCACGGCCCCTTCCCGAGGCGGCGTTTGCCGCCGTTCAGCCAGAAAAAATGGACCTTTTTGGTGCAAGGCGTGGACCTGCACGACGACGGTGTTCACGCCGTGCTGCAACAATTTCGTTTTGTGCCCGATGCGCGTCTGGACGATGTGATGATCAGCTACGCCACCGATGGGGGTGGCGTGGGGCCGCACTTCGACAGCTATGACGTTTTTTTATTGCAGGCCCATGGCCAGCGCCGCTGGCGCATTGGCCGCAACAAGGACTTGACTCTGCAATCGGGGGTGCCGCTCAAGATCTTGCAAAATTTTGGAGCCGAAGAAGAGTTCGTGCTCAACCCCGGCGACATGCTGTATTTACCGCCAAAGTACGCTCACGAGGGTGTTGCTGTCGGCGAGTGCATGACGTGGTCCATTGGTTTCAGGGCGCCGCAAGAAGGCGAATTGGCGCGGGAATTGTTGCTGGGTCTGGCCGATGAGGCTTTTGACGGTGTGGGCGACGCGCTTTACCGTGATGCCAAACAACTGGCCGTGTCGTCTCCTGCTGCTATTCCATCGTCTTTGTCTGGCTTCGCACGGCAAGTTGTTGATAAAGCTTTAAAAAACCCTCAACTTCTTGACAGCTTGCTGGGAGAATACCTGACCGAGCCGAAAGCCAACGTCTGGTTCGAAGGTGCACAAGCCGAACCCGATTTGTCGGGGGGTGTTCAACTCGATCGACGCACCAAAATGATGTACGACGACCAGCACCTGTTCATCAATGGAGAGAGCTTCAAGGTCGGAGGACGTGATGCTGTGGGTTTGCGTCAATTGGCCGACGATCGTGCCATCAGTGGGCATACATTCAAGATTTTGAGCACCGATGCCAAGGCAGCTTTGCTCGATTGGGCGAGTGCCGGCTGGTTGAAGCCTGTTTAAACAGACGTGTTTTCAATTATTTTTTACTCGAATAATCGCGAACTCACGTTCAAGGTGCATTTGAGGGCCTAGGGAAAACGCTATAATTAAGGGCTGGGCACAAAAGAGCTCGAGTGCTTTTGGCTCAGTTTCGACGGCTTTAACACCCGTTGAAACAATTTCCGGAAATTGTTTTCACATTCACACCTTAGGAACATCAAAATGAACAAGTCCCTCGTTCTGGCCGTTTTCATCGCCGCTGCTGCTTTGTCCGCTTGCGGCAAAAAAGAAGCCCCAGCACCAGCGCCAGCACCAGCCGCAGCACCTGCTCCAGCACCCGCTGCTGACGCATCGGCTCCAGCTGCTGCGCCTGCTGCTGACGCATCGGCTCCTGCTGCTGCGGCTTCTGCTGCCAAGTGATCGCTTTCATCCGGTGCAAACCGGATGGGTCATGAAAAAACCCCGCTTGGCGGGGTTTTTTTTGGTCTTGACATCACGCGTTCAGCGCAACTCGGCCGCAATCAACTTCAAAATGCGCTCGGCATCCTGGGCCGATGCCTCGGGTTGACCACTGGCGGTCAGCACGCGCAGCGTGCTTTGGTTGTCGCCAGAGGACGTGATACTGATTTGGTATTTGGTCAGCGTCGAAGGGACATCTTTTTTACTGGAAAACAGACGTCCGAGGAATCCCGTAGCTTCGTTGGTGGTGCCAGCGGCCACATAGCGAACAAAGTACACACCTGCCGAGCGGTCGCGGTCTTCTACGGTGAAACCGCTGCGGTCCAATGCAACGCCTGTGCGGCGCCATGCGCGGTCCAGGTTGTCCGGGAGCACGATCACGGGTTGGCCTTGGAGGTTGCTGACCTGGCTGCTTGTGTCTGCTGCTGAAACCACCGCCGTGGCGGTTTTTGCTGACTCTGGGGAGGTGCCCAGTTTGACCATCAAGCGGCGCAGGAACTCGATTTCCAGCTCAGGGTCGCTGGGGCGGGGTTGCCAGATGGTAGAACCTTTCTGATTGTCAGTGTAGTTTTCAATCATGCCCCGGTGGGTGATGTAAATCTCAACACCACCTTGTGCGTTGCGCTCTACACGGGTTCTGAATTTGTCGCGCTCACCGGTTGAGTACAGCGAGTCCAGCACTTTGCCCAAGGTTCTGCGAACGAAGTCTTGGGGCAGTTTGGCCCTGTTTTCTGCCCACTCGGTTTCCATGACGCCGATGTCGGGGGCATCCGTGGTCAGCACAAAGCCATTGCCGGTCCAAAATTCCCGCAGGGGCTCCCAGACTTTGTCGGCTGGCAAACTGGCCACCAGCCAGCGCTGATTGCCTTGACGCTCTATCCTGACGGGCCCCAGGGCGTTCGCTGCCGTGCCCGCATCGACCACGCGGCTGCCCGCATTTTGAAAACCCGATGCTGTGTTCGACGTGCTTTCGAGGGCGAAACGCGATTCCTTGCGCAATTGCGTCAGGTCCGGTGGCACTTCGAGTGTGGGCGCATTGGCTGCGCTTTTGTAGTCAATTTTGTCCTCCTGCAGCATCGAGCAGCCGCCGAGCAAAGTGGCCAAGGCGAGCACTGTGGCGGTGCGTTTGAAAGGTAAAGTGGGCATGGCGTTGAAAAACAGTGGGTTCACAAATATCCTTGGGGTGTCCATCAAATGAGTTCGCTGGCCTTCAGGGCTGCTTCAACCAAGGGCTGTTGGGACGCAGACAGCTCGGTCATGGGCAAGCGCAATGTGGGGCCGCACAGGCCCATGCGCTGCATGGCCCATTTCACGGGGATGGGGTTGGCTTCGACAAACAGGTTTTTGTGCACAGGCAGCAGTTTGAACTGGATGCGCATGGCTTCTTGCACGTCGCCACGCAGTGCAGCCATGCACAGATCGTGCATTTGGCGGGGCGCCACGTTGGCGGTCACGCTGATGTTGCCGGCACCGCCACACAGCATCAGGGCCACAGCGGTGGCGTCATCGCCAGAGAAGACGGCGAATTCTTTGGGGACGTCACGGATGAGCCACTGAGCGCGCTCGATGTTGCTGGTGGCTTCCTTGATGCCGATGATGCCAGGGACCTGGGCCAGGCGCAGCACAGTTTCGTGCTGGAGATCGGCCACGGTGCGACCGGGCACGTTGTACAGAATCACGGGCAGCGTTGGCACGGCCTGGGCAATGGCCTTGAAGTGCTGGTAAAGGCCTTCTTGGGTGGGCTTGTTGTAATAGGGCACCACTTGCAGCTGGGCGTCGGCGCCAACTTTTTGTGCAAATGTGGCCAGATTGATCGCTTCGGTGGTGGAGTTCGCGCCACAACCGGCAATGATGGGGATGCGCTTGGCCGCTTGTTCGACCGAGACACGGATGATTTCGCAGTGCTCGTCCACTGTCACAGTGGGCGATTCGCCCGATGTGCCCACCACCACAATGGCATCGGTGCCTTCGGCCACATGCCAGTCAATCAGTTTTCGCAAAGTTGGGTAGTCCACTTTGCCGTCTGAGAGCATGGGTGTGATCAGGGCAGGGATGCTGCCACGGATGGGGCGAAATTCGGTGGTCATGTCAGGTGTTTCTGAGCAGAGAAAAATATCATTCTAACGAGTGCCAGTCAGTTGCAGGTCGGTAGAGCCTGAACGAATGTCAGGCCAAGCAAATGCTCGAGGCCGGTGCGGTTTCAGGTGGGTTGCAATGGCCAGCGTTCGATGGCTGCTTGAGGGCCAGCGCGCACGGCCACAATGCGTTGCACAAAGCGGTCCGGCGAGGCCTCAAAGCCGTCTTCGTAAGCCACCGTGCGCAAGCCTTCGGTGACCCTGAGCAGCTCGCCGGGTTGCAACAAAAAGTCAGGCCGCGACGGTTTGCCCACGCTTTCATTGCCTGCGGCAAAGGTTTCGTAGATCAGCACGCCCCCCGGAGCCACGCTGCCCACAAGGGTGGGCAGCAAGGGACGCCACAGGTAATGGGTCACCACCACGCAGCCAAATGTTTGCCCGGCAAAGGGCCACGGGCCGTTTTCAATGTCGGCGCAAATGACCGCGCCACTGCCTTGGGCCAGCGTCACGGCTTCAGGGTTGCGGTCCACGCCGGTGACACGGTGCCCCAGAGTGGCCAAATAACGCATGTGACGGCCTGCGCCGCAGGCCACATCGAGGACGGTGCTGCCCGGGGCGATCAGGTGGGCCCAGCGTTGCAGCCAGGCAGAGGGGTTTTCGGTGCCATGCATGTCGTCAGCGTTTTCAGGGCAGTCAAGGGTTTAAAAGCAGGACCACAGCTGCTCGGACAGCATGATGACCACGTCGGACTGGCCATACAGCCAGAACGTCAGGCCCAGGGCGGCAGCCCCCAGCAGCAGCCAGGTATGTCGGGTGCTCATGGGGTTTGAGGCATTTGGCGGGCAATCGGGCTCTCGCGTACCGGGAGGTTGACCAAGGCTGCAAATATGCCCAAGGCAATGGCCAAGTACCAAACGACATCGTAACTGCCGGTTTTGTCGTACAAATACCCGCCCAGCCACACGCCCATGAACGAGCCAATTTGGTGGCCGAAAAAGATGAAGCCGCTGAGCATGGACAAATGCGCGACGCCAAAGATTTGCGCCACTGCCGCGTTGGTGGGCGGCACAGTAGACAGCCACAACAAGCCGATGACGGCCGAGAAAATGTAAACACTGGTGGGCGTGAGCGGTGCCAACAAAAACAAAGTGATGGCCACTGAGCGGCCAATGTAGATGAAGGCCAGGATATTTTTCTTGGCGATTTTGGGGCCCATGGTGCCCGCGATGTAGGTGCCAAACACGTTGAACAGGCCGATCAGGGCCAGTGCATAACTGGCCACCTGCGGGGCCAGGCCGTGGTCTTTGAGGTAGCTGGGCATGTGCACGCCAATGAACACCACCTGAAATCCGCACACAAAATAGCCCGCCATCAGCAGCTGAAAACTGGGGTACTTAAAGGCTTCCTGCAAAGCCTGGCCAATGGTTTGGTCTCGCTTGACTTGGCCGGGTCCGTTCAAGGCCGGTTCACGCAGGCCCCAGGCCAGGGGAATGATCAGCATGGCTGCGGCCGCCAAAATGACCAAGGCGGTTTGCCAGCCCATTTGGCTGATCAGCATGCCTTCGACGGGGACCATTAAAAACTGGCCAAAACTGCCGGCCGCTGCTGCAATGCCCATGGCCCAAGAGCGGCGCTCTGCGGGGACGTTGCGGCCAATCACGCCGTAAATGACCGCGTAGGTGGTGCCCGCTTGGGCGGTGCCGATGATCACCCCGGTGAACAGGGCAAACACCCAGGGGTCGGTGGCCCAAGCCATGCCCAGCAGACCCACGCCGTAGACCACGGCGCCCAAGGCAATCACGCGGAACGCACCGAACTTGTCGGCCACCATGCCCGCAAAAATGCCCATGAAACCCCAAGACAGGTTCTGGATGGCCATGGCAAAGGCGAATTCTTCACGTCCCCAGCCTTGGGCCTGGGTGATGGGCTGCAGCCACAGGCCAAAGCCGTGGCGAATGCCCATCGACAGGGTGACGATGGCCGCGCCACACAGGAGCACCTGGGTAAGAGACAGGGGTTTGTTTTGCATCCGCCGACTTTAACCAATTGCTTGAACGCCAACCGTCTCGCAAATGCCTCGCGAAATTGCTGTGGCCCAGCCACTGTCTATTCATCCAGTGGTCTTTCGTAAATCCCACTACAATCCGCCACCATGGCCACCCAATCAACTGTCAAAACCTCCAACGCCTCGAGTGAATATTCCGAAGGCTCGATCCGTGTTCTCAAGGGCTTAGAGCCCGTCAAGCAACGCCCGGGCATGTACACCCGCACCGACAACCCGCTGCACATCATTCAAGAAGTGCTGGACAACGCCGCCGACGAGGCGCTGGCGGGTTACGGCAAAAAGATCAAAGTCATCCTGCACGTGGATGGATCGGTCAGCATCGAAGACGATGGCCGGGGCATTCCGTTTGGCATGCACCCCGAAGAAAACGCCCCCGTGATCGAGTTGGTCTTCACCCGATTGCACGCCGGTGGCAAGTTCGACAAGGGCAAGGGCGGTGCCTACAGCTTCTCGGGCGGTTTGCACGGCGTGGGCGTGTCGGTGACCAATGCGCTGTCCAAGCGCCTGGAGGCGACCAGCTACCGCGAAGGCCAAGTGGCCAGCTTGGTGTTTTCGGGCGGCGATGTGACCGAACAGCTGGTGACCCGCAAGTCGGGTGAAGGCGACCGCAAACAAGGCACCACCGTGCGTGCCTGGCCCGACGCCAAATATTTTGAATCCAGCGCCCTGCCCATGAACGAGCTGACGCACCTGCTGCGCAGCAAGGCGGTGCTGATGCCGGGCGTGACGGTGACCTTGGTGAACGAGAAAACCAAAGAAACCCAGCTGTGGCAATACAAAGCCGGTTTGCGCGACTACCTGACGCAATCCCTGAACGGCGACCCGGTGATCCCCTTGTTTGAGGGTGAGGGCTTTGCCGATTCCAACCACGACAGCTTTGCCGAGGGCGAGGGCGCTTCGTGGGCGGTGGCCTTCACCGAAGATGGCGCGCCGGTGCGAGAGAGCTACGTCAACCTGATCCCCACCAGCGCGGGTGGCACGCACGACAGCGGTTTGCGCGACGGCCTGTTCACCGCAGTCAAAAGTTTCATTGAGCTGCATGGCCTGCTTCCCAAAGGCGTCAAGCTCATGCCCGAAGACGTGTTTGCGCGTTCCAGCTACGTCCTCTCCGCCAAGGTGCTGGACCCGCAGTTTCAGGGCCAGATCAAGGAACGACTGAACTCGCGTGACGCCGTGCGGCTGGTCTCCAGCTTCGTGCGCCCGGCGCTCGAACTCTGGCTGAACGAGCATGTGGACTACGGTAAAAAGTTGGCCGAGCTGGCCATCAAAGCCGCGCAAACCCGCCAAAAAGCGGGCCAGAAGGTTGAAAAACGCAAGAGTTCCGGCGTGGCCGTGCTGCCCGGCAAGCTGACCGACTGCGAAAGCAAGGACCTTTTACACAATGAGGTGTTTTTGGTCGAGGGCGACTCGGCTGGCGGCAGCGCCAAGATGGGCCGCAATAAGGAATGCCAGGCCATCTTGCCCCTGCGCGGCAAGGTGCTCAACACCTGGGAAGTGGACCGCGACCGCTTGTTTGCCAACAACGAAATTCACGACATTTCGGTGGCCATTGGCGTGGACCCGCACGGGCCCAACGACAACCCCGACATGAGCAACCTGCGCTACGGCAAGGTCTGTATCTTGTCTGATGCGGACGTGGACGGCTCGCACATCCAGGTGCTGCTGCTGACCTTGTTTTTCCGCCACTTCCCCAAACTGATCGAAACGGGGCATTTGTATGTAGCGCGGCCGCCACTGTTCCGGGTGGATGCGCCTGCACGCGGGAAAAAACCGGCGTCCAAAGCCTATGCGTTGGATGACGGCGAGCTCACTGCCATCATCGACAAACTGCGCAAAGACGGCGTGAAAGAAGGCGGCTGGAGCATCAGCCGATTCAAGGGCCTGGGCGAGATGAGCGCCGAGCAGTTGTGGGACACCACACTCAACCCCGACACGCGCCGCTTGCTGCCGATCGAGTTGGGCCCGCTGGACAACGCGGGCACCGAAAACCTGATGATGCAACTGATGGGCAAAGGCGAAGCTGCCGCACGGCGTGAGCTGATGGAACTGCACGGCGACTCGATCGAAATCGACGTGTAAATCGGTGTCAATTCTTACTCGGTAATACAATGCCATGGTGCTTTCACCAGCACCCAGATCAACTATGAGGTCAACCATGCTTTCCACACTGACCAGCAAAGGCCAAGTCACCATTCCGCAAGCTCTGCGCCAGCAGCTGGGCTTGATGCCGGGGCAAGCGGTGACCTTTGACCTCAGCGCCGACGCCACTTGTATCACCTTGCGCCCCGCAGTACCTGCCAAAAAGTCGCCCCAACCGGGTTTTGGCATGGTCAAAGTCAAGGGGTCGCACGTGGCTGCCGATTGGGATGCGGCTCAAGCGCTCAAGCCATGAAGCAACGCACCTCGCAGCTGACGGCGTTGGACACCAATGTGTTGGCGCGTTATTACGTGCAGGCCGAGCAAACCGATGCCGCCACGGCGCTCCAATGTGAACATGCCCGTGCCTTGCTGGAGAGTGGCAAACCCCTCTTCGTGGCCACCACCGTGGCCTTGGAGTTGGAGTGGGTTTTGCGTGGGTTCTACAAACTGGAGGCACGCACGGTGGCCAAGGTGTTGAACCACTTGCTCAGCATGCCCCAGGTGCAAATGCAAGACCGCCAAGCCTTGCAAAGTGCCTGTGATGCCTTGAGCCAAGGTTTCGACTTTGCCGATGCCTTGCACCACGCCAGCAGCCGCCATTGCGATGCGCTGGTCACCTTTGATGCCAAAGGCTTTGCCAAGCGGGCCATTGCAAAAGGTTGGGTGCCAAAGGTGCTCGTTCCATAATGGTTTTGCTGTGCCTATGAAAAGCGAACGCTATTGCAGGGCTCAGGCCAACCGCCGCTTTGAAAAACCGCAAGCCGATGGCTGGGCCAGCGTTGGGTACGACAAAAGCCATCAAGCCCATAGCTGAGGGAGAGGTCAAAACCATGACGAACCAGCCGCAAGTCAAGTTGTTTGAGTCCGTTCAAGTGCGCTCGCATTGGGACGCTGCGCAACAGAAGTGGTATTTCTCTGTGGTGGACGTGGTGGAGGTGTTGACCGACAGCACCATTCCCAAACGCTATTGGAGCGACTTGCGCCGCAAGTTGGAGAAGGAATCTGGCCAACCGTACGAAGAAATCGTACGGTTGAAAATGCTCGCTGCCGACGGCCGTTTGCGCGAAACCGATGCCGCCGATGTGCCCACACTCTTGCGCCTGATCCAGTCCATCCCCTCGCCCAAAGCTGAGCCGTTCAAGCGCTGGCTGGCCAAGGTGGGCCATGAGCGCATGCAAGAGATGGCTGACCCTGCGCAAAGCTTGGACCGCGCCCGCGAGAACTGGCAAAAGCTGGGACGCAGCACGAAATGGATTCAGCAGCGCATGACGGGGCAAGAAACCCGCAACAAGTTGACCGATTACTGGAAAGAAAGTGGCGTTGAAAAGGCCGACGAATTCGCGCTGCTCACCAACATCATTCACCAAGAATGGACGGGCTTGAGCGTGCAGGCGCACAAGTGATGGGAAGTCATTTTTTGCCGCCTGGCCAATCCATGCCCGCCCAACTGCCCCCAACACCCGAACGCAAACCCAAGAACTTGCACAAAATATGACCGATTTGCTGACCCCTGAAGCTTCACTGCAACCCGCCGCCCCCGAAGGCGATCACCTCGGCGCCTACGCCCAGCGCGCCTATTTGGAATACGCACTGAGCGTGGTCAAAGGCCGCGCCTTGCCCGACGTGTGCGACGGCCAAAAGCCGGTGCAGCGGCGCATTTTGTATTCGATGGACCGCATGGGTCTGTCGTACAGCGGGCCCAACAACAACACCGCCGCCAAGCCCGTCAAAAGCGCCCGCGTGGTGGGCGATGTGCTGGGCCGCTACCACCCGCACGGCGATACCGCCGCCTATGACGCGTTGGTGCGCATGGCGCAAGACTTTTCGCAGCGTTACCCGCTGATCGACGGCCAGGGCAACTTTGGCTCACGCGACGGTGACGGCGCGGCTGCCATGCGCTACACCGAAGCGCGTTTGTCCCGAATCACCAGCTTGCTGCTGGATGAGATCGACATGGGCACGGTGGACTTCATTCCCAACTACGACGGCTCGACCGAAGAGCCGCGCCAGTTGCCCGCCCGCTTGCCCTTCAGCTTGCTCAATGGGGCCAGTGGCATTGCGGTGGGCCTGGCCACCGAAATCCCCAGCCACAACCTGCGCGAAGTGGCCGACGCCTGCGTTGCCCTGATCAAAAACGACAAGCTGAGCGACAGCGAACTGCAGGCCATCATCCCCGGCCCCGACTACCCCGGTGGCGGCCAGATCATCAGCCCGGCCAGCGACATTGCCGACGCCTACCGCACCGGTCGTGGCAGCCTGAAAGTGCGCGCGCGCTGGAAGATCGAAGAACTCGCTCGCGGACAGTGGCAGCTGGTGGTGACCGAACTGCCGCAAGGCGTCAGCTCACAACGCGTGCTCGAAGAGATCGAAGAACTCACCAACCCCAAAGTCAAAGCTGGTAAAAAAGCGCTCAGCGCTGACCAAGTTTTGCTCAAAACCAGCATGCTGGCCGTGCTGGATGTGGTGCGTGACGAATCGAGCAAAGACGCCGCCGTGCGCCTGGTGTTCGAGCCCAAAACCAGCCGCATTGAACAGCAAGAACTCATCACCGCCTTGCTGGCCCACACCAGCTTAGAAACCTCGGCCCCCATCAACATGACCTCGGTGGGCATCGACGGCAAGCCGATCCAGAAGTCGCTGCGTCAGATGCTGGTGGAGTGGATCACTTTCCGTCAAATTACCATCACCCGCCGCAGCCAGAACCGCTTGAACAAAGTGCTCGACCGCATCCACATTCTGGAAGGTCGTCAGCTGGTCTTGCTCAACATCGACGAGGTGATCCGCATCATCCGCCAGAGCGACGAGCCCAAGCCTGCGCTGATCGAAGCCTTCCGCTTAAGTGACCGCCAGGCCGAAGACATCCTTGAGATTCGCCTGCGCCAACTGGCCCGCCTGGAAGCCATCAAGATCGAACAAGAGCTGAGTGAACTGCGTGGTGAGCAGGGCAAGCTGGAAGAGATTTTGGGCAGTCCCGCCGCGTTGCGTCGCCTGATGGTCAAAGAGATTGAAGCAGACGCCAAGACCTTTGCCGATCCGCGCCGCACGCTGATCCAGGAAGAGAAAAAAGCCATCGCCGAAGTCAAGGTGGTGGACGAGCCTGTGACGGTGGTCGTGTCCGAAAAAGGCTGGGTGCGTGCGCGCACTGGCCACGGGCACGACGCCACCAGCTTCGCTTTCAAGGCGGGCGACGGCCTTTACGGCACCTTTGAATGCCGCACGGTCGACACCTTGCTGATCTTTGGCAGCAATGGGCGCATCTACAGCGTAGCTGTGGCCACACTGCCCGGCGCACGGGGTGACGGTCAGCCCGTGACCACGCTCATTGAGCTGGAGCCCACCACGCAAATTACCCACTACTTTGCCGGCCCGGCCCACGCTATGCTGTTGCTCAGCGGCTCGGGTGGCTACGGCTTCATGGCCTCGGTCGAGAACATGGTCTCGCGCAACAAGGCGGGCAAGGCGTTCATCAGCCTGGGCGATGGCGAAACCGTCTGCGCCCCCAGCCATGTGAGTGGCTCCAGCGCCACCGTGCCGGCCGACAAACAAGCCATGCCGGTAGCCAACAGCGTGTGCTGCGCCAGCACGGGCGGCCGTGTGTTGACCTTTGAGATCAGCGAACTCAAAACCATGGAAAAAGGCGGCCGGGGCCTGATGCTCATCGACCTGGAAGCCAAAGACACCTTGGCAGGTGCTGCGGCCTACACCCGCAGCATCAAGATCGAAGGCATTGGGCGCGGTGGCAAAGCGCGCGAAGAAACGCTCGAAATTCGTAGCCTGAACAATGCCAAGGCTGCGCGCGCCAAAAAGGGCCGTGTGGCCGATCTGGGCTTCAAGCCGAACCGGGTCACGCGGGTGGAGTAACCAGGGCGAGTGATGCTTTTTTAAGCATCCCCCGCCGGCCCATGCGGGTCGGGCCTTTGGCGGCTTCTCCCTGCACTTGTCCACAGCTTTGGGCGCGGGCTGTGGGGAAAAATCAGGCTTGACCTCGCCAAATCAGCCCTGAGCGCCCAGTTCAGCCCTGAGCTCCCAGCAGGTAATCGATCTTGCCGACCTCGACCCCGTTGTGGCGCAGGATGGTGTAGGCCGTGGTGATGTGGAAGTACATGTTGGGCAGCATCCAGCCGGTCAGGTAGTCCTGCCCGTTGAGGGTGCGGGTTTTGCCGGGGCCTGCCGGAAAGGTGATTTCTTTGTCTTCGGTGCCGTCCAGTGCAGAGGCGGGCACGGCAGCGATGAAGGCCAGGGTTTTTTGGATGCGTTCTTGCAGCTGGGCCAGGGTGGTCTCCTGGTCGTCAAATTTGGGCGCTTCGACTCCGCTCAAACGGGCCACGCCGTTTTTCACCGCGTCGCAAGCGATCAGCACTTGGCGGGTGAAAGGGAGCATGTCCGGCGCCAATCGGTAGGTGGTCAGCGCTGTGGGGTCGATCTTTTTGGCTTCAACGAACTGCTCGGCCTTGGCCAGAATATGGCTCAGGTTGGTGAGCATGCGGGTGCAGACTGGCAGGGTGGCGCTGGACATGGAAATGGTCATGGTGTTTCTCTTTTCAAAAATGCCAATGGGACTCGGTCGTTCAATGGATTTCGGCGATCAGTTCGATCTCAACGCAAGCGCCCATCGGGATTTGGGCGACACCAAAGGCGCTGCGGGCATGGGCACCCACTTGGGGTCCGAAAACCTGCCCCAGCAATTCGCTGCAGCCGTTGGTGACCAGATGCTGCTCGGTGAAGTCGCTTGTGGAGTTGACCAAGCTCATCACTTTGACAATGCGCTTGACCCTGTTGAGATCGCCCACGGCCGCGTGCAGGGTGCCCATCAGGTCAATCGCCACGGCACGCGCGGCTTGCTGGCCTTCGGCGGTGTCGATGTTCTTGCCCAATTGCCCCACCCACGCTTTGCCGTCTTTTTTGGCGACGTGGCCCGATAAAAAGACCAGGTTGCCGGTTTGCACAAAAGGCACATAGGCCGCAGCGGGCACGGACACGGGGGGGAGTTCGATGTTCAGGGACTTCAGGGTGTCATAGACGTTCATGTCGTGGGCTCTTGTTGTGGGTAGATGGAGGTGGTTCGGCGCTGATCACAGCGCCGGTGTTTGGATTGTCGCCGAAACGCATTCGCCTGCAGATCAAGACAAAGGGCATGAGACCTGTCTAAACTGATGTAAAAAGTACGCTCATCATCCCGCCGAGCGATTCTTGCTACCCGCCCATTCAAGGAAGCTGTCATGAAGCTCATTTCAAGCCGGCCCCCATGCCCAAGCTTCACGCGCCGGGTTTGTCCATGAGCGCGCGCACGGGGCACGGGTGGTTTTGGGGCCTCGTGGCATGGTGTGCTGGGATCGCGCTGCAGCTGCAGCAACAGTCGCTTTGGGCCTTGTCGGTTTATGCGGCCATGGTGTCTTTGGCGTGTGGCGCGGGTTGGTGGGTCCACCGCCAAAAACCGACCTTTGGGGCCAGAACCCTGGTGGCGTGGGGCGTCTTGGTCTGTCTCTCGTTTGCGCTCACGGGTCTGCATGCGCTGTCGCGGTCGCTGGCCATCGACCCCGCGCTGGAGGGGCAAGACTTGGATGTGGTGGGTGTGGTGCAAGCCATGCCCCAGCGGCAAGACGTGGGGTGGCGTTTTCGTTTTCGCATCGAGCAGGCCTGGTGGGTTGAAAAATCAGGCCAAAGACAACAGTTGGACTTGGACACCGATCTGCCTTCTCAGGTGTATTTGGGGTGGTATGGCCATGAGGGCCACAACGACAGTGGATGGCATTTGTCGGCATTGCCCGAGCCGGTGAAGGCGGGCGAACGATGGCGACTGCGTGTTCGGCTGAAAGCGCCGCATGGCCATTTGAACCCCAGGGGCTTTGACTACGAGCTGTGGCTGTGGGAGCAAAACATTCGCGCCACCGGGTATGTCCGAACTGGCGTCAAAGACCCGAGCCCTGAGCGGCTGGCCAGCACAGGGCGTCACCCCATAGAAGGCTGGAGGCAGGCGGTTCGGGATCGTTTACTGACCCATCTGGCCGCGCTGCCCGGGGGGGCGGCGTCTGCCCAGCACAGTGGCGTGGTTGCCGCTTTGGTCACGGGCGATCAGGCGGCCATCGAGCGAAGCGATTGGGACCTTTTTCGGGCCACCGGGGTGGCCCATTTGATGAGCATTTCAGGTCTGCATGTGACCATGTTTGCCTGGTTGGCTTCGCTGGTCGTGGCTTGGGGCTGGCGCCGATCGGCGCTTTGGGGGTTTGCTGGGGCCTTGCGGTGGCCCGCCCCGCAGGTGGGGGCGTTGGCAGGGCTGGTGCTGGCGGGTTTTTATGCCTTGTTCAGCGGTTGGGGGGTGCCCGCGCAGCGCACGATGTGGATGCTGGCGGTGGTGGTGGTGCTCAAACTGTCGGCCCGGCTCTGGCCTGGGCACTTGGTCTGGGCTTTGGCCGGGGCGGTGGTGCTGACCTGGGACCCTTGGGCCATGTTGCAGCCGGGCTTTTGGCTCAGTTTTGTGGCTGTGGGGATTTTGATGGCAACGGGCCAGGTCTGGGAGCCGGGGCAAAAGCCAGAGGGGGCCAGTGCTTGGATGGGACGGGCTGGGGCATTGCTTCGGGAGCAGTGCATTGTCACAGTCGCCTTGGCACCGCTGGGCTTGTTGTTTTTTGGGCAGGTTTCTTTGGTGGGCTTGCTCGCCAATTTGCTGGCCATTCCCTGGGTGACTTTTTTGGTCACGCCATTGGCCATGCTGGGGGTGTTTTGGTCGGGCGCTTGGGAGTTGGCGGTTTGGGCCTTGCAGCCACTGTCGATGGTGCTGACCTGGATGGCTTCATGGCCCATGTCCTCGGTGTCACTGGCCATGGCGCCTTGGGCGCTGGCTGCATTGGCGCTTCCAGGCGCCGTGGTGCTGGTGCTCAAAGCGCCCTTGTCTTGGAAGTTGCTTGGCCTGCCGCTGCTGTGGCCCGTTCTTTTTTGGCAAGCGCCCAGGCCTGCCGCGGGTACTTTTGAGTTGCTGGCCGCTGATGTGGGTCAGGGCAATGCGGTGCTGGTGCGAACCGCTCTGCACAGCTTGCTGTACGACGCAGGGCCGCGTTATTCATCCGAAAGTGATGCAGGGCATCGGGTGTTGGTGCCCTTGTTGGCCCAATCGGCTGAACGCTTGGATGTGTTGATGCTCAGCCACCGTGACAGCGACCACACGGGTGGTGCAGCCGCCGTGTTGTCGATGCCGCCTCAAGCGGCGCTGTGGTCTTCTTTGGAAGATGAGCATGCTTTGCACAGCCTGCGGCCTGGTTGGACGCGCTGCCAAGCCGGGCAATCTTGGGTCTGGGATGGGGTGCTTTTTGAGATCCTTCATCCGCCTGCGCAAGCCACAGGCATGCCGCTGGACAAAAAAACCAAGCCCAATGCGGTCAGCTGTGTTCTGCGCATCAGCCACGGCACAGCCTCGGCTTTGTTGGCGGGTGACATTGAGGCCCCGCAAGAGTTGGCCTTGGTGGCGTCTGGCCTTCAGCCCGTCAACCTGCTCTTGGTGCCACACCATGGCAGCAAAACATCGTCCACTGGCCCATTCATCGAAGCCTTGAAGCCCCAAGTGGCCGTGGTTCAAGCCGGCTACCGCAACCGCTACGGCCATCCGGCAGAGCCTGTAGTTCAGCGTTACAGGGCGTTGGGCATAAAGCTGGTTGAAAACACCCGCTGCGGCGCTGCGCGCTGGGTCAGCTCAAAACCCGAAGCGGTGCACTGTGAAAGGGATTGGGCTCGGCGGTATTGGCACCACACCGTGCCTCCCTGATCCGAGGCAAGGGGCCCTGATCCTGATGGTCAGCAGCTCAGGCGGACAGCGTCAGCACCACAGGCGTGTGGTCGCTGGGTCGCTCGTTTTTGCGGGGGGTGCGGTCGATCACGCAGGCGCTGGCGCGTGCTGTGAGGGCTTGCGAAATCAAGATGTGGTCGATGCGCAGGCCCCGGTTGCGGCGAAAGCCAAACTCGCGGTAGTCCCACCAGCTGTAGCTTTTCTCTGGCTGCTCAAACAGCCTGAAGCTGTCGGCCAGGCCCAAATCGGTCAGGGCTTGCAGCTTTTCACGTTCGGCCACGGTGCAGTGGATGGTGCCCGCCAGGCCCACCGGGTCCCACATGTCGAGTTCGTCAAAGGTGATGTTGAAGTCGCCCGTGAGCACGAGGATCGGGTGCTTTTGCATCTCGCTTTGCACCCAGTCGCGCAGGGCATCCAGCCAGCGCATTTTGTAGACAAACTTGTCGCTGTCCGGTGCTTGGCCATTCGGGAAATAAGCGCCGATCACCCGCACCGTGCCCCCCGCCTCATCGGGGTAGGTGGCGGCGATCACACGGGACATGTCGTCTTCAAAGCCAGGGATGTTTTTCACCACATCGCTGCCTGCCGCCTTGGAGATCAGCGCCACGCCGTTGTAGGTTTTTTGGCCAAACCACTGGGCTTGGTAACCCGCCTCGGTGAAAGCTGCCACAGGGAATTTGTCGTCCGTGAGCTTGAGTTCTTGTAAAGCCAGCACCTCGGTCGGGTTGGCGGCCAGCCAGTCCAGCACTTGCGGCAGACGCACGGACAAGGAGTTCACATTCCAGGTGGCAATTTTCATGGCTTGATGTTGTGTTGGTAGGTGACGAAAGCAAAGCCCAAGCCGCTCGTCGTGGTGTGCTGTTCGCGTTGAACCTCTTGCCACTGGGCGCCCAGTTCGGGCGCGAAGGCGTCGCCTTCAAAGTCTGCATCGATCTCGGTCACCACTGCCGTACAGGCCAAGGGCTCGGCTTGGCGGTAAATCTCGGCACCGCCCATGATCCATGCATCGGGCACATCGCTGCACAGGCGCATGGCGTCTCCAATCGATGCTGCACGCAGTGCGCCATCGGAACGCCAGTCGCTTCGGCGTGTGACGACGATGTTCAATCGCCCTGGCAGCGGTCGAAAACGCGAAGGCAGCGAGTCCCAAGTCTTGCGGCCCATGATGACCGGCTGACCGAGCGTGACGCGCTTGAAGTGCGCCAAGTCCTCGGGCAGGTGCCAGGGCATTTGGTTGTCTTTGCCGATCACGCCGTTGCGGGCTCGGGCATAAATGAGGTGCAGCTTCATCAGACCGCGACAGGGGCCTTGATGGCCGGGTGGCATTCGTAACCCAGCACTTCGAAATCCTCGAATTCGTAATCCAGTATCGACGAGGGCTTGCGTTGGATGTTGAGCGTCGGGTAGGCCATGGGGGTACGGTTCAGCTGCAACTCAACCTGTTCGTGGTGGTTGCTGTAGATGTGGCAATCGCCGCCGGTCCAGATGAAGTCACCCACGTCCATGTCGCACTGCTGCGCCACCATGTGCGTCAGCAACGCATAGCTGGCGATGTTGAAGGGCACGCCCAAAAAGATGTCGGCGCTGCGCTGGTACAGCTGGCAGCTGAGTTTGGCTTTTTCGCCGGGGTTTTGCGCAGGGGCCACATAAAACTGGAAGAACGCATGACAAGGCATGAGCGCCATTTGGTCCAGTTCGGCCACGTTCCAAGCGCTCACGATGATGCGGCGCGAATTGGGGTTGTTTTTGAGCGTGTCCATGACCTGCTGAATCTGGTCGATGTGACCACCGCCGGGCGTGGGCCAGCTGCGCCATTGCACGCCATAAACCGGACCCAGCGACCCGTCTTCGCGGGCCCATTCGTCCCAGATGGTGCAGCCACGTTCTTGCAGCCATTTCACATTGCTGTCGCCGCGCAAAAACCACAGCAGCTCCACGATGATGGCGCGCAAAAACACCTTTTTGGTGGTGACCAGCGGAAAGCCCTCGTTCAAATTAAACCGCATTTGGTGGCCAAACACGCTGCGCGTGCCGGTACCGGTGCGGTCACCTTTTTGTACGCCCGTCGTGTAAACGTGGCGCATGAAGTCTTCGTATTGGCTGCGAATGGGGTGGGTAGGGGTGTTCATGACCGTTGAGTTTAAGGCACGAATAAGCGCTATGCTTAAGGCTTGATTGCATTGATTTTGAAGGTCCAAACATGGCTTTTTTTCGTCTTGGTTTTATTGAATGCTTGTGCTTAGGCGCCGGTTTTTTGCTGTCTTTTGCCGTACAGGCCGCCGACACCCCTGTGGCCGTGGTCAACGGTGTGTCGATTGCTGCACGCTTGATGGACCGCAACGTCCAGGCCAATGTGGCCCAGGGCCAAAAAGACACGCCCGAGTTGCGTACCGCGCTCAAGCAAGAGCTGGTGGCGCGTGAGTTGATGGCCCAAGAGGCGCAAAAGCGGGGCCTGGACAAGTTGCCCGCCACGCAAGACGCATTGACTGCGATGCGCCAAAACCTGCTGATTGACTTGGTGTTGAACGACGAGTTCACCAAAAACCTGATTGCCGAAGCCGAGCTCAAAGCCGAGTACGAGCGCCAGGTCCAGGCCTTGAAGTCTGCGGGAGATTTGCAGCAGTACCAAATTTCGACCATCGTGGTGTCGTCAGAGGCCGATGCACGCACAGTGATGACGGCGGTGCGTGGCGGTCAGGCGTTTGACGCCTTGGCCAAGACCCGGTCGATGGATCCGAGCAAAGACAAGGGGGGTGAGCTGGGCTGGTTCTTGCCCGACCAGATCGCGCCCGCCATCTCCAATGTGGTGGTCAACCTGGCCCCGGGCGCGGTGTCGGCCGCCCCGATCCAGGTCGGTCCTTACTGGCATGTGGTCAAACTGACCGCCAAGCGCCCTTACCAGGTGCCCGGCTTTGACGAGAGCAAAAACCTGGTGCAAGCCGCCGTGGTGCAAAACCGCCGGGCTGCTTTGCTCAAAAAACTGACCGACGCGGCGGTGGTGAAGTGATGGCTGAAGCTGGGCACTTCAGCCCAGCACCCGCCCTGGATTGAGCAGGTTCTGAGGGTCAAGCGCTTTTTTCACGGCCCGCATCATGGCGAGAGCCGTGGGGTCTTTGTACAGCGGCAGCTTGTTCACTTTTTGCTCGCCCACGCCGTGTTCGGCGCTGATCGAGCCGCCAAAGCGTTTGACCTGGTCGAACACCAGGGTGTTGATCTTGTCTTCACATTCGCGCAAAAAAGCTTTTTCATCGGCGCCTTCGGGCGCCTGCACGTTGTAGTGCAGGTTGCCGTCGCCCAAGTGCCCGAAGTCCACCATGCGCACACCAGGTACCTCCAGCGCCAGCAAGGCATCGGTTTCGGCCACAAAGGCCGGGATGAGAGAGACCGGAATGCTGATGTCGTGTTTGATGTTCAGGCCCTCTTGCACCTGGGCCAGGGTGATGCTTTCGCGGATGTGCCACAGCCCTTTGGCTTGCGTCAGGTTTTCGGCGACCACGGCATCGGTCACGCAGCCGGCTTCTAGGGCAGCTTCGAGCAGGGCTTCAAACTGTCCCCGAGCGTGGCTTTCGCTTTCGCTGTCGGAGTTTTCCAACAGCACGCACCAAGGCGTTTCTTGCCACAAGGGCACACGCAGCTGCGGGTAGTGTTTGTCGACCAAGCTCAACGCGAACTGGCCCATGACCTCAAAGCCTGTCAGGCCTGGCCCCAGGCGCTGGTGCGCCAGACCCAGCAGCTGCACGGCCGCTTCCATGCTGGGCACGGCGGCCCAAGCGGTCAACTGCGCCGCGGGTTGGGGGTACAGCTTCATCGTGGCGGCGGTGATGATGCCCAGCGTGCCTTCGCTGCCGATCATCAGGTTGCGCAGGTCGTAGCCTGTGTTGTCCTTGCGCAGCCCGGTCAGGCCGTGCCAGACCTTGCCTTGTGCGGTGACGACTTCCAAGCCCAGGCACAGCTCGCGGGTGTTACCGTAGCGTACGACTTGCGTGCCGCCCGCGTTGGTGCCCAGGTTGCCGCCGATGGTGCAGCTGCCCTCGGCGCCCAGGCTCAAGGGGAACAAAAAACCGGCGTTTCCAGCGGCGGTCTGCAGGTTTTGCAGCACACAACCGGCTTCCACGGTGATGGTCAGGTTGGCCGGGTCGATGGCGCGCACGGCGTTCATGCGCGTCATGCTCAGCACGATCTGGTTGCCCGAGCCGTTGGGCACGCCGCCCACCACCAGACCCGTGTTGCCGCCTTGGGGCACGATGGGCGTACTGGCCGCCGCGCAGGCTTTGACCACGGCGGCCACTTCTTGCGTGTTGCCGGGGCGAACCACGGCAAGCGCTCGACCCTTGACGCGTTTGCGCCAGTCTTGCTCCCAGGGGCTCAGGTCAGCGCCGGGGTCGGCGTGGGTGAGCACGTTGGCATGACCACAAAGGGCGCGCAGTTGCGCGATCAGGGCGGTTTGGGAAGGGGTCAGATCGGTCATGGCAGTCACAAGTGAGTAGACAGGCTGTGGCGGTGCCGCTCAGTCGCGGGGCACAGGCACAAAGTTGCCCGTGGCTTTGGCGGCCTTGAAGCGGATGCGCACATGCAGCGCGCACGCCACAAACAAGGTGGTGCACAGCAAGGTTTGCAGCGCGGCCAGCCCTGAGGACGGCCAGGCATCACCCCAGGCGCGCACCACGCCCTCGGTGAAATACAGCCACACCAAAAGGCTGACCCAACGGTAGGTGTACATGCGGTTTTTCAGCAAACCTGCCACTGGGATGCACAAGGGCAGCACTTTGATGGCCCACCAGCTGCCCCCCTCGCGTAAAGGGGCCAGCAAGATTTCCCAAGCCAGGCCCAGCACGATCAGGCCCAGCAAGCTGCCCACGGCCAACCAACGCGTCATGTCCAGGCCCGCTGGGGCTGTTTCTTGGGGGGGGAGGGGGGAGATTTCGGGGTTCGGATTCATTGCGATGGCATCATACCGGGCATGCAAACAACCTTGTCCAAGACCGGCCTGCGCGAACACACCCGTTTGTGGTGGCAAGAGCTGTCGGATTTTCCCTGGCGACAAATGGGCGGCGTTTTGGCCGAACGCTTTCGCGACGCGCGTTTGGGGCTCAGTGCCAGTTCGCTCACCTTCACCACCGTGTTGGCCTTGGTGCCCTTGTTTGCGCTGGGTTTGGCGGTCTTTTCAGCCTTTCCCATGTTTGGCAAGTTCCAAGACATGATCCAGCGCTGGCTGATCGAAAGTCTGGTGCCCGAAAGCATTGCCCGGCAGGTGCTCAGTTACCTGACCCAGTTTTCGCGCAAAGCCAGCCGTCTGGGCACAGCGGGTCTGGCGGCGGTGCTTTTGTCAGCGGTTTTTCTGATGGTGACGATCGAGCGTACTTTGGGGCAGATCTGGCGGGTGCAGCGGCAGCGGCCCTTGCCGCAAAAGGTGTTGCTGTATTGGTCGTCCATCACGCTGGGGCCTTTGCTGCTGGGGGCGAGTCTGGCCATCAGCTCGTATGTGGTCACGGCGTCGCGGGATGTGGTCAATGTGCTGCCCGGCTCGGTGCGCTGGGTGCTCGACAGTTTTGAATTTTTGCTGCTGACCGCTTGTGTGAGTGGCTTGTATTTTTATGTGCCCTACACCCGGGTGCGTTGGCGACATGCCATCACCGCCGGTTTTTTGGTGGCCGCGTCGCTCGAGTTGGCCAAAAAAGGCATGGCCTTTTATCTGCTGGAAGTGCCCACCT
>NZ_CAMDLM010000018.1 GCF_945901735.1 Limnohabitans sp. Rim8
GCTGGACATCTAAGGAGCCTTGAGATGATTGGTGAATGGAACAATGGCACAGGCCGTCGCAAATCCAGCGTCGCCCGCGTGTTTCTGAAAAAAGGCACTGGCAAGATCACGGTCAATGGCAAGGACATCCAAGCCTACTTCGGCCGCGAGACTTCGATCATGATCGCCAAGCAACCCCTCATGTTGACCAACCATGCCGAAACTTTCGACATCATGATCAACGTGCACGGCGGTGGTGAATCCGGCCAAGCCGGCGCATCGCGCCACGGCATCACCCGCGCCCTGATTGACTACGATGCAACGCTCAAGCCTATGCTGAGCCAAGCAGGTTTCGTCACTCGCGACGCCCGTGAAGTCGAACGTAAAAAGGTCGGCTTGCACTCTGCTCGCCGTCGCAAGCAGTTCTCCAAGCGTTAATCCGCTTTTCCTGCTTCATCAAAAAGCCGCCCGGTTCGCCGTGGCGGCTTTTTGTTTGGCCGCTTATCGGGTGAAAAGCCCATGAGCCCAGTAGCGTTACTGAACTGGCCAGGTGGTAATTCCCGACCAGCGCGCTATACTATTTTGAACTGAACTGGAGAAACACCATGAGCGCTGTAGCTGAAAATATCCAAACTGTGATGCCTGATCCAATTGTCTTCACCGACAGCGCTGCCGCCAAGGTGGCTGACCTGATCGCAGAAGAAGGCAACCCAGATTTGAAATTGCGCGTCTTTGTCCAAGGCGGCGGTTGCTCGGGTTTTTCGTATGGTTTCACTTTCGATGAAATCACCAACGAAGACGACACCACCATGAGCAAAAACGGCGTGTCCCTGTTGATCGATGCCATGAGTTATCAGTACCTGACCGGTGCCGAGATCGATTACAAAGAAGACCTGCAAGGTGCACAGTTTGTGATCAAGAACCCGAACGCCACCTCCACTTGCGGTTGCGGTTCTTCTTTCTCAACCTGATTTGCGGGTTTGGCCAGCTTGGCTGGCCAGGGATCAACGGGGGTAAATTGCCCCCAACACACGGGCGCCTCTGGCGCCCGTGACGCTTGGCAAGCTCGATGTTTCGCGGCGCACGGTTTTGAAAGCCAGCCAAGCAAAGGCGGCGGCCTCCACTTGAAGCGGTGGCAGGCCCAAGGCCTCACTGTTCAAGACAGACTTGTCCGGCACATGCGCCGCTATCTGGCGTATCAATTCGCCGTTCAACGCCCCCCCGCCGCATACGACCAGTTGGCACGCATCAGGGGCATAACGCAAAAGATCTTGGCTGCAGGCATAGGCCGTGTAAGTGCAGAGGGTGGCTTGTACATCGGCCGGTTCCAGCTCCTCAAACTGAGCGAGGTGATGCAGTAGCCAGGCCGGATTGAACAGGTCTCGCCCAGTGCTTTTCGGGGGTGGCTTGTGCAAGAAACTTTCCCCGGCCATTTTCAACAGCAATTCGGGGTGCAACTGGCCACTGGCGGCCCAAGCGCCGTCGCGGTCGAACGCTTGTCCGGTGTGGCGAGCGCACCAGAAATCCATCAGGGTATTGCCCGGACCGCAATCCCAGCCTAACACCGAGCCGTCGGCCTTGAGCACGCTCAGATTGGCAATGCCACCGATGTTGAGCACAGCCACGCAGCGCCTGGGCTGGGCAAAGACACCTTGGTGAAAGGCGGGCACCAGGGGCGCACCTTGACCTCCGGCGGCCAAGTCCCGGCTTCTGAAGTCTGCCACCACGTCGATGCCCGTCAATTCGGCCAACAAGGCTGGATTGATCAGTTGCAGGGTATAACCTACAGCGGGAAGATGGCGCACCACATCAGGGTCAAATTCCAATGGGCGGTGGCGCACGGTCTGGCCATGGGCCCCGATGGCTTTGACTTGTGCGGCAGTCAGTCGGGCTCTGTGGAGCAAGGCGTCCACCACCTCTGCGTAATGGCGGGCAATGGCGTTTCCCGCCAAGGCGCTGCGGTGTAACTCGTCGGTGCCGCTTTGGTTGAGGGACAACAAATCACTGCGAAAAGCATGATCAAAGGGTGCAAAGTCATGGGCCAAGACATTCAGGCGCCCCGCATCGTCTATTTGGGCAAGGACCCCATCCACACCATCCAAAGAGGTACCGGACATGAGGCCAACGAAATAAGAGGAGGGCATGAGGAACGCCTGAGTTGATCAGACCAAGACCATGCTAGGACCGATCAGAGAAAGAGTCCAGTGGTTTGTCAGGGTGCCGTCCAATTATTGGCTGTTGACTTCCCGCATCTGGGCGGCTGCCTGCAGCTGAGACTGAGCTTGGCCCACCAAAGCCACGAATCTGGCCTTAGAAGAGGGCGCTATCGGAACGCTTTGAGCTTGCTGGATGACCTTCTGGGGGTCAACGTGGACGCCATTGACGCGGAACTCAAAATGCAAATGAGGGCCTGTCGACCATCCCGTGGATCCAACAGCGCCAATGGCCTGGCCTTTATGCACGGTTTGACCATTGCGCACATGGATGCGGCTGAGGTGAGCATACAAAGTCGAGTGGCCATTGCCATGGCGAACCTCTACCACGTTGCCATAACCACCTTGAGAACCCGCAAAAACGACCACGCCATCACCCACAGTCATGGCGGGAGTTCCGGTTGGGGCTGCATAGTCCACACCGCGGTGTGCTTGCTGGGTTTTGAAAATGGGGTGCAGGCGCATAGCAAAACCACTGGACTGACGAGAAAAAGTCAGTGGAGCAGCCAAATAGGAGCGACTCAAGCTCTTGCCGTCCATGTCGTAATAATTGCCTTTCTGGCCGGGTTCTTGGTACCAAATGGCATCGTAATGCTGGTTGTCATTGTGAAACTCGGCACTGAGCACCCGACCTGTGCGCAAGGGTTCTCCATCGGCTTCCAGGACTTCATAGACCACAGAAAAGCGAGCGCCTTTTCGCAAAGTCCGGTGGAAGTCAATCTGATTGGAAAAAATCTGAGTCAGCTGCTGGATGACCGGGTCAGGCAGTCTGGCCTCGTCAGCAGCATCGTAGAGCGATCGCGACACCGTGCCACCGGTCATGCGGATGCTGGTGTTCATGGGCGAGGTTTCGAGTGCTGCTTGAAATCCCTGTGGGGAACGCTCCAAGCGCAAACGTTGGAAGAAGGTGTCGTTTTCGTTTTTGAGCCACCGCACACTCAGTGAGCGCAGCAGTTGTTGGGAGGTGACTTCGGCGGATACTGTCCGCCCTCCTTGCTGCAGTGCTTGGCGGGCTTGAGGATTTTTCCGCAAAAATGCGGCCGCTTCAGCATCGACCAGTCCCAAGCGACGAAGCAAAGCTTCAGGTGTGTCTGAGGTGCGGGTGTTGTCGGACCGGGTCAATATGACTTCAAACTTGTCCAACAATTGAGCCTGAGATTCAAGCTGAGCGATCTCAACGGGCACGGTGATGTTGATGACGGGTTGGTCTGAAATGTCAGGCCCCAAATTGGCAAGGGCGAAAGCACCGCCACCACCGACCAACAAGACGCTCGCAAGGCTGGCGACAATCGTTTTTGGGTGACGCTTGAGCCATCCTTGAAGGACAAGATTCGCCTGATTCAGGTGCGGATGGTATCCGTCCACCCAGGCTAAAAACCTTTGCGTGGCAATCAGCATTGCACCCAGCACGGCCGTGCCAAGGAACAAAATGCTGAGCAGCAAGGAGGTCAGTCGCGACTGTAGGGTGGAAAGGAACGGCATGAAAAAAGGAAGGAAGACGCTGTCAGGCGCCAAGGGGATGTGTCAGATGGGTCGGAAACAGTCTGCTCGCACATAAAATGCGATTTGAACTCGGACCGCCATTGTATCCCTCTGGATCGCATTCAACACAGAAAAAACCCTTATGAATCAAGCGCTTGTTACAAAATACCCGGTAAATGACCCTGTGTTGAATGCTTTGGAAGTGACTTTACGAGGGTGTGAAGAGCTGATTCCCAAAGAAGATTGGCTACAGAAACTGGCCAAATCCGAGGCCACCGGCGTGCCACTGCGCATCAAACTGGGTCTGGACCCGACAGCCCCTGACATTCACATTGGCCATACCGTGGTGCTCAACAAGATGCGCCAATTGCAGGATCTGGGGCACCAGGTGATCTTTTTGATCGGCGATTTCACCAGCCTGATCGGCGACCCTTCTGGCCGCAACAACACCCGTCCACCGCTCACGTCCGAGCAGATCAAGGCCAACGCTGAGACTTACTACAAACAAGCCAGTCTGGTGCTGGATCCCAATAAAACCGAGATCCGTTACAACAGTGAGTGGTCGCTACCATTGGGTTCCATGGGCATGATCCAGTTGGCAGCCAAGTACACCGTGGCCCGCATGATGGAGCGCAACGACTTCCATGATCGTTTCAAGGCAGGCACACCGATTTCGGTGCACGAGTTCTTGTACCCGCTCATGCAGGGCTACGACTCTGTGGCACTCAAGTCCGACTTGGAGCTGGGTGGCACCGACCAGAAGTTCAACCTGTTGATGGGGCGTCATTTGCAAGCCGAATACGGGCAAGAGCCGCAGTGCATTTTGACCATGCCTCTGCTGGAAGGGCTGGACGGTGTGGACAAGATGTCCAAGTCTAAAAACAACTACATCGGCATCAGCGAAGAGCCCAACACCATGTTCGCCAAGGTGCTGAGC
This sequence comes from Limnohabitans sp. Rim8, assembly GCF_945901735.1. Lineage (GTDB taxonomy): Bacteria > Pseudomonadota > Gammaproteobacteria > Burkholderiales > Burkholderiaceae_C > Limnohabitans_A. Next base: position 4,612 of record NZ_CAMDLM010000018.1, read on the forward strand.
ATCTCGGACACCCTCATGTGGCGCTGGTTCACTTTGCTGTCCTTCAAGTCGATGGCTGAGATCGAGGCACTCAAGAAAGAAGTCGAGGGCGGACGCAACCCCAAAGACGCCAAGGTCATGCTGGCCAAGGAAATCACGGCCCGTTTTCACAGCGCAGCCGCGGCCGATGCGGCTGAGCAAGATTTCATCAACCGCAGCCAGGGTGGCGTGCCTGAGGACATCCCGCAAGTGTCTTTGTCCGGCGCACCCATGGGCATCGGGGCTTTGCTCAAGGCGGCTGGACTGGCCCCCTCCACGACAGAAGCTGGTCGCTTGGTGGATGGCGGAGGTGTGCGTGTGGACTCCAGTGTGGTCAGTGACAAGGGCCTGAAACTCGAAGCGGGCACTTACGTGGTGCAAGTGGGCAAGCGCAAGTTTGCCAAGGTCACGCTGGCTTGATCAGGGGTTGGCGTACGGACAAGTCATCCACCGCGGGTATGCTTAGCCCATGAAAAGATTCGATGACTGGATGACGCCCACCCGCTTGCTCTGGGCTTCGGTGGTGGTGGCCTTGGTCACGATCGCACTCAAAACCGGGGCCTGGTGGCTCACCGATTCGGTTGGTTTGCTGTCGGACGCGATGGAGTCGCTGGTCAACCTGGCCAGTGCGGTGTTCGGCTTGATGATGGTCACCATTGCGGCCCGTCCAGCCGACGACGAACACCCCTATGGCCACCACAAGGCCGAGTATTTCTCTTCTGGTTTTGAAGGCATCCTGATTCTGGTGGCCGCCTTGGGCATCATTTGGGTGGCGGTTCATCGTTTGTTTGACCCGCAACCCATCGCGCAGGTGGGCTGGGGTCTGACCTTGTCGGTGGGCAGCTCGGCCCTGAACGGTTTGCTGGCCTGGTTGATGTTTCGCGCCGCCCGGCAGCACCGCTCACTGGCGCTGGAGGCCGATGCCCGGCACTTGGTGACCGACGTCTGGACATCGGCTGGGGTGGTGGTCGGACTTGTTCTGGTGAGTGTGAGCGGCTGGTTGTGGCTGGATGCGGTGGTCGCCATCGGCGTGGCCCTGAACATTTTGAAAGAAGGCTGGAGCTTGGTCTGGCGGTCCTCGCAGGGCCTGATGGACGAGGCGTTGGAGCCTGAAATCTTGGCCGATGTGCAACGCGTGCTTGATGGTTTTGCGCACCAGCGTGGCGAGACCGAGATCCTCCGCTTTGACCACCTGAACACCCGCAAAGCCGGGCAACGCCGTTTTTTGGATGTGCACATGCACATGCCCGCCAGCTGGAGCTTGGGCCGCGCTGCTGCTTTGCGCGCCAGCGTCGAGCAGGCATTGATGAGCGAGGTGCCCGGCTTGCGGGCCACCATCCAGCTCTTGCCCAGCGATGTGGAAGCGCACTTTGACGATGCCAGGGACTTGAAATGATGGCTGTGCTGCAACGGGTGAGTCAAGCCAGTGTGCGTGTCGATGGGGCAGTGATCGGCCAGATTGACACCGGTTTGCTGGTGCTGCTGTGTGCCGAAAAAGGCGATACAGATGCGGTGGCTGAAAAGATGCTGGCCAAAATTCTGAAACTTCGCATCTTCAGTGACGACGCAGGCAAGATGAATTTGAGCGTGCAGGACGTGGGCGGTGGTTTGTTGGTGGTCAGCCAGTTCACCCTGGCCGCCGATTTGGCCGGGGGCAACCGCCCCAGCTTCACCCAGGCGGCTGCGCCCGAGGAGGGTCGGCGCTTGTACGAGCACTTTGTGGCGCAGGCACAAAAAGCCCACCCGGTGGTGCAAACCGGCCGCTTTGCCGCCGACATGAAAGTGGCCCTCATCAACGACGGCCCCATCACTATCCCGATGCGCATGTCGGCTTGAGGCGCTGCCCGGGGGTGGGCAACGATAATCCCCGCATGACTGCAACTTCTCCTGCCGCGAGTTCCGCTCGCTTCGACCAGCTTGCGCTGGCGCCTGCCACCCTTCAAAACCTCGAACAACTGGGCTACACCCAGATGACGCCCATCCAGGCGGCCAGCCTGCCGCTCACGCTGGCGGGGCAAGACCTGATCGCCCAAGCCAGCACGGGCAGCGGCAAAACCGCCGCTTTTGGCCTGCCTTTGATTGAGCGCTTGCAAAGCGCGGGCTCGCCCAGTGCGGCCATCCAGGCCGTGATCCTGTGCCCCACCCGCGAGCTGGCCGACCAGGTCACGCAAGAAATCCGCCGCTTGGCCCGTGCCCGGTCAAACGTGAAAGTCGTCACCTTGTGTGGTGGCGTGGCCCTGCGTGGTCAATCTGTGAGCCTGGAGCACGGCGCCGATGTGGTGGTGGGTACGCCTGGGCGCATCCTGGACCATCTGGAGCGCGGATCTTTGAGCTTGGCGGGCGTGAACACGCTGGTTTTAGACGAAGCCGACCGCATGTTGGACATGGGCTTTTTCGACGACATCGCCAAAGTGGTGCGCCAGTGCGCGAAAGACCGCCAGACCCTGCTGTTCTCGGCCACTTACCCCGAAGGCATTGCCAAGCTGGCGGCGCAGTTCATGCGTTCACCGCAAACCGTGAAGGTGGAGGCGCAGCACAGCGCACACAAAATTCGCCAGATTTATTACGAAGTCAGTGAAAGCCAGCGGCTGGACGCCGTGTCCAAACTGTTGGCACATTTTCGCCCCGAACGCACGCTGGCCTTTTGCAACACCAAACAGCAATGCCGCGATTTGGTGGCGGTGTTGCAGGCCCAGGGCTACAGCGCGCTGGCGCTGTTTGGCGAGTTGGAGCAGCGCGAGCGCGATCAGGTGCTGGTGCAGTTCTCTAACCGCAGTTGCTCGGTCCTGGTGGCCACCGATGTGGCTTCGCGGGGGCTGGATGTGGAAGGCCTTGAAGCCGTGATCAACGTAGACGTGACGCCGGACGCAGAAATCCACATCCACCGCATTGGCCGCACCGGTCGGGGCGATGCCGAGGGCCTGGCGCTCACGCTGGCCAGCATGGACGAGATGGGATCGGTCGGCAAGATTGAGGTGATGCAGGGGCGTGAGTCGAAGTGGGAGCCTTTGTCTGGCCTGACGCCTGCGGCGGGTGGTCCACTGCAACCGAACATGCGCACCTTGCAGATTGTCGGTGGCCGCAAGGAAAAAATCCGGGCAGGCGATGTGATGGGGGCCTTGGCGGGTGAGTGTGGTTTGACCCGCGAGCAGGTCGGCAAGATCAATGTGAACGAGTTTTCAACCTATGTGGCGGTGCAGGCTCAGTTGGCCAAAAAGGTCGAGGCGCAGTTGTCACACGGCAAGATCAAGGGCAAGAGTGTGAAGGTTCGGTTGCTCTGACGATTTGCCTTTCGCCTTTTGCTGGGGCGATGTGTGAGGGGATGCGCCCACCCATTCCTGGCCTCCCCAGCTGGAAATCAAAGGTAAGGGTTTTTCAGCCCCAACCCCGCCAAAATCGCAACCTCATAGGCCTCCATCTCCTCGGCATCGGCCTCGCTGGTCTCATGGTCCCAGCCCTGCGCGTGCAAAGTGCCGTGCACCAGCAAATGCGCATAATGCGCCGCCAGCGTCTTGCCCTGCTCTTTGGCCTCACGTGCCACCACCGGGGCGCACAGCACCAGATCGGCCAGCACCACGGGCGCTTGCTCGTAGTCAAAGGTCAGCACGTTGGTGGCGTAGTCTTTTTTGCGATAACTCTGGTTCAGCGCGCGTCCTTCCTCTTCGCCCACGATGCGCACCGTGATTTCGGCGTCATCGGCCAGGGCATGACGAATGGCGCGGGCAACCGCATGGCGGGGCAGGGCGGCGCGGTGGCGCGCCGCGTTGGGGATGTCGCCAAATTGCAGAGAGAGCTGAAGTTGTTGCAGGGCCATGGGGTTCGCAGGGTCGTTCAATCGTCGGTGGGCAGGGGCTTGCGGCGGGTCGTGACGCCCGCACGCATGGGGGCGCTGCCTTGCGCGTCGTAGGCGTCCACGATGCGGGCCACCAGCGGGTGGCGCACCACATCGGCGCTGGAAAAACGTGTGAAAGCAATGCCCTTGACGCGCTTCAAAACCCGCTCGGCATCGATGAGGCCGCTCAGCTGCCCCTTGGGCAAGTCGATCTGGCTCACATCGCCCGTCACCACTGCCTTGGCGCCAAAGCCAATGCGTGTCAGGAACATCTTCATCTGTTCGGTGCTGGTGTTTTGCGCTTCGTCCAAAATCACAAAGGCGTTGTTCAGCGTGCGCCCGCGCATGAAAGCCAGAGGGGCCACTTCGATCGCATTGCGCTCAAAGGCTTTGAGCACCTTGTCATGGCCCATCAGGTCGTAGAGCGCGTCGTACAGCGGGCGCAAATACGGGTCGACCTTTTGCGACAAGTCGCCCGGTAAAAAGCCCAGACGTTCACCCGCTTCCACCGCCGGGCGGGTCAGTACGATGCGCTGCACGCTGGCGCGCTCCAGTGCATCCACGGCGCAGGCCACGGCCAGATAAGTCTTGCCGGTGCCCGCTGGGCCAATGCCAAAGCTGATGTCGTGGCTGGCGATGCTCTCCAAATAGGCCGCTTGTACCGGAGTGCGGGCCTTCAGGTCGGCGCGGCGGGTTTGCAAGATGGGCAAGTTCGCCTCTTCGCCCCCACTGTCGCCGACCAGCATGAGCTGCACCATGTCGGGTGAAATGGGGCGGTCGGCCCGCTCATAGATCGCCTGCAAAATCTCCATGGCCCGCATGGCCACCGCCTTGGGGCCGTCCACCTTGAACTGCTCGTGGCGGTGCGCGATGCTCACTTGCAAGCCCGCTTCGATGGTGCGCAGGTGCGCGTCCATCGGGCCACACAGGTGTGACAAGCGGGTGTTGTTGTGCGGCGTGAAGGTGTGTCTGACGATCAAGTTGATAATCCTCGCTGTGCGCGGTTTGTGGCCAGGATGGCCCGGGCGAGAGCGCATTTTCTCCCATCACAGGCATTTAAGGCGACACCCTCCATGATTGGCAAACTCACCGGCATCCTGAGCGACAAAAACCCACCCGAGGTGATCGTGGACTGCCATGGCGTGGGCTACGAAGTCAATGTGCCCATGAGCACGTTCTACAACTTGCCTGCTGCGGGCGAAAAAGTCAGTTTGGTCACGCACTTTGTGGTGCGCGAAGACGCGCAAATCCTTTACGGGTTTGCCACCCTGGCCGAGCGCGAGGCGTTTCGTCAGCTCATCAAAATTTCGGGCGTGGGGCCCCGCACGGCCTTGAGTGTGTTGTCCGGCATGAGTGTGGACGATTTGGCGCAGGCCATCACCACCCAAGAAGTCGGCCGTCTGGTCAAGGTGCCCGGCATCGGCAAAAAAACCGCTGAACGTTTGTTGCTTGAACTCAAAGGCAAACTGGGCGGCGACATCGGCGGTCTGTTTGCCGTACACACCCCCGACGCGCAAAGCGACATTCAGCAGGCTTTGCTGGCCCTGGGCTACAACGACAAGGAAGCGGCTGCCGCGCTCAAGAGCCTGCCCGCCGATGTGGGCGTGAGCGAAGGCATCAAGCTGGCCCTCAAAGCCCTGAACAAATGAAGATGAATTGAGCCATGAGCATCCGCACCGACGACTTTGCCCCGCAACCCGAACCCCGGGTCATTTCAGCGGCCCCAGTGTCCCATCAAGAGGAAGCCATTGAACGCGCCTTGCGCCCCAAACTGCTGGACGAATACGTCGGCCAGGTCAAGGTGCGCGAACAGCTGGAGATTTTCATCAGCGCCGCCAAGATGCGCCAAGAGCCGCTCGACCATGTGCTGCTGTTTGGCCCGCCCGGTTTGGGCAAAACCACGCTGTCCCACATCATTGCCGCCGAGCTGGGTGTGAACCTGCGCCAAACCAGCGGCCCGGTGCTCGAGAAACCCAAAGATTTGGCGGCGCTGCTCACCAATTTGGAGCGCAACGACGTGCTCTTCATTGACGAAATCCACCGCCTCTCGCCCGTTGTCGAAGAGATCTTGTACCCCGCTCTGGAGGACTACCAAATCGACATCATGATCGGCGAAGGGCCAGCTGCGCGCAGCATCAAGCTCGACCTGCAGCCGTTCACTTTGGTGGGTGCGACCACGCGGGCTGGCATGCTCACCAACCCGCTGCGCGACCGCTTTGGCATCGTCTCGCGCCTGGAGTTCTACACCCCCGAGGAGCTGACCCGCATCGTGACCCGCAGCGCCGGTTTGCTCAAAGCGCCGATCGACCCCGAAGGCTCGTTCGAGATCGCCCGACGTTCACGCGGCACGCCTCGCATTGCCAACCGCCTGCTGCGCCGGGTGCGCGACTATGCGGATGTGAAGGGCGACGGCACCATCCATAAGGCCATCGCCGAAAAAGCCTTGGTCATGCTGGACGTGGACCCAGAAGGCTTTGACCTGATGGACCGCAAACTGCTGGAAGCGGTGATCCACCGTTTTGACGGCGGGCCTGTGGGGTTGGACAACATCGCGGCCAGCATCGGCGAGGAGCGTGACACGATCGAGGACGTGATCGAGCCGTATCTGATTCAGCAAGGCTATTTGCAGCGCACGCCACGCGGGCGCATGGCCACCTTGGCAGCATTCCGGCATTTGGGCGTCACGCCGCCCAAGTCGTTTGGTGACAAGTTCTGAATCGGTGTGTGCGCTTGCAGTTGGATGGAGATGGTGATTGGGCGGCCTGACCTGGGGCTGAAACGATAATGCCAGCATGGAAACCAAATGGCTTGAAGATTTTGTGAGCTTGGCCGAAACCCGCAGTTTCAGCCGTTCGGCGCAGTTGCGGCACGTCACGCAACCGGCTTTTTCCCGGCGCATCCAGTCGCTGGAGGCGTGGGCCGGGGCAGACTTGGTCGACCGCAGCTCTTACCCAACCCGGCTCACCCCTGCGGGTGAGACCTTGTATGCCCAGGCGCTGGAGATGCTGCAGTCGCTGCAAAACACCCGGGCCATGCTGCGCGGCCACAATGCGGTGGGTCAAGACATCATCCAGTTTGCCGTGCCGCACACCTTGGCATTCACATTTTTTCCGCCTTGGGTGGCCAGCTTGCGCGAGACTTTTGGGCCCATGAAAAGCCGGCTCATGGCGCTGAACGTGCACGACGCGGCCATGCGCCTGGTGGAGGGCGGTTGCGACGTGTTGATCGCCTACCACCACCCCTCGCAGCCCTTGCAAATTGACCCTGAACGCTACGATATGGTGGTATTGGGGCACGAGGTGATTGCGCCCTATGTGCAAAGCACGCCCGATGGTCGTGCGCTGTTCAGTTTGCCCGGCCATGCCGCACGGCCACTGCCTTATCTTGGCTACGCGCCCGGGGCTTATTTGGGCGGTGTGACCGACTGGATCTTGAAACAGGCGGGCGTGCCGGTGCATCTGGAGCGGGTCTATGAAACCGACATGGCTGAGGGTCTGAAAGTGATGGCCCTGGAAGGCCATGGCATCGCGTTTTTGCCGCGCAGTGCGGTCAAGAAAGAAATCCAAGCTGGTACCCTGGTCGAGGTGGGCTTGCCGGGTGGGCAAACCCTGGCGCTGAGCATGGAGGTGCGTGCCTACCGCGAGAAATCCGGGTCCAAACCCTGTTTCAAGAGCTCGGCCCACCAGTTGTGGCTGCACCTGACCCAGAGCACCTCTTCGGTGCATTCCTCCCGTTAAATCGTCGCCAGCCCGGTCTTTTCATGGCATGTATTGCTTTATGCATTTTTTGCATGGAGTCCGGGGGTACACCCTGATGAGGGCTGACTACAAACTGACTATATTCAGCACACGCTGGTGTGTAGGCACATTTTGTGCAAATGCACAAACCGCTGGTGTCGTGGTGCACCTTGGGGGTGCTTCTCAATGATGCCCGCTCTTTGATGCGGGCCTAGGGAAGCTCCTAGGCGGTTCATTGCTGAATTTGGCATTTAATCTGTGGGTGGCAATTTGCTACTCACCATTTCACAAGAGGATTCAAACCATGAAGAAAATGACACAAACCTTGATCGGCTCCGTGCTGGCCACTGCAGGCTTGCTGGTGGCCACATCCGCCATGGCGGGCAAAACTCTGGACCAGATCAAGCAGCGCGGCCAAATCGTCTGCGGTGTCAACACCGGTCTGGCCGGTTTTTCGGCCGCTGACTCCAGCGGCAACTGGTCGGGTCTGGACGTGGACCACTGCCGTGCCTTGGCCGCAGCCGTGTTGAGCGACGCGACCAAAGTCAAATACGTGCCCCTGACCGCCCAGCAGCGTTTCACCGCTCTGCAGTCTGGCGAGGTCGATGTACTGGCCCGCAACACCACCAACACCCTGAACCGCGATGGCTCTTTGGGTCTGCACTTCATCGGCGCCAACTACTACGACGGCCAGGGTTTCATGGTGCCCAAAGGCAAGATCACCAGCGCCAAGCAACTCAAGGGTGCCACCGTGTGCGTGCAATCCGGCACCACCACCGAGAAAAACCTCACCGATTTTTCCCGCGCCAACAAGCTCAACTTGAAGCCTGTCGTGTTTGAAAAAGTCGAAGCCGCCACCGGCGCTTACTTCTCTGGCCGTTGCCAGGCCTACACCACCGACGCATCGGGCCTGGCCTCGGTGCGTGCCAAGGAAGCCAAAGACCCAGCTGCCCACGTCATCTTGCCCGATCTGGTCTCCAAAGAGCCCCTGGGCCCGATGGTGCGCCGTGGTGACGACGAGTGGTTCGCCATCAACAAGTGGGTGCTTTCCGGCCTGATCGAAGCCGAAGAGTACGGCATCACCCAAGCCAATGTGGACCAAATGAAAACCAGCGAGAACCCACAAGTGGGTCGTTTGCTGGGTGCCACCGAAGACCTGGGCAAGCACCTGGGTCTGGACAAGGAATGGCTGGCCCGCGCCATCAAGACCACCGGTAACTACGGTGAAATGTTTGAGCGCAACGTCGGCCCCAAAACCGCCATCAACTTGCCACGTGGCCTGAACAACCAGTGGAACAAGGGCGGCCTGATGTACGCTGCACCGCTGCGTTGATCGCCTGCCTTTTTTGAAGGTTCTGAATACGCCCCTTCACGGGGCGTATTTTTTACCAGCCCGTCATTTTTCAGGCAGTCCCCATGACCCATTTTTCCATGATCGAGGCCAGGCCCTTGCCCGGCAAGAAAACCCGATCCATCTCGTGGCGCAGCCGCGAAGGGCGTTCGGTCATCTACCAGGTCGTCGCCATCTTGTCGGCTTTGGCGCTGGTGGCCCTGTTGGTGCGCAACACGCTCACCAATATGCGCCTGCGCGGCATCCAAAGCGGCTACGATTTTTTGTTTCAACCGTTTGGCTTTGACATCAGCGAAACGGTGATCGAGTATGCGCACAACAGCTCTTACTTCGTGGCCTTTGCCATCGGCATGCTCAACACGCTCAAGGTCGCCGTGATCGGTATCCTGCTGGCCACGGTGCTGGGTGTTCTCGTAGGAGTCGGACGCTTTTCGGCCAACTTTTTGGTGCGCAAAATCTGTTACGCCTACGTCGAATTTTTCCGCAACGTGCCGGTCTACCTGCAGTTGCTCATCTGGTATCTGGTCTTCACTGAGATGCTGCCCGACCTGGACAACGCCTGGAATGCGGGTCATTTTTTCCTGAGCAAAAACGGCATTTCCTTCCCCTGGCCCGTGTGGCAGTGGGGCCAGACTTTGGCCCTGGTCGGTGTTGCTCTAGGCCTGGTGTTTGCGTGGATCTACCGACGCATGGCACGGGCGCATTTTGACCGCACCGGCAACACGCGCCCAGTGTGGGCCGTGTCGTTGGCGGTCACGCTGGTGATGGCGGTGCTCGGCTGGCTGGTGGGTGGCGCGCCCAACGAATGGGACTTGCCTAAGAAGGGCGATTTCCAGATTGAAGATGGCGGCGCGTTCAGTCCCGAATTCATAGCCCTGCTGTGTGGCTTGGTGTTTTACACCGCGTCCTTCATTGCCGAAGTCGTGCGCTCGGGCATTGCTTCGGTGTCGCTGGGTCAGCACGAGGCGTCGGCCTCTTTGGGCCTGAGCAAAAACCAGTCCATGCGTCTGGTGGTGTTGCCCCAGGCCTTGCGCGTGATCATTCCGCCGCTGACCAGCCAGTACCTGAACCTGACCAAGAACTCATCGCTGGCGGTGGCCATTGGTTACCCCGAACTGGTCTCGATCGCCAACACCACGCTCAACCAAACGGGCCGCGCCATCGAGGCCTTGTCCATCGTGATGTTGGTGTACCTGACGCTGTCCCTTCTCACCTCGGCCCTCATGAACTGGTTCAACGCCAGTGCCGCCATCCAGGAGCGCTGACATGAACGTTTTCAAATCCACCGAAGCCCGGCCGATGCCCGGCCGCAGCACAGGCCCCGTGGCCTGGTTGCGCGGCAATTTGTTTTCCACCCCGAGCAACAGCCTGATGTCGCTGGTGTTGCTGGCCGTGTGCCTGTGGGCATTTGTCTCTTCACTCGACTGGGCCGTCTTGCAAGCCGTCTTTGGCAGCAACTTGCAAGCTTGCAACGACGTGCGCGGCGCAGGGGCTTGTTGGGGCGTGATCTCCGAAAAAGGCCGCTTGATCGTGATGGGTCGTTACCCTGAAGTCGAGCACTGGCGTCCGGTGATCGCCACCGCCCTCATGTTGGGTGTGGTCGTCATCAGTTGCATGCCGCGTTTTTGGAACAAGGCCTTGCCCTTGGTTTGGCTGGTCATGCTGACCGTGTATTTCGTGCTGATGAAGGGCGGCTTTTTTGGCCTGACCGAAGTCGACACCGACCAATGGGGCGGCTTGCCGCTCACGGTCATGCTCACCGTGATCTCGATGACGCTGGCCTTTCCGCTGGCCATCTTTGTAGCGCTGGGCCGACGCTCCAACATGCCGGCCATCAAAACCTTGTGCACGCTCTACGTCGAGTTGGTGCGCGGCGTGCCGCTGATCACTGTGCTGTTCATGGCCTCGTTCATGCTGCCGCTGTTCATGCCCGAGGGCGTGAAGATCGACGTGCTGGTGCGCGTGGTGGTGGGCATCACCTTGTTTTCCGGGGCCTACATGGCCGAGGTGATTCGCGGCGGTCTGCAGGCTTTGCCCAAAGGCCAGACCGAAGCGGCGGCCACACTGGGCCTGAGCTACTGGCAAACCCAGCGCATGATCGTGCTGCCCCAGGCGCTGGCCACCGTGGTGCCGTCCATCATGAACACCTTCATCGGTCTGTTCAAAGACACTTCGCTGGTGACCATCGTGTCGCTGTACGAGCTGACCGGCGCGTTGGGCCTGGCGCTCAACTCCGATGCCGACTGGCGCCCCTTCAAGATCGAAGCCTACCTCTTCATCACCTTCATTTATTTCGCGTTCTGCTTTGCCATGTCGCGCTACAGCCTGTGGATCGAAGAGCGCACGGCCGTGAGCAAAGTCCGCTGAACGAAAGACCTTTATGACCTCCAACGCTAACCCCATCATCGAGTTCAAAGGCGTGAACAAGTGGTACGCCAGCAATGGCTACCATGTGCTGCGCGATGTGAACCTGCAATTTGCCAAAGGCGAAAAAGTCGTCATCTGCGGCCCCTCGGGCTCGGGCAAGTCCACCCTGATTCGCTGCATCAACGCCCTCGAGGAATACCAGGAAGGCTCGCTCACCGTAGACGGCACTGTGCTGGGCGATGATCTCAAAGGCATTGACAAAGTGCGCCGCGAGGTCGGCATGGTGTTCCAGCAGTTCAACCTGTTCCCGCACCTGACAGTGATGGAAAACCTGATCTTGTCACCCACCTGGGTGGCCAAGATGCCACGCAAGGAAGCCGTGGACAAAGCCATGGTGCAGCTGGAGCGCGTGCGCATTGCCGAGCACGCGAACAAGTACCCGCTGCAGTTGTCCGGCGGCCAGCAGCAGCGCGTGGCGATTGCGCGTGCGCTGTGCCTGACGCCCAAGATCATGCTGTTCGATGAGCCCACTTCGGCGCTCGACCCCGAGATGATCAAGGAAGTGCTGGACGTGATGATCGAGTTGACCAGCCAAGGCATGACCATGCTGTGCGTGACGCACGAGATGGGCTTTGCCAAGGCGGTGGCCGACCGCGTGATCTTCATGGACCAAGGCCAGGTGGTCGAACAAGCCCCGCCCCAGCAGTTTTTTGACGCACCCCAAACCGACCGGGCGCAGGACTTCTTGTCCAAAATCTTGGGGCATTGATTTAATGAGGGTCAGATCCCGATTGAATCGGCGTCAGACCCTGATCCATTGGCGTTTGTCGCCGGACTGAACGCGGCCAGCAGGTTTGCGACAATACGCCCCATGACCCAAGAACTCACCCTCATCCGTCCCGACGACTGGCACCTGCATGTGCGCGATGGCGCAGCCCTGAATGTGGTCGTGCCTCACACGGCTGCGCAGTTTGCCCGAGCCATCATCATGCCCAACCTCAAGCCGCCGGTGACCACGGCCGAGCAGGCGCTGGCCTACAAACAGCGCATCCTGGCCGCCGTGCCTGTGGGCATGGCCTTTGAGCCGCTCATGACGCTGTACCTGACCGACAACTTGGCCCCGGCAGAAATCGCCCGCGCCAAAGCCGCTGGCGTGGTGGCGTGCAAGCTCTATCCAGCGGGGGCCACCACCAACAGCGATGCGGGTGTGACCGATCTGCGCAAAATCTACCCCGTGCTCGAAGCCATGCAGCGCGAAGGCGTGCTGCTGCTGGTGCATGGCGAAGTCACCTCCTCCGACATCGATCTTTTTGACCGAGAAGCGGTGTTCATCGAGCAGCAATTGATCCCGTTGCGCCGTGACTTTCCGGGCCTGAAAATCGTGATGGAACACATCACCACCAAAGAAGCCGCCGACTATGTGGCCGCAGGCGACGCGAATTTGGCTGCCACCATCACCGTGCACCACCTGCTGTACAACCGCAACGCCCTGTTCTTGGGCGGCATGCGCCCACATTACTACTGCCTGCCCGTGCTCAAGCGCGAAACCCACCGCCAGGCGCTGGTGCAGGCGGCCACCAGTGGCAATGCCCGCTTCTTCTTGGGCACCGACAGCGCCCCGCACCCGGCGCACCTCAAAGAGCACGCCAGCGGTTGCGCCGGTTGCTACACCGCGCACGCCGCCATCGAGATGTATGCCGAGGCCTTTCACCAAGCGGGGGCGCTCGACAAGCTCGAAGGCTTTGCCAGCTTCTTTGGGGCCGACTTTTACGGTCTGCCGCGCAACACCAGCACGATCACCTTGCGCCGCGAAAGCTGGACGCCCGCAGAGAGCTTTGCCTTTGGCGAGGCCGAACTCAAGCCCCTGCGTTCCGGAGAAAGCCTGCCGTGGCGTCTGGTGGAGGGCTGAGCCCCAATCGGGCTGGGCACCGCTGTGCGCCAGCTTCCAGCCTGAGCGTGCCCGACATCGACTGGAACGCGCCTTGGTTGGCCGACTGGCGGGCCGTGGGTGAGCCCATCGCTTGCCAGGTGGTGGCGGGCACGCCTCAGCCTGAGGCCTTGAACGCGGCGGGCCATGCCCCTGTGCGCTTTGTGCCGCAAGCCGACTTGCCCGAAGGACAGGCCTACGAAGACTTCATCTTCGCCGCTGGCCAGGTGCCCACCCGCGAAGGCCTGCACGACTTTTTCAATGCTTTGTGCTGGATGCATTTCCCGCAGGCCAAAAAACGCCTGAACCAGTTGCAAGCCCGCGAAATTGCCCGAGCCGGGGTGGGCCAGGTGCGCGGCCCGGTGCGCGACGCCGCCACCGTGTTCGATGAAAACGCGCTGCTGATCCAGACCTCCGATGCCGTGTGGTCTGCCTTGACCGAGCACCGATGGATGGATGCGTTCCTTGGCTTGCGTAGCGAGTGGGCACTTACATGTCTTTGGGCTTTTGGCCATGCCGCGCTCGAAAAAGCGGTGCAGCCCTACAAGTCGATCACCGTGCACCTGTGGCGCGTGCCGCAAGGCGTGGCGCAGGCCGACCTCGACGCTTGGCTGGCGCAAGACCTCACGCCTGAAAAGCTGGCCCGCAAACCCTTCAGTCCCTTGCCACTGCTGGGCGTGCCGGGCTGGTGGCTGGCCAACGAAGCCCCATCCTTTTACGCCGATGACAGCGTGTTTCGGCCCCGCAGAAGCCCGCGCCTGGCTGAAAAACCGTACGCCAATGCGGAAATCGCGCCCCCGGCTTGATTTTGAACACCGACCCCCTAACATTCGACACAACGCGCCCGCGTCTTTCGGGCTGAAAGTGAAACTCAACATGAAACGCATTTTTCTTTTTGTCATGACCAACCTGGCCGTCGTGGTCGTTTTGGGCATTGTGGCCAACTTGCTGGGCGTCAACCGCTTTTTGACTTCCAACGGCCTGGACCTGGGCGCTTTGCTCGGTTTTGCGCTGATCATGGGCTTTGGCGGCGCCATCATTTCCTTGCTCATCAGCAAGCCCTTGGCCAAGTGGACCTCGGGTGTCAAAGTCATCACCCAACCCGCCAACGCCGACGAAGCCTGGATTTTGGACACGGTGCGCAAGTTTGCTGACAAATCTGGCATCGGCATGCCCGAAGTCGGCATCTTCCCGGGCGACCCCAATGCCTTTGCCACAGGTGCATTTCGCGATTCGGCCCTGGTGGCCGTGTCCACCGGCTTGCTGCAAAACATGACGCACGAAGAAATCGAAGCCGTGATCGCCCACGAAGTGGCGCACATTGCCAACGGCGACATGGTCACCATGACCCTGATCCAGGGCGTCATGAACACCTTCGTGGTGTTCATCTCGCGGGTGGTGGGTTATGCGGTCGACAGCTTCTTGCGCAAGGGCGACAGCGAGAACACTGGCCCCGGCATGGGCTACTACATCACCACCATCGTGATGGACATCATCCTCGGCTTTGTGGCCGCCATGATCGTGGCCTGGTTCAGCCGCCAGCGCGAGTTCCGCGCCGATGCCAGCGCGGCGCAGCTGATGGGCCGTAAGCAGCCGATGATCAATGCCTTGGCCCGCTTGGGCGGCGTGCACACGGCCGAGTTGCCCAAAACCATGGCCGCCATGGGCATTGCGGGGGGCATTGGACAGTTGTTCAGCACGCATCCTCCCATCGAAGAACGCATCGCCGCACTGCAAAACAGCGCTTTATAAAGACGATTCGTCTTCCCCCAGTGCGTCCAGGTGGGACGTGTCGCCCCAGCCCACCAAAGACAAGCCTGCAGGCGTCCACAACAAGCTGTTGACCGCGGTGTTGGTGAGTGCCCACGTGCGCGGTGCTTGCAGATCGATGCGGGTGGCGGCACGGTACAAAATGTCCAGCACCCCGCCATGGGCCACCAGCACGATCTGCTGACCCGGATGGAGTACAGCCAGTTCGTTCACCGTGGCCACAATGCGATCGCGAAGCACCAAAAGCGATTCACCGCCATCGGGCGGTGTCCAGTCGGGCGTGCGTTTGCGCCAGTGCCAAGCATGGTCGGGCAGCTCGACTTCGATTTCGGCGAATGTGCGGCCCTGAAACGCGCCAAAATGCCGTTCTCTCAAGCCAGCGTGGGTGTTCACCGTTTTCCCTATGGCTTGCGCAATCGCGTTGGCGGTGGTGTGGGCACGAGACAGGTCGCTGGCGTAAATGGCATCGATGGCATCGCGCTGCACCAGCGACCGGGCCAGGTGCTGGGCTTGGCGCAGTCCGACATCGTTGAGTGGAATGTCCAGGTGGCCTTGCACCCGCGTGTCGACGTTCCAAGCGGTTTCTCCGTGGCGAATCGCCAAAATGCGGGTGGGTTCCATCAAGTTTCGGGCTCAGCGGGGCAGTTCGATGTTGACCCGGCGCAGCCCTGCTGGCGGGTTGGGGAAGTTGGCCAGCGCGGCTTGGAACAGCGTGGCAAAAATCGGCATGCTGTCGCTCCATGGGCCTGCATGGCTGGCACGGGTTTCGTAAACCACTTGGCCCGATTTCAAGTCACGCATGACGACGCTGACTTCACGGCGGTAATGCGTGGGCGGCGGAAAGCGCATGCCCATGCCCAGACCGACGTGCGAGCCCAAGCCCCCGCCAAAACCTGATCCGATGGTGATGCTGCCGAAGGGTGTCCAGCCCGGCGCTAGGGGTCGGCCCCAAGGGTCGGCCAGGTACTGCGAGCCACTGAAGCCCAGCATCACGCTCAGGCTGGCTGTGGCATCGTCACGCACCAAACCCACGGCCGTCATGGCGGCCTGCGCTTGCTGCTCGGCGAGACCGGCTTCGGGGTTGTGCACCTGTGAGGGCAGGCGTTCGAAACGGTATTTGGCGCCTTGCAAACTCATGCCCGGCGGCACGGCCGCCACCGAGACCACATCGCTGTCGATCAGGCGCATCGATGCGCAGCCCGTCAAGAAGCCCAAGGCCATCGCAGCCAAGGCCACCGAAAACCACCACTTGAGCTGCCGAATTGTTGTGCGCATGCGCTGTTCCCTTGAGGTTCACATCGAGATGACTTGGATGCCCGGCAAGGACGCTTCCTTGAACTCTTCTTCGTCAAAAGCCTTGTCGCCGTCGTCCGATTCGATACCGGTGATCTTCAGGTCCTTGAAACCGTGCAGCTTCGCGTCCATCAAATGCGAAGGCACCACATTTTGCAAAGCCGAGAACATGTTTTCAATCCGGCCAGGGTGCTTTTTTTGCCACTCGCGCAGCATGTTGCCCACTTGTAGGCGCTGCAAATTCTCTTGGCTGCCACACAGGGTGCACGGAATGATGGGGAACTGTCGGTGCGCTGCCCAACGGATCAGGTCGGACTCGGCCACATAAGCCAGCGGGCGGATCACCATGAACTCGCCGTTGTCGCTGACCAGTTTCGGGGGCATGCCCTTGAGCTTGCCGCCAAAGAACATGTTCAAAAAGAAGGTCTGCAGCATGTCGTCGCGGTGGTGCCCGAGCGCCAGCTTGTTGCATTTGAGCTCGCGCGCCACGCGGTACAAAATGCCCCGGCGCAGGCGCGAGCACAGGCTGCACATGGTCTTGCCTTCGGGGATCTTGTCCTTCACGATCGAATACGTGTCTTGCGTCTCGATGTGAAACTCCACGCCCAACTCTTTCAGGTAAGCGGGCAGGATGTGCTCCGGAAAGCCCGGCTGCTTTTGGTCCAGGTTGACCGCCACCAGTTCGAAGTCGACCGGGGCGCGGGCCTTCATCTTGAGCAAGATGTCGAGCATGCCGTAGCTGTCTTTGCCACCCGACATGCAGACCATGATGCGGTCGCCTGCTTCAATCAGGTTGAAGTCACTGATGGCCTGGCCCATCTGGCGGCACAGGCGTTTTTCGAGCTTGTGGGTCTCGCGCTCGATCTTGATGGCTTTGGCGGCCTCTGATTCGGCTTGCGCTTGTGCCCAGGCGATGTCGGTTTCTGTGTCTGTGTTCATAAGGTTCACCACTGTCCGGTTTCCATGCGAATGGCCACCGCGCAGTCTTCAAAAATTTCAAGTTTGGCAATCTTGACGCGCACACCCAGCACACCGGGCAACTGCATCAGGCGGTTGGAGACTTTGCCGATCAGTGTTTCCAGCAGGTTGATGTGCTCGGCCGTGCATTCGTCGATGATGATTTTGCGCACCTTGCGGTAATCCAGCACATGGTGGATGTCGTCGTCGCTGGGCATCAGGGGCTGCGTGCCCAGGTTCAACTCGGCATCGACCTGGATCGGTTGCGGGTCGGTTTTTTCGTGCTCCAGAATGCCCAGGTTGGCGTCAAAGCGCAAACCGGTCAGCTCCAGGGTTTGTTGTCCTGCGGGGGTTTT
This sequence comes from Limnohabitans sp. Rim8, assembly GCF_945901735.1. Lineage (GTDB taxonomy): Bacteria > Pseudomonadota > Gammaproteobacteria > Burkholderiales > Burkholderiaceae_C > Limnohabitans_A. The sequence goes on from NZ_CAMDLM010000018.1 coordinate 22,220, forward strand.
CATGTTGGGGGTTTCATTTGGAAAATTTCAACCCCAACCGCTTCGCAGTCTGGGTACACATCGGGCTTGCAGCTCGAAAGGCGCACCGCCTGCACCTGCGGGTGTGCGATCAGCTCGCGCATCAGGTCGTCGCACAAGGTCTCTTGCAACACGATGTGGCCAAGGGCCACGCGTTTGGCAATCACCTCGCGGATGAAGTCGTAGTCCACCACCTCGGCCAAGTCGTCCTGCGTGGGGGTGGATGCGCTGCAGGGCACAAACAGCTCCACGTTGAAGACGATGCGCTGGGGGCCGAGCTTTTCAAAGTCGTGCGCGCCGATGCGCACGTCCACCGTGTGGTTGCGCAAAAACAGGCGGCGGCAGTTCAGCGCCAAATCGGTCATGAGGTCGTTCATGAAACGGCTTTCGTGTCGGCCAAAAACATCACGTCGCGCGCCAAAGGCACCAGGTGCTGGCCGTTGTCCACGCACACCGTGGTGCCGGTGATGCAGGGGTTTTGCGCCAGAAACAGGCAGGTGGCCGCCACTTGCGTCGGGTCGATCGGCTCACGCAACAGGTTCACGCGGCTGTTGCGGTCAAAGTTCTCTTGGGTTTGCGGGCCGCTCAAAAACATCAGGCCCGGGGCCACGCCGCACACGCGCAAGGGGGCCAGAGCTTGGGCCTGCAAGGCCACGGCGCGCTCCAGCGCCAGTTTGGAGACGGTGTACGAGAAATAATCGGGGTTCAGGTTGAACACCTTCTGGTCGAGGATGTGGACCACGCTGCGCTGGCCGGATTTCGCGTTGGGTGCGGCTTGCTGGGCCATCAGCGAGGCCAGCAGCATGGGCGCGATCAGGTTGACCTCGATCTGCAAACGTGCGCCGGGCAAGTCCATGTCGTTTCCCTCGTCCGGCTCGAAAAGCGAAGCGTTGTTCACCAAGCAATCAAGCGGGCCGTGGCAGTGCGCGATGTGCGTCATCATCTGTTCGACTTGTTCGCTCTGGGCCAGATCGGCTTGCACACATTCCACATGTCCCCCTGATGCCTGCAGCTCAGTCTGCAGCGCCTTGGCCGCATCGGCCGAGCGTTGGTAGTGGCACCACACGCGCCAGCCCGCGGCTGCAAATTGGCGAACGATCTCTGCGCCCAGGCGGTGAGCGCCTCCGGTGACCAGAACTTGTTTCATGAAAGGGGGCTGGGCAGAGGGGACTGCGCAGGAACATCCGAGGTGACAAAGGGTTGAATTATCGGGCAAGCCATGGATTTGGCCCCCGGTGCCCCGGCAAACGCCCATACACCTTCGGCGACAATCGCCGCGTGAGCACGCCGAATCCCCATCCTCCATCCGAATTGACCCTGCGCATCCACCAGGCCATCGCCCATGCCGGTGGCTGGATCGGTTTTGACCGTTTCATGGCCATGGCCTTGTACCAGCCGGGTTTGGGTTATTACACCAACGCCCTGCAAAAGTTCGGTGCCATGCCCTCATCGGGCAGCGATTTTGTGACCGCGCCCGGCATGACCCCTTTGTTTGGTCAAACCCTGGCCGCGCAGGTGCGCCAAGCGCTGGAGGCCACAGGTACCGACGAAGTCTGGGAGTTTGGCGCGGGCACCGGGGCCCTGGCCCTGCAGCTGCTGGACACCCTGGGCGATGCGGTTCGCCGTTACACCATCATCGATTTGTCGGGCACTTTGCGTGTTCGCCAGGCTGACACCCTGTTGAAATACGCTGACAAAGTGCGCTGGCTCGACGCCTGGCCCGACGCCATCGAGGGCGTGGTGGTGGGCAACGAGGTGCTGGACGCCATGCCGGTGCAGCTTTTGCAGCGCACCCAAGGCGTCTGGCATGAGCGCGGTGTGGTCAGCGCGGGCGAGGTTGATGGTCTTGGCTTTGCCTGGCAAGACCGCCTGACCGACCTGCGCCCACCTGTGGACATCGAAGGCGAGCACGACTATTTGACCGAAATCCATCCCCAGGCAGAGGCCTTCATCGCCAGCTTGGCCGAGCGTTTGCAGGCTGGGCGGGGTGGTGCGGCGTTTTTTCTGGACTACGGTTTTCCCGAAGGCGAATACTTTCACCCCCAGCGCCACATGGGCACGGTGATGTGCCACCAGCTGCACCAAGCCGACGACAACCCACTGGTGGCGGTGGGCCAAAAAGACATCACGGCGCACGTCAACTTCACGGGCGTGGCACTGGCCGCACAAAACGCCGGGCTGCATGTGCTGGGTTATGCCAGCCAAGCCTGGTTTTTGCTGAGTCTGGGTCTGGCAGATCGCATGGCGGCTTACAGTTTGGCCGAGCGCAGCCAGGCGCAGCGCCTGGTCAACGAGCACGAAATGGGTGAGCTGTTCAAGGTGGTCGGGTTCGCCACGTCGTCTGATTGGGCCGCTCAGGGCTTTGCCCGGGGCGACCGGTCGCACCGCCTGTAAACGGCATCAAGGCAAGCTTATGTTGCGTTGGCTCATCGTGGTGTTTCTGGCCCTGATCCTTTTCAGTGGCCTGCAGAAATGGCTGCAAAAACTCGGCTTTGGTCGCCTGCCTGGTGATTTCCGCTTTCGCTTGTTTGGGCGCGAATGGTTCATCCCGCTGACCAGCACCTTGCTGCTGAGCTTGTTGGCTGCAGCCATAGCACGTTGGGTATGAGGCCCGGGTAACACAGAGCTTGAAGGCCTTCAACCCGAACGTGTTACAGTGCGACACGCCATTGGCGACTTATGCCCATCTAGCTCCTTGCGAGCCGATAGCGCATCCCGGCAGAGGGATGCCAGTCTTGTCCTCCACTGTGCACATCGCCCGCCATGCTTACCTAGCTGGGCTCAGACGATTTTTTTGCTTCCTTTTTTGACGCGCCTCTGCACGGTGCTGTTGTTGGGCAGGCCTTGCAGTCTGCGTATGGAGGCGTCTTTTTGGCAGCAGGACATGCCAAGACCCGTGCCGCTGCACAGCCCTCAAGAAGGCCGAAAAAAGCGGCGCGACCCCCTTCGTTAAAATACATGATTACTTCATATTGTTCACACCAACCCATCTCCATGGGAAAATTCCGAATTCAACCGTGCTCCAGGGCTTTGCCCAATGGCGCATTTGGCGCGCAAGTGTCCGTGGCCAGTGGCCGTGGCAGCGCCAGCACCGACCGCGTGATGCGGTTTGTGCCCGAATTTGCAACGCCTGACGCCGCCAGCCAATACGCCCTCGATGAAGGCATGTTGTGGGTCGAGCGCCAGACTTCCAAACCGATTCTGCTCTGAGAAAGACGTTATAAATGGCTAAAGAAGAACTGATTGAACTGATGGGCGTGGTCAACGAGGTGTTGCCCGACACCCGTTTTCGCGTGACCTTGGACAACGGTCACCAGTTGATTGCCTACTCCGCGGGCAAGATGCGCAAAAATCACATCCGCATTTTGGCAGGTGACCGCGTGACGCTCGAGCTCTCGCCTTATGACTTGAGCAAAGGCCGCATCAGCTTCCGTCACCTGGCCGGCCGCGCACCGATGGCACCGCGCCGCCCACCGGCTCGTTGATCCTTTCAGGTTGATGGTGTTGACCTGAGTCAACGCGCCTGGCGCTTGAATTGCGGATCATGGCCCTCAAGTGATTTTTTAAACACGGGGGATTTCATGACCGTTTCAGCTGACGCCTTGCACATTGTTTGTCCGCACTGCCACACCACCAACCGCGTGCGTGTGGCCGACACGCGCAACGCACCCGATTGCGGACAATGTCACCAAGCTTTGTTTGATGGACACCCGCTGGCGCTGGATGCGGCCAGCTTTGACAAGCACATTGGCCGCAGCCATGTGCCGGTGCTGGTGGACTTTTGGGCCCCTTGGTGCGGCCCTTGCCGCATGATGGCTCCGGCCTATGAGCAAGCGGCAGTTTTGCTGGAGCCCGATGTTCGGATGGCCAAACTCAACACCGAAGAAGCGCAGACCATCTCAGCCCGCTTTAACATCCGCAGCATCCCCACACTCGCCTTGTTTATCGGCGGCAAAGAAGTTGCCCGTCAGGCCGGTGCTTTTCGCACCGCGCAAGACATCGCCGACTGGACGCGCTCGCATTTGTGAACATGGCTTTGGGGGAGCGGTCTTCAACCGCGAAGCATGGGGTGCGGGTGGATCGCGGTCAGAGTCCGCTCCTACAAAGAAGCGCTGACTGCTTGGACTCTGGCCATGGCGATCTGTGCACCAATTTGCGGGCCTTTGAGGCCCTGGGCCGCAGCCGCTTGCGCGATCGGGGCTGTCTCGACCGAGAGGGCTGCTTGTTGGGCTTTCAGCAAGCGCGCGGCTTGCGGGTAAGCCGCATCTTTAAACCCCAGTCGCCCCCGCGCATCGCATTCACACGCTTGCAGCACCCGCTCAAAACGCTCAGGTTGGCGGATGGCGTCGCAGCGTTCCAAGAGGCGCACCAGGGCTTCGGCGTTCAGATCGGCACTGCGGTGGATGTTGCCGTGCTCACGCGCCACCACCTCGGCCAGTTCCTTGCCCTCGGTCGGCACGCGCAGGCGCTCGCACACCTTTTGCAGCAATTTGACGCTGCGGCCTTCATGGCCAATGTGGCGCGGCAGCACGTTGGTGGGTGTGGTGCCTTTGCCCAAGTCGTGCATCAGGCAGGCTACGCGCACAGCCAGCGGCGTGTTCAGGCGTGCGGCCATGTCCATCACCAGCATCATGTGCACGCCCGTGTCCACTTCGGGGTGGTATTCGACGCGCTGAGGCACGCCCCACATGCGCTCCAGCTCAGGCAGCAACACGCGCAGGGCGCCGCATTCGCGCAGCACCTCGAACATGCGAGAAGGCTTCTGGCTCATCAGCCCCTTGGCCAGTTCCTGCCAGACGCGCTCGGGCACCAGGTGGTCCGCCTCGCCGTCTTCGACCATCTGGCGCATCAGCGCCATGGTCTCGTCGGCCACTGAAAAGTCAGCAAAACGTGCCGCAAAGCGCGCCACGCGCAAGATGCGTACCGGGTCTTCGGCAAAAGCTTCGGTGACATGGCGCAGCACCTTGGCCTGCAGGTCACGCTCGCCGCCATACGGGTCCACGATATGGTCAGTCCATTTGCTGGGGGCGGCATGGGCCAGTGTCTCGGGCACCGCCATGGCGTTGACGGTGAGGTCGCGCCGGGCCAGGTCTTCTTCAAGGGTGACGCTGGGGTCGGAATGCACCGCAAAACCTTTGTAGCCCCGGGCCGTTTTGCGCTCGGTGCGGGCGAGGGCGTATTCCTCGCGGGTCTGCGGATGCAAAAACACCGGAAAGTCCTTGCCCACGGGCATGAACCCTTGAGCGCTCATGGCCTTGGGCGTGCTGCCCACCACCACCCAGTCGCGGTCGTTCACGCTTTGGCCCATCAAGGCATCGCGCACCGCACCGCCGACGACAAAAACGCCCATGCTGACCTTCAGCGAGCCAGCCGGAAGGGCTCTTCAAAGTCGATGAAGTCCTGCTCTGCCAGCGCGTCGTCGATCCAGGCCTTCACGCCGGGCAGGGCGCACACGCGTTCCATGTAGGCAGCCACATCGGCCGGAACGGGCAGGGTGTAGGTTTTGATGCGCATGACCACTGGCGCAAAGTAAGCGTCGGCAATGGTGAATGGGCCAAACAGCATGGGGCCACTGTGCGCTGCTAACAGACCGCTCCACAGGCTGCAAATACGGTCCAAGTCGGCACGAACGGCGGGTTTGTCGCGCAGGGCCAAAGCGCCAACCTCGGGCAGGTGCGCCTCGATGTTCATCGGGCAAGCGCTGCGCAGGCCCACAAAGCCGCTGTGCATTTCGGCGCAGACACTGCGCGCACGGGCACGTGCGCCGCGCTCTTGCGGCCAAAGTTGCTTTTCAGGGAACTGCTCAGCCACATATTCCGCAATCGCCAGCGTGTCCCAAATGGCCAGTCCGTCGTGCACCAGCACAGGCACCTTGCCCACCGGGTTCACATCTTTCAGTGCGGTCTTGAACTGCGAGTCGGGCTCAAAGCTGTCAAAGCGAACAAAGACCTCTTCAAAGTCAATGCCAGCTTGGCGCAGCAGCACCCAGGGGCGCATGGACCAAGACGAATAGTTTTTGTTGGCGATGTAAAGCTGGATCATGGTTTCTCCCGAAAATCAGACCCTGCATGTTAACGGCTACAGGCCAGAGAAGAGGCCCGAATTCAGCGCCCCGCACCCGCACGCCAGCGGTTCAACTTGCTGCGCGGGCCGCGGTGTCCCAGATAGGTCGGCGCCACGCCTGCGGCAGACGCTGCAGCGATGCCCAAGGCCTGCAAGCCTGGCAACTGGCCCGTGGCCACGTTGTCCACCTTCATCGACGCCAGGTTGTCCCGGCTCATGAGCGGCTCGCCCGGGGCCAACTCCATGGCCGCAGCCTGCAACCAGCCCACCCACATCGGCAAACCAATGACCGGACGGCCTCGGCCCTGGTTCACACCCGCCCACTGTCCTGCCAGCTTGACCAACTCGCCCAGCGTCAACACATCCGGGCCGCACAACTCGTAAGTCTGGCCAATGGTGTCCGGCTTTTGCAGGCAGACCGCCACAGCACGCGCCACATCGGCCACCCACACGGGCTGAAAGCGTGTGCCACTGCCCGCCAGCGGCATGAAAGGCGCCACGCTTTGCAGATCGGCAAACAGGTTGAGGAATTTGTCTTCAGCCCCAAAAATCACGCTGGGCCGCAAAACGGTGAGGTCCAGCCCGGCGTTGTGCAAGACCGTCTCGCCCCTCGCCTTGCTGCGCTGGTACATCGAAGGGCCTTGCGGGTTGGCACCCAAGGCGCTGACGTGCACCAGGCGTTGCACGCCGGCTTTCTTCATGGCGTGGGCGATCTTGCCGGGCAAATCCACATGCACGTTTTCAAAGCGGTCCTCGTTGCCATGCAGTACGGCCACCAGGTTCACCACCGCATCATGGCCGGGCATCAGTCGGGCCAGATCGGCTTCGCTGTGCACCGAGGTCTCGACCACGGTCAGGCCGGGCAGGCTTTGCACGCTGGCCGCATTCACGGCGCGGCGCGTGGGCACGGTGATGTGCCAGCCCAGGCGGGCCAGTTGCTCGCAAACGTGACGGCCGACAAAGCCGCTGCCCCCCAAGACCAGAACGCGCTGGGGGTTCATGCGGCGCTCAAGCCGCCGACGGCCTGGTGCATGGCGTCCATGGCTTGATCGACGATTTGGGCGCGCCATGCGTCGGTGTCGACGTAAAACGCGTCCATCAGGTCTTGTTTGATCTGTTTTTTCAGGGCTTCAGGCGCTTCGGGGTGCAGGTGCAGCCAATGGTCGCCACGCAAGGCACCGATGACCTTGTCAGTGGTTTGCGTGCCGTATTCCATGGCAATGCCGGTGTACTCGGCTTGCGGGCATTCCTGGTAGGCCGACATCCACATCAGGCCGGTGAGGAAGGCTGAGCTGGACGAACCGTCGTAGATGGAGGTGATGCCCTGGCCCCACCAGGCTTTGGCACGGCTGTAGGCCGCTGCGTCGTCGGCGCAGGCAAAAATGCGCTCGCCCACACCGCTGGGGCCCAGGCCTGTGTGCAGGTCGATCCAGGCCATTTTCTGGCAGCGCTGGCCGTACTTTTGCAGCACTTGGCGCAAGGTGAGGTTGCTCCAGGTGGGGGCCTGGCCACCAAAGAAAAGACCGTCCGGAAACTCGTGCTGGCCTTGGGTGACGGCGGACTGAAAGGCTTTCATGCCGCGCTGGGCGATGTACTGGGCGGTGGCCGCTGCATTGGCGGCATCGGGTGGCCAGACCTCGGGCAGAAGCAAGGGGTGGATTTCCTTGTAGGCCTCGTTGCGGGTGAGGGGCTTAGAAAAGTCCTGGAAGTTGCGGTTGATGTCCACGTTCTCGTGGGTCACGCGCCGCACATGCGAAAACCCGTGGGGGTTGAGCCCGTGGATGTAGAGCACCGCCACGCCGTTGGCCTTGGCCGCTGCACGCCAGGCGGTGTTTTGCAGCGCGTGGATTTGTACGCCCGAGCCGCAGTAGCCCTCTACACCGTGGCAGGCGCTGCTGATGACCAGCAGCTGTTTCGCATCGGGCGCGCCGTCGAGCACCACGTCCATGGCCAGTTCTTCGCCGTCGCGCCCTTTGAGCGGGTGGATGTTCGAGTCAACCTTCAGACCTGCAGCATTCGCTGCGTTCAAAAACTTCTGGCGGGCTTCGGCATAACTCTTAGAAAAGCCGTTTTGGTTGTCGTTCATGCGGGGCCCGGTCAAGCGGTTTGTGTCGGATTGGCCAGCCACTGCGTGGCCAATTCCACCCAATAGGTGCCGCCCAGCGGGATCAGGTCGTCGTTGAAGTCGTAGCTCGGGTTGTGCAAGGTGCAGGGACCGCCGCCGTGGCCCATTTCGCGGTGCGCGCCGTCGCCATTGCTGATGAACACATAGGCGCCAGGCTTGGCTTGCAGCATGTACGAAAAATCTTCTGCGCCCATGGTGGGTTCTTGCGTCATCACATGGTCGGCACCCACAATGCCACCCATCACCTGGCGGGCAAAGTCGGCCTCGGCTGGGCTGTTGATGGTGGGCGGGTAGTTGCGGTGGAACTCGAATTCGCACTGCGCACCAAAAGCGGCGCAGATCGACTCGGCCACCAGTTTCATGCGGGTCTCGATCAGGTCCAGCACCTCGATGCTGAAGGTGCGCACCGTGCCTTGCAGTTCGCAGAAATCGGGCACGACGTTGGTGGCTTCGCCCGCATGGATCATGGTGACCGAGATCACGCCCGCGTCGACTGGCTTTTTGTTGCGGGTGATGATGGTCTGAAAGCCTTGCACCATTTGGCAGGCGATCGGCACCGGGTCGATGCCGTTGTGCGGCAGCGCGGCGTGGCTGCCTTTGCCGCGGATAACGATCTTGAATTCGTTGCTGGACGCCATCACCGGGCCTGCGCTCACGGCAAAGGTGCCCACCGGCGCGCCTGGCCAGTTGTGCATGCCAAACACGGCCTGCATGGGGAACTTGTCGAACAAGCCATCCTTGATCATTTCGCGAGCCCCGCCGCCGCCTTCTTCGGCGGGTTGGAAGATCACATACACCGTGCCGTCAAAGTCGCGGTGCTTGGAAAAATGCTTGGCAGCCGCCAGCAGCATGGCCGTGTGGCCGTCGTGGCCGCAGGCGTGCATCTTGCCTTGGTGTTTGCTGGCGTGGGGGAAGGTGTTGAACTCTTGCATGGGCAGGGCGTCGATGTCGGCGCGCAAGCCAATGCCACGCCCGCAAGCGCCGCCGTCGCGCCCGTGCAAGATGCCCACCACGCCGGTGGTGCCCATGCCGCGGTGGATGGGAATGCCCCAGTCCGTCAGCTGCTGCGCCACCACGTCAGCGGTGCGCACCTCCTGAAAGCACAGCTCGGGGTGAGCGTGGATGTCTTTGCGAATGGCCGCAATGCTGGCCGCGTCGGTGAGGATGGAGTCGATGATTTTCATGGGTACAGTCTAGCCACACTTGGATGGAATTGCCAACACCCCCGCGCACATGGGGGACAAACGGGCTGCCCACGAAGGGGCGGGTTTGGGCCACAATCGGACCTAACGATTGCCCCACGCCAGTCTTAACCTTGCACACAGCCCCATGATTGACGCCCTTTTGGCCCCCCAAACCGTGCGCGGCGCCTGCCCGCACGATTGCCCCGACACCTGCGCCCTGCTGACCACGGTGGAAAACGGCCGGGCCACCAAAGTGCAGGGCAACCCGGCGCACGCGCAGACCGATGGTGTGCTGTGCACCAAGGTGGCGCGCTACACCGAACGCACCTACCACCCCGAACGCTTGCTGCAACCCCTGAAACGCGTCGGCCCCAAGGGCTCAGGCCATTTTGAACCGGTGAGCTGGGACGAGGCGCTGGACGCCATCGCCACGCGCCTGAAAACCATCGCCGCTCGCGACCCGCAGGCCATCCTGCCCTACAGCTACGCGGGCACCATGGGCTTGGTGCAAAGCGAGTCGATCGCGGCGCGTTTTTTCCACCAGCTGGGCGCGTCGCTGTTGGACCGCACGATTTGCGCCTCGGCCGGGGCCGAAGCCCTGACCCAAACGCTGGGCAACAAGGTCGGCATGAAGGTCGAGTTTTATGCCGAATCCAAGCTCATCGTCATTTGGGGCAGCAACTCGATTGGCAGCAACCTGCACTTTTGGCGCCTCGCGCAAGAGGCCAAGCGCCATGGCGCGAAGCTGGTGTGCATCGACCCCCGTCGCAGCGAAACGGCCGAAAAATGCCACGAACACATTGCGCTTCGCCCCGGCACCGACGCCGCGCTGGCGCTGGCCCTCATGCACGAGTTGACCGTCCATGGCTGGCTCGACCAGGACTACATCGACCGATACACCCTGGGCTGGGAGGCCCTGAAAGAGCGTGCCTTGCAATGGCCGCCCGAGCGCGCGGCCGAGGTTTGCGGGGTGCCGGTTGAACAGATCCGCCAACTGGCGCGCGACTGGGGCACCACCCAGCCTGCCGCCATTCGCCTGAACTACGGCATGCAGCGCGTGCGCGGAGGCGGCAACGCAGTGCGGGCGGTGGCGTGTTTGCCCGCGCTCACCGGAGCCTGGCGACACCGGGCGGGTGGGGTGTTGCTCAGCAGCTCGGGGCATTACCCGTTGCGGCGTGCGGCTTTGCAACGACCCGACTTGTTGGGCGAACGCCGTCCACGCACCCTCAACATGAGCACCATTGGCGACGAGTTGTTGCACCCGTCATCGCCCACGTTTGGCCCGCAGATCGAAGCCTTGATCGTTTACAACAGCAACCCGGTGGCCGTGGCTCCCGAGTCGGGCAAGGTGGTGCAGGGCTTTGCCCGCGAAGACCTGTTCACCGTGGTGCTGGAGCATTTCCAGACCGACACGGCCGACATGGCGGACTACATCTTGCCGGCCACCACGCAGTTGGAGCATTGGGACCTTCACACCAGCTACGGCCACACCGATGTGCTGCTCAACCGCCCCGCCATTGCGCCCGTGGGGCAGGCGCGCACCAACACCGACATCTTCCGGGCGCTGGCTGCGCGCATGGGGTTTGACGCCCCGTGTTTTGCCGAGAGCGACGAAAGCCTGTGCCGCGGCGCCATTGGCGACGAAAAAGACTTTGAGCAGCTGCTTGAGCATGGCTTTGTTTCTTTGCCTGTGCCCGATGCGCCGTTCGCGCAAGGTGGCTTTCCATCGCCATCTGGCAAGTGCGAGTTTTTCAGCCAACGCCTGGCCGATCAGGGCTTGGATGGCCTGCCTGATCACTTGCCCAATTACGAAGCGGCCGGCAGCGACGCGCGCTACCCGCTGGCCATGATCTCGCCACCTGCGCGCAACTTCCTCAACTCCACCTTTGTCAACGTGCAAAGCCTGCGCGACATCGAGGCCGAGCCGGTGCTGGAAATGCACCCGCAAGACGCCGCTGCGCGAGGCATTGCCGACGGTGCGGTGGTGCGCGTCTTCAACGACCGGGGCACTTACCACTGCAAGGCCAGGCTGAACCAGCGGGCGCGGCTTGGCGTGGTCCATGGCTTGGGCATCTGGTGGCGCAAGCTGGGCCTGAACGGCACCAACGTGAACGAGCTGACCAGCCAGCACCTGACCGACCTGGGCCGTGCGCCTGTGTTTTACGACTGCCTGGTGGAAGTGGCTGCCGATCCGGCTTTCAAACCGGCCACCCATTGGGTGGCCACAGCCCACACCTGAACCCCCAAAAGCACCTTTCAAACACCATGCCTGAACTGAACATTGAACGCGCGCACGCCCTGGGCTTGAGCGGCGCACGCACCGTGGCCGAGCGCTGGCGCGAACAAGCCGAGCAGGAATGGGGCATGGCCTGCGAGTCCGAGCCAGGTGAGTTTGAAGACCGCATGCGTTTCGCGCGAAGTGGCGTGAGCGGTGAACTGGTGGTGTCCGACACCCGCTTTGACCTGCAGCTGAAACTGGGTTTTTTGCTGGGCGCTTACAGCGGCAAGATCGAAGAAAAAATCAAAGCCAATCTGGACGCTTTGTTGGGCCCAGCGCCGCAGGCCTGAGCGCATTTTTTCGCAGGGGCCTGCTGTTGCCATGGACTTTGAAGTTTTGCAGGACGGTGGCTTTAGCCCCGACATGAACTTGCGGCAATGCCCATCATGTCGGATCAGAAGGTCCGACCTGCGGCAAAGAGGTTGAACCGGCCGTCAGTGTTACGGCAAATCCTTGCTGGCCTCGGCAACGGGTGAGGTGCGCGGACCGACCGAGCCCAGACGTGCTTTGAGCGATTGCGGCTGCCCCGTCAGGATGGCGGCGTAGTTGGTGGTGTTGGACAGCACTTTTTTCACGTAATCGCGTGTTTCGAGGAATGGAATGTTTTCGGCCCAGATGGCCGCTTCGAGCACAGGGCCTTTGCGCCAGTTGCGCGGGCGGCTGGGGCCAGCGTTGTAGGCGGCGGTGGCCATGGGCATGGAGCCTTCAAAGTCGTCCAGCACCAGTTTAAGGTAGCCGGTGCCAATGGCCACGTTCACTTCGCGGTCGGTGATCTGGTCCGGCGTGAAGCCGGTCATGCCGATCTTTTTGGCCGTCCATTTGGCGGTGGCCGGCATCACCTGCATCAGGCCCGAAGCGCCCACATGCGAGCGGGCGTCTATGACGAAGCGGCTTTCTTGCCGGATCAAACCGTACACATAAGCCGGGTCGAGGCGGATCTCGCCAGCGCGGCGCACCACCGTCTCGCGCAGCGGCATGGGAAAGCGCTGTTCAAAGTCAATCACCTCCTTGGTGCGCTCGCTGGTGTTGATGCAACGGTCCCATACCTGCCGTTGGCAAGCCAGGTCGGCCGCGGCCAGCAGCTCGCGGTCGTTCATGCCACCGGGGGTGTGCAGGTTGGTGCTGTAGTTCCATTCGCGGTTGCCCTCAGTTCGCAGACCCAACTGGATGGCGTACAAGGCGCGCTGCAGGCCGGGGTTGATGAGGGCCGCAGCTTTTTCTTGCGGGGTCAGGGCCATGGGGCGCTCAGGCGCAGTGATCGGTTGGCCCAGCTCTTCCAGCGCCAGCTGCTCATAAAAACCGCGCACGCTGGCGATGCTGCGCAGCAGACCTTGGGCCTCCAGTTTCTGGGCGTTGTCCTGGGCCGTGGCGGTCAGGGCGCGGGCCCGCCAATAGACCCAGGTTGGGTCTTTGCGGTGGTCGGCGCTCATGGCCTGGGTGGCGCTCAGCACCTGTGGCCATTGGCCTTGGCGCAAAGCGGCACGCACTTTCCAGCCCAGCAGGTCGTCGTTCAGGTCGCTGTCTTTTTGCACCTTGGCAAAGTGGCTGGCCGCGTTGTCTTGCAGCTTTTGGGCGGCTTGTTTGCCAATGACGGCCCAGGTCCAATTGCGCTCTTCAGCGCTCAGCTGGATGGCCCAGCGACGGCTCAGCAAATCGGCCGCCTCGTCCGGGTCTTTGGCGGCCAGCCGGATCAGGGCCAGCACCGCGAGTTCTTTGCGGCTGCGGGTGATGGCCATGATGCGCTTGTCCAGGTATTTGGCCGGGTTGGCGTGGATGAGCGCCACTTGTTCGGACAGGCGCGGCGCTTCGATGTCCACTGCGGCTTGCGCCGCGCGGGGCCGGTTGGCGTCCATGGCGGTGCGGGCTTTGCGCCACAGGTCCAGCGCCTGAATCTGACGGCCCGAATGCAAATGCTCGGCCACATAGGTGCAGCCATCGTCGGCCTCACGCAATGAATACCAAAGACGCAGGGCTTCATCGGCCACATCGGCCTTGCTGTTCATGGCCTCGGTGGCCAGGGCGTAACAGCGCACTTCGCGGTCATCGCGCATGCGAAAGCGGGGGTATTGGGCCGTGAAGGTGGCCCAGTCGCGCCGTTTGCCCAGTTGTTGCAGCCAGTCGTTGCGCAGGCGGTCTTCGTAGTAGCTGCCTGCGTAGCTGTCCAAGAAGCCGCGAATTTCAGATTCAGGCGCGGTGTCAAGGCGGGTGCGCATGTCCCAATAGGCGGCCAAGGGCTCCAACACATGGCCGCGGGCTTGGGGCATTAGGGCTGACAGCCGTTTGGCATCATTTTTGCGAAAAGCCTGATGCATCTCCAGCAGCACCACGTCGGCCCGGTTTTGGGCTTGGGCGGGCCAGACCCCCAGGCCCGTCATGGCCATGGCGCTCAGCAGTGTCAAAATGGGTCTTAATTTCATGGGTCGATTATGGACAAAGCCGAAGCAAAACGCGCCTTGAGAAAAGCCTTGATTGAAGAAAGGCTGAACCTGCCCGACCGATTGGCGCGGGCCGAAGCCTTGCAACGCGTCATGCGCATTTGGCTGTTTGACCGCCCCGAAACCGTGATCGGTGCTTACTGGCCGATCAAGGGCGAGTTCGATCCGCTGCCCGCGCTGCACCGCTGGAAAGAAGACGGCGAGTTGAACGGCGAGCCGCAGCGCCGCCAAATTGGCCTGCCGGTCGTCAACAAACAGCACAAAACCTTGACTTTCCACACCTGGTACCCCGGCTGCCCGATGGAAGAAGACGCCTATGGCATTCCCAAGCCCAAAGACACCGAAGTCATCGTGCCCACCTTGTTGTTTGTGCCCTGCGTGGGCTATGGCATTGGCGGCTACCGCCTGGGTTACGGCGGGGGGTTCTACGACCGCACCCTGGCTACCCTGCTGCCAAAGCCCTTCACCGTGGGCTTGGGCTACACCCACGGGTTTTTAGAAGATTTGGAGCCCGAAGACCACGATGAGCCGCTGAACGCCATCCTGAACGACAACGGGGTGGTCTGGCCCATTTGAGTCAAACCCGAAAGAACCATGGCCAGACCCAAATCAGCAACCCACGACATCAAGCGCGACGCGATCCTGGACATCGCGGCGCAGTGCTTTGCGCAAAGCAGCTACCCCGCTGCCAGCATGAACGAAATCGCCACCGCATGTGGCACCTCCAAGGCCAGGCTGTACCACTATTACGAAAGCAAGGAAGCCATCTTGTTTGATTTGCTGGACCGCCACACCCAGCGCCTGTTGGCGGTGATCGCGCAAACCGAAGCCAACGCCCAGCGCAAGGACCTGAACGAACGGGCCGCGCTGCACGAGTTGGTTCGGGCGTTTTTGCAGGAATATGAAACCTCGGCCACC
The DNA here is from genome assembly GCF_945901735.1 of Limnohabitans sp. Rim8. GTDB lineage: Bacteria > Pseudomonadota > Gammaproteobacteria > Burkholderiales > Burkholderiaceae_C > Limnohabitans_A. The sequence goes on from NZ_CAMDLM010000018.1 coordinate 37,241, forward strand.
CGGCACGCGGCCTTGCTCAATGACACCCAGTTTTTGAGCGACGTGCCCGACGCGGCCTTGGGCTTTGCGCCAGTATCCCCGCGAGAGCTGATCCTGAACCGCCAGCGCGACATCGTGGCCGCCATGACCCGATTCATGAAGCGGGCCTACCCTGAGCGCTTGACGCCCACCAACCAGACCGCCCTGACCATGATGCTGCTGGGCATGATCAACTGGACCTTCACCTGGCTGCGTCCGGGTGGCCCCATCAGCTATGCGGCCTTTGCCGATGAAGTGATTGGTATGCTGGAAAAGGGGCTGGGTTGAGGTGCTTGGACGTCTGCAACCCTGCTCATGCGCAGGTGACGGGATGTTCATCACCCAGCCGCGAAACGGGTGGCAAATCGGCTCACCTGCGCCTTGCACTGTGGCTCAAATCGCGTCCAGTTCCCGGTGCCGTTTCAGGGTGAGCCAGCGTGTGCCGAAGTTTTGGGCCAACTGCTCGACCATGAACACCGAGCGGTGCTGCCCCCCAGTGCAACCGATGGCCACCGTCACGTAGCTGCGGTGATCGCGCTCGATGGCCGGAATCCAGTGCTTGAGGAACCCTTCGATCTGCAATTGCATTTGCAAGAACGCTTCGGACTGGCGCAAATAGGCCTGCACCGGCTCGTCACGTCCCGTCAAAGGCCGAAGCGCGCTCTCGTAATGGGGGTTGGGCAACATGCGCACGTCAAACACATAGTCGGCATCGGTGGGGATGCCGCGCTTGAAGCCAAACGATTCAAACACCAAGGTCAGCTGGGCCGAGGGGGCGCTGACCAAGGTCTTGATGTAGGTTTGAAGCTGTGCCGATCGCAGCAAACTGGTGTCAATGACGTGGGCACGGTCGCGCAAGTCGGCCAGCAATTCACGCTCGAAACCAATGGTTTCAAGCAAGGCTTTGTCGCCACTCGACAAAGGGTGTTTGCGCCGCGATTCGGAATAACGGCGCTGCAGCGTGTCGGAGTTCGCGTCCAGAAAAACCGACTTCACCGTCATGCCCATGTCATGCAGCAAATTCATTTGCTCAGGCATCAGGTACAAGGAATTGGCGCTGCGCACATCGATGGCAATCGCCAGGCGTCGCTCTTGGTGTTGCTCTTCGAGCTTGACGAAGGGAATCAGCAACTCAGGCGGCAGGTTGTCCACGCAGTAAAAACCTGAGTCTTCTAGGGCGTGCAGCGCCACCGATTTGCCAGAACCGGACATGCCGGTGATCAAGATGATGTCCATGTTCAGCTTTGGGTGGCTTTGCGGCCAACGGGTTTGGAAGGGGTGCCCAGCATTTCGCGAGCATGGGCCAAGGTGGTGGCAGACAACTTTTCGCCGCCCAGCATGCGGGCGATCTCGCTCACGCGATCTTGGCCATTCACGCCGCGCACTTGGCTGCTGACTTGGCCCCTGGCCGCGGCTTTGCTGACCAACAAGTGGTGGTCTGCGCAGGCGGCCACCTGGGGCAGATGGGTCACGGCCAGCACTTGGCGGTGCAGGCCCAACTGCTTCATCAGGCGGCCCACGGTTTCGGCTACAGCACCGCCCACGCCGGAGTCCACCTCGTCAAAGATCAAAGTGCCGGCTTCGCCCAGCTCGCTGGTGGTCACCGCAATGGCCAGCGCGATGCGCGAGAGTTCGCCACCCGAAGCCACTTTGCCCACGGGCCGGGGGGTGCTGCCTTCGTGCCCTGCGACCAGAAAGCTGACTTCCTCCAGCCCGTGCTGTGCCGGTGCATCCAGGGTTTGCAGCTGCACCTCAAAGCGGCCGCCTTGCATGCCCAGTTGCTGCATCGCTTTGCTGACGGCCTGGGCCAAGGGTTTGGCGGCTTTTTGGCGTTGATGTGATACGGCTTTGGCCGCTTGCAAACAGGCTTTGTGGGCAGCTTGTTCGGCTTTTTGCAGGCTGTCAAGGTCGGCGGCGGCATCGAGCTGGGCCAGCTCATGACGCCAGTTTTGCAAGCTCAAGGGCAGTTCGTCGGGTGTTTTTTTGTAGCGCCGAGCCAGCGACAGCCACAGGCCCATGCGCTCGTCCAGTTGGGCCAGGTGCTGCGGGTCCAAATCGGTTTTTCGCAAATAGCTGTGCAGGCTGTGGGCCACGTCCTCGGCCTGGGCCTGCGCAGACACCAGCACTTCGGCCAGGGCGTGGAACTCGGCCTCATACTGCCCGAGCGATTGCAGGGTCTGGATGGCGCGGGACAGATGGCGCAAAGCGCCGCTGTCGCTGTCACCGCCTTCGAGCCAGACCGTGCTCTGGTTGGCCCCGTCAATCAAGGCCTGCGCGTTGGCCAACCGGCTGTGTTGGGTGCTCAGGTCTTGCCATTCGCCCACCTGCGGGTTCAGCTTTTCCAGCTCGCTGATTTGCCAGGCCAGGCGTTCGCGCTCGTTGGCCAAAGTGCTTTGCGCTTGCAACGCATCGGCCAAGGCTTGCTGAGCATGGCGCCAGGCCTGCCAGGCGGCTTTGAGCGGGCGGGTGTCGGTGCCCGCGTAGGCGTCGAGCAAGCCGCGCACCGCATCAGGGCGGGTCAGGCTTTGCCAGGCGTGTTGGCCATGGATGTCCAGCAACTGCTCGCCCAGCTCGCGCAGCTGCTTGGCGGTGGCGGGGCTGCCGTTGATCCAGGCGCGGCTTTTGCCTGCGGTGTCCACCGTGCGGCGCAGCAGCAAATTGGCATTGGCCTCAAACCCAGCTTCTTCGAGCCAAGCCTGAATAAGGGGCGTAGGCTCAAATTCGACGCAGACCTCGCAGCGGCTGGCACCTTCACGTACCACGCTGGCTTCGGCACGGGTACCCAAGGCCAGTTGCAAGGCGTCGATCAAGATGGATTTGCCCGCACCGGTCTCGCCGGTCAACACGCTGAAGCCTGTTTTCAGGTCCAGCGCCAGTTCATGCACGATCACAAAGTCGCGCAGCGTGATGTGCGTCAATGCCATGGCTCAATCGCCCCCATTCCAGTGCATTTTTTTGCGCAAGGTGTCGAAATAATTCCAGCCTGCCGGGTGCAAAAAGCGCACTTTGTGCTCGGAGCGATTGACCACGATCCGATCACCCAATATCAAATCTGCCAACGATTGCATGTCAAAGTTAGCGCTGACATAGCGCCCAGAGACGATTTCAATGCTGATCTCGCTGGATTCGGGCAGCACGATGGGGCGGTTGGACAGGGTGTGCGGTGCAATGGGGGCCATGACCCAGCCGCCCATGGCCGGGTGCACCAAGGGGCCGCCCACCGACAGCGAATAAGCAGTGGAGCCCGTGGGCGTGGCGATGATCAGGCCGTCGGCGCGTTGGTTGGACACAAACCGCCCGTCAACCTCGACCCGCAGCTCCACCATGCCCGAGGTGCCACCCCGGTTGACCACCACATCGTTCATGGCCAGCGCGCTGAACACGCTGCGCTGGTCGCGCATGACGTGGGCTTGTAGCAAGCTGCGGTCTTCGGTTTGGTAATGGCCCTGCAGCATGGGCAGCAACACGGTCTGGTAGCTTTGCAGGGGTATGTCGGTGATGAAGCCCAGCCGCCCTTGGTTGATGCCCATCAGCGGCAGGCCATGGCGGGCCATTTGGCGGCCTATGCCCAGCATGGTGCCATCGCCTCCAATCACCAGGCCCAAATCGCACTGCGTGCCAATCTCGGACATGTCCAATGCGAGGTATTGGTTCAAGCCGGTGTGCGAGGCGGTTTCTTGGTCCAGCACCACATCGCAGCCTTGCCGGGTCAAGAACTGGGCCACGTCGTCCAAAGCGCGGCGAGAGCTCTCCAACGCCCCGCCATGGGCAGTGGTGTGGTACTTGCCAAAGAGTGCAATGTGACGAAACTTGGAGGTCATTCGCAAATTACATCATTAAAATGACCGCATGCTAGATGACCGTGCCAAGTTATTGCTCAAAGCGCTGGTGGAACGCTATATCGCGGACGGCCAACCCGTGGGCTCGCGCACGCTCTCCAAGGCCTCGGGTCTGGATTTGTCACCCGCCACCATCCGCAACGTGATGTCCGACCTGGAAGAGCTGGGCCTGATCGCCAGCCCCCACACCTCGGCCGGGCGCATTCCGACCAGCCGGGGCTATCGCCTGTTTGTCGACACCATGCTCACCGTGCAGCGCGACGGCTTGGACACCCCGGCGCTCACGCCCGACCAGCCGCAAAAAGTGATTGCCAGTGCGGCAAACTTGCTGTCTAGCTTGTCGCATTTTGTGGGTGTGGTCATGACACCGCGCAAGCCGTCGGTGTTCCGGCATATCGAGTTTTTGCGCCTGTCCGAGCGGCGCTTGCTGGTCATCCTCGTCTCCCCCGAAGGCGATGTGCAAAACCGCATCCTGTTCACCGAGACCGATTACTCGCAAAGCCAACTGATCGAAACGTCCAATTTCCTCAACAGCCACTACGCGGGCATGGCCATCGAGCAGGTGCGCAGCCGGGTGCAGCAAGAGTTGGTCAGCCTGCAAAGCGAAATCGCCACGCTCATGCAAGCGGCCGTTCAGGTCAGCACCGAAGCACTGGCCGATGACCAGAATGAAGTGGTGATCGCAGGTGAGCGCAATTTGTTGTCGGTGAGCGACTTTTCCAGCGACATGGGCCATTTGCGGCGGGCTTTCGACCTGTTTGAGCAAAAAACCCAGCTCATGCGTTTGCTGGATGTGTCCAGCCAAGCCGAAGGTGTGCGCATCTACATTGGGGGAGAAAGCCAGATCGTGCCCATGCAGGAACTGTCGGTGGTCAGCTCGCCCTACGAGGTCGACGGCCAGATTGTGGGCACCTTGGGCGTGATCGGCCCGACCCGCATGCCCTACGACCGCATGATCCAGATCGTCAACATCACCTCGCGCCTGGTCAGCAATGCGCTGAGCCAGTCCAAATAGGCCTCTTTGGCCGACTACAATGACAAGCTGTAGTGGGGCGTTAGCTCAGTTGGTTAGAGCAGAGGACTCATGAAAATTGTGCACCGAGGCAGGAAACTCTTCGTGTGAATGGCGTCAAATTCGGTGAAAGCTAAGTGCAGTGATGCATACGCCAATGCCGAGCCAAGCTCAGTGAGAAATCACTTTGAAGGTGTAGAGACTAGACGGCGCCCGTCTAAGTGCAGTGATGCATACGATGAAGGCATAGTCCAGGGAGTAGTGAAAGCTACACAAACCAGAATCCTTTGGTCGACAGTTCAAGTCTGTCACGCCCTACCACTTGCAAAAAGCCACCTTTCAAGGTGGCTTTTTTGTTATTCAACTTTGATCGTGTTGTTTACTGATTTCAAAAAGAGCTGATCATGGACAGGCGTCAATTTGTTGGATATGGACTAGGTGCAGGTTTATCCACAGCTTCTTTGCCGACATGGGCTGCAGACAAATGGGGAAAGGATCAAGGTTACCCAACTGGTTGGAATGGTCGGTTTGCCAGATTGCCTGAGTACTGAGCTGGAAATTATTCTGGCGGTTTTGAAAAAATGTTCCCACACCACATCATTGAAAATTCGTCAATGCCGACAAAATTTGATGAGGCTAAAATTAATGACTTTAAGTACAAGTGGGGATTATTTAAAAAATCACCAAAAGAGTACTTGGATAGTTGGTCAACAACAGGTTTGTTAATCAGTCGAGACTCAACCATTTTGCATGAAAGCTACAAACGTGGTCGCACTGCCCAGATGCGTCTTACGAGTTGGTCAATGGTAAAAAGTGTGACTTCAATTTTGCTTGGAATTTATATTGACAAAAAATTAATAGATAACTATGACGATACCGCTGATAAGTATTTACCGGAGTTGGAGGGAACCTTGCACTGAGGTGATTCGCTAACGGGCCAGCGCCATTTGCTCCGCACTGACAGGCTTATCCCCCGCGCCTTTGACCAGCCTGGCCGCCTCCATCTTGAATTCCAGCGTGTAATGGCCCGTTTTCTCGTTTCACTCATTTCGTTCTCCTTGAACTGATTTTTTACCATCAGCTAAGCAGTACGTTTTTCGGGGGCAAAGTCACAAAACCTTCCCGTTGTCACTCGTAGTTTCCGTGATGTCGCTCATCTTGCGATTGAATGCATGGATCAAGAACTCAAAAGTGGCAAGGGTAAGGTCTTAATCAAAGACAGTATTCGTGTCATCACCGAGTACCTGATACCAATACTTGGCAAAAGAGTCATCACACGCATCAATGTTGACTTGCGACCAAGCGTTGTTAAGTCTGCGGTGGAGTTGGTTTAAGTGCGCGGCGTAGAAAATTAAGCAGAAGAATTTTCTTTAGGATGCCTTTCAAAGTTCTTGATCGCATCGTTCTCTCATTCTGAGTAGCGCCGGCAGGATTCAACAATGTGTTGCTATGTGAAACCCGTCCGTTCTCAAAGTCTTTTTTATGATTCAAGATACGATCAGCAAATACTGATGAATGCTGCGCATCTTTTAGAAATACACCAACATAGTCCTGCCATCCACCGCCGACCTGTGTGTAACACTCAAGTAAAACGGGATTGTATTCATTACGTTTTGCCCAAGTAACAAGTGCTTGACCGCTGTCCGGATAAAAGCGCCAACAATCTACAGGATAGTTATGAACTCCACCGTCAGATGGGGCATTCAAATAGAAAAGACCAGTTGGTTTTAATACTCTTAAAATCTCCAAAAAACTTAACCAAAACATTTCGGAGTGTTCAAAACAAGAAGACGAAACTATGATGTCGATCGAATCATTTTCAAATGGGAGTTTGTATGGATCGCTCAATACGATATCAACACCTTTTGCTTCCTGAAAATCTACCCCAATGTATTTGAAATTTTTTGGGCAAACTTGCTTGAGCGATCCATTAACATCCTGAGCTCCGATGTCAATCACCGTCACTAATGAACCATTAAAAAACTTTGAATAGGTTGCGAAGAAAGCTTCGCCATTGTTCATCGCTGTGGGATGCATCGTTAAAGTTCCTGATTGTTGTAAAAGAAAAGACAGTTTAACAGCGTAAAGCAGAACGGCACAGACTTACGACTGTGCGCACAGCATTGCTTCAGTGATACTGTGGATTGTAGTTGGGTGCGACATTGTGCGGCAGTAAATTGCGTATTTGCTTACGCACTTTGCTACACACCGAAAATAATCGCGTTGTATGTCTTGTAAATGCTGGCTTCTTTTTGATTTTCTGCTCTCATAATCCTTTGGTCGACAGTTCAAGTCTGTCACGCCCTACCATTTTGATCCACAACTCAGCCCGCTATTCACCGAGTGGGTTTTCTTGTTTTTGGGCTCAAGTCACCATGGTGATGGCTGCAGGCACATCGCCCCAGCCTGTGGCAATGCCCCGCGCCTGCCGAATCGCATCCACCGTGGCCAGCGCCGTGGCCTCAGCGGCCATCACCGTGAGCAGCATCAGATCTACCGGATCGGTTTCAGTGCCTGTTGCCAGGGCAAACAAGGTGTCGCCGTCCAGCGTGGTGTGGGCCGGGCGGATGCTGCGGGCCAGGCCGTCGTGGGCGCTCATGGCCAAGCGTTTGGCTTGGGGCTTGGTCAGGGTGGCGTTGGTGGCGACCACACCGATTGTGGTGTTGGTGCCGGGCAGGGGGCGGTTGCCGCGTTCGCCTTGCAGCAAGGCGCGTTGGGTGTCCAGCAGGCTGCGGCCATCGGCTGTGCGGGCTCCGGCCAGCACTTGGCCCGTGGCCGGGTCGATCACATCGCCCACCGCGTTGCAGGCGACCAAGGCGCCCACCACCCAGGGGCCCACGCGCACGCTGGCGTTGCCGATGCCGCCTTTCATGCAGCGGTCCAGGCCGAAGAGCTTGCCCACGCAGGCGCCTGCGCCTGCGCCCACATTGCCTGCTGCGGGCGTGGCGGTAGATGCGGCCTGACAGGCTTGGTAGCCGGCCTGCGCGTGAGGCCGGGCTTTGGGGTCGTCGCCGGGGCGCACCACAGGCAAGTCAAACAACACGGCCGCAGGCACGATGGGCACGCGGCCGTAGCCGGTTTCAAAGCCGATGCCCTGCTCATCCAGCCAGCGCACCACGCCTGTGGCCGCGTCAAGGCCAAAGGCGCTGCCGCCGCTGAGCAGCACGGCGTGCACTTTGTCCACCAGGTTGGCCGGGTCCAGCAAATCGGTTTCGCGGGTGCCAGGGGCTGCGCCGCGCACATCCACCGCGCCCACCGCGCCGTGGGGGGCCAGCACCACCGTGCAGCCGGTCAACCGTTCGCTGAGCGTGAAGTGACCGACCTGCAGCCCGGGGACATCCACAACAGAGCCCACCATGGCGCCTTGGCCGCTGTTTACAATCGTTTGCGATGCCATTGAAAACCCTGTTCATCTTTGCTCACAGATCCCAAGGATAGCGCGTGCCCCTGTTTGTATTGAGACGGCTGCTGAGCTTTGTGTTGACCCTGCTGGCCACGTCGGTGGTGGTGTTTGCTGTGCTGGAGTTACTGCCCGGCAATGCCGCACAGGTGATATTGGGCGAAACGGCCACGCCCGAGTCGATCGCGGCGATGGAAGACAAGCTGGGCCTCAACCAGCCTGCGGCCACCCGCTACCTGAGCTGGATGGGCGGCATGCTGCAGGGGCAGACGGGCTTGAGCATCTCTTACGACACCCCCACGGCGCAACTGATGGCCGAGCGCATGCAGGTGACGCTGCCGCTGGCCGTGATGGCCATGGGTCTCACGGTGGCGTTGGCCTTGGCGCTGGGCATTTATGCCGCTTCGCAGCAAAACAAGGTGGGCGATGTGCGTGTGCGCCGTGCCCTGTCGCACGCTATCGATAAAAAAGCCTTCATCGACGGCGTGTTTGAAGGCCTGGCCAAACCCATTGGCAGCCACATGGCCCCCACCGATGCCGGTTATGTTGACCTGACGGGTGCGTACGCCTACGACCCCGAGAAAGCCAAAGCCCTGCTCAAGGAAGCCGGTGTGCAAACCCCATTGAACGTGACCTTGACCCTGCCTCCACCGCCGTATGCCCGCAAGGGTGGCGAAATTTTGGCCGCCCAACTGGCCAAGGTGGGCATCATCGCCAAAATTGAAAACGTCGAATGGGCGCAGTGGCTGGGCGGCACCTTCAAGGGCAACTTTGACCTGACGGTGATCAACCATGTCGAGCCCCTTGACTACATGGCTTACGCTAATCCGCAGTATTACTGGGGTTACGACAGCAAGGCCTTCCGCGATCTGGCCGCCAATCACGCCGCTACCACGGGCGCCAAAGAACGCACGCAACTGTTTGGCGACATGCAGCGCATGATCACCAAGGATGCGGTCAACGTGTTTTTGTTCAACGCCACCAACACGGCGGTGTACCGAAAAGGCCTCAAAGGCCTGTGGTCCAGCTCGCCTGTATTTGCCAACGACATGTCGGCCGTGTCTTGGCAATAAAACAAAAACAGCCCGAAAGTGCCCTGAAAAGCTTGCTATAATTCCGTGTACGATGCGGCTGTAGCTCAGTTGGATAGAGTACTTGGCTACGAACCAAGGGGTCGTGGGTTCAATTCCTGCCAGCCGCACCAAAAATTAGAAAGCCCACAACGAAAGTTGTGGGCTTTTTCTTTTGTGCGCCCAGCATGGGCGCACACCTGCGGGTGCAAGTCCCGCTGCTGGCTGGGTCAAAGCGAGCTTGATTGTTGCCCAACCGCGTCAGGGCGACCGAGCTTGGAATGTAAGCGCTGAACCTCAATCCGAGCCGTTCGACGAGAACCGTTTTAAATGTGATGCCAAGCAGGTCGGGTGGGCATTCAGCCACCAAGCGCTTTTTAAAATAAGTCAATTAAAGCAATTATTATTAAATTACAAGGCGTTCAATTCTTGTTTTGGGGGATTTCACTTTGCGGTTTGATCCCCGATGGCAATGCCATAGCGTGAAGTCATAAATAGTTTGTATCAATCACAAGCGTAACCAAGGTGAATGGGTTCGGCATTGAGCGCACCCCTGGATGCTGCAAAAGTGTTGGCCGCTCATCCGCCAAGCGCTGCTGCCAGTGAACGACTGGCCCAATCCGGTTTCCAGCAACGGCCTGAGTCACAGGGTTGATTTAAGCCAACCATCGCCACAGCATGCCCTCATCATGAAATGGCCGGGAATCAAATTTTTCTGTCAAGCACTGCAAGAGCCCATTTCACCTCAAAAGAATGCAGCGGACCACAGCTTGCGCGCAATTTTGTGGCTCGGCAATCACTTGAATTTGTGACTTTTGGTTGTGAGGAACGGGTGAATTGTGTTGAAATATTAAAATCATCAAAGAATGCAATTCTGACAAGCCATTGCATTTGCCCTGTACTGAATCTCGGAGCCTTTTTATGAGCAATCCTAATGTCGTGCGTGCCACTGTTTCTGGCAACGTTGTGAGCCTCATTTTCAGTGAAGATGTTGTTCTTATGGCTGCTGATGGCCTCAATGGCTGGAGCTTGTTCATTAATCCAAGCTTGGACTCATCTTCGAGCTGGGCCCGTTTGTCGATACCTTCGACATCTTTGAGCCTGGACACCGACAAGCGGACGCTGACCCTCATCAGCCCGGAGACGCTGAACGAAGCCGATACGATCCTCGTTCGCTACGACCCCCCGGGCAGTGGGGTTTTGAAATCGGTGACTGGTGGCAGCAGTTTCCAACGGGGTGAAATCTGGATTGCCGGAACGGGTAACGACACGCTCAACATGGACGACTACGGCAGTTGGTTGCCGGTAAGCGTTTTTGGCAGTTCGGGAGATGACTTGCTGATTGGCAGCGGTGCAGCCGACCGCCTCATCGATGGCGTGGGTGCAGATACCTTGCAAGGGGGGCTGGGTGCCGATCAGATCGTGCTGGTCGAAGACGGCTCGGCGGCGCTGCCGTTTAGCCGCGACATCGTGGTGATGCTCGCTGGTGACAGCTATGGCTCGTTCACCATTGGGCAAAGCAATACGGCCGATGTCATTCAGGGTTTTGACATCATGTCCATCAACCCTGAGAGCCACGATGTCTTGGATTTGACGCACGTGCAGATTGCTGCTGACGGCGTCGACTTGATTGGCAATCGCAGCGCGCAGAGCCTGATTGATCACCATGAGGTGGCGGACGGCATGTTCACCTTTTTCGACAAGGCAAACAAACCCATTTTGGTGAACCAAGCCAATTCCACCCAGGTTGCGACCTACCTGCAATCGATGAAGGGCACTGGCGCCTTTTTGTTTGACAACGATGGCAACGGTTCTACAGATTCAACCATGTTGTTTCAGACCCTCAACGTTGAAGCTAAGTCAACTGCAGTTGTTCTGAAAGGGGTTCTGGCCAAAGGTATTGCGCCAACAGCTGGCGCTGATATCGTCCAAATTCAAGACCAGCAGCCGCTCGATCCGCTGGCGATTCATCTGGACAGCAGCAGCGGCGGCACGGTCTTGTCGGTGAACTTTTCAGAGCCGGTTTTTGCCAGCGGTTCGGTGGCATTGACGCTGATGAAAAACGGTACCGAGGTGCTGGCCATCACAGCGTTTGAGGGCAGCGGAACAACCCAATTGCGGGCAGTCTCCTCGACTGTTTTGAGCTCTACCGACTACGTGGTGGTCAATTACCAGCCCACACAGACTGACGGATCTGACGCCATTCGGGACGCCAGCGGTAACCGCTTACCTGCTCTGCCGGGGGCCATTGCCTTTGGCACCGAGCTGGCCAACACCATCGCTCTGACCTCGGGCGTTCAAGCGGTCGAGGCTGGCGGAGGCAATGACAGCGTCACAGGCAGCACGGCCAGCGAATGGATCAGCGGCGGCTCTGGTGACGATACGCTGGTGGGTGCCGATGGTGATGACGGCATCGAGGGCGGCGCAGGTAACGACACCATTGAAGGTGGCGCGGGTGCAGACTATCTTTCAGGTGACGCCGGCGAGGATCGGTTTCGTTACTTCAACGCCACGCACTTGAACCAAGATGTCATTGAAGGCGCCAATGGGGCCAGCGATTTAGTGTCAGCGCGAGACCGGATGCAGTTGTTTGGAGGCACAACTACCGGTGATATCGTTTACGACCTGAAAAATGCCGCCCAGATACGTGAGATTGACCGCATCGATTTGGCTGATCGGCTAAATACCGGCTCGACAGGAATTGTTGGGGTTGTTCTGACCTCAGATATGGCCGCGACAGCCGACTATGACCGCAATGGCACGACCGGTGACGTGGGCATAGTGGGCTATAAATCAAGTGATTCCACCAAAGCTGCAACACAGTCTTTTAAGGTCGATGGCAGTGCCCTGCTCGCGGGTCAGTCTTTGGTTGTTCAGGGACAAGATGGCTCAGGTTCCAGCGGAAATTCCGCTTTTGGCGGTATGCAGGGCAACGATTTAATCATCGGTGGCGCTGGTTGGGACAACATCAACGCTGGCGCGGGAGATGACACGCTGGTTGGCGGAACAGGCAGCAACATACTGGCTGGCGGCAGTGGCAATGATCTGGTGGTGCTGTCGGGGGCGCGCACCGATTGGACCTTCACGGCTGACATGGCAGACAGCGTAAATGGCGGTGTCTGGGCTGAGTACTGGCAGGGCCGACCTGCTGTGACTGCAACCGGGTCAAATGTCGCTGGTGGTGTTGCTGGAAATGACTCTGTCAGTGGGTCCGTAGGTGGAGCAACAAGCACCAACGCTGGCTCTGCAAATCTGACAAGCCCTTCAGGCGCAGTTGCCGCCCCTGTCCTTATTAGCCGTGACTACTTGACTGGCATTGAAAAAATCCGATTCGGCACTCTTGCAGAAGGCCCTGAGTTTGACCTTTCAACGCTGGTCACGCAATCACCAGGCACCGCCATCACCTACTCAGACTCCATCAATGGCGGCTATGGAACCCCTAATGCAGACATTTTGCGCGGATCTGCAAACAACGACAACTTGCGTGGACAAGATGGCAGTGACCTTTTAGTGGGTGCCGACGGCAACGACTGGTTAGAAGGCGGCAAAGGAGACGACAGCCTTGACGGTGGTGCCGGACGAGATGTCGCAGCTTATGAGGATTCCCCCACACCCGTCACCATCGATCTGCAGAACGGCTTTGCCCGTGGCGGACTGGGCAACGACGTGCTGGTTTCGGTTGAAGCGGCACATGGCTCTGCCCACGGTGACACGATTGTCATGCGCAACCCCGATGCGGGCTCAACAAGTGGTGGGTATGTTTTTGGCCGCGCTGGCAACGACCACATCACCGGCGGAACGGGTGATGACAACGTGACGCCTGGCAGCGGCAAGGACACCATCATGGGGGGGCCGGGTCACGACACTGTGAATTACAAAGACGACGGCTATAACTTTTATGGTGATAAATCGAAGACGACCACCGGCGTGGTCGTCAACCTGGCCGAAGGCTGGGCCATCGACAACTGGGGTGACCGAGACACTTTAAGCAGTATCTCCATTGTTCAGGGCTCGGACTATGGCGACTTGCTCATTGGCGGTGCAGTGGAAAACGGCGTCAAGACCAAGGCAACTTACGATGGCTATGAGTCTTTCCGCGGTAACGGTGGCGACGACACCATTGACGGCGGCGCAGGGTTTGATCGCGCCGATTACAACAACAGTCCGGTGGCCGTCACCGTCAACTTGGGCGGTGCCTTTGATGGCCGCGCCAGTGACGGTTTTGGCGGACGTGACGTGCTCCGAAACATTGAAGAAGTGAGAGGCTCGGGTTACAACGACACGCTAACAGGCAGTGACAACGCTTCTTTTGAATCATTTTATGGCGACAAGGGCAACGACCTTTTGGATGGGCGCGGAGGATGGGACCGAGCCAACTATCAGTTCTCATCTACTGGCGTGGTGGTCAATCTGTCGGAAAACACTGCAAGCAGAGATGGCGTCCTTATTTCTGGCACCGGTACATCAGCAGTCTATGGCGTAGATACGTTGTACAACATTGAGGAGGTTCGGGGCTCTGAATTCGCAGACATTTTGACTGGCGATGCGTTGGCCAATACCTTGGAGGGTCGAGGTGGTGACGATAGCTTGATGGGCGGTGATGGTGCGGATAAGTTGTATGGCGGCTCTGGCAACGACACGCTTGATGGCGGCATTCAAGCCATCAGGCCTGATACGGCCAATGCCAACAACGATTACGACTGGGCCATTTACGATTCCGAAAGCTCTCCAGTGTTGGTTAAGCTGGGTTCGGATGGCACGGCTGGCACAGCTCAAGGGTTGACCATCGGTGTCGACACGCTCATCAACATTGAGCGTGTGCTGGGTACCAAATTTGGCGACATGATTTCCGGCAGTGATCGCGCAATCAATGAAGTCTTGCGCGGCAATGGCGGTGACGACACCTTGAGCGGAGGCACAGGCACTGGCACAGACTTGGGCCTTAATCTGGTCGATTATTGGGCGGCGCCCGGCTCGGTCACAGTCGACCTTTTGCAAGGTCGCGCATGGGGCGCTGACGGCAATGACGTGCTATTCGGATTCACGGGCATCCTTGGCAGTCAATTCGATGACCAATTGACAGGCAACGCCAACAACAATTACTTTGAAGGCTTTGGTGGCAATGACACTATCGATGGTGGTGCGGGCAACGACCGTGCCGGCTATTCAGCGGAACTGTCCAGTGTTCGCATCGATTTGACCGAAGGCAAGGCCTACACCAGCAGCGGCGTAGACACGCTGATTGCTATTGAAAGCATGCGCGGTTCCGAGTTCGGCGACGAGTTGCGCGGTAACGATGGCCATAACGATTTCCAAGGCAGAGCAGGCGACGACACAGTGTTTGCTGGTGCTGGCAACGACACGGTGCACGGCGGCAAGGGCAACGACGCAATTGACGGCGGCGATGGCACAGACACGGCGCGATTTACAGGCGCCCGTGCTGACTACTTGATCAGCTTCAACAGCATCACGAAAAGCTACACGGTGACCGACAACACCGAACTGCGCGATGGCGTTGACACGCTGACAGGTTTTGAAAAAATGATCTTCGGCGAAGTCGAATTCAACATCAACGCTCAAGGGGGCGTGGTGCCAGCGGGTGATGAATTTCATCAGATTGACCCGGCTGGCACTTACTTGGCTGCCAGCACCGACACGGGGGCCAAAGCGGCCACCACCTTGACATTGAGCTCTTTGGGCATGGTGGCCGGCGAGGTCATCTCGCTGACCCGATCGGGCGCTTATCAATTCGGCAGCAACAGCACCGACGTGACCTCCAACATGGTGGCAGTATTTCTAGACGCGCAAGGCGCTCGAGTTGCGCCTGAGGTCTATGCACGCACCACCACTCAAGCGCAAAGCATTGGCGATGTGACTGATGTCACCCAGGATTTTGACGTTGCCGCGGGCGTCACGCGCGTGGTGGTGCCTGCTGGTGCGGTGTCCATTGCGTTCTCGGTGCGCGACAGCTTCTTTGGCGACAACACCGATCCCAACAACGACTTCGGCGTCGTCTTGAGTCAGTGGCGTAACACCACAGTCGTCGATGGTTTGGACAATCTTTTTGGCACCACGGGCAACGACAGTTTGTTTGGCGGCTTGGGTGCTGATCTGCTGGTTGGCGGTGCTGGCAATGACACCCTGGACGGTGGTGTGTTGGTGGACCACATTCGCAATTCGGACGGAACCACAATCAGCTACGCTTCGTCCACCAGTGGCATCGAGCTCAATTTGACTGGCATTACCGGTGACGGAAGCGTCGGTCAGGGGACGGTCTCTGATGGTCTGGGCGGTACCGACACGGTGCGAAATGCGCAGTTCTTTGTGGGCTCGGCTTTCAACGATTCGATGCTGGGCAGTGGAGCTGGCTTGCTTGAGATGTTTGAAGGTGGCGCTGGCGACGATACGATCGACGGCGGAAAAATCACTGGCACCTACATCGCTTCAGACAACAACCGAGCCTCTTACCAGTCGGCACCTGCGGCTGTCACGGTCGACTTAGGCACTGGCACTGCCACGGGTGGTGCGGGCAACGACACATTGCGCAACATCAACATGGTGCGCGGTTCGGACCATGCCGACACACTCACCGGCAGCAACACCACTTTATTGACTGAGCAATTTGAAGGCCGCAAAGGCAATGACACCATTGATGGCCTGGGCGGTAAGGACATTGCCCGATACGACGGCGCCACCAGCGCCGTGGATGTCAATCTTCAAACGGGTATCGCAAGCGATGGTTATGGCAGTACCGATACCCTGCGCAACATTGAAGCTGTGTTTGGCTCGGCTTACAACGACAAGATCGTTGGGGGCAATGCGGCCAATGGGTCCGCCGTGACGGATGGCTTCGAGTTCTTCCAGGGCAACGCGGGCGATGACACCATTGACGGCGGTACAGGCTGGGATCGCGCCGATTACAGCTTGAGCTACGAAGGGGTGACAGTCAAACTTGGCGGAATTAAGGCTGGCTCTGCACAGGATGGCATGGGCGGCACGGACGTTCTGATCAACATTGAAGCCTCACGGGGTTCAGCTTTCAACGACATCTTTTTTGCCAGTGACCGTAAAACCTTCGTGACCGATGGCTATATAGAGTCCTTCGAAGGCCTTGAAGGCGACGACACGATGGATGGCAGCGCAGGCGCTGTCACGCGTGTTGAGTTCGGCAGTAGTCCTATGGGCGTGAATGTCGACTTGTCAACTGGATCGGCCACAGACGGCTTTGGTGGTTTTGATGTGCTCATCGGTGTTGATGCAGTTCGTGGTTCCAATTTTGCCGACCTCTTGATTGGTGATTCAGGGAACAACAACCTGGACGGGCAAGCCGGGTCAGACACTCTGACGGGCGGACGCGGCAACGACACTTTGTCAGGCTTGACGGGTGACGACACCTATACCCACGTCGACGGCGAAGATGGCTTCGATGTCATAACCGATTCGGGTCGTGACAACTTGTCCGGCAGCTACGGCAGCGGCGACAAGCTGGTCTTTGAATCGCGCAACAACATTGGTCAAGTGAGTGTGAGCAGCTCTTCGCCCACAGACCTGGTGTTGCAAACCATGAAGGCCGATGGCACGGTGCTCAGCCAGGTTGTGGTCAGAAATCAATACGCAGTGGACAGTAGTACCGGTGCCGTGAACCCTGGACGTGGCGCTATCGAATCGCTGTTGGTGCGCAGCCAAGACGGTAGCCAGAGCCAATTCAGCATGACCTTTGGATCTGTTGGCGACACGACGGATGATCTGATTGCAGGTACCACGAAGGCCGACAGCTTGTCCGGTGCAGCTGGCAACGATTTGCTTTTTGGTGCATCTGGCAACGACACACTTGACGGTGGTGCTGGAGATGACGCGCTGCAGGGCGGCAAAGGCAACGATTCTTTGCTGGGTGGCGAAGGCGACGATGAACTAGAAGGTGCTCAGGGAGATGACACCTTGCGCGGCGGCGCCGGCACCGATGTTGCAAGTTTTATCGGTAAGCAAAGCGGCTTTACCTTTAGCCGCGACAAAACCGACGGCAGCATGTTGGTGTTTGACAAACAAGACAACAGCACGGACCGTCTGTACGACATCGAGAAGCTGCAGTTTGACGACTCGGCACTTGATCTTCAGGTGACCTTTGATAAGGCCAACAGCGCCCAAGTCAACGCACAAAACCAGATTCGCGGCACTTTCACCGACGATGTGATCAACGCCGCAGCGTTGGGGGAAGCGGCTAGCGCAACCACCACCCGTGACAACATTCAGGCGGGTGCCGGCGACGACAGCATCCTGGCTGGCGCAGGCGACGACTGGATCCTTGACGGCGAGGGCAGCGACACCGTCGATGGCGGCGAGGGCAACGACAACATTCACTACAACGGCAGCTCGACCGATTACGTCATTGGCAACCGCGCCGACGGCGCGGTCACGGTCAAGAGCCTGATCGACGGCTCGACGGATGTGTACACCCAGGTCGAGTCCCTTTACTTCAACGGTGACAAGCGCGGCATGAGCCTGGTCGTTAATTTCAACGCAACGACCGATACCAATGAGTGGGCACAAAACTGGACCCATGGCACCGACACCAATGATGTGATTGACAGCGACAAGTTGGCCGATCAGGCACAGGCACGTACCTACCGCGACGGCATCAATGCTGGCCAAGGCAATGACATGGTCAAGGCAGGCAAGGGCGGCGATTGGATAGATGGCGGCGCTGGCAACGACACGATCGACGGGGGGCAACTCGCCTCGGTGAGCGAGCGCATTGCCACCAACAACGTCTGGAACCTGGAAAACCGGGCCCAATACTCTGGCTTGTCTTCGAGGTATGAGATCACGCGCCTCGTAGACAACGCAACCGGTACGGTCACCGGGCAAGCCAACCAAGTTTATTTCGAGGTCAAGGACAAGCGCAGTGGCTCGCCCGACGGCACCGATGTGGTTTTCAACATCGATGCCCTGCAGTTTTCTGACAAGCAAGTCCGCCTCACGGCCGAAATTTGGGCCAATCGCGACTGGACTTTTGACCCGCAGACTCAGACTTCGACGCCTGGTCCTATTCGCGGTATTCAAGTTTCCGGTACGGCCTATGAAGAAAGCCTGGGCGCCGACCTGGCCGTCAAGGACGCGGACACCTTGTTTGCCGGCTCTGACCGCCTGGAAGGCCGCAGCGGCAACGACACCTTGTATGGCGGCGCGGGTGCCGACACCCTGCGTGGCGACAAGGGCAACGACCTGCTGATCGGTGGCTCTGACCGCCCTGCGGGGGCAACGCAGACCTGGGACCCAAATGGCTCGAATGGTGCCGACGTGGCTGAGTACGCTGGTAACGCTAGCCGCTATACCGTCAATAAACTGATTGACGTTGATGGCAAGGGCCCAGTTGGGGTGGCTGGCAAAACTTACTTCACCGTGGTGGACAGCAAGGGTGATGCAGGCGAGGGCACTGACAGGTTGGTGGATGTCGAAGTTTTGCGTTTTGCCGATGGCGAAAAGAATCTGTCCGTGACATCATCGTCTTGGACCAATCCGAAAGGTGAGATTGAGGGGTCTAACTGGCGTGGCAGTGATTTCGCTGACAACATTGATGTGTCCGCTAGCAGTTACAAAACCAAGCAGACCGATATTCGGGCGGGCGCTGGCGATGACACCATCGTGGGTGGATCGGGCGTTGACTACATCGAGTCTGGTGAAGGCAATGACCTGATCGATGGTGGCGCCAACGTACCTTCGGAAAACAACATCTGGAATGATGAGGACGTCCTTCGAATGGACGCCAGCCGCAGCCGCTTTACCGTCACGCGCAACGAAGCAACCGGTGTAGTGACCGTGGCCGATAAGCTGTCTGTTGAGTTTGGCGGCTTAGGTGTGGACACCCTGAAAAATATCGAGCGTATTGACTTCTCTGAAGGCCAATCGATGCGCCTGGGCGTGCGCTTCGGTGCGCGTGATCAGGGGCAAAACGATGTGCAAGGCACCGACTTTGCCGATCGCATTGATGCGCAGGCCTTAGGGAAAGCAGCCAATGCGACCAACCCCAACGACCGCATTGATGCGCAGGTCTTAGGGACAGCAGCCAAGCCGACCAACCCCAACGACCGCATTGACGCGCAAGGCGGCAATGATTTCGTTTTTGGTGGCGAAGGTGGCGACCGCATGGTTGACGCGGGCGGCAATGACTTTTACGACGGTGGCGCCAACGGCACCTCGGCCAACAGCTGGGACAACCTCGACATCGTTGAACTTCGTGGCGCAAGTTCGCGCTATACGGTGGACACCCTGAGCTACGTACAACTGACCACGCAAGCAGCACTGCCCCAGGGCATTCTGCAGCTTCAGGTCAAGACCGCCATTGATGCGAAATACCTGGAGGCCGACCGGCCGCAAGACATCATCCGCATCACCGACCGCTTGTCAGATGCTGCTGGTGGTGACGGTGTGAACTACGTCATCAACGTCGAGCAACTGCATTTCAACGACACCCAGATTCAGCTGGGCATCACCGAGTACCGCACCAACCAGGAGAACGGTCGCAATGACTTGCGTGGCGGTTTGCTGGGTGACCTGATCGATGCCGATGCACTTCAAAAGCAAGGCACCTGGTTGCTGGACGCCGACCGCATGGACGGCGGTGCCGGCAACGACACCCTGCTCGGCGGCGCGGGCCATGACGAGCTGTGGGGTGGCAAGGGCGACGACGTGCTTGACGGTGGTGCCGGAGATTCGGACCAGGTCAACTATTCGAACGCTGGCAGCCGCTACGACATCACGGCCTTCAGGTTGGCCGGCCCTGATGAAACCGGGGTCTATGACAATTTGGGCCATGCCGCTACGGGAGATGCAGCGCTTTATTTACCTTCTGGGTTCTTAGATCCTGCTGGCTTTGTTGTCATTCAAGACCGCTTCTCTGATAGCAAGGGTGGTGAAGGGCGAGATGTAATTCATAACGTTGAGTATTTGGGATTCTCTGGCGAGCGCATGCAGTTGGTGGAAAGATCCTGGTACAACGGCGACAACGGCAACGGTGTGGAAGAAATCGGTGAAAACTGGCAACGCGATGCCTCGGGTAAGCTTTACAGAAATGTTGAGGGCAACCGCCTGAGCGAGCGCTTTGTGGGCAAGCAAGATGAACACAACAGCATCAATGGCCTAGGTGGTAATGACTTGTTGCAAGGCGGTAGCTTGAGTGATACCTTGCAAGGGGGAACCGGCAACGACACACTCGACGGCGGTGCCAACCCGCAAGGTGAGCATGACCACGGCATCTACACGGGTGCGCGCTCCGAGTACACCCTCACCCGTTTTACCGACACTGACAGTGGTACGGTCACTGGCCAGGCAGGCCAAGTGTATTTTGCGGTCGAGCATCTGATTCCAGCTGACCTCGGCGGTCAGGGCCGCGACATCGTCTTCAATGTCGAGCGTCTAGACTTCAATAACAACGCCACCGAATGGCTGGTGGTGCAAGGCAACACCGCCACGATGTTTGGCGATGAAATGGTCGCCACCGGGTCAGACGGCCAAAACATGAGCGGCGGGATTGGCAACGACACGCTGGTGGGCGCTGCAGGCAACGATCAATTCCGCCCGGGTATGGGTGACGATTTGGTCGACGGCGGCGCGGGTGCCGACGTGGTCGCCTACGCCGACGCCGCCAACCGTTACGTAGTGGTCAAGAATGTCGCAGTCGTGGGCAGTTGGATTGTGACCGACACGCTCGATGCCATCTATGGCGGTGAGGGTGTTGATACCCTCAGCAATGTAGAGACACTTTCGTTTGCTGGAGGATCTTTCTGGAATTGGCAAGATGCTGCTGCTACCGATTCTTCTGCACAGGTTGCCAATGAGACTGTCTCCGGTAACGATGCCGAGGATGACTACTTCAATGCCAATTCGGGCAACGACACATATGATGGCCTTGGCGATCGGTCCACCATCCAGGGCCAATGGTGGGCTGGTGATCGTATTCACTACGCAGACGCGCGGAGCAACCGCTTTGATATTCGAGACAACGCTGACGGCTCTACCACCGTGGTGGATCTCGCGTCACTCAAGACGCTCAATGCGAGCAGCTTTGGCAGCGACGGGCACCTGACCAGCGATGCGCTGGTGAGCACTAATTTCTGGTCTGACGTGGGCTACGGCATGGACACCTTGCGACAGATCGAAAAGGTCTCTTTCAGCGACCTCACGCTCGATCTCAAGCCCGTGGTGCAGACCTGGACGTGGACCAACACCGTCGGTACCACAGCTTATGAGCTCACGCGCAGCAATTACATTGGCACCTTCAAGAACGACTTGCTTTTGGGCACCGACCATGGCGACCACTTTGAAGGCCGCGCGGGCAATGACACCATTGACGGTGCCACTGAGACCCCACTCGAGGGTTACCCTAACTATTGGGATTTACAGGACGTCGTCAACTACTCTGGCTCTCGGAATCGCTATGAGGTGAAAGGCGTATTGGTTGATGTGGAGGGTAGTACCTACACCTTACGGACCATTGAAGAAGCATCAGGTGATGAGATCTCTGGCGTACTGGTTACCGATTTGCTTGATCCCAAATTAGGCGGTACTGGGACTGACTTGGTGGTGAATGTGGATCGCGTTCAGTTCGCATGGACGGGCGGGGCGGACAGTTCCATCAGCCTGGTGCCTGACGTCAACACCTACAACGACTGGTCGTCGCCGCTCTATGAACTCGATGGCGACCCCCTTCTGGACGACAATGAAAACCAAATCTATGGTCAGTCCAAAAACAGCAACGGCACGCCTTTTGACGATGTGCTCACCGGTGGTGCCTATTCCGACTGGATCAGGGGCAACGCCGGCGACGACACGCTGGTGGGCGGCATTGGTGGCGACGAGCTTGAAGGCGGCAGCGGCAACGACTTGCTGCTGGGCGGCGACAACGCACCGGCCGACATAAACGGCTATCAGCGCGGCGATGTGGCGCACTTCAATGGCAATTTCGATCGCTTCGAAGTCAGCACGACCACCTACCAGGGTGCTCCTGCCATTCAGGTGCGAGATCTGCTGGATGCCAGCGACACCAATTCACTGGGGACCGATATTTTGGTCGGCGTGGAATCGCTGGCCTTCAGTGACCGCAGGACCGATGTGTCTGTGCGCCGCTGGAGTTGGACCGATGGACAAGGCATGGTCAGCGCCAGCGCAGACGGAACGGCCTTTGCTGACGATATCGCGGGTGATCGGCTGGCCGACGGTAGCCCCGCACCGCTGGCCACACGCGACCACCTGCGCGGCAACGACGGCAACGACGTTTTACGCGGTGGCGGCAACGGTGACAACTTGGTGGGCAACGGCGGCAACGATGTGCTCGATGGGGGCAGCAATGGCACTTCTGGCAACAGCTGGCAAGACCAAGACTCTGCACAGTTCTCGGGCAACGCCTCGCGTTACAGCATCGCCCAGGTCAGTGTGTCGGCCAGCGGTGTCCAGGTTGATGGTGCTATTTTCGCGACCTTCTCTACCACCTCCAATGGGCGTAGTCTGGTCATCGCATCCGGGCAGGACCAGGCCATCGCCGATGTGCTGCAAAGGGCTTTAAGTGCCGGTTTGCTGATCGACAACAACAATGGTTTGCTGGTCACCGACAGCCTGGACGCCGACTTGGGCGGCGAGGGCACCGATCTGGTCTTCAACGTCGAATCGCTCAATTTTGCCAACGGCTCGGTTGACATGCAGTCACGCGCCTGGGCCAACGACTGGAACGGTGACAAGGTCATCGACAACGTCTGGACCACCGGAACTTCGGGTGCCGACAACATTTCCCCCGCCAAGGTGGCAGAGATGGTCGGGCTCACACCTGAGGCGCTGGCCAAGGCTTCTTTTAACACCGAACTTCGCGATGGCAACGACGTCTATATTGGTGGCAATGGCAGCGACTGGGTGCGCCCCGGCGCGGGCAACGACTATGTCGATGGCGGCGCCAATACGGGGCTGGACACCTGGGGGAACCAAGCCCGTGACGAAGTGGTGTTCAACGCCCGCTTCAGCCGCTACACCTTGCTTGATGTCAGCTTGTCCAAGGTCAACAGCAACTGGACGCTGAGCAGCGAGCGCGATTCGGCTTTGCTGCTCAATGGCCGCAACCTCTCTGGCTCCAGCCAGACGGGCGACGCGCTGTTGGGCATGGAACAAGGCGTTTTGAACATGATCGACCAGGCGGCGACTGGTGCCACTTCGGTCAAAGGCTGGCTGGTGATCGACCGTTTGTCGGCCGAATTTGACGGCACCGGGGTCGATGCTTTGGTCAATGTTGAATTCCTGTCCTTCAGCGACAAATGGATGCCGCTGGAGCAACAGGTCTACCTGCACAGAAACTGGGTTTTTGACGAAGAGACCAAGCTTCATAAGCCTGGCGATATCACGGGATCCAATTCCGAAGGCACCAGCGAGGGTGACATCATGGGCGCCGTGGCGGTGCCTGCAAAGGACGCCTACAACTTCAGCGGCAACGACGGCTTTAACGGCAACGAGGGCAACGACACCATTCGGGGTGGCGCTGGTGGCGACTGGATGCGCGGCGGCGCAGGCAATGACCTGATCGATGGCGGCGCCAACGGGGTTGACACCATGGGCAATGCCCAAACCGACAACGCCCAGTACAGCGGCGAGTTTGCGCGTTATGCCATCACCCGCAATGCCGACGGGTCAGTCACAGTGCGTGACTCGGACAGCGAGGGTGACGGCACCGACACGCTCACAGGCGTGGAGTCGCTGTCGTTTGCCGACCGCTGGATGCGTCTGGAAGTGGAAGTCAACAGCTGGAAAAATCCTGAGGGTCGGCTCCAGAACATCAACATCAACGGCACTTTCCTTGACGACCGGATCGATCAGTCCGCCAGCACCGACTTGGGCGTGACACGCCAGTTCTGGGGCAACGAAGGAGACGACACCTTGGTCGGCAGCAACGGCGCGGACCAGTTCTGGGGCGGCATGGGCGCTGACGAAATTGATGGCCGCGCCAATGGCGTGGACTTCTGGGGCAACCAGGGCTTCGACACCGTGCATTACGACGGCCTGTACAGCCGCTACACCATTGAACGCATCAAGCCCGGCACGCTGGACGCCAGCAACCAAACCTTCAATGGTCAGTCTTTTGTCATCAACGGCGTGACTTACCTTGTGGATGGAACCGCCAACGCCATCACGGTCGATGGCCGCACGGTCAACGTCACGCTGCTGCGTGTGACGGACTCTCTGGGTGAAGATGACGGTGGCAACGGCGTGGACTTGCTGGTGAATATCGAAAACCTGGCCTTCGGTGACCGCTGGGTGACGCTGGAGGTGGCGCAGTCCTTCGTCGATATCGACGGCGACGGCACGCCCGACGCCGTCAGCTTGCGCGGCACCGATGGTGCTGACACCCTGGTCGCCACGGCGCTCAACGCCCGCATGGAAGGCGGGGCAGGCAACGATTCGATCACTGGCGCAGCGGGTGACGACATCTTGATGGGTGGGCAAGGCAACGACGCGCTCAATGGCGGCGCAGGCCGTGACATTGGCGAATACAGCCAGTCGCTGAGCAGCTACACGATCACGCAGACCGCCGACGGCTACCAAGTCCAGGCCAATAGCAACACTGGCGATGGCACCGATACCCTTGTGGGTATGGAAGGCCTGCAGTTCACTGATGCCTTTGTCAGCCTGAAAGTGGCGATTGACCGGCAGGACCTCGATGGCGATGGCGTCACGGACCTGGTGCGCGTCAGCGGCATTGACGTGGTGGCCAATCAGCTCAATGCCGTCGATCACCAGGCAGGGCGTGCCAGCCTGGCGGTGCAACTCTCGGGCGGCAGCCGCGACGATGCATTGACTGGCGGCGACGGCAATGACCGCTTCAATGGCGGCGCCGGCAACGACACGATCGAGGGCGGTCTGGGCACCGACACCGTTCGGTACGAAGGCAACGCTTCCAGCTACACGGTGGCTCAAGTGGGCACCAGCACCACTTGGACTGTCACCGGACCGTCTGCCGACGGAACCGACACCTTGCGCAATGTGGAGCAAATCCGCTTTGCCGACAAGTTGCTCGCCCTCGGAACGGTGGCCGAGGTCAAGAGTGTTGAAGTCGACACCGACGGCAACAAGAAAGTAGACCAGAAAATCTGGACTGGCACCGACGGCAATGACAGCATCGTCGGCGCGCAAGACCTGAGCAACGTCATTGACTCGGGTGCAGGCAATGATGTGCTCACAGGCGGCCTGTTGGGAGACGTGTTCAAGCCTGGCGATGGCAACGACACCATTGACGGCGGTCTGAACCAGGGCCTGGCGGCCGACGGCAGCGCGGCCAAGGATGTGGTGATGTTCTCGGGCTTGCGCAGCGATTACGGCATTCACAAGCAGCAGGCGGCCAGCACCATCTTCAGTGGGCAGGTTGATGTGGGAGACGTCTTCAGTCTCCAGGTCGGCTCTGCCAGTTATACGGTCACGGCCAGCAGCGACATCAACACCCTGGCCAAGGTGGCCCAGGGTTTTGAGACTCAGATCGAAAGCATCACCGGCGGCGTGACCGGCGCAGTCGTGACGGTCGACGCCACCAACGTGGCGCAGGTGAAGTTGACGGTTCAGACTGCCGACCTTTACACCTCGTTGATGGCCAGCGTGACCCAGGGCACAGCCACCGACAAGACCGCTGCAGCCAGCGCCACGGTCTATGACCGCTGGGTGGAAGTGAGCACGCCGGCCACCGGGGTGGCCAGTCAAACCGATGTCTTGCGCGGCATTGAGGAGCTGATGTTTGCCGACCAGTCCTACAGCCTGAGCCCCAGCCTGACGACCAAGGCCACCTGGGGTGACACCGGGCTGGAGTCCACCACGTATGTCACCGGGACTGCGCTGGCCGATTTGTTGTTGGGCAGCAGCAGCCAGGAGCACTTCAAAGGCGGTGCCGGAGCCGATCGGTTCGTCATGGCCGACCAGTCGGGCCGCGACGTGATTGGCGACTTTGACGCGGTCGGTGGCGACACGTTGGTGTTCTTGCTGGGCGAGGGCGATACCGACGGCTTGAACGGCACTGGCGTGGACACGGCCGCCGAAGTGCTGGCACGCGCCAGCGCCGAAGGCACGTCGACCCGGATTGACCTGGGCAGCAACCACAGCCTGCTGTTGCTGGATGTGACCTTGTCGTCCCTGAGCAGTGCCAGCTTTGAGATTTTGAACAACTACTGACAGGTGGCAGCCGCGCCCCGTGTGGGGTGCGGCTACTTTTCATCAAGGGAACTCACTGACCATGGCTTACGAACAAGAATCGCCGCTCTACGACGGCCCATCCAACAACACGCTGGCCGGCGCCGACGCGCTGACCAGTGGCGTGAAAATGGTGGCTGCGCTGGGCAGCGCTGGCGACGTGGATTTTTTCCAGATCAACACCAGTGGCCCATCGCTGATCACGTTGGACTTTTCAACCCCTTTGTTGACAACTGCCAGCCATTGGCAGGTGCGTCTGCTTGACAGCAACGGCGACTATTTGCGAACGCTGGCCAGCTCGGTGCTGGGCACCCCGTTGGTCAATGGCGCCAGCCAGATCGGCAGCGACTTGAACGTCGACGGCTTGACCAGCGTGCCCGCCGCCGGCAGCCAGTTCACGCTGGTCACTTCAGGGGCCGACACCACCGTTTACAAAGTCATCAGTGCCACCCCACTGGTGGGTGGCAGCGCCACTTTGACGCTGGACAAAGCCCTGCCATCGGGTTTGAGCGACAACACAGCCTTGGCATTCGATCCGGCCCAATTGGTCACCGGTGTGTCGTCCTCGGTCACAGCGGCCGTAGCGGCTGCGGGGAGCTACTCGATCCAGGTGCTGGCCGACGGCGCGGTCTGGAACAGTGCCGACTACGCGATCACTGCAACCGTGACGCCGACGCTAGAAAAAGAAGGCACAGGCGGCAACAATACCAAGGACGACGCGGCATTCGCCAGTAACCGTTTGTTGGCCAACACCAGCATGACCGGTGCCTTGTCGAGCGCCTCCGACGTGGACTACTGGGTCTTCACCACCGCCAAACCCAGCGACTTCACGGTCTCTTTTGGCTCATCGAGCTCGGCCACCAGCCCGGAATGGAAGATCGACATCACCCCCTGGTCGGGTGCGCCTTTGACGGGGGGCTCGCTGAGCGCGGGAAGCAGTGCCTCGCTCAGCTTACTGGCAAACAGCTTTGCCGAAGCCCAGACTTTTCTGGTGGCGGTGAGCCCCTTTTCTTCAACCGCTTTCAATACCGGCAACTACACGCTCAAGGTGGCCGGTATCGGACTGGACCTCAATGACGCGCCTGTGCTCAGCGTGGGCACCGTCAGCATTCGGGTGCCCGAGCCCGGCGTGGTGGTAGACACCCAGGTGGTGCGCAACGTCTCGGCCGGCAGCACCACGGGTGTGCGCTTGGACAGCCTGTTTTCGGTGACCGATCCCGACGCCATCAGCAGCGGCCAGTCGGTGAGCTACTACCGCTTCAGCCTGACCAATGACTCGGGCCTGAGCAGCGATGCAAGCATTGTTGTTGGAACAGGTGACACAGCCAAGACCTATGGCTTTGATCACGTGACTGACGAAGAGATTGAGCCCCCAGGCAGCGTGATCCTGACTGCAGCCGAAATGGCCACCGCGGTATTTTTGCCAGGAACCACAGCGGCTGGTAGCTCGCTCAAGCTAGCCTTACAAGCCTACGACTCGACCAGCCAGCTCAGCGAGTTGGGTGGCTCGGACCAATCGGGCGCCAGCGCTATCTTGCAACAAACGATCAAGATCGTCAGCGGCAACGTGGGCGTTAGCCTCAACAGCAGCGCTACCAAAACCACCCTTTCCGAGAATGTTTTGGGTGAAGGTACGGCCAAACCGAATAACAGTAGCTTCACACTGGCTTTGAGCCAGGCACCTGCAAACGATGTCAAGGTTTATTTAACCGATGCCAATGACCAGCTTGACCTGTCGGCAACGGTGCTGACCTTTACCAGCGCCAACTACGCCACGGCGCAGAGCGTGACCATCTCGGCCACGGCCGACAGTAAAAACGAAGGTGCGAGCCAGGCGGCACCCTTGAGCTTTCAGGTGGTCAGCCAAGACAGCAGCTATGACGGCTTTTTGGTCAGCCCGTTGAACTTTTTGGTCGCTGACAACGTGGCGCCATTGCTTGCAACGCCAACGGCCCTGGCCTACACCGATACCGACGCCAGTGACCTGTTTGCCGCGCCCACGAGCGGCTCGGTCACAGGCACGCTAACCGCCAGCGACGCGAACAGTGACGGCCTGAACAGTGACATCCTGAGCTACGGTATTTTAGGCGGGACGGACGCAGGCACCACCGTGTCCATGACCAGCAACTTCGGCACGCTGACTGTGACCAAGGCCACTGGCGCTTATGTGTTCAGTCCCGATGTCGGCGGACTCAATGCCGCGGCCAGTTCCACCAGTGCAGATTTCACGGTCACCGTTTCCGACGGCGCGGCGAGCAGCAGCAAGGTCCTGAGCGTCAGCGTCGCTGGCGTTAACGACAAGCCGGTGGTGAGTTTTGGCAGCGCCTCTTTCACGCTGCGCGAGCGTGGTGGCGCCGGCAATGTCGAGCCGGGGACAAGCGACTCGGTGATCGCGGTGGCCCTGGCTGATCCCGAAGGCGTCACCAGCTTCGACGCAGCAGGCCTGCTCAGCCTGGGATGGGCGACCAGCAACAATGGCGTCACCTACACCAAAGTGGGAACCTATGGTACGGCAAGCCTGACCAGCGGCACACAGGCGCTGGCCTATGTGCTCGACGACAGCAAAAGCGCAACCCAGGCGCTGAAAGCCGATGAATCAAAAACCGACACCTTCGCTCTTCAGGTCACGGATGCCCAGGGCCTGACTCAATCGGGGACCGCAAGCTTCAGTGTCGTGGGTGCCAATGATTGGCCGGTGCTCAACCCTGTTGCTGATCGCATGGTTGAACTTGGCAATGCCTTGAGCTTTGACCTCAAAAGTGACCTGAGCGATGTCGATACAGCCGACCTTGCCCTCACGGTGACTCTGGCCGATGGTTCGGCACTTCCAGCCTGGCTGAGTTTTAACAGCGCCACATGGACTTTCAGCGGTACCCCGACGGCCAACGACCTGGCCACACTGAGTATTCTGGTGACCGCCTCTGATGAGCTCGGTGGCTTCGTGTACGACAACTTTGACCTGACTGTTGCCGCAGCCACCCAGGCCGCCGTGTTGCTGGCCGACAGCATCACCGGTGACGAAGATGGCGGCGTCATCAGCGGTAACGTGCTGAGCAACGACGAGGCTTCTACAGGTAACAAACTCAGTGTTGTCTCGTTCACGGTGCCCGGTGAAACACCACTCGACGCTGGCCAGTCCTTTACCATCGAAGGCAAGGGCGAGCTGCTCATCAACACCGACGGCAGCTACACCTTCACGCCGCTGCCCAACGTCAATGGCAACTTGCCAGTCATCAGCTACGAAACCAATGACGGCTCGAGCACCCTGGGCATCACCCTGAGCGCTGTCAACGACTCACCCACTGGCACTGTGACCATCAGTGGCACACCCAATCGAGGTCAGACGCTGACGGCCAGCAACACATTGGCCGATGCAGATGGCATACCCACCACGGGTGATGGCGCGATCAAGTACCAATGGCTGGCCAACGGCAACTACATTGAAGGGGCCACGGCCAGCAACTACACACTGACGCAGGCTGAGGTGGGCAAGGTCATCACGGCGATGGCCAGCTACACAGACCTGGGTGGAGAGCTTGAGAGCGTGCCTAGCTCGGAAACAGTGGTCATTGCACCCGCCGACACGCTGTTGACCCTGGGCGTGAAGATCTCGGATGTATTTCAAATGGTCGGTGACAGGGACTACTTCAAGTTCTCTGTGACCGACCCCGGGGCGCTGACCCTGGCGTTCGATCTGCCGCCCAACGGCGACCCATACAGCTACTTCAGTCTTGAGCTTTACGGCCCCAATGACACTTGGCTCAGTTCATTTTCGAGCGCCGAGAGCAGGACCTTTCCGACCATCTTGGTCCAAGAGGGCGATTACTACTTGGATGCAGGCGCTTGGTATTTCTCTGGCCAAAGCGTGGCCTACAGCCTCACGGCCAGCCTTGTGCCGGGCTCGACTGGGGTGCTTGAGTCCGAAAGCAACGACACCATTCAGACGGCCGACGCGCTGAGCCTGGACACGACTGTCACGGGGCAGATGGCCACGGGTGAGGATCTGGACTACTTCAAGTTCTCTGTGACCGCGCCCGGGGTGCTGACCCTGGCCTTCGATCTGCCCATTGGCTTCGAGTATTTTGACCCCTTCACTTTGTCTCTGTATGACGTCGAGGGCGTTTTGCTCAATTCAATTGCGAGCGGTGTCAGCCAGACCTACCAGACCAGTTTGTCGCAAGCGGGTGACTACTACTTGGCTGTCAGCGCCACCTACTTGTATGACTTCAGCGAAGGCGGCTCCTACAGCCTGAAGGCCAGTCATGTGGTGGGTTCGACTGCGGGGTTTGAGTCAGAAGGCAACAACAGTGCTGATACGGCCAACGAGCTGACCCTGGGCGAGGCGGTCAAGGGCCAGCTCAGCAGCTACGCCGACATCGATACCTTCAAACTGAAGGCCTTGAGTGCGGGTCTTTTGACGCTGAACTTCGATCTCAGCGACGGTTCGATGGCCGTCAACAGCGTCAACAGCCTGAACAACGTCGATGACACCGACAACACCGACTACCCGGACTACACCGACGACGGCGATTACCCCGACTACACCGATTACTCTGATTACTCTGATGCCTTCAGCGTTCGGTTGGTGGATGCGGATGGCATGGTCATCGCGTCGTTCAGTGCCGGAAGCACGCAAACCTTCAAGGCCTCGGTGACAGAGGCAGGAGATTATTTTGTCGAGATTGCGTCAAACGACTACTACTACAGTGCCGAAGCTTACGAGCTGACAGCCTCTATAGAGGCAGTGGCCGAAGGTTTCGAGATTGAGCCCAACGACTACTACCCCAACGAAGTCCAGTCGGGCCAACCAATCACGGGCAAGCTCTCGACACCAGAGGACGTGGACTGGTTCTTTCTGAACCTCGAAGCCTCAAGCGATTTGAAGATTACTTTCGACGCCCCGACCGACAGCGACGAGAGTTACTTCCAGGGTTGGTTGTACGATGAAAACGGCTACCTGTTGGTCAGTGATGTCACAGGCAGAGACGTTGAATTCACGGTGGGTGCGCTGGACGCCGGCTTTTATTACTTTGGCTTGTCCACGTCAAGCAGCGACTTGCACAACGCTGGGGATTACGACCTGACCCTGACCGCGCTCGCCTCTGCTGTCAACATCGAGGCAGAGGACAACAACAGCCCCATCTCTGCCAACCCATTGGCCTTGGATGCCCCCATTTCCGGCAATCTCGAGACGGCTGACGATATAGATGTGTTCAGCGTGGACCTGAGTTCTCAGGGCATGCTCACCGTCAATTTTGAAAGCCCGACCGACAGCACCTGGAACGATTACTTTCGAATCGATGTCCACGACCCTGACGGCAAGCTTTTGGACAGCCGCAACACAGGGGTCAACACCGCCTTTGAGGTGAAGTTGCCCGTTGATGCGCAGAAGGTGCCCATTGAGGGCACCTACACCGTGACCATCGCTGCCGTCGGCACCGAGGACCACAGCGATCTCGATTACCGCCTCTCTGTCAGCGCCTCCGCAGCCGTGGTGGAAGAGCAGCTGCCCGAAGGTGCCATCCAGGGCACGCTCACCGACGACACCCTCAAAGGAACGGAAGACGACGATTTGATTTACGGTCTGGGTGGCAGCGACCTGATCGACGGTGACGCCGGCAGCGACACCGTGGTCTTTCAAGCGGACAGCGCCGAGCTCAGCATTCACGCCGTCGGCGGCCTGACCGCGGTGCGAGGCGGCTACGCAGCGGGAAACCATTCCTACACAGTCAGCCGCCTGTGGAACGTCGAAAACATCAAGACCGCGACCGACGACATTCCCCTGGGCGCGGACAGTGTCACGCCTTTGCTGGGCACATTCGATTCGGACCGCATTCTTGGAACCGCCGGGGGCGACCTGATCGACGGCATGGGCGGCAGCGATTTCATAGACGGCGCAGCAGGCACCGACACCTTGGCGCTGTTCGGCCCCAGCGATCATTTTGTGGTGACGACCGTGGCTGGCATCACCCGCATTGAAGGCACTGAAGACGCCAATGAATATGCGGGCCATGTGTCACGAACAGTGGGTGTCGAGACCCTGGGCTTTATCCGCAACGAGACACAGACCTTGCAGGTCAACAACACCGCAAAGATCTTTGGCTCCGAGGGCAGTGACAGCCTCACCGGCACCGTGGCCAACGAGATTTTCGACGGCCTGGGTGGGGCTGACCAGGTCGATGGTGGCGCAGGCAGTGACACCTTGGTCTTTTTTGGTCGATTCAAAGACTTTACGGTGACGGCGCCCACGGCGAGCAAGCCCGAGCTGACCATTGTGGGCAAAGACACCGCCGGCAAAGACTATGCGGGCCACACCGTGGTGGCCAGCAACATTGAAAAGCTCGCCTTCACCGACGTGCAGATCGATGTGAACAACCCCCCTGGGCTGGTGGTCTCGCCGGCCAGCACCTTGCTGGCCGAGGGTGGGGCGGCCACCGCCTTGAGCCTGTCGCTGGCGGTCGAGCCCAGCCGGTCTGTCACTGTGGCGCTCAATGTAGGCAACCAGCTGGCCAGCAGCCCCCTGCAGCTCACATTCAATGCCCTCAACTGGAACACCCCACAGACCGTGCAGATCAACGCGGTCGATGACAGTGCCGCGGAAAGGCAGCACAAAGCCGATCTGAGCTTCACGGTCACCAGCGATGACCCGCAATACGCCGATGTGAAGGTCAATCCGGTCACTTACGCCATTTCCGACAATGACACGGCAGGCGTGGGCAGCGTCAAAGGGCAGCTGTGGAACGACGCTGACAAAGACGGTGTGGTCGATGCGGGTGAGCAGAAGCTGGCCAATTGGGTGGTGTTTGACGACATCAATCGCAACGGCCGGTTGGATACAGGTGAAGCCAGCACCAAGTCCGACACCAGTGGCAAATACCAGCTCGATGAGCTGAGCAACGGGGAGCACACCATCGTCGCGCGGGCCGAGCCAGGCTGGAGCCCCACATTCCCCAGCATGAGCAACTCGGCCGCCTCCATCATCGTGAACGCGGCCGGCTCGAGCGCAGTGAAAAAAGGCGAGGTGGTCGAGACCCCCATCAGTGCGTCGGACGCGAACGTCCTGTATTCCAACCTTGGTCTGGCCACCAACATCGCCGCTTTTCATGCAGATGAGCGCTTTAAAGATGTGAAAGGCAAGGGCGTGTCTGTGGTCGTCGTCGACACGGGCATTGACCTGAACCATCCTCACTTCGGCCCCGATGCCGACAACAACGGCATTTCTGACCGCATTGTTTTTAATTACGACTTTGTAGGCGCCAACGACAACAATGCCAGCGATGTCGATGGACACGGCACGCACGTGGCCGGCACGGTGGGCTCGTCTGATGCCAACTACCTGGGCGCCGCGCCTGAGGTCAACATCATTGCCCTGCGCGTGTTGGGCGATGACGGCTCCGGCACCGGTGCCGACATCATGGAGGCGCTCAATTGGGTGGTGGCCAACGCCAGCCGCTACAACGTGGTGGCGGTCAACCTGTCCTTGGGCGATTCGTCTTTTGACACCCTGCCCAGGGAAGGCTACTTGACTACCCAGTTCAAGGCGCTTACCAATGCGGGCGTGGTGGTGGTGTCAGCGTCTGGAAATTCGTACGCCTACGAGCAAATACAGGGTGTTAGCTACCCTTCCTCAGACCCTTACTCCCTGTCAGTGGGCGCTGTTTTTGCATCTGACGGCACATTCGATAAGCACGTAGGCGTTGCAGACACCATCGTCAAATTCTCTCAGCGGGCCGCCACGGAGTCTGATATTTTTGCACCCGGGGTGAATATCATTGCGGCTGAAAACAATGGTGTAACTGCAGGGGGTGGTGCTTACTCGCTCAGCGGGACCAGCATGGCCTCACCAGAGGTTGCGGGCATGGTGGCCCTGGCCCAGCAACTGGCCATGCGAGAGCTGGGGCGGCGACTGTCTTTTGAAGAAATGCGGTCCCTGTTGAAAACAACCGGGGACAACATTGTTGACAAGGAAGACTTAACCGACGACGTCCTCAACACCGGCCTGACTTTCCAGCGCATAGACATGCTGAGCCTGGCCGAGGCCATTTTGGCGATCAAGCCGCCAGCCTCGCACACGGTCACCATCACCAATGGCGTTGCTGTCGAAGGCAAAAACTTTGGCTTTGCCTCTGGGGCCGTTGTTCAAGGGCTTTCGGCCAACGATTTCATTGTAGGCGCCAGCCTCAGTGAGATCTTGCGAGGCGGTGCAGGTGAAGACCAGATCGACGCCAGCGAAGGCGACGACCAGATCTTTGGTGAGGTAGGCGACGACCGCCTCAACGGTGGCGCTGGCAACGACGTGATTGATGGCGGCGCAGGCAACGATGTGGCCGTTTTCAGCGGTCCCCGCGCCAACTACACCGTCAAATGGTCCAGCAGCGCGGGTTCTTTTTCGGTCAGCTCTGCCGCTGAGGGCGCAGACACTCTGGTGGGCATAGAGACCCTGGCCTTTCAAGATGTCAATGTGGCTGCCAGCGCCTTGCAAACTGGCGTCACAGTGGAGGTGCAGGCCTACGCATGGAAGAGCCATGTGTTCCTCAATGATGTGAGAGTCGGGCTTGACGCTGAAACCGGCCGTGACACTGCAGGGCAGGGCACCGCTGTCTTCAATGATGTGCTGGATCCTGTGCAGCTATCAGCCACGCGCGCGGCCACAGACGACGCATCGAGTGCAGCCGTGAGCTTGCAAGACGCCATCGCCATCCTCAAGTTGGTCGTTGGTCTGCCAGTCAACGGCAGTGGGCAGGCGCTTTCGCCTTACCAGACGCTGGCGGCTGACTACAACGGCAACGGCAGCGTCGAGTTGTCCGACGCGATTGATGTGCTCAAGTACGTGGTCGGTCTGCCGGGTACCCAGCCCAGCTGGAAGTTCCTCAACGAAACCACGCCCATTGCCGGTATCACCGCCAACCCGACCGAGCCCGGATCCATGCCCGGGCTTGAAATGCCCACCGACAACGGCACCTCAACGCTGCGCGTCGGACTGGTTGGATTCCTGCGGGGGGATGTGGATGGCAGCTACGCCGGCGCCGCCAACGCCGAAGGCTTGAGCCAGGATTACTTCACGGCGCTGGCCATTGAGAACGGTCTCAACGCCAGCCAGTTTGGGGTGTACTGAGGCACAGGGCCTCAGTGGCGAACAACCACCACCGCGATCAGGCAGGGATAGGCTCAGGCGAGGCCTTCCAACGGGCAACCTGTTATCTCTCCCTGAATGCGTTTTCCTTCAGGGCGACGATGGGTTTGGACAGGTACTGAAGGATGGTTTTCTTGCCGGTGATGATGTCGACTTGGGCCTGCATGCCGGGCAAGATCAGCAGTTTTTTGTCAATCACTTCAATCGCCTTGGCCTGGGTCTCGATGCGGACTTGGTAGAAGGCTTCGCCTTTTTCGTTGGGCACGGCGTCGGCACTGATGTTGGTAACCGTGCCATCGAGTGCGCCGAAGATCGAGTAGTCGTAGGCAGTGATCTTGACGCGGGCGTTTTGCCCGAGTTTGACGAACCCGATGTCCTTGGGCAAGACCATGGCATCAAGCACCAGTTCGTCGTCGGCTGGCACAACTTCCATGATGGGGTCGCCGGGCTTGACGATGCCGCCGATGGTGGTGACAAACACGCGGTTGACGATGCCCTTCATGGGCGACTTGATGTCGGCGCGCAAGATTTTGTCTTCGATCGCGGGCATGGCCTGCTTGAGTGGGCCGAGATCGGCCAAGGTGCGGTTGAGTTCGTTGAGCGCTTCCGATCGGAATTGGCGTGTCAAAGCCTCTTGGCGCGAGACGATTTCGTTGATTGCTGAGTTGACCCGTTGGATGCTGACCTTGGCCACGTTGACGCGGCTTTCCTGCTCGACGAGGGCGCGGTCGGCTCGCACCAGCTCAAGCCTGGGCTCCAGGCCGCGCTCGACCAGTCGGGCGATGGTGGCGCGTTCTTCACGGCCGAGCAGCAGGCTTTTTTGTGCGCCTTCCAGCGTGACCTGGGTTTCTTCCAACTCCCTGCGCTTTTGCTCGATTTGAGAATTGAGCACGCTGATTTGCGACTCCTGCTCCAGCTTTTTCGACACCAAGGTCGCTTGCTCTGCCGCCATCAGGTCGGGTGCCGATGCCATGACTTGCCGGGAGAATTGTGACGGCTTGCCGCTGGCTTGGGCCAGCAGGCGGGCGGCGCGGGCGTCCAGTGCCAAGATTTGCTGTTGGCGCGCATTTTGGTCGGCGTTGAGTTGCACATCGCTCAGCGTGAGCAACAGCTCACCGGCCGCCACGTGTTGGCCTGGCTTGACCAGCACCGACTTGACGATGCCGCCTTCGAGGTTCTGGATCACCTGCATCTTGGCCGAGGGCATGACGCGGCCTTCGGCGCGGGTCACATTGTCGACTTCAGCAATCGCAATCCAGGCAAACAGCGCCACAAAAAACAGGGCGATGCCCCACAGCAACAGCAGCGATGCACGCTTGATCTGGCCCTTGCCGGAACCGCTGGCGACGATGGTGCTGGCACCTTCACCGGCGTAGGAGTCAACCCATTTTTTGAGGCGGTTTTGAAAGAAGTTGGACATGGCGGGGGCAGGTGCGCTGACGTAAAGGGTAGGACGTGAAAGGAGCGGTGTTCAGGACGGCGAAGCAGGGGCCGCCGCGGCCGGTGCAGTGGGCTGCGCCACAGCCTGCTGGCGCCTGAGCAGTTGCTCTGGCGTTCCCTGGGCTGCAACCTTGCCTTGCTCGATCACGATGATCTTGTTGACCATTTGCAGCAAGCTCGCCTTGTGTGTGATGGTGACAAAGGTGCGTTGGCCAATTTCGCTGCCGATTTTTTGCAACAGCGCGGTTTCCGCGCCCTGGTCCATGGCGCTGGTGGCTTCGTCGAACAGCAAAATTTGCGGCTTGCGTAAAAGTGCCCTGGCAATCGCCACGGCCTGTCTCTGGCCGCCCGACAGGCCTTCGCCGCGCTCGCCCAGTCGCAGGCCATAGCCTTCGGGGTGCTGCTTGACGAAGTCGTCGACGCCGGCAATCTGTGCGGCGTGCAGAATTTCGGCGTCATTCGGGTAGTCGCCGCCCAAGGCGATGTTTTGTTTGATCGTGCCGCCAATGAGCCAGACATCTTGCAAGACAACGCCCAGAGCCCGACGCAAGTCGGCTGGATCGATCTGGCGCACGTCCACACCGTCGATGAGCACCGAGCCCGAGTCCGGTTTGTAAAGGCCCAAAATCAGTTTGGAGACCGTTGTCTTGCCCGAGCCGACCTTGCCGATGATGGCCACCTTGTCACCCGGGGCGATTTGAAAAGACACGTCGTCCAGCGTCGGGCGCGAAGCGCCGGGGTAGCTGAAGGTGACGTTGCGAAACTCGATCGCGCCCTTGAACTCAGGCCGGCTCAGGAACACCTGACCATGGGCGTGTTCACGCTCGTGCGACATCAGGAGGTTCAGCGCTTTGTAGCTGGTGCTGGTCTGGTTGATTCGGGTGAGTAGTTGCGTGATTTGCGCCATGGGGGCAATCGCCCGGCCCGCCAAAATTGTGCAGGCGATGATGGCGCCAAAGCCGAGCTGGCCATCACGAACCAGCAAAGCGCCGATGGCAATCACGCCGACTTGAACAAACTGCTGCGCCATGTTGGCCACGTTGGTCGCCAGTTGCGCCAACATGCGGGATTTAAGACCAATGTGCGATTGGTGCGATACCGCGTCCTGCCAGCGCCGGCGCATCATTGAGCCGGCGCCCAGCGATTTGATGGTTTCCAGGCCGTTGAGTGTTTCGACCAAAATGGCGTGCTTGTGGTGGCCGTCCTCCTGCGACTCTTTGACCAAGCGGCTCAGTTGGGGCTGTACCGCCAAGCCCGA
The DNA here is from genome assembly GCF_945901735.1 of Limnohabitans sp. Rim8. Classification (GTDB taxonomy): domain Bacteria; phylum Pseudomonadota; class Gammaproteobacteria; order Burkholderiales; family Burkholderiaceae_C; genus Limnohabitans_A. Next base: position 75,616 of record NZ_CAMDLM010000018.1, read on the forward strand.
CAACAGCATCACCGGAATGGCCAAAAACGGCACCCAAAACAGCGGCCCGCCAATGAGCCAAATCACGAACAAAAACAAGATGGCAAAAGGGATGTCGATGAAGGTCGTCAGAGTGGCCGAGGTCAGGAAGTCACGGATCGACTCGAACTCCTTCATCATGCTGGCCACGGCGCCACTGCTGCCCCGGCGCGACTGCAGCTTGGCGTCCAGCATGTGTTCAAACAAGCTGTCGGCAATCGCCGCATCGGCCTTGGCGCTGGCCAAGTCCAGAAAGTAGCCTCGCAGCGTGCGAATGGCAAAGTCACTCACAAAGATGATCGCCACGCCGATCAACAACGCCACCAAAGTATCGGTGGCGTTGTTGGGGATGACTCTGTCGTAAACAATCATCGAAAAGACCGAACTTGCCAGTGCAAACACGTTGACCAACAGCGCCGCCATACCCACTTGGATATAGATCCAGCGTGTACGTAAAATCGGTCCCCAGAACCAATGGCCATGGCGGCCCTGACCCGCTGTAGGGGCCGATTCGTCGCCGGCGCCGAGTTTGCCCAGATCGCGCTTGGACAGGCACAGGCAACGGCCAGTCAGCCGGCCAAAAAGGTCCTGTTTGGAGGTCCATTCGGGCTTGTCTGAACGATTGGGATCCACCACCAGCAGCAAGCCTTCATCGTTGACCGAAAGCAGTGCCAACGCGCCAACTTCGTGTGTCAGGCAAATGGCTGGCAATTCGGGCAGCGAACTCAGGGCGCTGTCGTGCTCGTTGATCTCGACCTCGTAGCCCAAGCTGTCTGCGGCCTCGAGCAGATCGTCTTCGGTCCAAAAGCCCAGTGAGCCATTGATGCGCGCGCGCAGCGAGTTCGATGACATGGGCTGCTCGTGCCAAGCCAGGACAGCCCTCAGGCAGGCCTCCAGTGCATCGATCTGTTGGGGAATGGATTCGTTGTTCATGCGTTGAGGTTCACTGGGTTCGACGGACATCGTACCGAGCGACAAAAATCAGTCACGGGGGACCGGCGTTTGCGCTGGTAAATTGAACAACGGTGTCAATTCGTCTGCCAGGTGCAACAGTCGGTAGCGGGAAAGGGAATGGTCGACCAGGCCGTCAACCAAGTCGCGGCCGGCTATGTAGAGCTCTTCTTGCGAGCGCAGCAGGTCCAGCAGGGTGCCTCGCCTGAAAGAGAACTGCTCACGCACCGCCTCCAAGGCCAGCGCGGCGACCTGCACGGCTTCCTTGCGGGCGTTCAGTGCGGCGGTGCTGTTGTTGACGTCAGACAGCGCTTGCGAAGAGGCGCGCTCGATCTGGCGCAGCAAGTTGTCCTGACCCAAGAGTGACTCGGTCACCCGCTGCTCGGCCTGGCGTTGCCGAGCGGCCTCGGCACCACCAGCGTAAAGGTTGTGGCGCACGCCCACGCCGGCTGTCCAGTCCAGACCGGGAACGCCGGGGCCACCCATGTCACGGCGGCGCGCGCTGAGGTCCAGGTAAAAGCTGGGCAGCATGGCAGCGGCAGCGGCTTTGGCTTCGCGGCTGGCGGCTTCGGTTTGAGCCTTGGCTTCTGACAGCAAAGGGCTGACTGCAAATGCTTGCGGTGCAGCCATTTTTGGCAGGTCAATCGGTGCGATTTCGGGCAGCGCGATTTGCCTTGGCGGTGGCGCAGAAAACATTTCACGGTACACCGCCTCTGCCGAAGTGAGGCGTATTTGCGCCGCAACCGCAGCCGACTGGGCGTCGGCCAGGCGCGCTCGCACGCGCAGCACATCGCTTTGAGAGCTGCCACCGAGTTGCTCGCGTTCTTCAATGAAGGACAGCACCTGCTGGCGCGACAAGGTGTTCATTTGCGTCACGCTCACCAACTGCTGCGCGCGAAACAGCTCCAGCCAAGCTGACATGACACGCAATGTGATTTCTGAGCGCTTGGAGTTGGAACGTGCGGCAGCAGCGTCTTCCAGTGCTGTGCGTGCCTCGGTTTTGTGGTTGACACCCCCAAAGTCATAAAGCAGTTGGCTGACAGTCACCGTCAATGCTTTGGATGGATCTTCATAGGCCGGCGTCTTGTTCCAAGGCGTATTCACTGCATCGTAGCGTCGGGTTCCGCTTTCAAGCTTGCTTGAGACCTGAGGCAAAAAACCGGCAAATGCCTCACGCGTAGCGGCAGCAGCCGTCAGGCGCTGCTCTTGGGCCAGTGCCACTTCTGGATGCGCCAGCACGGCGGTTCGTACGCCAGGGGTGATGCTGCCCAGGCTCACCCGGCTGGCCGGGCCACTGGCCCAGTCCACCGCTTTTTCGAGGTAGCGAATCAACTGGTCGGCCACCGAGTTCACCCGCAACTGCTCGAAGGTGTTGGCGATTTTGCCGACCACGACCGGCGCATCACCTGGCTTGTCTGCCGCCCAGGCCATCGCCGTACCGCAGGCCACCGCCAGGATCAGAGGCTTGAGTAAAAGCGCCCCCGTCAGGGGGCGCGGGAAACGCGGTAAATGCATCAAATGAAGGTCAATGCGGCGGGGGTGAGGTTGGCTGTGACATTTCCGGAGAAATCCAGCGCAATCACTTCGCTGAGGGCGGTGGTGCCTGTGGCAGAGTTGCTGTCGTACTGGATGCGCAACTGGGTGGTGTCAGTTCCCGTGACATATTTCACCAACATGTGGAGTTGGTTGTCAGTGACGGTGCCCAGGGTGTCGGCATCGGTAACGATGGCTAAACTACCGGCACCGCCCACGGTGGCACCTGCCGTTTTAGTTACCCCTACGTCAACAATGTGTTTTTTGCCATCAGCGGTAGCGAGCTCCGTTGTGCCTGCATCAAGACCGACTTCAAAAGTACTTACAAGCGAATCAATGATCAGCCTCACTGAAAAAGCTTTGCCTGTATTGGTAATAATTGGATTAACAACAGTTCCATCGTCTGGGGTGGCTAATGCTGCAAACTTGCCCGTTGGTATGTTGAACGACTCACTCAATGTATCGATCCACACGGGTGCCGTGACGGTTTCCTGCAGCACATCATCGAAATATGAGAATGTTGCAACACTAACCTTTGTCAATGTTTTTGTCAGGTTCACGTTTGTTGCGTTGTAGGCCAAGTCAATGACAGCTCCAGTGATCTTGGATTCATCGACATACGCTGAATCAAAGGCCACGTCGAAATTGACCGTTGTCTTCCCATTCGTCGCATTTTGCGAGAGTGTCAGGTTTTCAAGTTCAACAAAACCCGCACCCGTGTCCGCAAGCGCACTCGAGGTATACCCGGATATCGTCTTCAAAATCGCCGACAGGTCAATCTTGTCTCCCGAGCCAAACCCGCCAATGAGGTCCGGCGCTGCAGCCGTCGATGCGCTGGCAGTGGCCAGCTTGACCGTGTCGTTGCCGCCGCCGCTGAGGTCGATGAAAGTGGACAAGGCGCTGCTGCTGGTCAGGGTGTCAGCGCCTGCAGTGCCCACCATCAGCGACTGGCTCAGCTGCGTTGCCGCGGTCGATGCATTGCCGGCCACGTCTATGGCGGCTTCGGCGGCCACATTGACCGTGAACAACTGGTCGGACGTGCTGCCAGGTGGCGTGACCACCAAGGTGTAATTGGTGCTGCTCACGGCCGTGAACGTGCCCTTGGTCGTGCCCTGCGGCACCGCCACGTCGCTGGCATCAAAGCTTGTGACGGCTTCACTGAAAGCAAAGTTAAAGGTGTAGTTGCCAGGCGCTTTTGTCACGACCACGCTGGGCGCGGTGGCGTCCAGGGTGAATGCCAGCGGGTTGGAGGCACCGCTGGAATTGTCGGCCAGGTCAGTTTGCTGCACGCTGACCGACTTGGCCCCGTCACCGGTCACCGCAAAGCTGCTGCCGATGCCCGCGTTCCAGTCGGTGCCGTTGAGGCTGTACTGCCAGCTTGCGCCCGTTTCCAGACCCGACACGGTGACGGTGCCGACGTTGGTGATGCTGTCGTCCGCGCTGCCACTGTTGGTGTAGGCCAGTGTTGGCTTTGCCGCGACAGTGTCGAGCGTGAACGTGAACGCTGCCGACGCGCTGCTGGTGTTGCCTGTCACGTCAGTTTGTTTGACGCTGACCGACTTGGCGCCATCGCCCGTGACGGTAAAACTGGTGCCTGTACCCGGGGTCCAGGTGTTGCCATCGCTGCTGTACTGCCAGCTGGCGCCGGGCTCCAGGCCGCTCACGTTGACCGTGCCGACGTTGGTTTTTTTGTCGGTGTTCACGCCGCTGTCGGTGGCCAGACTCATGCTGGGCGCGGCGGCGGTGCTGTCGAGCGTGAAGGTCAGTGCGCTGGAAGCTGCACCCAGGTTGCCGGCCACGTCGGTTTGCCTGACGCTGACCGATTTGGCGCCATCGCCCGTGACGGCGAAACTGGTGCCGTTGCCGTCATTCCAGGTGCTGCCATCGGTGCTGTATTGCCAGCTGGAACCACCTTCCAGACCTGTGACGTTGACGGTGCCGACGTTGGTGATGGCGTCGTTGCTGAGCCCACTGTTGGTGGCCAAGGCGATGCCAGGTGCGGCCGGCGCAGCGGTGTCAAGCGTGAAACTCAGGGGCGCCGAGGTGCTGCTGACGTTGCCAGCGGCGTCGGTTTGTTTGACGATGATTGATTTATTGCCGTCGCCTGTGAGGGGGATGCTCGAGCCTGTGCCGGCGCTCCAAGAGTCACCGCTGTTGGTGC
>NZ_CAMDLM010000019.1 GCF_945901735.1 Limnohabitans sp. Rim8
GCAAAAGCCTCAGACTTGTCGTTGGCGTCGCCCAAGCGGGTGTTGGAGCCGGCGGCCAAGATGATGTCCACGCCCTGCAGCTTGGTGGCCAGCAGACGCTCGTTGGCCAGCACCTGCAGATGAGACATCAAGATGATCTTGTTGACGCCTTGAGCAATCAAATCGTCAATGACTGGCTGCAGCTGCTGGGCCAGCAGGTCCATGTCGTCGCTGCGCACGCTGTCGTTGTCCTTGACCTTGGTGCCCGATGGGGAGGAAATCGACTCGAGCAGTTGGGTGGTCGCACCCACCAGGCCAATCTTGGCACCGCCTTCGGTGATGATGGCCGAAGGCGCAATCTTGCCCTTGAGGCTTGAAGCTTCTTCCAAACCGGCCGTGGCCAAGGTGTTGACAAAGTGAGGGTTCAATGCGCTGTCGGCAGCAAAATCAAGGTTGGCTGACAGGTAAACAAAGTCTGCACCGGGGCTGCCTGTACCAGGGCGGAAAGCGGCAGCCAATGCATTCGAGCCCAGGTCAAACTCGTGATTGCCCAAACCACTGGCGCTCACGCCAATCTTGTTGTGAATGGCGATGTCCAGAGCGCCAATCTCGATGTTGCCTCGGTTGCCGGGCACACCCAACACGCTGAGCAAGCTCGGATCTGTGCCCGCCGCCATGAAGGGTCCGGGGATGAAGTTGTCGCCACCGGCCAGCGTGATGCTGTGGACATAAGCGTCTTCGAACTTGTCGACCAGGGCTGCCAGCTTGGGCGCGGTGCTCGAAGCCAAAAGGCCCGCCTCGGCGTCGGCAAAGTGCAGCAGTTGCAGGGTGTAGGTGGTGTTGGTCAGCGCTGTTATTTGGTTGCTGGCCAAGGCATCTACCGTGGTGGCGCTCGTAACTTTGCTGGCCAATGCACTCAGGTTTTCCAGCGCCGAGACGCTGGCCGCTTTCATGGTGGCACCGTTGAAAGACACACCGCCTACCGAGGGTGTGGCTTGCGCAGCCAGGGTGTTGACCACGGTGTTGGCGGTGCTGGCAATTTGGCTGGCCGACAGCTGGCCGGTGGTGGCACCGGTCAAGGTGCTGGCCACTTGGGCAAAGATGCCGCTGGCGATTTCGTCGTGCTTGTCAACGCCTGCGCCAGCCGTTTGCTGCACCTTGACGGTCAAGCTGCTGACCATGGTGGCCACCATCACGCCGGCTTTTTGCAGATCGAGTGCGCCAGCCGTCCCGGCGGCGGCACCGGCCACGGGGTCCAGCTTGGTGAGGTCAACCTGGCCTTTGAGGGCCGACAAGCCCACGGCATCGAGCACCCGGTCTTGGGCGGCTGTGGCGCTCAGGCCGCTGCTTGTCATCAACTCGTTGACCAGTGTGGTCAGCGGCGTCACGGTGGTGGAGCCTGCGGGCGCTTTGAGCACGCCAGTGAAGTCGAGTCCGGTTGAAATGTCGCGGCCACCAATGGCCACGATCGGGCCATTGAGGCCCTGTGGCAAGGTGAAGTTGCCCTGTGCATCTGACACAGTGGAGGCTTCGCCTGTGTCAAGCTGGCCGTTTTTATTCAAGTCCACAAACACAGTGGCGCCGGCAATGTAGCCATCAATGAGCTTGCCTTTGGTGGTCAGCGCTTGAGCGTTGGAGCGGCCCGAGGCGGCGACAAGGCCCACGCCACCCAGCACCAGGGCCAAGGGCAGGTAAGGCGAGGATGCTGGTGCCGAAGCGACATCGCCAGCCGCAGGCGCTAGAGCCGCTGCACCGGAGGCCACAGAGCCACTGGCCGCTGAGGTGCTGCCCGCTTGCGCTACCCACTGGCCACCCGAGAGCGAGGCCAATTGCACAGGCTCTCCAGCAAGCGGGAGGCCGTCCAGGGCTTGCATGCCGGCCTGGGCAGCGAGCACCTCATCGGCAGCAGCGTCCAGCTCCTCAGCGCCCACTTGGCCAGCGTCGCTGTCCTGCGCCCATTTTTCTTCTGAGTCTGACTGCTCGCCTGGGCGTTTGGCCTTGCGTGGCTGCAAGCCCCATTTCGTGGCGTGGGCTTGAATGGCCTGCATCAAGCGCGCGCCTTCGGGGGGGGTGGTCGCAGCATTGAGGAGGGAAGAGCGCGTGTCAGCAGAAGTTTTGGACATGGAGAACCTTGTAAAAGTTTGTAAAAAATTTAAAGGCTCAACGTGACACCGCTGTGTCAAAGCGGACCAGCTCGCTGGACGCACATGAAAAAAATGGCTTGGTAGCAATTAGCAGTGCAGTGCAGGATTTAAGCAAACTTTTGCAAGCAGGTTGGCTGCATCAAATACGCGAAGCTTGTCTTCTGTAGACAGGATGGATGACCTGCCCACCTCAAAAAAGGTGGATTATGTTGAGGGCTGAGCCAGCTTTATCAACGCAGCCCCACTACAGAGTGGGCAGGTCAAGAGAAAGTTCACTGAGATCGACCTGGGCTTTGATGTTCACAAAGCGACTATCGCCGTGGGCACAGTCCTAGGGCTGCGCAATGCCCAGCGCTGCCGAGCGCTCGGTCGCCGGTTGCACGATCAAGCTCAACAAGGAGCCGGTCTAGGCATACGTGGAGTCCAGCGTGGTTCTCATGAAGAACATGATCGCCGATGTTGATGCCGACGCCCGCACTCTGGCGCACCGAATCGGCCAGTTACGAGCATCGCATCGATGGCCAAGATCGCCCCTCCGCATCTGATGGTGGTGTCGGCACCAATTACGCCGCACCTATCGTAGCCGACTGTATTTCACTTTGGCTTTCTCACTGGCCCGAAAAAACAAATGCAGACTTTTTGAGCGAATTAGACCAGTTGACGCGCCGCGTCGAACCGGTGTCGGCCTGCGCCAGTTGTGTGCCACATGGCTTGGCAAGCATGAAGGGCCTGAAGGCCTCATGAACCCTGGCGGTGGCTGGCACCGAAGCTCGAGCCCACTCAGCCCAAACGCCCGGGGCATATCCTGTGGGCGGGGCTGATCGCCCGCATCTGCGAAGTCTTCCGGCAGCTGTGCACGACCTGCGGTGGCCAGATGCGCGTGATCGCGCTCTTCACCTACAGCGCCGGCATTCGGCGCATTCTGTTGATCCTTGATCAAACGACTCAGGCCTTCAGTGCGGCCTTGACTTGCTCCATGCGGTCTTGGCCCCAGAACATGTCTTCGCCGACAAAAAAGGTGGGGGCTCCAAACACGCCGCGCTCCACGGCCTTCATCGTCACGGCCTTGAGTTGGTCTTTGGTGGCCTGTTCATTCGCCATGGCCAGCAAAGTCGCTGCGTCAAAACCGGCGTCGGTCAACACCTGCCCCACGGTGACCGGGTCGTTCAAATTGCGTGAGTCCACCCAAATCGCTTGGAACACCGTATCCATCAAAGTTTGCATGCGCGGGTCCTTGTGCATTTGCAAAGCGGTCACCATCCGCATCAGCGTGGTCGTGATGATCGGGAAGTTGGGATTCATGTTCAAGGGCACGCCATACCCATCGGCATAGCGCTTGAAGTCCACAAAGACATAACGCCCCTTGGCGGGCACGGTCATGGGCGATACATTGCCCGTGGCCTGAAACACCCCACCCAGCAGCATGGGCAGCAAGTTGGCCGAGGCCCCGGTTTCGGCGCACATTTTGGGCAACTGGGTGTGGGCCAAGTAGGCGGCCAAACTGCCAAAGTCAAAGTAAAAGTCAAAGGTTTTCATGGGTGTCTCCTGCGTTGTCAAAACTTTTCCATGTAGGGGCGCAAATCGAGTTCATGCGTCCAGGCGTCGCGCGGTTGCTGGTGGAGCATCCAGTAGGCTGCAGCAATGTGGTCGGGGTTCAAAATGCCGCCTTCGTCCTTGAGTGCGTAGCGCTGCGGAAATTGCGTGCGGATGAACTCGGTGTCGATCGCGCCGTCGATGATGGTGTGCGCCACATGAATGCCCATTGGTCCGAGTTCGCGGGCCATGCTTTGCGCCAGGGAGCGCAAAGCCATCTTGCCACCTGAAAAGCCGGCAAAGTGCGCGCTGCCTCGCAGCGATGCGGACGCGCCCGTGAAGATGATCGTGCCTTTGTGGGCCTGGCCGCTCACCGCCACGTTTTCTCGACTCACCATGCGCTTGGCCACTTCACGACCGGTGAGAAAGCCCGCCAAACAGGCCATCTCCCACATTTTGGTGTAGCGCCGCGCGGTCTCGGTCAAGATGCTGTTGGGCGAGTTGGCGCCGATGTTGAACACCATCACCTGGATCGGACCGATATGGGCTTCGATGTGCTCAACCAATCCGATCACATCGTCTTCATTGCGCGCATCGGACCCGAAGCCATGGGCCTCACCCCCGTCTTGTCGGATCTGCGCCAACAAGGGCGTTAATTTATCCAATGTTCGGCGGGTGGCGCAGACGGTGTAACCCTCGCGTGCGAAACGCCTGGCCACCGCACCCCCCGTGGCATCGCCTGCACCAATGACCAGACAAACTTTGGACATGGGAGCTCCTTATTCCACGCAAAACGTCAAGCCTGCATGGGCCTGCAATCGATCGATCAGTTGTTGACCCATGCTGGAGGCCGGCGTCCAGATGCCGCCGGGTGTTTGCGGGGCGTCTTGGAGCAGGCAGATGGCCGCTTCGCTGATCATTTTGGAGGTGCTGCCGTAGCCGGGGTCGCGGTCGCCTTGCACGCTCACGCGGCAGGTCTGACCCGCAGGGTTGTGCCCGATGAACAAAACATCGTAAGAGCCGGCATCGCGCTCCGCACGCGAGGGGCCTTCGCCCGGTTGCAGGACATCCGCACCGCTCATGCTTTTATCCGCAGCAATCGCCTCAGCCACAGCCTGGCCTTTGTCGCCCGGGCCAGTGATGACCATTTCGTCGTAGACAAAGTCTGCCCCCCAGGCTTGCTGGAGCAAAAAGTTGGAGCGGTGAACATTTCGGGTGTTGATGGTCGCCATCACAAAGGGGGCCACCCACACCTCCAGCACCTCATCGACCATCGGTTTGTGCGCGGTCGGCTGCTTGGGGCCGGTAAATCCAGGTGTCAAAGAGAATGGATTTTTCAGCAAGTCCAGCACGCCGGGTTGGCTGGCAGCGGCCGCCATGGTGGCCTTGAAGCTGGCCGCCGTGCCACCCGAAAAAGTCCCCTTCATCTTGCGAACACGGCCCCGCACACGCGCAGCAGGCGTGCCAAAACGCTTTTGCATCTCGCCTTGCAGCATCAACACCCCCAAATCAAAGGGAATGGAATCAAAACCACACGAGAACACAATTCGCGCCCCGCTGGCTTGCGCTGCGGCATGGTGCGCGTCGATCATCTGGCGCATCCAGGCCGGTTCACCACACAGGTCGACGTAGTCCACACCGGCCTCGGCGCAGGCTTTGACCAAGCCGCTGCCGTACAACTGATAAGGCCCCACCGTGGTCAAGACCAACCGGGTGCGGGCCATCAAAGCCTGCAGGCTGGCCGGGTCTTCGCTGTCGATCACCACCCAAGGCGTGTCTGCAGGGGCACCCACTTCGTCACGCACGGCAGCCAGTTTGCTGGCACTGCGCCCGCCCATGGCCCAGCGCAGGCCCGAAGATTGCTGGAGTAAGTATTCGATCACCAAGCGACCGGTAAATCCGGTGGCACCATGCACCACGAGGTCAAATTCTTTCATTCATGCTCTTTCATTCATGCACCAAGCAGGTCATGCCATCCCTGGTTCTTTTAAATACGTCAAAACAACAGCTGCGCTGTTGGTCTGGACCCTAAATTAATCCTATCACTTCATTTTGAAACGCAAGTCCCCAAAAGCAATTTCGGTGAGCCATTTCAATTTGAAGATGTCATGGAGAAGGCGAATGGCGTTGCGGCCTGAGCAGCTTTGCGATGAATACAAACGGCTCTCAGGGGCCGTTTGTGTGGGTGAATCAAAAAGCGTCGTGTTGGAATCGGCCACTCATGCTCTGGATTTACCTGTCCGTTTGAGAATCCGTTTATCGTTTGATGCGTCGTTTTAGTGTGGCTGATTTGCGTTTGCGCCGGCTCGGCCAAGCTGTATGCGTTGATAAATTCGCTTCCCTTTTGTGGGTGGCGGTCACCAAGAACTTTCTGGAGGCTTTTTAATGGCTGTTGCCTTACACCGCTTCAAAGCGTACAGAGTCCTTGCAGCCATGGTCTTCGTGACCACGGCGCATGCTCAATCCGATTGTCGGCCAGCACAAGCGGGCGTGGCTCAGTTGCTTGAAATTCGGCCTGGATTTCATCGGGTCCAGGGGCCATTGGCTGAGTTCGATCCTTGCCATCGATCCGTCCAATTGTCGATGCCGGGGTTTTTTGCGGACAAGCTGGCGGACAAGCCTCCCCTGATGATCATCGCGCACGGCGGCAATGGCCCCGGATCAGCCGAGCAGGAAATGGTTCGCCGTATGAATGCCCGTGGGGTGGCCACTTTGTTGTTTGATGCCTACGAGATGAACGGTTTTAAATACCGTGGCACCGCACTGTTTCTGACCGGAACCACCAATGAATCGCGCCAGCGCATGATCTTCAAATCCACCCTTGGGGCCTACCACTGGATTCGTCAAAATGACCGCGTTGACACCACGCGCCTTTTCATCCACGGACTGTCCAATGGGGGCAGTGTGGCCCTGAACATGGCCGCGGTGGTCGACCCCGCGCATGTCCGGGGCGTGTTCGCCGAGGGGGCGCCGTCGGCAGGCATCGGCATGCCTGATCAAATTCGGGTCCCACTGAAAATGGTGTTCGGCAAAATGGACAACTATGGCGGCAGGACCGAAGACGACTGGATGCACCTGCGCACCGACCCGTGTGTGGTCAATCAGCCCGCCGAAGGCGCAGCTGTGGGCACAGCCCAGCGCTGCAGTCTGCGGGTCAATCCAGCGTCGCAGGGGCTTTCGCCTTACCAGTGGGCAGAGCAACTCAAGGCGCAAGGCCAGCCGGTTGAATTCTGGTTCTACGATGACGCGGCGCACGGTTTGCTGGCGGGCGCGATCGATCGCGGCATGCGCACCTATGGTTCCGGTCCGACGGCTTCTCAACGCTATGGCTGGATTGGCGCGAGCTCGACAGCGGCCAACCGCTTTGCCGCAGATCTCATGGCGTCCATCAAGGCGAGCTATCCCTAGAGCCGATGGGCGTCGACAAGGCCGTGGTTTTCGTTCTGCAACAGGGCGGGCCCATCGGCGCATGTTGGAGCCGTCGAGGCATATCCTTGCAGCGACCATGGTCAATGGCGCGGACCCGGAGCATGGCCAGCACACAGCTTAAGGTATGGGCACTTTTTTGGAGAACCTATGCTGAACCGTCGTCATTTTCTAGGTGCTGGCATGGCCGGCGTCAGCGCGCTGACTTTTTCTTCTGTCTGGTCGCAAAACACCCCTCAATTGGGTCTCCCGGACTTGCCTGCTGTGGGTTTCAAGCGCATGAAACTGGGTGCCATGGAAGTCATTGCCCTGAACGACGGCGCATTGCGTCGTCCTTTGGGTCAGGAGTTTGTGCCCGCTGTGCCGCTCGACCAAATCAAGGCGCTGTTGGCCACACAAAATCTGCCCACCGATTACATCGATATTCCTTTCACCCCGTTCCTCCTGGTCAATGGCAACCAGCGCTACTTGTTTGACACCGGCTTTGCTGACAACGGCCCACCGACCACCGGCAAACTGCTGGGCAATCTGGCCGCTGCAGGTTACAAGCCTGAGGACATCAACAACGTGGTGTTGAGCCATTTTCATGGTGACCACATCAATGGTCTGCGTTTTAAAAATGGCAATTTGGTTTACCCGAATGCACGCGTGCATGTACCCGCCCCTGAGCACGCGTTCTGGACCGATGAGGCCCGCATCGCGGCAGCGCCCGCGCAGATGCAAGGCGCTTTTGGGGCCGTCAAGCGCGCCTTGACGGGGTTGACGTCAGACCAGTTGGTCAAGTTTGAGCCGGGCAGCACACTGGCCCCGGGCCTTCAGTCGGTGGCAGCGTTTGGCCACACACCGGGCCATACCTTGTTCACGGCGCGTTCTGAAGGCCAGTCGTTCGCCTACGTGGCCGACATCACCAACGTGCCGTCCTTGTTTGCACGCAACCCCGATTGGGCCGTGCTGTTTGACATGAACCCCGAGATGGCCCGGCAAAGCCGCCGCCGCATTTTCGAGATGCTGGTCAAGGAAAAAATGATGGCCGGTGGCTTTCACTTCCCGTTCCCCGCATTCGGCACGATCGAGCCATCGGGCAATGGCTACCAATTTGTGCCGGTAGCCTGATCCCTCGCCATCGTGCACGGCTCCTAAGCCCGGGCCGGACAGCCTGGGCTTTTTGTGTCCGTTTTGGACCGGGGAAAGGCCTGCACCCGGCTAATATTTGCCCATCGACAAGCCTTGCAAGCTCGTGGATGCCGCGCATTCGTTGTTTTTTGGAGATACCAATATGAAAACCACCACGCTGGGCAAAAGCCCCCTGAAAGTTTCCCGCCTGTGTTTGGGCACCATGATGTTTGGTGACCAGACACCTTTGGAAGATGCGCGAGCGATGGTGGCCGATGCGCAAGAAAAGGGCTGCAACTTCATCGACACCGCCGATGTGTACACCCTGGGCAAATCCGAAGAGATGGTGGGCCAAATCCTCAAGGGGCATCGCCAGCATTGGGTGTTGGCCAGCAAGGTCGGCAACCCGATGTCGAACCGCCCCAACCATCAGGGCTATTCGCGCAGCTGGATGTTGCGGGCTTGCGAGGACAGTTTGCGCCGTTTGGACACCGACCATCTGGACATTTATTACCTGCACCGCGACTACAACGGCATGAACCTGGAAGAGCCCTTGCGGGGCATCGAAGCCTTGCTGCGCGACGGCAAGATCCGTTATTGGGGCGTCTCCAATTTCCGGGGCTGGCGCATCGCCGAGATGGTCAACATGGCGCGCCAGATGAACATGCCTGGCCCGGTGGTGTGCCAGCCTTATTACAACCTCCTCAACCGCTTGCCCGAGATGGAAATTCTGGAAGCCTGCGGCCATTACGGCCTGGGCGTGGTGCCCTACAGCCCGATTGCACGCGGGGTGCTCACGGGCAAATATGCGCCCGGCCAGACGCCCGCAGAGGGCAGCCGTGCTGCCCGGGGTGACAAGCGCATTCTGGAAACCGAGTTCCGTGAAGAGTCGCTGCAGATTGCACAAACTTTGCGGCTGCATTGCGAACGCAAGGGCGTGTCGCTGGCGCACTTTGCCACCGCTTGGGTGCTGGCCAACCGAAATGTGAGTGCGGTCATTGCAGGCCCGCGCACGCTGGCGCAGTGGCAAGACTATGCGGGCGCACTGGATGTAGAGATCACCGCCGAAGACGAAGCCTTGGTCAACAGCTTGGTGGTCTCAGGCCATCCATCGTCGCCGGGTTACAACGACCCTTCTTATCCCGTGAATGGGCGCTGAAACCGACCTGTCTCTTTTCCTTTGACCGTCGCTGTAGGCAGCAGGGCCCATTGACAAGCCCCTTGAAATTCCTGTACAGTCTGTACATAAATCAAGGAGTTGGCCATGTCAGACGCCCCGCAATATGGACTCGAACAAGCCCGTGCACAGCTGCCGCTCATCGCCTCGGAGGCGGTGGCGGGCTACAGCACTGTGATCACGCGCCACGGCAAGCCGGTGGCGGTGGTGGTGCCGGTGGAACAGTGGCGCGACCAACAGGCTCGCTCGCTGAAGCAAGCGGGTGTCCTGGCCTTGCGTGGTTCGGGCCGTGGCCTTTGGCCGCAGGGTGCGGCTGCGTCTGTTGTCCAGCTGCGCGACGAGTGGGCCTGAGGGGTGGCGACCCGTGCCCGTGCTGCGGCGGCGCTTTGGGGTGGCCTGAGCGAAGGGGCCACGGTGCTGGTGGACACCGCGCCCTGGATTTACCTGCTCGAAGACCATGCCGAATTCGCGCCCCGTTTCCTGGGTCTGTTTGAAGCCGCAGAGCGTGGCCAGATCCAACTGGCCTTGAGCACCGTGACCTTGGCCGAAGTGCTGACCGGGCCTTTCAAGGCGGGCCAGACGGCCTTGGCTAAACGCTACGAGACGGCTTTGGGTGCTTACCAGGTGGTGCCTTTGTCGGCGGCGGTGGCCAGTCTGGCAGCACAGTTGCGGGGGCAATACCGCCTGAAACTTCCCGATGCAGTGCAGCTGGCCTCAGCGCTGCAGATTGGCGCTTCAGCCCTGGTCACGCATGACCGGGATTTTTCTTCGGTGCAGGGCTTGCCGGTGTTGATGGGCGCTTGAAGCACGCGCCTTCGATCAAGTGCTTGAGATTTGGAACTTGGGCTTGCCGCACAATGCCAGCATGACAAGCCAAGAGCACAAACAGGTGGTGGTCGCAGGCGGCGGCATTGGCGGCCTGGCCGCTGCAGCGGCGTGCGCCAGGCACGGCTTGCCGGTGCAGTTGCTCGAGCGTACCGCGCAGCTGAGCGAGGTGGGCGCGGGCATCCAGATCGGTCCGAACGTGACGCGCATTTTGCAGGCCTGGGGCTTGGGCGAGGCGCTGGCGCAGGTGGCGGCTTTCCCCAAGCAGTTGCAAGCGCGTGATGCCCAAACCGGGCAGGTGCTGGGCAGTTTGCGTTTGGGGGAGCGGGCGCAGGCCTTGTACGGCGCGCCTTACGCCACCATCCACCGGGCCGATTTGCAAAGTCTGTTGCACGGTGCCGCATTGGCCGAAGGCGTGCAAGTGCGTTTGGGCCACGCGGTGCATGGCTGGCGCGAGACCGCTGACGGTTTGGAGGTGAACACCGCTGATGGCGCCAACGTACAAGCCAATGCCCTGATCGGCGCCGATGGCGTGTGGAGCGCCGTGCGTCAGCAACTGCTGGGCGATGCCCCGGCGCGCTTTACCGGACATTTGGCGTATCGGGCGCTGGTGGCGCAGGCCGATTTGCCCGCACATTTGCGCTCAGATGAAGTCACCGTTTGGATGGGGCCGCGACTGCATGTGGTTCATTACCCGGTGCGCGGCGGGCAGTGGCTCAACCTGGTGGCCATCGTGCATGGCGACAAACCCGCGCAGGGCGAGGCTTGGGACAACGCTGGGCACACCCAGGCGCTCATGCAGGCCATGGGCGCGGTGGGCCGTGATTTGCACGAGCGCTTGGCATCGGTGCCGGCCTGGCGGCAGTGGGGGCTGCACGACCGTGCGCCTATGTCTGGTGCCCGCGAGATGGCCCAAGGCCGAGTGGCTTTGCTGGGTGACGCCGCGCACCCCATGCGACCGTATTTGGCGCAGGGCGCGGGCATGGCCATCGAAGATGCGCAGGTGCTGGCGCAGAGTCTGAGTGCAGGTGGCGCATCGGTGCCCGAACAACTGCGGGCCTATGCCGAGCAGCGCTGGGCGCGCAACGCCCGCGTGCAAGCACGTGCCATCCGCAACGGGCGCATTTTTCATGCCCAGGGCGCTGTGGCGCTGGGGCGTAATCTGTCCATGCGCTTCATGGGCGAGCGTGTGATGGATGTGCCTTGGTTGTATGCGGAGGCAACCAAGTGAATGGCGAGGCGCAAAAAAGGCCGGAGCATCGATCACTCCTGCCATGAACCAGCGGATTGAAAGGCTAATGTTGGTCTAACATTCAGCAGGCAGTGTCTGCTGAATCTCCCCGGCTTGCGTCAATTCCCAGAGGCATCACTTGATTCCAAATTCAGAATCCCTCACCGTCGAATTCAAAAGCGACCGCAAGCGCCTGTCGGATGCCGAGCTGGTCGAGGCCTTGGTGTGCCTGGCCAACACCGAGGGCGGCGAGCTGTGGCTGGGGGTGGAGGACGATGGGCAAGCCACGGGGCTGCATGTCGACCACATGGCGCTGACGGGTTTGGCGGGTATGGTCGCAGCGCGTACGTCGCCCGCCTTGCAAGTGGCGGTAGAGGCGCTGCAAGTGAACGGTGTGCCTGTTGCAAAAATCACCGTTTCCAAAGGGCAGGGCGAGGTGGCCACGCAGGCGGGTGTGTATGTGCGCCGCCGTATCAAGCACGACGGCACGCCCGAGTGTGTACCCATGCTGCCGCACGAGCGCATCAGCCGCGCCAGCAGTTTTGGCTTGGTGGATGTGTCGTCTCAACCGGTGGCGGGTTGCACCCTGGCCGACTTTGACCCATTGGAGCGCGAGCGCCTGCGCCAAGCGGTGCAGCAATACGGCGGTGACCGTGTGTTGCTGGAGCTGGACGACGAGGCCATGGATGGTGCACTGGGCTTCACACTTCGCCTGAGTGATGGCACACGGGTGCCTACATTGACGGGTTTGTTGTTGATTGGCCGCGAGTCGGTGCTGCAGCAGCGCGTGGCCACACACGAACTGGCTTTTCAGGTTTTGGCGCAGCAGGCGGTACGTTTCAATGAGTTTCGGCGCTTTCCTTTGCTCAAGGCGCTGGATTGGCTGGAGACCAACTTCCGCCCCTACAACCCCGAGCAAGAGTTGCAGGTGGGTTTGTTCCGCGTGCCGGTGCCGCTGGTCGACATGGCCGCTTTTCGCGAGGCCCTGGCCAATGCATTGATTCACCGCGACTACCACCGCATGGGCGCGGTGCATGTGCGGCTGGAGGATGAGGCCTTGGTGATCAGCAACCCCGGCGGCCTGGTGGATGGCGTGACGCTGGCCAACCTATTGGTGACAGAGCCGCGCCCGCGCAATCGCGCACTGGCCGATGCGATGAAGCGCATTGGCATTGTGGAGCGTTCTGGGCGCGGCGTGGACACCATTTACCGGGGCATGCTGAAGTTTGGTCGCCCAGCGCCAAATTACGGCCGAACCGATTCGCACAACGTGGTGCTGAGTTTGCCCACGGTGCCCGCCGATGTGGCCTTTCGCCGCATGGTGGTGGACGCCGAACGGAACCGCAATGCCGAGCTGCCCATTGATTCATTGATCGCTTTGGCCGCTTTGCGTGAGTTCAAGCGCCTGCCGGCCGATGCGCTGGCCAAACACATTCAGCGTGACGCGGCCAGCGCCAAGCGCACGCTGGAGGCGCTGACCGAAGCCGGTTTGGTTGAGGCGCACGGTAACACCCGTGGCCGCAGTTACACCTTGTCGGCAGCGGTCTACACCGTGGTGAGCGATAAGGCGGCTTACACCCGCCAGGTGGGCTTTGGACCCATTCAGCATGAGCAGATGCTGTTGAGCTATGTCCGACAGCATGGGCAGATCAAGCGGGCTGAAGTGATGGAGTTGTGTCGGCTGACGGAAGGGCAGGTTAAGCGGCTGTTACAAAGAATGCTGGCTGCTGGGAAAATTGTCATGCGAGGACAAGGAAAAACGACTGCCTATGTTGAGCCGGAGTGACTTGCATGCCACCCGATTCGGATCATTTACGGATCATTTACGGATCATTTGCGGATCATTCTAATTTCCTAAGTTGTTGATTTAATTTGGAATTTTTTAAAATGAAGGTGGATATGGGCCTTGCGGATCAAAATGCACGGAGGTTTTTTCCGGAAACATGACACCTCTTAAACGCGCCCTCATCGAAAACGGGTCTTGCGCTGGTGCCAGCATTGCGTGTCAGCCATGCTAAGCCATGGGCTGACTGCGCTACTGACGCCGAGCGCTTGGATGTGTTCAACGGTTTCTTGCTCAGCGCCAATTTGGATGCGTTGTTCGATAAGTTCTTGATTTCATTCAGTTATGCGGGCGAGATTTTGATCGGCAGTTCAGTTTCCTTGGCCAATAGACATTTGCCGGGTGTGCCAAACGGACTCAAGTTGCGTTGGGTCGCGGCGGGGCATGCCAATTATTTGCCCTATCACCGCGAGCAGTTTCAGGCGGAAAATGCTTTGTCGGCCCGAAACCCACACTCTTGTAGCGTAAAGGTCTGGCTTTTGGCCGAATGCTTGTTTGACGCTGTACATTCGCTGGCGCGCATTCAGACGCCTCAAACTTTCAGGGACTTTTTTCATGACACCACGTCCATCCAACCCCTGCACCATGGCCCTGGTGCGGGCTGCCGCCGTGAGTGCGGTGCTGGCCAGCGCATGGCTCGCCCCCACAGCCTGGGCGCAGAGCACCGATTTGTCGGCCTGCATGGCCGAGCTGCGCCCGGCAGCGCGCACCGGCCGCGTCAGCGATGACACCTGGGCACGCCACACTGCGGGCTTGCAAGCCGATTTCAGCGTGATCGAGAAGCTGAACTTTCAGCCCGAATTTCGCACCGCCATTTGGGACTACATGTCGGCGCTGGTGGACGAAGAACGCGTGGCCGATGGCGCGGCGCGTTTGGCCCAGCACCGTCCGGCGCTTGAAAGAGCCGAAGACCGCTTTGGCGTGGACCCAGCCACGGTGGTGGCGGTGTGGGGTGTGGAGAGCAATTTTGGCCAGACCTTTGGCAAATACCCGCTGGTGCAGGCGCTGGGCACGCTGTCGTGCCACGGGCGTCGGCAAAGCTATTTCAGGGGCGAATTTTTTGCGGCGCTGCGCATTTTGCAGGCTGGGCACATCGCCCCCGAACGTTTCGTGGGTTCGTGGGCGGGGGCCTTTGGCCATACCCAGTTCATGCCCAGCACCTTTGAACGCTTGGCGGTGGACTTTGATGGCGACGGCCGCGCCGACCTGATGGACAGCAGCGTGGATGCGCTGGGGTCAACGGCCAACTTTTTGGCCCGAGCAGGCTGGCAGCGCGGCTTGCCCTGGGGCATCGAGGTCAAGTTGCCTGCGGGCCTGTCTTTGGCCGGAGAAGGCCGCCGCAGCAAACGCCCGGTGGCTGAGTGGGCTGCCCGTGGCGTGCGCCGCATCGATGGCGCTGCCTTGCCAGAAAGTTTGGGCAACGTGGGCTTGTTGACCTTGGCCGGTGCCAACGGTCCGGCGTTTTTGGTGACGCGCAATTTTGACGCGCTGTACAGCTACAACGCCGCCGAAAGCTATGGCTTGGCGATTGCCCACCTGAGCGACCGGCTGCGCGGCGGTGGCCCATTCGCCACACCTTGGCCGACCGATGACGCCGGCTTGTCACGCGCCGAGCGGCGCGAGTTGCAGGGCCTGCTGACGCTGCGCGGCCACGACATGGGCCCCATCGACGGCATGCTGGGCGACAAATCGCGCGAGGCGATCCGCGCCGAACAAAAGCGCTTGGGCATGGAGGTCAATGGCCGTGGTGGCCAAAAAATCCTCAAGACTTTGCGCGGGGGCTGAGCTCAGGCGGTTATCGGCAAAGCCCTTCGCCGTTTGCCCGTGAGGGCAAACAACGCATTGCCCACGGCCGGGGCCAATGGCGGCACAGCCGGTTCGCCCACACCAGCCGGGTGGCGGGTGCTGGGCACGATGTGGGTTTCCACCACCGGGGTCTGGCCAAGCGTGAGCATGGGGGCGTCAGCAAAGTTGCTTTGTTGCACCACGCCGCCCACGATGTCGATCTTGCCGAACAGCGCGGCGCTCAGGGCATAGACCACGCTGCTTTCCATTTGCTGGGCCACGGTGCCGGGGTTGACCACGGTGCCGCAGTCGATCGCACACACCACGCGGTGCACGCGGATCTGGCCGTTGGCCAGGGACACTTCGGCCACTTGGGCCACGATGGAGCCAAAGGATTTGTGCAGCGCGATGCCCCGCGCATGGCCTGCGGGCAAAGGCGTGCCCCAAGCCGCTTTGTCAGCCGCCAGCTGCAGCACGGCGGCATAGCGCGGCGCATCTTTCAACAGTTTCAGGCGGAAGGCCAGTGGGTCTTGCTTCGTGGCCACAGCCAGTTCGTCGATGAAGCTTTCCGAGAAGAAGGCGTTGTGCGAATGGCCAACCGAGCGCCAAAAGCCCACCGGCACACCGGACTTCGTGGCCACATGGCTCATGTGCTGGCTGGCAAAACCGTAGGGCAAATCGAACAAACCTTCGGACGCGGTTTTGTCGGGCATGTCAATGGGGCCGGACAGGTGGGGCGCTGCACGCGCCATCCAGCGCGGGGTGATGGCGTCACCGGCCGACTTGATGCGCAAGCTGGTGACTTCGCCTTTCTCGTCCAGTGAAGCCTGGAACTTGGCCAGGTGCATGGGCCGGTAAAAGTCGTGCTTCATGTCTTCTTCGCGCGACCAGCTCAGCTGCACCGGTTGGCCTTCGCAGGCCATGGCCACTTGCACGGCTTGGCCGACAAAGTCGACGTCTAATCGTCGTCCGAAACCACCGCCCAGTTGGGTGACGTGGACAGTGACGTTGTCTTTATCGACCTTGGCCACTTTGGCCGCCATGTCGCGGGCCATTTGCGGCACTTGCGTGGGCACCCAAATCTCCACTTTGCCGTCTTTGAATTGCGCCGTGCAGTTCATCGGCTCCATGGTGGCGTGGGCCAGATAGGGCGCTTGGTACAGCGCATCGATGCGGCTGGTGGCGGCTTTTTCGGCCTGGGTGGGCACGCCTTGTTCGTGGAAGGTGAAGCCGCTCTCTTCGTTCAAAGCCTTGAGCAAGTCGGCCTGGATGCGCTGGGTGTCCACCGCGCCTGTGGCAGGGGCCTGCCACTGCACTTTGACGGCCTGCACGCCTTGGCGGGCGTGCCAGGTGGTTTGTCCCACCACCGCCAAGCCCGCTGTACCGCCGCCCCAAGCATTGAGGGGCACAACTTTGGACACGCCCTTCAGGGCCAAGGCGTCTTTCGTGTCCATGGACGCAGCGCTACCGCCCAGCATGGGGCACATCTGAACAGCGGCAAACAGCATGCCGGGCAGCCGCACGTCCAAGCCGAAGGTGGCTTGGCCTGTGACTTTGGAGGGGATGTCGGTGCGGGGGGCGGCTTGACCGATGAGCTGCCAGTTTTCTCGCGATTTGACTTGAATGCCCGAGGGCGTGCTGCCCGAAGCAGCGGCCACCATCTGGCCGTAGTGCGCTGACTGGCCCGAGGCGTGCTTCATCACGCCAGCGGTCACGGTGATTTCGCTGACAGGCACTTTCCAAGCCGCAGCAGCAGCCTGCAGCAAGCTAGCGCGTGCGGTGGCAGCGGCCATGCGCAATGGGTCCCAGAGGTCGGCGATCGACGACGAGCCGCCGGTGGCGTTCAGGCCCAGCTCGCGGGCGACTTTGCCCACCAGCCATTCGCCCATTTTGATTTGGGTGGGCTTGTTTTCTCCCTCGCTGTCCAGCGGGTGAAAGGGCAGGCTGGCCACCAGCATGGCCACGTTGCCGTAAATGCTGTCGCCGCCCGCTTGCTCCAGCCGCACACGGCCCAGCGGCACGTCCAGCTCTTCGGCCACCAGCATGGCGAGCGCCGTGTGCACGCCTTGGCCCATTTCGCTGCGGGGCATGGCCAAGACCACCGCACCGTCGGCGGCGATCTTGATCCAGCCGTTCAGGGCCACATCGCCTGGGGTTTGGAGCATGAGTTCGGGTGCGCCCAAACGCGAGCGGGCGGGCATCACGCCCCAGCCGACGACCAAGGCGCCGGTCGCGCCCAGGGCGCTGAGTAACCAGGTGCGGCGTTTCATGCGGCACCGCCTTTCTTCATGCTGGCCGCAGCGCGGTGGATGGCGGCGCGCACGCGCTGGTAAGTGCCGCAGCGGCACAGGTTGGTCATGGCGGCGTCAATCTCAGCGTCGGTGGGCTTGGGATTTTTGTCCAGCAGGGCAGCTGCGGCCATCAGCATGCCGCTTTGGCAGTAGCCGCATTGGGGCACCTGCTCGGCAATCCAAGCTGCTTGCAGCGGGTGAGGCTTTTCTGCCGTGCCCAAGGACTCGATGGTTTGGATCGCTTGGTTGGCTACAGCCGACACGGGCACCACACACGAGCGCACAGGCTGGCCGCCCACATGCACCGTGCAGGCCCCGCAAGCGGCGACGCCGCAGCCGAATTTGGTGCCCGTCAGGTTCATCTCGTCGCGCAGCACCCACAGCAAAGGCATGCTCGGGTCGGCGGTCGAGGTGCGGGTTTGGCCGTTGATGTTCAGTTGCACGGTGATCTTTAGGAGTGTTGACGAGGCGTGATGTTAACGGCCCTGGACAGGTGTGCGCAGTGCGCAAGGGCTTTGTCTTTGTGAATGCGCTCTGCGAGCGCGATCAACCTCAGCTCATGCGCAGTCAGAGACCGCTCCCACCAGGCGCTGTCTTTGTAGGAGCGCTCTGCGAGCGCGATCTAACCCACAGTACCTTCACAGTCACAGCTGCGTGCGCAGTGTCCAAATTTCGGGGAACAGCACGGTGTCCAGCATCTTGCGCAGGTAGCTCACGCCGCCGGTGCCTCCGGTGCCGCGTTTGAAGCCGATCACGCGTTCCACCGTGGTCACATGCCGAAAGCGCCACAAGCGAAAAGCGTCTTCCAGATCGGTGAGTTCTTCCCCCAGTTGGTACAAGTCCCAGTGCTGCTGTGGGTTGCGGTAGACCACCAGCCAGGCGTCTTCGACCGCAACGCTGGCCGGGTAGGGCTGACGCCAGTCGCGCTCGGTGTGGCTGTCGGGTACGCCAAGGCCACGGCGTCTCAAGAGGCGCAAGCACTCGTCGTACAGCGATGGCTCTTCGTAAGCCGCTTGCACGACGGCCGACAGGTCGGGCCGGTGCGCGTGGGGCTGCAGCATGGCGGCGTTTTTGTTGCCCATCGCAAATTCGATGCAGCGGTATTGCCAGCTTTGGAAGCCGCTCGACTGCGCCAGGTAGGGGCGAATGGCGCTGTACTCGGGGGGCGTCATGGTGGCCAGCACGTCCCAGGCATGAACCAGCTGCTCCATGATGCGGCTGACGCGGGCGAGCTTTTTAAAGGCATCAGGCAATTGGTCTTGCGCGATGCCCGCCATGGCGGCCTTCAGCTCATGCAGCATCAGCTTCATCCACAACTCGCTGGTTTGGTGCTGCACGATGAACAGCATCTCGTTGTGGTCAGGCGAGAGCGGTTGTTGCGCGTTCAGGACGGCGTCGAGCTGCAGGTAGTCGCCATAACTCATGCGGCCGTCAAAGTCGAGCTGGGCTTTTTCTTCTTGCACAGTGCGCTCACCTGTGGCATCGCCTTCTGCGGCGCTGGCGCTGGCGCTCGCTGTGGTGGATGCGGATGCGGATGCTGAGGATAAAGGGCAGGAACTCATTGCAGGCCTTTCATGTCACGGCGTTCTTTTGGGCAAAGCGAGCGTCTTGCCATTCGCCGCTTTCCATGACTTGGACCAAGTGATCTGCAGCGTGCCACACATCGGCGTAACCGATGTACAGCGGTGTGAAGCCAAAGCGCAGGATGTCCGGGTGCTGGCCGCCGTCGCCCGCACGAAAGTCGCCGATCACACCGCGTGCGATCAGGGCCTGTACGATGGCGTAAGCGCCAGCGGCTCGGGTCAGGCTCACTTGTGAGCCGCGCAGGGCTTCTTCGGCCGGTGTGGCGATGCCAAAGCCGTGGCCGTGCAAGCGCGTGCTCACCAGCTGCATGAACAGGCCCGTGAGCGCCAGTGATTTTTGGCGCAGTGCGGTCATGCCACCCAGCGCTTCGGCACTCAAAAAAGCGTCCAGACCGCAGTCAAGGGCCGTGAGGCTCAAGATGGGCTGGGTGCCGCACTGGTAGCGGGTGATGCCTTTCGCTGGCTGGTAATCGGGGGTGAAGGCAAAGGGTGCAGCGTGGCCCCACCAACCGGCCAGCGGTTGCCAAAAGCGGTCGGTATGCTTGGGGTGTACCCACACAAAAGCCGGTGCGCCGGGGCCGCCGTTCAAGTATTTGTAGCCGCAGCCCACCGCAAAGTCGGCCCCTGAGCCGTTCAGGTCAACGGGCACCGCGCCAGTGCTGTGCGCCAAATCCCACACCGTCAGGATGCCTTGGGCGCGGGCCTGTGCGGTGACGGCCTGCATGTCGTGCATGGCGCCGGTGCGGTAGTTCACATGGGTGAGCATGAGCACCGCCACATCGGCTTGAAGGGCGGCGGGGATCTCGTCGGCTTCGACCAGTTGCAGGGCGTAGCCGCGCTCTTTGCACAGGGCTTCGGCGATGTAGAGATCCGTGGGAAAGTTGCTGCGTTCGCTGACAATTTTGGTTTTGTGCGGGTGGTCGGCGGCAGCGATGTGCAGCGCGGCGGCCAGCACCTTGAACAGGTTGATCGAGGTGCTGTCAGCGGCGATGACTTCGCCTGCTTGGGCACCGATGACACGGGCGATTTTGTCGCCCACGCGCTGGGGCAGGGTGAACCAGCCTGCGGTATTCCAGCTCTTGATCAGGTCTTGCCCCCATTCGTGGGTGACAGCATGGGCCACGCGAGCCGGGGCGGTTTTGGGCAGCACGCCCAGCGAGTTGCCGTCGAGGTAGATCACACCTTGGGGCAGTTCAAATTGATCACGCAACGATCGCAGCGGGTCTTGCGCGTCCAGCAGTTCGCAGTCTTGCAAGGTGGGGGTGAGGTTCATCATGGAGGCTTGTTCCTGAATGGTTTTCAAAGTTCGCGCAAGACTGCACGCACTGGACTGGCGTCGGCGGTCATGAGTTTGAGGGGCAGGGCGATCAGCTCGTAATCGCCTTCAGGCACCTCGTCGAGCAGCAGGTTTTCCAGCACGCGCAAACCGCGCTGGCGGATGACTTGGTGGCTGGGCAACTGCTTGCTGTCGGCCGGGTCAATGCTGGCGCTGTCGGTGCCGATCAGAAGCACGCCCAGATCGGCCAGGTGCAGCACGCAGGCGGGGTCAAAACCGGTGAGCTGGGTGTCGAACTGCGCGTGCGGAAACTGGCGATAAGTGCGCACCAGTACCCTTGGGGGCAAATCGGCCAGCGCGTGCTGTAAGTGTGCAAGGGTGATCAGCGGGCCAGCGTCCAGCGCATGGATCACGCGGCAGTGGCCCAGAAACGGAGCCAGGTCGAGCATGCCTACCGATGCACCTTGCGGCTCGTAGTGCAGCGGCGCATCGGCGTGTGCGCCCGCATGGGGCGACATCGTGATGGCGCTCACGTTAACGGGGCAGGTGTCCGACAGCGTGGCCGCCCATTGCTGAGTGTAAGGCGTGTCGCCCGGAAACACCGGGCTGCTGGCCTGCACAGGCGGGGAAATATCCCAAAGTTTGTCCCAAAGTTTTTTCATCGTGTGCGAAGGTAGCACCCCACAAAAACCGTGGTGTCGGTTATTTCCAACACCCGTGAAATTCAGGCGTTCAGCGCTGGCAGGCCATGGCGGCGGCGGGCTTGTTCGCAGGCGGGGCTGCCTTCTTCAAACTCTCGGCAGGGCGAGGGCCGCCATTCGTAGATGCCGCAAATGGCTTTTTCGCCCGTTTTGCCATAAAGCGCTGCGCAGCGCGGCGGGCTGTGGTCGGTGCCGCGCATGCGGCAGGTGTGTTTGTTGATGGGCGAGGCCAGACCTGCCGGCACATCGCCACCGCCTTCTTCGAACTCGTGCACAGAAAAGTCCACCCGAAAGCTCACGCAGCAAGCGCCGCAGGTGGTGCAGTTAGACATGGGGTCAAAAGAGGGGGGTGGACACCGGATCAAGTCCGGGGTGAAGGATCAGGCTTTCACGTGGCCTAAGAGCAAAAACTCCATGAGGGCTTTTTGCACATGCAGGCGGTTCTCGGCTTCGTCCCACACGACCGATTGCGGGCCGTCGATGACTTCGGCGCTGACTTCTTCACCCCGATGCGCGGGCAGGCAGTGCATGAACAGGGCGTCGGGCTGGGCCGCTTGCATCATGACTTCGTCCACGCACCAATCGGCAAAGGCTTTTTTCCGGGCTTCGTTTTCGGCTTCAAAGCCCATGCTGGTCCACACGTCGGTGGTGACCAGGTCGGCACCGCGGCAGGCGTCTTCGGGGTCTTTGAAGATTTTGTAGCTGTCGGCGCTGCGCAAACCGGCCACGGCTTGGTCCACCTCGTAGCCGCTCGGGGTGCTCAGGTGCACCGTGAAGCCCAGCAACTCGGCCGCTTGCAGCCAGGTGTTGGCCATGTTGTTGCCGTCGCCTACCCAAGCCACTGTCTTGCCTTTGATGTCACCCCGGTGTTCGATGAAGGTGAAGATGTCGGCCAGGATTTGGCAGGGATGGAATTCGTTGGTCAGGCCGTTGATGACCGGCACACGCGAGTGCGAGGCAAAGCGCACGATTTTGTCTTGTCCGTACGTGCGGATCATGACGATGTCGGTCATGCGGCTGATCACGCGGGCGCTGTCTTCGATGGGCTCAGAGCGGCCCAGTTGGCTGTCGCCGGTAGTCAGGTGCACCACCGAGCCGCCGAGCTGGTACATGCCCGCTTCAAAGCTCACGCGGGTGCGGGTGCTGGCTTTTTCAAAAATCATCGCCAGTGTGCGGTCGACCAGCGGGTGGTATTTTTCGTAGGCCTTGAACTTGCGCTTGATTTCGGCGGCACGTGCAAACACATGCGCGTACTCTTCAGCCGACAGGTCGGAGAACTGCAGGTAGTGCCGCACGGGCGCTGGGGAGGTGTTCATGGCGAATCTGCCAAAAAAGTCTTGATCAGGGGTACCAAAATGGCGACCACTTCGTCGGCTTCGGCCTCGGTCATGACCAGCGGCGGCACCAAGCGGATCACGCTGTCGGCCGTCACGCTCAGCAGCAGGCCGGCTTCGGCGGCCCGTGTCCAAATGGCGCCACAAGGACGGTCCAGCTCGATGCCCAGCATCAGGCCTTGGCCCCGGATTTCCTTGACGCCTTGAACCCCGGCCAGGGCTTTTTCAAGGGCGCCGCGCAAATGGTCACCTACCCGTGCAGCATTGGCCATCAGGCCATCTTTTTCCATGATGCGGATGGTCTCAACCCCGGCGCGCATGGCCAGCGGGTTGCCGCCAAACGTGGTGCCGTGGTTGCCGGGCTGGAAAATGTGGGCGGCTTTAGGGCCCGCCACCACCGCGCCGATGGGCACGCCCGAGCCCAGGCCCTTGGCCAGCGGCATCACATCCGGCAAGATGCCTGCCCACTGGTGGGCAAACCACTTGCCGGTGCGGCCCATGCCGCACTGCACCTCGTCGATCATCATCAGCCAGTCTTGTTGGTCGCACAGGGCGCGCACTTGCTGCAGGTATTCGATCCGCATAGGGTTGATGCCACCTTCGCCCTGAATCGTTTCCATGAACACCGCCACCACGTTCGGGTTGCCTGCGGTGGCTTTTTTCAGGGCTTCAATGTCGTTGACCGGCACGCGCAAAAAGCCGTCGAGCATGGGGCCGAAACCTTTTTTCAGCTTCTCGTTGGCCGTGGCGCTCAGGGTGGCGATGCTGCGGCCGTGGAAGGCTTTTTCGTAAACCACGATCTCGGGTTTGTCGATGCCCTTGTCGTGACCGTATTTGCGCGCCAGTTTGATGGCCGCCTCGTTGGCTTCCAGGCCCGTGCAGCAGAAAAACACATTCGTCATGCCCGACAACTCGACCAACTTGGCCGCCAGCACTTCGGCGTTGGGCACATGGAAGTAGTTGCAGCTGTGGATCATCTTGGCCAGCTGGTCCTGCAGCGCAGGTACCAGATCGGGGTGGTTGTGACCCAGGGTGTTCACGGCAATACCGGCCAATGCGTCGAGGTACTCCTTGCCATTGACGTCCCAGACTCGGCAACCTTGACCATGGCTGAGTGCGATCGGCAGTCGGCCGTAGGTGTTCATGGTGTGCGGTGAGGCGGCTTCAATGTGAGCGGTCATGCGTGAACTCCGAAAATAAAAAGCGGCTCAACATCCAGAGCCGTTGGAGTGAGATTTTAGAGCCAGAAAGGGCGGGGGACGGCCTGTTCTTTCCAGCCTTTCGCCAATGGGGTTTGAATGGCTTAGAGTCTTATATAAGATAGAATACTTGGGTAAACCTGTGGGTGGCGATCCCGCGCTGCGGGGCCGATTGATCCACACCTCTATCCGATGGTTTCCAACAACGCCAAAGAAGTTTTCATCCAGGGCATCACCCAGGACGGCAAGCCTTTCAGGCCCAGCGACTGGGCCGAACGCCTGGCAGGCGTCATGAGCCAGTTCCGTCCCGGCGGCGCTGTTCCGGGCAGCCACTTGAGTTATTCGCCTTGGTGCATTCCCACCACGCTGGCTGGCGTCAAGTGCGTCATCGTGAACCACGATCTGCGCGAGGACAACGTCATGGCCTGGGATTTCGTGATGAACTTTGCGCGCGACAACGGCTTGCAAGTGGCTGAAGCCTTTTTGATGCCCGACCCACCCCCCAAAAAATAAGACCCATGAACCAACCGCCTCCAAGGGCGGTTTTTTATTTCCAGTTCGTGCAGCCGGGGCAGGACATGGGTGGGTGACGATTTTTGCGAGCGAAGCGAGTCGTGAGGAACCCGCCCATGCCCTGCCTCCGGCGGATGACGAGCGCCCATGAAAAAACCGCCGTTGGTTTGCACCAGGGCGGTTCAGTTTTCGCGGACAGCGCACCCGTTTCAAACGGCAGCGAGGACAAGGCCTCGCCGGGCTGTTGATCTGGTGGAGCGGATCAGGCTGCAGCAGGCGCTGCGGCAAGGGCCAAAGTCTTGACTTTGGCGCTCAGGCGGCTCTTGTCACGAGCGGCCTTGTTTTTATGGAAGATGCCCTTGTCGGCAATGATGTCCACCACGGTTTGCATTTTGGCAAACAACTCGGTGGCTTTGGACTTGTCGCCGGCTGCAACGGCTTTTTCGACGTTTTTCACAGCAGTGCGGTATTTCGAGCGCAGCGAAGAGTTCGCGGCGTTGATTTTGACGTCTTGACGGACGCGTTTACGACCGGATGCAAGACGGGGGTTTTTCTTTTTGGGTTTAGCGGATGCCATATATAAGTTCTTTCAGTGTCTGAGGATGATGTCCAGCGAACCGAGCATTCTAGCAGACCTGCAGCGGGTGTCCGGCGCCGCTGAATGAGCGCCAGCCCGGGCCTGCGCGCCAATCCCCGCCGCAGCCATGGCCTTGCGGGTCAGTCAGGAAGTGGCCGCTACACTCGCCCTCTGTGAGCCTCCTCCGTTCTGCCTCCGTCGTGTCGATTTTTACCCTGGCCTCCCGGGTCTCGGGTTTGGTGCGCGAGTTGCTTATCGCCTCTATCTTCGGGGCCAGCGCCTTGACCGATGCCTTCAATGTGGCTTTTCGCATTCCCAACCTGTTTAGGCGCTTGTTTGCCGAAGGGGCCTTCAGCCAGGCCTTTGTACCGGTGCTGGCCGCCAGCCGCGCCCAGCATGGCGACGAGGCCACCAAGGAGGTGATCGACAGCGTGGCCACAGCCTTGGCTTGGTCGGTGCTGGTTTTGTCCTTGGTGGGGGTGTTGGCTTCGCCTTGGTTGGTGTGGGCGCTGGCCAGTGGCCTGCAGCAAGATGCCCGGGGTTATGGCGCAGCGGTGAACATGACGCGCTGGATGTTCCCCTACATCGCCTTCATGTCCATGGTGGCGCTGTCGGCTGGCATTTTGAACACTTGGAAACGTTTTGCTGTGCCCGCAGCCACGCCGGTGCTGCTGAATGTGAGCGTGATTGCCGCCACTTGGTTTTTGTCGCCTTGGTTCGCCAAGCACGGCGTGGAGGCCATCTATGCCTTGCCCGTGGGGGTGATGGTGGGCGGGGCGCTGCAGTTGGCGGTGCAGATTCCGGCCTTGGCCCGGCTGGGTTTGCTGCCCCGCCTGGGCGTGCGGCCCCGCGCTGTCAAAAAGGCCTGGACCAACCCCGCCACCTTGAATATCCTGCGCCTGATGGGACCGGCTTTGCTGGGCGTGGGCGTAGCCCAAATTTCCTTGCTCATCAACACCCAGATCGCCTCTTACATGGCCCCGGGCAGCGTCAGCTGGCTCACCTATGCCGACCGTTTGATGGAGTTCCCGACAGCCATTTTGGGTGTGGCGCTGGGCGTGGTGCTGATGCCGCAGCTGGCGGCCGCCAAAGCCACAGGCGACACGGAACGGTATGCCGCCATGCTGGACTGGGGGTTGCGCATGGTGTTGCTGCTGGCTTTGCCCTGTGCGGCGGCTTTGCTGGTGTTTGCGCAGCCGCTGGTGTCGGTGCTCTACCACTATGGGGCCTTCACCGACCGCGATGTGCAGCAAACCACTTTGGCACTGACGGGCTATGGCGTGGGCTTGCTGGGCCTGGTGGCCATCAAGGTGCTGGCCCCGGGTTACTACGCCAGCCAGGACATCCGCACACCGGTGCGCATCGCGGTGGTGGTGCTGGTGCTCACGCAGGTTTTCAACGTCATTTTGGTGCCTTATCTGGCCCACGCCGGGCTGGCGCTGTCTATTGGCTTGGGTGCTTTGGTCAATGCCTTGTGGCTGCTGGTGGGCCTGCTGCGCCGGGGCAGTTACAAGCCGCAGCCGGGTTGGTGGCGTTTTGGCTTGCAGGTGCTGCTGGCAACCGCCTTGTTGACGGCCTTGCTGTTGTTCGCTGCGAACCATTTGCCTTGGGTGGCCATGCGCCAAGAGGCTTGGCTGCGCATCGGCTGTATGGTGGCGGTTTTGGCGGGCTCTGCCTTGCTTTATTTTGGTGTGTTGTGGGCCACGGGTTTGCGGCTCAAGGCCTTTCTCAAGCGTTGAACCCTTCCACATGACTTTTAACCTCTCCCCCCCGACCCCGCTGAGTTACTTTGCCAGCTTGGTGCAAAGCGACGAGCAGTTCCCCTTGCTGGAGGCTGCGGCCAGTTTGGCGCAGGATGAAGAACCCACGCTGGATGTGCAACAGGTGCTCGACGATGTGGCGCGCTTGGTCAAAAGGGTGACGGCGCGCATGCCCGAGGCGGCCGATGACCTGACCCGATTGGCCATCTTGACGCAGGTGTTTTACAAAGACCTGGGTTTTGGAATGAATGCCAACGACTATTACGCCCCGGAGAACAGCTACATTTTTGACGTGTTGCGCACGCGCCGGGGGATTCCGATTTCACTGGCGGTGATTTGGTTGGAGCTGGCCCAAGCCCTGGACTTGCAGGCGCAAGGCATTTCCTTTCCAGGCCATTTTTTGGTGAAAGTGGCGCTGGAGGGTGGCTTGGTGGTGCTGGACCCGCTCACGGGCGAGTCTTTGGGGTTGGACAATTTGTCAGAGCGGCTGAGCCCTTACAGGGCACCCGAAGACCAGTTCGCTGCCCCCGACTTGGACGAGGGCGAAACCCCTTTGGGCTTGTATTTGCAAGGCTGCCCGCCCCGCGACATGCTGGCCCGCATGTTGCGCAACCTGAAAGAGATTTTTCGCTCGCAAGAAGACTGGCCCCGCATGTTGCAGGTGCTTGACCGGTTGGTGGTTTTGCTGCCCGAAGCTTGGGACGAGCGACGCGACCGGGGCCTGGTGCATGCCGAGTTGGGGCATGTGCACGAGGCCTTGCAGGACCTGAGGCAGTATTTGGAGGCCGTGCCGGCAGCGCCCGACACAGCGGCGCTGCGCAACCGGGTCAGCGAGCTTTCGGCGCTTTGACCGAGCGCTGACTCGGCCCAGATTTCTTGCTTTCAAGCCCAATGGCTGGAGGCGCCAAAGCTCAGGCCACCACCACTTGGGCCCCATCGCCTTGCGGCGCAATGAGCCCGATCGTGTAAACCGTTTCACCCAAGCCGCGCAGTGTTGCGGCGCAGGCCTCGGCTCCGGCCGCGTCAATCACGACCACCATGCCGATGCCGTTGTTGAAGGTGCGGTTCATTTCGTTGTCGTCGATGCCAGCCGTCTTTTGCAGCCAGGCAAACAGCTCAGTCTGGGGCCAGCTGCCTTTTTGCAGGTGTGCGGCCAGACCGAAGGGCAGCACGCGGGGGATGTTTTCGAGCAAACCACCACCGGTGATGTGGGCCAATGCCTTGATGCCCAAGGCCTCTTGCGTGTTCGGGTGCGCCGTCAGCGCCGCCAACACGTTCAGCACATACAAGCGGGTGGGCGCCATCAAGGCTTGCTTGAAGGGCTTGCCGTCGAGCGTGGCCGGGGTGTTGGCACCGGCGCGCTCAATGCATTTGCGCACCAGGGAAAAACCGTTGGAGTGCACGCCGCTGGACGCCAGGCCCAGCACCACATCGCCCGCTTTCACGTTTTGTCCCGTGAGGATTTTGGATTTTTCGACGGCACCGACCGCAAAACCGGCCAGGTCGTATTCGCCAGAGGGGTACATGCCGGGCATCTCAGCGGTTTCGCCGCCGATCAGGGCGCAGCCCGACAGTTCGCAGCCTTTGGCAATGCCGCCCACCACGGCGACGGCGGTGTCTACGTCCAGCTTGCCGCAGGCAAAGTAGTCGAGGAAGAACAGCGGCTCGGCCCCTTGCACCAGCACATCGTTCACGCTCATGGCCACCAGGTCGATGCCCACGGTGTCGTGCATGTTCCATTCAAAGGCCAACTTGAGCTTGGTGCCCACGCCGTCGGTGCCGCTGACCAGCACGGGCTCTTTGTAGCGCTTGGGCACCTCAAACAGCGCGCCAAAACCGCCGATGCCGGCCAGCACGCCTTCGCGCATGGTTTTCTTGGCCAGGGGCTTGATGCGTTCGACCAGCGCGTCGCCCGCGACGATGTCGACGCCAGCGTCTTTGTAGGAAAGAGGGGTTTGGGTCATGGTTTTGGCCCGAATGGGGCTTCTAATTGGATAACGGGGGGCCAATAAACGGGCTGGCAGACTAAAATCAAGGCTTATTTTAAGGGTTAGCCCTGAGCGCACGGGCGTGACCCTGGCAAAACAAGAGACTGCATGCAAGCCCCCCTTCCTTTTTTGATGACCCGACTGGCCGCCTGGCTTGGCGTGGCCCTGCTGGTCGTGCTGGTTTTATGGTTGCTCGCGCCGGTGCTGGCCCCGTTTGTCATTGCAGCGGTCATGGCCTATGTTCTGCACCCCTTGGTGATCAGGCTGGAAGGTGTGGCCGGTGGCCGTTTGCCGCGTGCCCTGGCTGTGGTGTTGGTGGAGGCGCTGGCCTTGCTGTCCCTGTTGGGTTTGTTTTTGTTGCTGGTGCCGATCCTGCTGCGCGAATGGCCCCTGTTGCAGCAGCAACTGCCTTTGCTGCTCGACCGCTTGGGCGATGCCATCAACCCTGTGTTGGCCCAGCTGGGCTTGAATGTCTCGCTGGATCTGGGCGAACTGAAAAAACAACTGGTGACTTACCTGAGCGCGAACCGCGAAGACTGGTGGGCTCCTCTGATGGCCTCGCTCAAACTCGGCGGCAGCGTGGCGCTGGCCTTGGCGGGTTATGCGGTGCTGGTGCCCGTGGCCTTGTTTTACATGTTGTACGACTGGACGCGGCTGGTCAACGGCCTGCACGAGTTGGTGCCACCCGCCTGGCGCGAGCGATTTGATGGCTTCATGCACGACTGCGACGAGGTGCTGGGCGAGTACCTGCGCGGGCAGATGCTGGTGATGCTGGCACTGGCCGTGTTTTACTCGTTGGGCCTGAGTTTGTTTGGTCTGGATCTGGCCCTGCCCATCGGCGTGTTCACCGGACTGGCCGTGTTTGTGCCTTATCTGGGCTTTGGCCTGGGCCTGGTGCTGGCGCTGTTGGCCGGTTTGCTGCAATTAGCGCCCTCGCAAGCCGTGATGATGGTGGCCGTGGTCTATGGCTTGGGTCAGTTGATAGAGAGCTTTGTGCTGACGCCCCGCTTGGTGGGGGAGCGCATCGGCTTGCATCCGCTGGCGGTGATTTTGGCCTTGATGGCTTTTGGCCAAGTGCTGGGTTTTGTGGGTGTGCTGATCGCCTTGCCTGCCAGTGCCGTCTTGTTGGTGGGCTTGCGCCGTGTGCGTCACCAATACCTGCAAAGCGATCTCTACCAGAAAAGCGGTTCTAACGATGCCGAGCAGGGACCTGACCGGGCATGAAGCAACTGGCTTTGGACATCGGCTTGGCTTCAACACCCACGCTGGACAATTTTTTTGCAGGCCCCAACGCGGCGGCCTTGAGCCACTTGCGTTTGTGGACCGCCTCGGGCAGCCGCTCACCCGTGCCCACTTATTTATGGGGCGACAGCGGTTCGGGTAAAACCCATTTGCTGCATGCGGTGCACCATGCGCTGCAAGAGCAGGGCGCGCTGGTCGGCTGGCTGGATGTCCACAGCATGGACCCGCCCGAGTTCAACGACGATTGGGGCGCTGTGCTGATGGACGATGTGCATTTGTACAACGCCGAGCAACAGCACACCGCCTTCAATTGGTTCGTCAACGCTTTGACACCGCGCAGCGGCGCGCCGCGTTGGGTTTTGGCTGCAGGCGCTTTGCCCCCAGCCGATTTGAAGCTGCGCGACGACTTGCGCAGCCGCTTGGGTTGGGGCCACATCGAGGCCCTGCAGGTCCTTGGCGAGCCTGAGCGCCGCGCCGTGCTGCGCCAAGAGGCCGATGCCCGGGGCCTGTTTTTGAGTGACGAGGTCATGTCTTACATGCTCAAGCGCTTTTCGCGTGATTTGGGCAGCCTCATGCAGCTGCTTGACCACTTGGACCACTTCGCCTTGCAAACGCAGCGCGCCCTGACCATCCCGTTGGTGCGTGCGATGCTGGAGAATGAATGAAACTCGCCCTGTTTGATCTGGACCACACCTTGCTCCCGCTGGACTCTGACCACAGCTGGGGCGTGTTCACCACCGAAATGGGTTGGACTGACCCGGTGGTTTTCGGCCAGCGCAACGACGAGTTTTATGCCCACTATCAGGCGGGCACGCTCAATATTCATGATTACGTGCGCTTTGCAACCCGCGCAGCCCGTGAGCGTGGTGCCGTTGAAGCGGCGAAGGCGCACGCCCGTTACATGGACGAAGTGATCCGCCCGCGCATCACGCCCGAGGCGCTGGCGCTGTTACGATTGCACCAGCATGCGGGGGATGCGGTCATCATCGTGACCGCCACCAACGAGTTTGTGACCCGGCCGATTGCCCAGGCTTTCGGTGTGAATGAACTGATTGCGGTGGATCTCGAGCGCGATGCCAGCGGCTGGATCACGGGTGAAATCCGAGGCACCCCTTCTTTTCGCGAAGGTAAAGTCACCAGGGTCGCCGATTGGTTGGCTCAAAAAGAACTGGACTGGGGGGATGTGGAGATCACCTTTTATTCCGACTCCATGAATGACCTGCCGCTTCTGGAAAAAGCCCACTATCCAGTGGCAACGAACCCTGACGCTCGGTTGCGTCAACTGGCCACAGAGCGCGGCTGGCGCATCCTCGACATCTTTCAAGAATGATCAAACAATTCATCGACAAGCTGATGGGCAAATCGCCCAAAAGCAACACCCCCCATTTTGGCCGCCGCACCGAGGTGCCCGCGTCTGTGCACGGCATCGATCCGAACCTGGTGGACGAGCGCGCCATCAACGTGACACGCACCCTGCAGCAAGCCGGGTTTGAGGCCTACATCGTGGGCGGCGCGGTGCGTGATTTGCTTTTGGGCCTGCGCCCCAAAGACTTTGACGTGGCCACCAATGCCACGCCGGAGCAGGTCAAGGGCCTGTTTCGCCGCGCTTTCATCATTGGGCGGCGCTTTCGCATCGTGCATGTGGTGTACGGCCGGGGGCGCGACAACGAAGTGATCGAGGTTTCCACCTTCCGGGCGCACCTGGACAACGCTGCGGCTGAGCAGGTCAAAGGCAACGAACGCACCAGCAAAAGTGAATTGGCGGGCATGAAGCACGCGGTGGACTCCTCGGGCCGTGTGCTGCGCGACAACGTCTGGGGCCCGCAAGACGAAGACGCCACGCGGCGCGATTTCTCTGTGAACGCCATGTACTACGACCCCGAGTCGCAGATCGTGGTGGATTACCACGGCGGCATTCAGGATTCGAAAAAGCGCGTTCTGCGCATGATTGGCGAGCCGGTGGTGCGTTACCGCGAAGACCCGGTGCGCATCATTCGCGCCGTGCGTTTTGCCGCCAAACTCAGCCACTTGGGCTTCAAACTGGAGGCCAAGACCGCCAAGCCTCTGACCCAGTCGGCCACTTTGCTGGCCGATGTGCCGCAAAGCCGTTTGTTTGACGAGATGCTCAAGCTGCTGCAAACCGGACACGCGCTGGCGTCCATTGAGCAGTTGAAAAAGCTGGGCCTGGCCACTGGCATTTACCCTCTGCTGGATGTGGTGGTGGAGCGGGTGGACAGTGCTTTTGTGCAAGTGGCGCTGGCCGACACCGACCGCCGCGTGGGCGAGGGCAAACCGGTTGCCCCCAGCTTCTTGCTGGCCTGTGTGCTGTGGGCCGATGTGCGCCAAGGCTGGGCCAAGCGATTGGCGCGCAAAGAGCACCCGCACCCGGCTTTGCAGGATGCGATTGACGAGGTGTTTGATGCCCGCATCGGCGATGTGTCCGGGCGAGGCAAGCTGGCGGCGGACATGCGCGAGATCTGGATGATGCAGCCGCGCTTTGAAAAGCGCGTGGGCAGCACGCCGTTTGGCTTGGTCGAGCAGCCGCGCTTTCGCGCAGGCTTTGACTTTTTGCGTCTGCGTGCCGACATCGAGGAAGTGGACATTCGTCTGGCTGACTGGTGGCAAGAATTCAGCATGGCCAGTGATTCGGAGCGCGAAGATTTGGTGCAGGCCGCCAAGGCCGAGCAACAGGTCTCGCAGGCGGCCAAGCCGCGTGTGCGCCGCGCACCCAGGCCCGAAGGCGCGCCCGCGCCCGCGCCACTTGACGCCAAGCCCGAGGCTTCAGAGGCTGATCACGCTGGCGTCGGCGAGCCCAAAAAACGCCGTCGTCGCCGCCGCAAACCCGGTGAGGCAGGCGATTCGGCTGCCGATTCAGGCTCCACGGGCTGACTCGGCCCAGAATTAGCCCTGAATCTCGCCCATGGCCCTCTTGCCGCGTCAGAGTGTGACCGCGTATGTGGCGCTTGGGGCCAATTTGGGCGGTGCACGGCAGCAGGTGCTGCAAGCCTTCGATGCCCTGGCGCTGTTGCCCAGCACCCAGCTGACCTGCCGCTCGCAGCTTTACCGCACAGCGCCTCATGAGGCGCAGGGGCCGGATTTTTTCAATGCCGTGGCCTGCATTGACACGCGCTTGACGGCACCCGATTTGCTGGATGCTTTACAGGCCATCGAAAACCAAGCAGGCCGACTGCGTCCTTATCTTCATGCCCCAAGAACTTTGGATTTGGATTTGCTTTTCTACGGTGAAGCCCAGGTGTTCAGTCCGCGCCTGACTTTGCCCCATCCGCGCTGGCGAGACAGAGCCTTTGTGCTCTTTCCCTTGGCCGATGTGTGGCCAGAGCGCGTCAAGCCTGATGACTTGATGCGTGTGGCGGGGCAGGGCATTGAACGCTTGCCAGAGGATGCTTCAGGCGTTGCCTGATCAGGCGCAGGCTTTACTGGCTGATCAAGCGGGCGGCCTCGATCTGGTATTCGAAATAGCGCTGGAAGCTGAACACCAGGCTGGCCATCAAGGCGGTGGTGCCCAGCAGCAATGCGCTGGCGATGCCAATGACCGTGCCCCAGTGGGTACGGCCTGCCGGGTGAAGTTCTTCGACTTTGGGGTTGAATTTGGCATTCCATTTTTCAATGCCGCTCAGGCCGTAAACAATGGCGTTCAAAGCGCAGCCGGCGATCGTGAACCCCAGCAAGGGGATCAGCAGCCAACTGAGCGTGTCGTCTTGGCCCAACTGCTGCACGCGCTCCAGCCCATAAAAACCCAGTGCAGTGGGGATAGGCAGCAACCAGCCCAGCGTGTCTGAAAATCCGTAAAGATAAAAGCGGTGAATGCCCAAAGGGCCCGTCCAAAAAGCCAACCAAGTTGCAATTGTTTTGTTTTTCATTAGGCTGATTATTGCGGAGCGGTGCTGTCACCGGCGCCCAAAGGCTTTTCCATCATGACCACATCGAGCCAACGGTCGAATTTCCAGCCGCATGACTTGATGACGCCCACATGGTTAAAACCCAAAGCGGTGTGCACGCCAATCGAGCCCGCATTGGCTGAATCGCCAATGACTGCCAAAAATTTACGAACACCAACACGCTCAGCTTGCGTGCACAACTCAGCCAGTAAGGCCCGGCCCATGCCTTTGCGTTGAACGTCTGGGGCCATGTAAATCGAATCTTCGGCAGAAAAGCGGTAGGCTGGACGGGGTTTGAACCAGTTGCAATAGGCAAAACCCATCACACGGCCTTCGTCTTCGACCACGAGGTAAGGCAAGCCCTTGGACAGCACATCTGCCCGGCGGCCCGCCATATCGGCTTCGGTGGGGGGATCGATCTCGAAAGTGCCTGTGCCGGTTAGCACATGGTGGCGGTAAATGGCGGTGATGGCGACGACGTCTTCGTCTCGGCTCGGTCGTATCAGAGGCAAGGCATAACTCCCGTTGTACAATGGCAGGCTTTTCAGTGTGTCACTGGCCGGGTGGCCAGTTGCGTGTCTCAAACGCTGAAATAAATCGGGCTTCCCGGCATTTGCTCTGGAAAGACCCAACCACCCAAGGATAAATCATGGTTGTTATTCGTCTGAACCGCGGCGGCTCTAAAGCACGTCCTTTTTTCAACATCGTTGTCGCCGACAAGCGCATGCGTCGCGATGGTCGCTTCCTTGAGCGTATCGGTTTCTACAACCCCACAGCCAAAGGTGGCGAAGAGGGTTTGCGCATCGCACAAGACCGTCTGAGCTACTGGACGGGCGTTGGGGCCCAGGCTTCTCCCACAGTGGAGCGCCTGATCCGTCAAGCCGGCAAAGCCGCCGCCTGATCGGTTCGCACGGGTCATGCGTCCGCCTTTGGAAACAGCCGCTTTGCCGGCTGACGCCATAGAAATTGGGCGCATCACCGATGCCTGGGGCATCAAAGGCTGGTTCAAGGTCTTGCCCCACAGCGCCTCGCCTGAGGCGCTTTTTTCTGCCAAAAGCTGGTTCTTGTTGCCACCCGATCGTCCCATGAAACCCCGGCGCGGCACCGACGCAGCGGATGCTGCGCAGCAGTCCTGGAATGAACCCTTGCTTTTGAGCATCCTGGAAGTCAAAGACCATTCCGATACGGTGGTCGCTCGAGCCCAAGGCATCGATGACCGCAACGCGTCGGAATCCTTGCGTGGCGGTCGGATTCATGTGTCTCGCGCCAGTTTCCCTGCGGCGGCCGATGGCGAGTATTACTGGGTCGACTTGATGGGCTTGCAGGTGTTCAACCGCGAAGGCGTGGATCTGGGCCAGGTGCGCGACCTGATGTCCACAGGCCCGCAAACCGTGCTGGTCATTGAAGCGGCTCCCGAAACCGAAGGCGGCAAGCCGGTTGAGCGCATGATTCCGTTTGTCGCCGCTTTCGTCGATGGCGTGGACTTGCCGGGCAAGCGCATCACGGTGGACTGGCAGCCCGACTACTGATAGGCCCGGCCGTGGAGGGCCATCCATGCGCTTTGACATCATCACCCTATTTCCTGAGTTGTTTGCACCGCTGTTGACCAGTGGCATCACGCGGCGCGCTTATGAAAGCGGCTTGGTGGATGTGCGTTTGTGGAATCCCCGCGACCATGCCCAAGGCAATTACCGCCGAATCGACGATCGCTCATTTGGCGGTGGTCCGGGCATGGTCATGATGGCCGAGCCCCTGTTCAAATGCCTCACGGCTATTCGTTCTGAGCGCCAAGAGTGCGCGCCGGCACCTTTGGTGCTGTTTTCTCCCGTTGGGACGAAGCTGAACCACAGCGCAGTGGCCCAGTGGTCGGTCAGTGCGGGCGCGGTGCTGCTGTGCGGCCGATATGAAGGGGTCGACCAGCGTTTTATTGACCAATGCGTCGACCAGCAAATCAGTCTGGGTGACTTTGTGCTGTCGGGTGGCGAAATCGCCGCCATGGCTTTGCTCGATGCTGTGGCCCGCTTACAGCCCGGGGTGCTGGGTGATGAGGGCAGCCATCAACTCGACAGCTTCAATCCGGCACTCGATGGTTTGCTGGACAGCCCGCATTACACCCGCCCCGAAGTCTGGCAAGGGCATGCTGTACCGCCTGAATTGATGTCGGGCCACCATGCGCACATCGAACGCTGGCGACGCGAGCAAAGCCTGAGTTTGACAGCCATGCACCGCCCCGAGTTGATCGAAGAGGCCCGCCAGGCCGCAGGGCTCAGCCGCCAGGACGAGGCCTTTCTCAAGCAGGCTTGTGGCGGCGGGTCAACGTCAGACCCCCCCCAGTCTGCGAAAAAGCTATAATGGCAGGCTTTTCGATC
Source organism: Limnohabitans sp. Rim8 (assembly GCF_945901735.1). GTDB lineage: Bacteria > Pseudomonadota > Gammaproteobacteria > Burkholderiales > Burkholderiaceae_C > Limnohabitans_A. The sequence goes on from NZ_CAMDLM010000019.1 coordinate 35,789, forward strand.
CTCTACCCGCCGCGTTCTGGCTCAGTCATGCACAAGCATGGCCTTTACAGCACATAACGCCCCTTGTGTAGCGAGGCATGATCGGACGGAGTTCAAAAAATGAATTTGATTCAAACCCTTGAGCAGGAAGAAATTGCCCGTTTGGGCAAAGTGATTCCTGAATTTTCCCCCGGCGACACCGTGATCGTCAGCGTCAACGTGGTGGAAGGCGCCCGCAAGCGTGTCCAGGCCTACGAAGGTGTTGTGATCGCCAAGCGCAACCGTGGTCTGAACAGTGGCTTCACTGTGCGCAAGATCTCCAGTGGAGAAGGCGTGGAACGTACGTTTCAAACCTACAGCCCTGTGATCGCCAGCATTGAAGTCAAGCGCCGTGGTGATGTTCGCCGCGCCAAACTGTACTACCTGCGCGAGCGCAGCGGCAAATCGGCACGTATCAAAGAAAAGTTGCCTCAGCGCAAAGCGGCACCTGCTGCTAAAGCGTAAAGCCTTTTCGGCCCCACAAAAAAACCGCCCGGGTTTGCGCCCAGGGCGGTTTTTTTATGGCCGTTTCAAAACCTTTGCCCGTTCCGTCCGACCATGGAAAAAGGCCTTGCCAGTGAGTGCAAGGCCTTGGAGGGGATCTTGAAGTCTTGGGTTGAACCCACGAAAACGATCAACCGCGCGTGATTTTCAGCACGCGGGTGCCGCCGCGCTTGCCGGCAGGGCCTTCGCCAGCAGCATGGGGCTTGAAGTTGCCGGCACCGAACTGCTTGGGGCCGCGGGCGAACTTGTCACCGGCACCTGCCGCGCCGCGTGGGGCAGGGCGGGTGGCGTTGCGGTTGTCACCACCACGCTCTTCCCAGCGACCGCCTTGACGTGGGGCATCTTGGCGGGCGTCTTGGCGCGGGGCAGGGCGGCTGTCGCCTTTGTCCCAGGGGTGCGCAGGTGCGCTGCGCTGCTCAAAGCGGTCACCACCGCGGTTGTCACCGCCACGGGGAGCGTCAAAACGGCCACCTTCTTTGCGCTGATCGAAACGGGGTTCGGCGCGTTGTTCGAAACGCGGCTGCTCTTCGCGGAAGTTGCCACGAGGGGCGCGGTTGTCAAAACCACCGCCAGCATGGTCGCGGTCACGGTTGCCACCGAAGTCGCGGCCACCGGGGGCAGGACGGCCACCACGGAAACCACCGCCTGCGTTGGCGTAATTGCGCTCACCACCGAAACGGTCACCGCCACGGCCCATGGGTTTGCGGGCTTCCGGCACACGCACTTTGGGCTCCAGGCCCGGGATCACTTCGGCCTTGAAAGGCTGGCGTGTGTAGGACTCAATGTCACCAATCTTTCGGCGGTCACGGATTTCAGCAAAGGTCACTGCCAGGCCATCCCGGCCAGCGCGGCCTGTGCGGCCAATGCGGTGGGTGTAGTCCTCGGCCTTCATCGGCAAGCCGAAGTTGAAGACGTGGGTGATGGTGGGCACGTCGATGCCGCGAGCAGCGACGTCGGTCGCGACCAGAATCTGGACTTGGCCATTGCGCAGCGCCATCAGGCGGCGGTTGCGCATGCCTTGGCTCAAGGCGCCGTGCAGGGCCACAGCCGAGAAGCCGTCTTGTTGCAAGTCAGCGGCCAAACCGTCGCACTCGATTTGGGTGCTGGAGAACACGATGGCCTGGTCGATCGTGGCGTCACGCAACCAGTGGTCGAGCATCTGGCGCTTGTGTTGGGCATTGTCGGCCCAGAACAGCACCTGTTTGATGTTGTTGTGCTTTTCTTGGGGGTTGTCGATCTGGATTTTCTGCACCGAAGAACCGCCGTCGTGCATCACACGCATGGCCAGTTGCTGAATGCGCGGCGCAAAGGTGGCGCTGAACATCATGGTCTGGCGACGCTGGCTGGTCATGTCGTTGATGTCAGCCAAATCGTCCGAGAAGCCCAGGTCGAGCATGCGGTCGGCCTCGTCCACTACCAAAAATTGCACTTGGTCCAACTTGATTTGCATGGAGCGCTGCAGGTCGAGCAAACGGCCAGGTGTGGCGACCACCAGGTTGGCGTTTTGCAGCTTGGCAATTTGCAGCTGGTAAGGCATGCCACCGACCACGTTGGCCACGCGCAGACCGCGTGTGTGCTTGACCAACTCGATGGCGTCTTGCGCCACCTGTTGGGCCAATTCACGCGTGGGGCATACGATCAGGGCGCCGGGTGTCGGGGCTTTGAAGTTGCGTGGGTTGGTGGGGTCTTTGCGCTTGGCACGCTTGGGGGCGGGCTCGCCTTTGGCGGCAGCGTCGGCGCAGGCTTGATCGAATTCGGCGCGCTCAGCCGCTTCTTGCGCGGCCATTTGCTGGATCAGCGTGTGCAGCACGGGAAGCAAGAAGGCGGCGGTTTTGCCGCTGCCGGTCTGGCTGGAGACCATCATGTCGGTGTAGCCATTGGACTTGCCGTCTTTGGAGCCGCCTGCAGTGGGCAAAGCCAAAGGAATGGTGCGCAATTGCACAGCGGTAGGCTGGGTGTAGCCCAAATCGGCTACGGCTTGCACCAGCTCAGGGGCGAGGCCCAATTTAACGAAACCGTTGGGCACATCAGCGATGGCTTCGACTTCTTCGGCTACTTCGGTCGTGATTTCAGGAGCTACTTCGGGGGTGATCTCGGCCGCCACAGCGACCATGATTTCAGTGGCCAGGTTTGTCGGGGCGCTCGGTGCGGTGGAGAGGGATGTGTTTTCGACAGGCGACAAGTCGTCCTGCACTGTGTTCAAAGTGTCAGTCATGTGGTTCTATAAAGCTCGCACGGAACAACGGCCGCTAACAGAAAACTGTTGCTAATGGCCGCAGGCACCGCAAGGTTGAAAAAACATCAACCATCAAACGGTGCTCGCGAGGGGCGCTTGGCATGAAGCCTGGCCGCTGTGAGTGACCCTATCGTTGGGTCAAGGCATGAAGGGAGATGTATGAAACGCTGCACTTTAATGCAACGAGCCCATCATTATGGCACGGTTCAGGGAAAGCCGCTAGGGTTTTCCCTGAAAAAATCACAAACGGATGAAATGCTCGCGGTAATGCTCCAGCTCGTCGATCGATTCGTGCACGTCGGCCAGGGCAGTGTGCTTTTGCTGCTTTTTGAAACTGGCATACACCTCGGGCTTCCAGCGGCGAGACAACTCTTTGAGAGTACTCACGTCCAGGTTGCGGTAGTGGAAAAACGCTTCCAGCTTGGGCATGTAATTGACCAAGAAGCGCCGGTCCTGGCTGATGGTGTTGCCGCACAACGGTGAACTGTTTTTGGGCAAGTACTTTTTCAGAAAGGCCAGGATCTGGGCTTCGGCATCGGCCTCGCTGGTGGTCGAGGCCTTGACCTTGTCGATCAGCCCGCTCTTGCCGTGGGTGCCTTTGTTCCACTTGTCCATCTGGTTCAGCAGTTCGTCGCTTTGGTGAATCACCAGCACCGGGCCTTCAATGCGGGGGGTGAGGTGCGGGCCGGTGACGATGACGGCGATCTCCAGCAGGCGTTCTTTTTCGGGGTCCAGGCCCGTCATCTCGCAGTCAATCCAGACCAGGTTTTGATCAGATTTGGGCAGTTCAGAAGTTTCAGGGGCGGGAGGGAGTGTGTTCGAATCAGACATGCAGAGATTGTCGCCGATGCCATCAACCCCTCGGCATCGGGTCTGAATCTTGGCACACGGCACGGTACAAAGGTACGGCTCCTACAATGGCGGCATGAATCCCACCCTGACTTTGACTCTGAGCCTCGTGGCGGCCTTGTTGGCGCATGTCACGCTCAAATTTTGGCTCAATGTGCGCCAAGTGCGGCATGTGGCCCGCCACCGTCACGCCGTGCCTGTGGCTTATGCCGACACGGTGTCCTTGGCCGACCACCAAAAAGCGGCCGATTACACCCTCGCCAAAGCCCGCTTGTCGCAAATCGACATCGCGCTTGATGCGGCCGTTTTGCTGGGCTGGACGCTGCTGGGCGGGCTCGATGCACTCAACCAGGCGCTGCTGGGTTGGATGGGTCCGGGTATGGCGCAGCAAATCGCCTTGGTGCTGGGGTTCATGCTGGTCGGCAGTCTCATCGGGCTGCCTTTGTTGCTCATGCAAACCTTTGGCGTAGAGCAGCGCTTTGGTTTCAACAAGATCACGCCCGCCTTGTGGCTCGCTGACATGGCCAAGGGCCTGGTGCTGGGTTTGGCGCTGGGCCTGCCTTTGCTGTGGGTGGTGCTGTGGCTCATGCAAGCTGGGGGTCCGTGGTGGTGGCTTTGGGCCTGGGGGGTGTTGGTGGGTTGGCAGCTGTTTTTGATGGCCATTGCCCCGAATGTGATCATGCCGTTGTTCAACAAATTCACCCCCTTGGAAGACGAGTCGCTCAAGGCCCGCGTGCAGGCCCTGATGCAACGTGCAGGCTTCACCGCCAAAGGTTTTTTCGTGATGGACGGCAGCCGCCGTTCGGCGCATTCCAATGCTTTCTTCACCGGCTTTGGGGCCAGCAAGCGCGTGGTGTTTTTTGACACCTTGCTCAAGCAGCTGACCCCGTCTGAAATGGAAGCGGTGCTGGCCCATGAGTTGGGCCATTTCAAGCACAAACACATCGTCAAGATGATGGCGACCAGCTTTGCCATGACGCTGGCGGGTCTGGCGCTGCTGGGCTGGCTGGCGCAGCAGGTCTGGTTTTACACGGGGCTGGGCGTCAACCCCAACTTGTCGGGCAGCAACGATGCGCTGGCGTTGGTCTTGTTCATGTTGGTCGCACCCGTGTTCAGCTTGTTTTTTGCGCCTGTGTCGTCCTGGCGCTCGCGTCAGCAGGAGTTCGAAGCCGATGCCTATGCTGTGTCGCAAACCCCGGGCGCAGACTTGTCTTCGGCCTTGCTCAAGCTGTATCAAGACAATGCCTCCACTCTCACGCCCGACCCTTGGTATGTGAAGTTTTATTACTCGCACCCACCGGCCAGCGAGCGTTTGCTGAGGATGAAAACCGCATGAGTGCCTTGGAAGTTCGCGCCCTCAAACCCACCGAGGTGATCATGGCGCTGGGTCAGATTTCGGGCTGGCATTTGTCGGGCGATGGTGAAAACGTCGCCATCGAGAAGACCTTTGACTTTGCCCAACACACGCATGCGCTGCTGTTCGTCAACAGTGTGGGCTGGTTGTCTGAAAAGCTCAACCACCACCCGGAGTTGGTGTTGACCTATCGCCGATGCGCAGTGCGCTGGAACACGCACGACGTGCATGGCTTGAGCCGCTTGGACTTTGAAGCAGCCACGCAAACCGATGCTTTGATACCGACATGAAGCGGCATGAATAAACCCAAAGCTCGCCCGGCCTTGCCCCAGGCGAACGATCTGGAGCCGGGCTTGGTGGTGGCCACCTATGGTCGCCATTGTTTGGTGGAGACACCCGAAGGCCGACGCCTGATTTGTCATCCCCGTGGCAAGAAAAACCAAGTGGTCGTGGGCGACCAGGTGCTGTGGCAAATCGCTGGCGACGAGGGCAGCATCGAAAAACTGCAAGAACGCCGCAACCTGTTTTACCGAAAAGACGAAATTCGCACCAAATCCTTTGCAGCCAACTTGGACCGGGTGCTGATCCTGATCGCGGCCGATCCTGAATATTCGGAGAGTCAACTCTCACGCGCCTTGGTGGCGGCCGAGGCCGAGCGCATCACGCCCATCATCGCGCTCAACAAAAGCGATCTGGCGCTGCCCTTTGCCCAGGCCTGGGAGCGTCTGGCCCCCTACCGCGCCATGGGTTACAGCGTCATGCCCATCAGCCTCAGCCCGCGCAGCCCGGTGGACGACGATGGCGTGACCGCCTTGTGCGCGCATTTGCAAGGCCTGACCACCTTGGTGCTGGGGCCGTCGGGCAGTGGCAAGAGCACGCTGATCAACCGCCTGGTGCCCGATGCGCGGGTGGAAACCGGTGAAATTTCGCTGGCCCTCAACTCGGGCAAGCACACCACCACCAGCACGCGTTGGTTCTGGGTGCCCGCGCTCGATGGGGGGGCTCAAACCGGTGCTGAAACTGGCGCCGCACGCACGGCCTTGATCGATTCACCCGGCTTTCAGGAGTTTGGTCTGCACCACATTGAGCCCACCCGCTTGGCCGACTGCATGCCTGATTTGCGAAAGCATTTGGGCGGTTGCAAGTTCTACAACTGCACGCATTTGCACGAACCCGGTTGCGCTGTGTTGGCACAAGTCGAAACCGCTGAGCACCCCGGCACCATCAGCGTGCGCCGTCACCGTATTTACGCGCAGCTTTTTGAGGAGTTGGGCCAGCAGCGCTGGTGAAGGGCAGGGCGCCTTTAGCCCACCAAATTGGCCATGGTCAGCAAGGCCACCAGCACCAGCCACATGATGACGGTGCGCCAGACCAGGCCGACCACTTGGGCAAAGTGCGCCACGCTGGCCACTCGCCCGGGGGTACTGCTGCTGTCCGGGTTGTCGGGCGTTGTCATGCCCTCGGCCACGGGTTGCAAAGCCGCGCCACCCAAACGGATGTTGATGGCCCCTGCCGTGGCCGCCAAGATGACCCCATCGTTGTCTTGCGGAAAATTCTGCGCGTGTTGCCGCCAGCCGTCCATGGCGTCTTCAAAGCTGCCCACAATGGCAAAGCCCAAGGCCGTCATGCGCGAGGGCAACCAGTCCACGGCTTGCCACGCCCTGCTCGAGACGCAGCGCAAAACCTCGCTGGGCAAAGAGCCATCGGCTGAAGGGGCTTGCCAGCGGCGCTGGGTGAATTCGGTCAGGCGGTAAATCACCGCGCCCACAGGCCCCAGGCCAATGATGGACAGTGCGGCGTACCAAAAAAACACCCCGAACACATGGCGGTGCGCAGCTATCACCGAGTACTCGATCACGTGCCGCACGATTTCGCTGCGCGGAATTTGCCCCACCTGAACCTGCTGCCATTGCGCCAGCAACTCGCGAGCTTTGTCTTCGTCGCCGTTTTCCAGGGCTTCGCGGATGCCGGTGAAGTGGTGGCTGAATTGCCGGAAGCCCAGCGTCACATACAGCAGGGCCACATTCCACAGCACAGCCACCCACCAGCCCAGCGTCCAATCGAGCAACCAATGCACGAGCACGGCCAGCAAGGCAGGGGACAAAACGGCGATGCCCCAGGTCACCCAAGCCTGTGGACGGGTGCCTGCGTCGAAGGTGCGCACCACCCACGCCGTCCAGTGTTCGACAGCGGCAAAGACCTGGTTGTCGGCCTTGAGAGGGCGGGCTTGCTCCAGCACCAGGGCCAGCAAGATGGCAAAAAAACTCATGGCATTCTCATGTTGACGGGTTGGCAGCCAGGAAGCGGTAGAAATTGCGCAGCATCCCGGCCGTGGCTCCCCAGATGAAATGTTCCACCGCCTGGACTTCGCCATTGGGGGCGATTCGACGCTCCTCGTACGGCATGGAAAACCATTGTCGCTGAGAACCTTGCCACTCGAAGGCATGTCGTCGGTGGTTGGCCGGGTTCATCAAAAAAGACAAAGGCACCTCAAACACATCGGCCACTTCGTCAGCATTGAGACGCAGCTCAAAATCGGGCGAGACCAGGCCGATCACCGGCGTCACCCAGAACGAAGTGCCCGTGATGTAAACGGGCAACTCGCCAATGACCTCAACGTAGCGGGCCGACAAGCCCACTTCCTCTTCGGCCTCGCGCAAAGCGGTGGCCTGCCTGTTGGCGTCCTCGGGGTCCACCTTCCCGCCGGGAAAGGCAATTTGACCCGAATGGGTCTTCATGTGCGCGGCACGGCGCGTCAGCAGCACCGTGGGTGATGAAGCTTGCGGCCCCCGCATCACTATAGGCACCAGCACCGCCGCTTGGGCAGGGGGGCGGTCAGAGGTGAAGCTTTCGCGCACCACTTCCGGCTGCCACACAGGTGGCTGCTCAAACCGGGCCTTGAGGGCTTCGGGCTGCAAAAAAGGTGTCGGCACAGCGGGCATGTCGTGGTCGATTTGCCAAACCGGGACTTGTCTTGGATCAAAGATTGGATTTTTGGACACAGTCGGTGTTTATAACCGACAAGGGCCTGCATGCTGGCGCGGCACTGGCGGCGGTCTTGGTCCCAGCGCGACGAGGCCTGGCCGTAAAATGGATAGGTTGTCCTATTTAGCAACGTTACTGTTTTTACACATATGGATACAGGTCACTTCATGAAACGCGATTACTTCTCCCCCGACGCCCGTTCCGAACGCCGCTTTGGCGAACACCGAGGGGGCACCTGCATGGCATTGATCGACGGCCGATTCTTGATCTGGCTGGCCCAGCAAGGCGCGATGGGCGCCACCGGCGAATCGGTCAACCGCCAGGGCCTGATCAGCTTGCTGTCCCAGGCCCTGTCACACGCAGCGCTGGATGTGGATCTGCGCCGTATCTACTGGTACAGCGACCGATCCGATGGCCTCGTCATCGACGATCAGATCGTGCGCCTGGTGCAGGCCCATGATGCCGATGGTGGTGCGTCTTTGTTGCGCTCGGTGGGCCACGACCTCAAGCAACTGGCCGATCACCACGCGTGTGACCATGTGCTGGTGGCCAGCGACGATGAGCGTTTTTTGGCCACCATCGACGACGCCCAACTTAGCGGCCTGAGCGTGCACCTGTTGGCCGACGAATCGGCCCGCAACATGCCGCAAATGGTGCGCACCGATCCGGGCTGGGCCCGTTTGCTGGCCCAGGCTGACCGCCGTGTGGTGGTCAACTCGCAAGCGCTGGCCGACATGCTGCAAGGCAAGCTGCCCACGGGGACAGGCCTGGCCGTGGAAGACGTGGAGGAGTTGCGCAAATCAATGCACGAGGTCATCACCGCCTGGTGGGCCGACGAGCCCGAGGACCTGCGTGAAGACCTGCGCGACGCTTTGCAGATCAGCCGAGGTATTCCGCAAGAAGTGGACCGCCAGCTTTTGCTGCGCATGCGCCAGCGACTGGCCCGCGCCTTGAGCTTGCCGGAGAAAAAAATGCTGCGCGAAACCTTGCGTGCGGTGGTCTCTGAGCCTGCTTGCGCTGCAGCGCCTGTGCTGGCTGGCGATGGCTTTCCGCCAGACATCGACGAATGAATCACCCCGCAGGCCAGTGGCTTGCGGTCATGAAAGTCAAAAGGCCCCTGACACGCGCGTGTCAGGGGCCTTTTGACGGCTGACTTGCAGCGGCAAAGCTGCAGGGCCCGGCGCTTAGGCTTTGGCGTGGTAACGGGTCACGCGCTCGACTTCGTTTTTAGAGCCCAGCACGACGCTCACGCGCTCGTGCAACTGGCCCGGTTGCAGGTCGAGAATGCGTGCTTGTCCATTGGTGGATGCCCCCCCGGCTTGTTCGATCAGCCAGCTCATGGGATTGGCCTCGTACAACAAGCGCAGCTTGCCGGCTTTGTGCGGCTCGCGCTTGTCCCAGGGGTACATGAAGACGCCGCCACGGGTCAGGATGCGGTGCACGTCGGCCACCATGCTGGCGATCCAACGCATGTTGAAGTCCTTGCCGCGCGGGCCTTCCTTGCCTTGCAGACATTCATCGATGTAGCGGCGCACGGGTTCGTCCCAATGGCGCATATTGCTCATGTTGATAGCGAACTCCTGGGTGTCGGTGGGCACTTGCACGTGTTCTTGTGTCAGCACGAAAGAGCCTTGCTCGCGGTCCAGTGTGAACATGGCCACACCATCGCCGACGGTGAGCACCAGGGTGGTTTGCGGTCCATATACACAGTAACCCGCAGCCACCTGGTTTTTGCCCGCTTGCAAGAAATCCTGCTCGGTCACACCCTGGTTGCCTTCGGGTTTTTTGAGCACGCTGAAGATGGTGCCGATGCTGACGTTGACGTCAATGTTCGATGAGCCATCGAGGGGATCGAACAGCAAGAGGTATTCGCCCTGCGGGTAGCGGTTGGGCACCAGGTAGATGCTGTCCATCTCTTCAGACGCCATGGCGGCAAGGTGTCCGCCCCACTCGTTGGCTTCGAGCAGTACTTCGTTGGCGATGATGTCGAGTTTTTTCTGAACTTCGCCTTGCACGTTTTCGCTGTCGGCACTGCCCAGCACACCGCCCAAAGCCCCTTTGTTCACGGCATGGCTGATGCTTTTGCAAGCGCGGGCCACCACTTCGAGCAGCAAGCGCAAGTCGGCCGGAATGTGCCCTTTGTCGCGTTGCTGCTCCACCAGGTAGCGGGAGAGGGAAATTTTGCTCATGGGTGTTCCTAAAATCGGTTCAGTCAGCATCAGCTCAATCAGGCGGTCAGTGCCCGGTTGACCACTTCGTGCACGTCGTTCGACAGGCCTGCTTTGGCGGCCACGCGCTCGATGGCAACTTTGGCCGCGCTACGGTAGGGCTCGGCCAGGCGGCTCCATCGGTCCATGGCGCGGGCAAGGCGTGCGGCCACTTGCGGGTTGATGGCATCGAGCGCCAGCACCTGCTCGCTCCAATACACATAGCCTGCCGCATCGGCGCGGTGGAAACCTGCCGGGTTGGCGCTGCAGTAGCTGAAGATCAGGCTGCGGGCGCGGTTGGGGTTGCGCAAGCTGAAGTCCGCATGCTGCATGAGCTGGCGCACGCGGGGCAGCACGTCGCCAGCGCGGTCGGGTGCACCGGCTTGCAGGGCAAACCATTTATCGATGACCAAGGCCTCGTGCTGGAACAGCTTGTGGAAGAGGGCCAAGGCATCTTGCGCCAGGGCATGACCGCTGACCACCAACGCCGACAAGGCATTGAAGCGGTCGGTCATGTTGCCGGCGACCTTGAACTGCTGGTAGACGCGGCCAGGCGTCACGGCATCACCGTTTTGCACGGCGGCGATGCACAGCATGGTCATGGCCAGACCCGCCAGGGCGCGGCGGCCACTTGACTGGGCATCAGGGGAATAAGCACCGTTGTGCTTGTGGGTGTCCCAGGCCCACTGCCAGTCGTCTTGCAGGGCGGTGGCCAATTGCAGGCGCATGTTTTCGCGCAAAGCGTGTACGCGCTGCGGATCCACCACATCCAGCTGGTCAGCGATGTAATTTTCTGAAGGCAATGTGAGCGCCAGGTCCTTGAATGCGGCGTCCAATTGGGGGTGGCGCAGCACCTTGCGCAGCGCTTCCACCAAGGCGTCGGACAACACGTGCTGGCCTGTCACGTCTTTGTTTTGCTGGATGGCATCGACGGCGCTTTGCAGCATCAGGCGTTGGCCAGCTTCCCATTGGTTGAACGGGTCACTGTCGTGGGCCAACAAAATCAGCAGGTCGTCTGCAGACAGTCCGTCTTCCAATACCACTGGGGCACTGAAGCCCCGCAGCAACGAGGGAACGGGGTCGCTGTCGATGTTCACAAAGGTGTGGCTGGCACTGGCTTCGGTCAGCACCAGCGTGTGCTGCAGCGCGGTATCGTCAGAACCAGCCAGTTGCAGGGGCAGGGCTTGGCCATCTCGGCTGATCAGGCCCAGTGTGACGGGAATCACGAAGGGCGATTTGTGTTCTTGATCGGGGGTTGCCGGGCAGCTTTGGCTCAAGTTCAGCGTGAAGCTGCGCTCGGCGGCGTTGTAGCGCCCTGTCGCTTGCAGGCGGGGCGTGCCGGCTTGGCTGTACCAATGTTTGAAAGTGACCAGGTGCTGCGTCAAGGCCGAATTGGGGTTGGCGTCGGCAATGGCTTGCGCAAAGTCGTCGCAGGTCACGGCCTGGCCATCGTGGCGTTCAAAGTAGAGCTTCATGCCCTTGGCGAAGCCGTCGCGGCCTTGGCTGTCAGCGGGGCTGGTCACCAGCGTTTGCATCATGCGAACGACTTCAGAGCCTTTTTCGTAGATGGTGACGGTGTAGAAGTTGTTGATTTCCACATAACTGTCGGGCCGCACCGGGTGGGCCATGGGGCCGGCGTCTTCGGCAAACTGCACGGTGCGCAGCACACGCACGTCTTCAATGCGTTTGACGGCGCGGGCGCTGGTGTCGCCCGCCATGTCCTGGCTGAACTCCTGGTCGCGAAACACCGTGAGACCCTCTTTGAGCGAGAGCTGGAACCAGTCTCGGCAGGTGATGCGGTTGCCCGTCCAGTTGTGAAAGTACTCGTGGCCGACGACCGATTCGATGTTGCCAAAATCCACGTCTGTGGCGGTGGCGGGGTTGGCCAACACGTATTTGGTGTTGAAGATGTTCAGGCCCTTGTTTTCCATCGCGCCCATGTTGAAGTCGCTGGTCGCCACAATCATGAAACGCTCCAGGTCCAGTGGCAGACCAAAGCGGGCTTCGTCCCAAGCCACGCTGGCCATGAGCGAGTTCATGGCGTGTTCGGTCTTGTCCAGATCGCCGGGTCGCACAAACACTTGCAGCAAGTGCTCTTTGCCACTGCGGCTGAGGATGCGTTGCTCGCGTGCGACCAGCTGACCGGCGACGAGGGCAAACAGGTAACAGGGTTTTTTGTGCGGGTCGACCCACCTGGCAAAGTGACGGCCGTCGTCCAGCGCGCCTTGTTCGACCAGATTGCCGTTGCTCAGCAGCACCGGGTATTTGGCCTTGTCGGCACGCAGCGTGACGCTGTAGCTGGCCATCACATCCGGGCGGTCCAGGAAGTAGGTAATGCGGCGGAAACCCTCGGCTTCGCATTGCGTGAAGAAGGTGCCTTGGCTGACATACAAGCCCATCAGCTGGGTGTTTTTCTCGGGGTTGCAGGTGGTGAAAATTTCCAGCTCGAAGGGCTCATGGCCCTCGGGCAAGTTCTCCAGCACCAACTGATGGCCGTCCATCTTGAACGAGGTGCCACCGCCATTGACCAGCACGCGTGCCAGGTTCAGGTCTTCGCCATCCAGTCGCAGCGGCTGCGCCGCCACGTCGGGGTTGCGGCGCAGGCGCATCTTGCTCAGCACGCGGGTTTTGGTCGGGTCGAGGTCGAACGTCAGATCGACCGTGTCGATCCAGAAGGCCGGGGCGGCATAAGCTTCCCGGTCAATCGCGGTGGGTTGTCCGTCACGCATCACATAGGTCCTGTCTTGGTCGTTGTACCGTCATCGCGAGCCCAGCGCGGCGATCCAGGCAACTGGACTGCCAAACTGCGCTTGCAGCGACGAGCTGAGAGGCGGCTTTAGGCTCATTGACCCTGGCATTTTGGTCAGAGGCCTTGTTTCAGTGAGGCTTCGATGAACGCATCGAGGTCGCCATCAAGCACCTTTTGGGTAGCCGAAATTTCGACGTTGGTGCGCAAATCCTTGATGCGGCTGTTGTCCAGCACATAGCTGCGGATCTGGTGACCCCAGCCCACATCGGTCTTGGTGTCTTCCAGTTTTTGCTGCTCTTCCATGCGTTTGCGCATTTCGAAGTCGTACAGTCGCGAGCGCAGGCGTTGCCAAGCGACATCGCGGTTGCTGTGCTGGCTTCGGCCGTCCTGGCACTGCACCACGATGCCCGTGGGGATGTGCGTCAGACGCACGGCCGAATCCGTCTTGTTGATGTGCTGACCGCCCGCGCCGCTGGCACGGAAGGTGTCGGTGCGCACGTCTGACGGGTTGATGTTGATCTCGATCGAGTCGTCGATTTCGGGGTACACAAACAGCGAGGCAAACGAGGTGTGGCGGCCGCCTGACGAGTCGAACGGGCTCTTGCGCACCAGGCGGTGCACGCCGGTTTCGGTGCGCAGCAAGCCAAACGCGTATTCGCCTTCGATCTTGATGGTCGCACCCTTGATGCCTGCAGTGTCGCCCGGTGTTTCGTCTTCCACCGTGGCCTTAAAGCCCTTGCGTTCGGCGTACTTGAGGTACTGGCGCAGCAGCATGCTGGCCCAGTCGCAGGCTTCTGTACCACCGGCACCGGCCTGGATGTCGACAAAGCAGTTGAGCGGGTCGGCCTCGTGGCGGAACATGCGGCGGAACTCCAAGTCTGCGACCAGCGCTGTCAGTTTGGCGGTTTCGGCTTCGATGGTCAGCAGGCCATCGTCATCGCCTTCTTCCTTGCTCATTTCAAAGAGTTCAAGGTTGTCGGCCAATTCGCGGGTCAGGTTGGTGATGGTCACCACCACGCCGTCCAACGCTTTTTTCTCTTTGCCCAACTCCTGGGCTTTTTTGGGGTCGTTCCAAACTGAGGGATCTTCGAGGGATGCGTTGACGGTTCTCAGCCGTTCAGATTTGGCATCGTAGTCAAAGATACCCCCGTAACTCGTGGGTACGAGCGGTCAGGTCTGTGAGGGTTGCGCCGATTTGGTTGATGTGTTCTGCGTCCATGGGGAAGGTGTCCGATTCCGTAAACCAGACATTTTCTCATGAGTTGGTGCGACGCATGCCCCCGGCAAGGCTTAAAACTGCCGACCGTAAGAGAACATCAGGCCAGCGCTGCCCAAAAACTTGACTTGTACCGAGTCGTGTTGCGTCAACTTGTAGCCCAAGGAGGGGATGATGGCCGGGTTGAACCCCTTGTAGTTGAGGGGCACCTTGCCCTCGTAAGGGGCCACGTAGCCATACATCAGGCCGCCCGTGACTTTGGCGAACAGTTCGGGCATGCCCATCAGGTGGTTGTACTGCAGACCCAAATAAACATAGGCCGAAGGCTGGCCAAAGGAGTTGCTGAAAAAACTGACGCCGCACAAACGGTCGCCGGGCAGTTGTTCATCTATCGCCACCAAGACCACTGGTTTGTGTTCCGTGCTGTGGTTCCAGTGGTGGGTGTAAGGGGAAAACGTGAACTCACCCCGATGTGCAGGCTCGGGGGCCCCTTGGACGGACAAAAAGTCTGGGCAAAAGCGGTTGCTGGTTTGTGCTTGTGCCAAAGACAAGCATGAACACCCAAATGCAATCAGGAAAAAACGGGAAATGTGGGTGACCTGCATGTTGGTTCATCATCAAAAAAATGGATTCTAGGGCTTTTCAGTGACTGAATTTTTCAATCAGACGGGCCAGAGTTTCTGGTTGGTCGTGTTGCAGCATGTGCCCTGCGTCCTGAATGACCGCTTTCTCCACGTGTGGCACCGCTTGCAGTCGCTCATGGTATTGGGCCAGGGTGTAACGGCCTTTCCACCATTGGCCAAGCGAGTCGTCTGCCGCCTCCACGGCGAGCACGGGGGCGCTGATGCGGCGGTACATTTCCAACGCCTCGTCGACGTGGTAAATGTAGGGGTTGATGACCTTGTGCGCCGAGTCCCCCAGAATGCACCACTGCCCATCGGGGCCGGGGCGGGCCCAGTGCAGGGCCAGCCAGTCGGCCTTGTCCTGGCTCAGACGGCGGTTGGTTTTCATCAGGCGCGCGGCAACGCCCGCTGCATCGGCATAGGGTTTGAGGTCGTTGCTGCCTGCCCGCTGCGCCTTGAGTTCGTCCAGCCATTGGGCCATGCGCGTGGGCGCTTGGCTCGCTTGGGTGGCAGCCATGCCAAAGCCTTCGAGGTTGACCAAGCGGCGGATGCGCTCGGGGCGGGTGCCCGCATACATCATGACCACGTTGCCGCCCATGCTGTGGCCGACCAAGTCGATGGTCTGTTCGGGGTAAAGGTGGTCCAGCAAGGCGTCCAGATCGGCCAGGTAGTCGGGGAACCAATAACTGTCGGTGGCGGGTGTCTCGGTCAGGCCGTAGCCGCGCCAGTCCATGGCCATGATGGGGCGGTGGTTGACAAAGGTTTGGCTGAACGCGTCCACCATGAACTGCCAGGAGGCCGCCACATCCATCCAGCCATGCGCCAGCACCAGTGGCGTGGCGCCGGGTGCAGGGTTTCCCCATTGCCGGACGTGGTAATGACAGCCGCGCAGCGGCACCCAAAGACTTTGTGAGGGGCGTAAAACTTGGTACATACTTTCGATCATAAGGAGACACACCGTGAACATCAGTCGCCACCAGGACCGCCCAGCCGCGCCCCAGGAAGCCTTCGGCTCGCTGCCCCCCTTAACACCCCAGCACCCGAGCCGAAGTCGGGCCGCCGACCGCTATGCGGCCATCCACCAAGGTTTTGGCTGGAAAGTGCCCAAGCGCTTCAACATGGCGCAGGCCTGTTGCGGGCAATGGGCAGCGCAAGCGGCAACCGCCCAACACCACGCCGTGCGCGAGCATGTGGCAGGGCAGGGCCTGGGGCGCAGCTGGACCTTCGGGCAGCTGCAGCTAGACGCCAATCGGCTGAGTCGGGTGCTGCATTCTCACGGCGTGCAGCGTGGTGACCGCGTGGCCATCGTCATGCCCCAGCGCTATGAGACGGCGGTGGCCTATATGGCCGTGCTGCAGATGGGCGCGGTGGCCATGCCACTGTCGATGCTGTTTGGCCCCGAGGCCTTGTCATTTCGCATCAACGATAGCCAAGCTCGCGTGGCGGTGTGCGATGAATCCACCGTGCAGGCCTTGCTGCAGGCCAGAACAGATTGCCCCGGTTTGCAGACGCTGTTGGGGGTAGGCGAGGCGGGTGCCTTGGCCGACCTGGACCTGAACCAAGCCATGGCCGCCAGCGCGAGCACCTTCAAACCCGTGTCCACTTGGGCGCAAGAACCGGCGGTGCTGATCTATACCAGCGGCACCACCGGCAACCCCAAGGGGGCCTTGATTCCGCACCGGGCACTGATCGGCAACCTCACGGGCTTTGTGTGCAGTCAGAACTGGTTTGGCTTTGACCCTTTCAAGATCGAGCGGCCCTCCAAAGCGGTGTTCTGGTCGCCTGCCGACTGGGCCTGGACGGGCGGGCTGATGGACGCCTTGTTGCCCAGCCTGTACTTTGGCCGGCCCATCGTGGCCTTCAACGGGCGGTTTTCCCCCGAAGAGGCCTTCGAGATCATGCAAAGCCACGGCGTGACGCACACCTTTTTGTTCCCCACCGCGCTCAAAGCCATGATGAAGGCCGTGCCCGAGGTCAAGGGGCGCTACCGCCTGCAACTGCAAGCCATGATGAGCGCGGGCGAAGCGGTGGGTGACGCGGTGTTTGGCTACTGCCAGCAGCAGTTGGGCGTCACCGTGAACGAGATGTTCGGCCAGACCGAGATCAACTACGTGGTGGGCAACTGCGCCCGTTTGTGGCCCGCCAAGCCCGGCAGCATGGGCAAGGGCTATCCGGGACACCAGGTGGCGGTGATTGACGATTCCGGGCGCTTATGCCCCGCAGGCACGCCCGGCGAAGTGGCGGTGAACCGCTTCGATGTGCACGGCCAGCCTGACCCGGTGTTCTTTTTGGGCTATTGGAACAACGATCGGGCCACGAAGGCCAAATACACCGGCAACTGGTGCCGCACAGGCGACATGGCGGTGGCGGATGAGGAAGGCTACCTTTGGTACCAGGGCCGCACCGACGACATGTTCAAGGCGGCGGGTTACCGCATCGGGCCCGGCGAGATTGAAAACTGTTTGGTCAAGCACCCGGCTGTGGCCAATGCCGCCGTGGTGCCCAAGCCCGACAGGGACCGGGGGGCGCTGGTCAAAGCCTATGTCGTCATGTCGCCCGACTGGCAAAGCCGCAGGCCCACTGGGCCAGAGCAGACGACTTTTGACGACGAGGTGCGCCGCGAACTGCAAGCCCATGTGCGCGGTTTGCTCGCCCCTTACGAATACCCCAAAGAGATCGAATTCATCGACCAGTTGCCGATGACCACCACCGGCAAGGTACAGCGCCGCGTCTTGCGATTGCAGGAAGAAGCACGCGCGACAGCCCACATCGCTGGAAAGACGTGACGCGTGACAAAATCTCGCCTTTTGTCCCGAGCCAGAATTTGGGGCACAACCGCTGACATAAAAACCGAACAGGAAACACCATGAAAACCGTTCAACTCGGACATTCCGATTTGCAAGTCACCCCCATTTGCCTCGGCACCATGACCTTTGGCCAGCAGGTCAACGAAGCCGATTCGCACGCCATCTTGGACCGATCATTGGCGGCCGGCATCAACTTCATCGATACCGCCGAGATCTATGCCGTGCCCACCACCGCAGACACTTGTGGTTTCACCGAAACCTATATCGGCAACTGGTTCGCCAAAAACCCCGGTGTTCGGCAAAAGCTGGTGCTGGCCACCAAAGTGGCAGGGCCTTTCCGTGGCATGCCTTGGGTCCGTGAGGGTTCCGGCATGACTGGGCAAGACATCCTGAATTCTTGCGATGCCAGTTTGCGCCGCCTGCAAACTGATGTGATCGACCTGTACCAAATCCACTGGCCCGAGCGCCATGTGCCAGTGTTTGGCATGACCTACTTTGACCCGGCCAAAGACAAATCGGTCACCTCCATCCACGAGCAACTCGAAGCGCTGTCCAGGCTGGTCAAGGCGGGCAAGGTGCGCTACATCGGCTTGTCCAACGAAAGCCCTTACGGAGTGCACGAATTTGTACGATTGGCCGAGCAGCATGGCTTGCCCCGTGTGGCCACAGTGCAAAACCCCTACTGCCTGGTCAGCCGCACCTATGACAATGGCTTGGACGAGACTTGCTACCGTTTGAACGTGTCCATGTTGGCGTATTCGCCGCTGGGTTTTGGTTTGCTCACAGGCAAATACGACCAAGAAGATTTGGCCGGTCCCTTGGTGCCCGATGGCGGCCGCATTGCCCGCTACGACTCGATGCGCAAACAGCGCTGGGGGCGCCCGGAAGCCCTTGCTGCCGCCCGCCGTTACAACCAGTTGGCGCGTGACCACGGCATGACACCGACCCAAATGGCGCTGGCCTTTTGCTACCACCGCTGGAGCGTGACCAGCACCATCATTGGCGTCACATCGCTGGCGCAGCTGAACGAAGACCTTTCCGCCTGGTCGGTGCAGCTGTCGCCCGAGGTGCTCAAGGCGATTGACGAGATCCGTTGGGAAATGCGCGACCCGGCTTTGTGATTTCGGCCCATGGGCAAAAAAGACAAAGTCAGTGAGACCCCCGCCACGGCGCTCTTGCGCCAGCACGGGGTGGCCTTCACCGAGCACCCCTATGAGTACCTCGAGCATGGCGGCGCGCAGCACAGCGCCCAGGTGCTGGGCATGGACCCGTTCAGTGTGGTCAAGACCCTGATCATGCAAGACCAAGACGCCAAGCCGTTGGTGGTGCTGATGCATGGCAACTGCAAGGTGTCCACCAAAAACCTGGCGCGTCAAGTGGGGCTCAAATCCATTGAGCCTTGCAGCCCCGAAGTGGCCAACCGCCACAGTGGTTACCTGGTGGGCGGCACTTCGCCCTTTGCGACGCGCAGGCAGATGCCGGTTTTCGTCGAAGAAACCATCCTGGCTTTGCCGCGCATATGCATCAATGGCGGCAGGCGCGGTTATTTGGTGGGCATCGACCCGCAGGTGTGTGTTCAGCTGCTGGGTGCGCTGCCGGTGAACTGCGCACTGGCAGAATGAGGCCCTGACAAGGACTAGGGAGCTTTTGATGGATGTGTGGATGCCAGTGGCTGTGTTGGTGGCCAGTTATTTGTTGGGCTCGCTCAGTTTCGCGGTGATCGTGAGCCGCCTGATGGGCCTGAACGACCCGCGCAGCTACGGCAGTAAAAACCCAGGCGCCACCAATGTGCTGCGTTCGGGCAGCAAAAAAGCAGCCATCCTGACCTTGCTGCTGGACGCGTTCAAAGGCTGGTTGCCAGTGGCGCTGGTGCTGGCCTATGGCCCCGAACACGGTGCTGGCGCTGGTTTGGCCGCGCTGGCCGGTTTGGCCGCCTTTTTGGGGCACCTGTACCCGGTCTTTTTTGGTTTTGCCGGGGGCAAGGGCGTGGCCACGGCAGTGGGTGTGGTGGTGGGCGTGAACGGCAGCTTGGCGCTGGCGGTGGTGCTCAGCTTTGCCATCGTGTTGTTTTTCTCGCGCTACGTCTCCTTGGCCTCGATGGTGGCGGCGGTGTTTGCACCTGTTTTTTTCCTGTTCGGAGATGGGGTGGCCTGGCCAGCGTCTTTGTCCGAAGTGTTGAGCTTGGCGGTCATGGCCTTGCTGCTGGTCTGGCGGCACCGAGAAAACATCCACCGCTTGATGGCGGGCACTGAGTCACAACTGGGAAAGAAAAAAGCATGAGCCAAGACCTTCAGCGGTTGCACGTGGCGGCCCGTTACAGCGAAGCGGCTGTTTTCAATGGTGTGGTGTACTTGGCGGGCATGGTGCCCGAGTGCGAGGCCACCGACATCCGCAGCCAAACGGCCGATGTGTTGAAACAGATCGAGCTGCGCCTGGCCGAGGCGGGCAGCGACAAAACCCGCATCCTGCGCACCCAGATTTACCTCAAAGACATCGCCGACATCGCCGCCATGAACGAGGTGTGGGACGCCTGGGTGGTGTCAGGCAGCGCACCACCCCGTGCCACGGTTCAGGCAGCACTGGCCAATCCGGTTTATTTGATCGAGGTGGTGGTCACGGCGGCGGTCAAGCCCTGACACATCAGGCTTTTTCAGGCCAAAAAAATGGGCATCTATTGATGCCCATTTTTCGTCCTGATCAGCCCAGAAACATCACATGCGCTCAAAAATCGCGGCGATGCCCTGACCGCCACCAATGCACATGGTCACCAGGGCATAGCGGCCATTCACACGCTGCAATTCGTACAGGGCCTTCACAGTAATCACTGCCCCGGTCGCGCCGATGGGGTGGCCCAACGAAATGCCCGAGCCGTTGGGGTTGACCTTGGCCGGGTCCAGGCCCAGTTCGCGCGTCACGGCGCAGGCCTGGGCAGCAAAGGCTTCGTTGGCCTCGATCACGTCCAGGTCGTTCACAGTGAGGCCGGTTTTCTTGAGCACCGCGTGGGTGGCCGAGATCGGGCCCACGCCCATGATCTTGGGGTCCAGACCGGTGTGGGCGTAACCCACCAGGCGGGCCATGGGTTTGGCGCCACGGGCTTTGGCCGCGCCAGCTTCCATCAGCACCACGGCAGCGGCCGCGTCATTGATGCCCGAGGCGTTGCCCGCGGTCACGGTGCCGTTTTCCTTCACAAACACCGGCTTGAGTTTGGCCATGTCTTCGAGCTTGCAACCGGGGCGGAAATGCTCGTCAGTGACGTAGGCCACGTCGCCTTTTTTGCTTTTCAGCATGACCGGCATGATCTGGTCCTTGAAGCGGCCTTCCAGCGTGGCGCGCTCGGCGCGGTTGTGGCTTTCCAGCGCCAAGGCGTCCTGCATCTCGCGGGTGATGCCGTATTGGGCAGCCACGTTCTCGGCGGTCACGCCCATGTGGATGGTGTGGAATGGGTCGTGCAGGGCGCCGACCATCATGTCGATCATCTTGGTGTCGCCCATGCGTGCACCAAAGCGGGTGGCCAAACTGGCGTAAGGCGCGCGGCTCATGTTTTCTGCACCGCCGCCAATCGCGATGTCACAGTCGCCCAGCAGGATGGACTGACTGGCACTCACGATGGCTTGCAGGCCCGAGCCGCACAGGCGGTTCACGTTGAACGCGGGCGTGCCCTGGCCGCAGCCGCCGTTGATGGCCGCCACGCGCGACAAATACATGTCTTTGGGTTCGGTGTTGACCACATGGCCAAACACCACGTGACCGATGTCTTGGCCTGAGGTGCCCGCGCGTGAAAGGGCTTCGCGCACGACTTGCGCGGCCAGCTCGGTGGGGGCGATGTCCTTCAGGCTGCCGCCAAAGGTACCAATGGCGGTGCGCACTCCGCTGACAACAACAACTTCACGGCTCATGGGGATGTCTCCAGATTTGAAAAAACGACAAAACACAAAATGGTTGAACCCGGGCAGTTTCAGGGCCAATGGCTACAACGACCTGACAAGCCCAAGCCCGCTTAACCCGCAACGCCCAACGCCCAACGCCCAACGCTCAACGCCCAACCCTCAGTCCCGCACGTCGGCCACGGGCTTGTCACCGAAGTCGGGCCGAGCCAGGTAGCCAAGCACCTGGGTGGCGGCTTGGGCGGGCGAGCTGAGCTGGCCCTGGGCTTTGAGTTGCAAAAACTTGGACTGGTCGGGGAATGCCTCCCCTGCAGCGCCGCGCATTTGCACCTGCATGTCGGTGTCGATCACGCCGGGGGCGAGTGAGCTGACTTTGGCACCGTTGGCGTGCAGGGCTTCGTCCAGCGCCAGGCAGCGGGTGAAATGGTCCATGCCCGCTTTGGCCGCGCAGTAGCCCGCTTGCGAGGCCATGGCGTAGCGGCCCAGACCCGATGAAATGTTGAGCACTTTGCGCGGCACGGGCCAGGCCTGCGTGGCCCCCAAAAAGGCGGCGCACAGCTGCATGGGTGCTTCCAGGCCCACGCGCAGGGCCAGCGCCAAGTCGGCCGGCTGGGACTGGCGCAGCGGGGCGATGGGCGGGATGACGCCCGCGTTGTTGATCAGGCTGGCGCTGGCGAAATCGGCCGGGTTCTGGCTGTGCAGCCACTCGCGCAGGCGTGCGCTGGCGCCTTCGCCGTCGGCCAGGTCGTGGGTCCATTGCGTGAGCGGGACATTCGCCTTTTGGGCGGCCAAGGCCAGCTCGGGGTGGGTATGGCGCGAGATGCACAGCAGGGCGTTGCCCTTTTGCAGCAGCTGTTCGGCCATGGCCAGGCCCATGCCGCGTGAAGCGCCGGTGAGGATGTAAAGCGATGTGTTCATGGGTCAATGCTAGCCGTATCCCCCCTTTCATCGGTTCGCGCAGATGACAGCGCACGGTGGCATCCTTTGCCTGTGGCCGCGGTCTCTGGCCGCGATGGGCCTTTCTGCCGTCGTGTTGCGCGGTCGCAGACCGCTCCTACAGGGCCGTCACTGGCCTTGTGCGGCCCGGATGCGGTTGACCTGCAAGGGGGTGACTTCGCTCGTCTGGTTGCCCCAGCGGCTGCGCAAGTGGGTGAGCACGGCGGCGATGTCCCGATCGTCCAATTCCAACACGGCTGGCGGCATGCCAAAGGGGCGGGGGTGGCCTTCGGTTGCAGGGCCGTAGCCGCCGTACAGCACCAGTTGCACCAGGTTGGTGGGGTCGCTCAGCAGCACGGCGCGGTTGCCGGCCAGGGCGGGGTAAGCCACTTCGCCCGATGCGGTTTGGATGCCTTCGCCTTGTTCGCCGTGGCATTGCAGGCATTGGCGTTCGTAGACTTTGGCACCCTGGGTGGCCACCTGCAGGCTGATGCGGCTCGGCTTGGCCGCCGCTGGCGCGGGCTGAGGTGTGCTTTGGGCGCGTGACCGCAAATACACCGCCATGGCTTGCAGGTCGGCCTCTTTCAGGTGCTGCAGGCTGTGCTGCACGACTTCCCCCATGGGGCCGCTGGTTTGCGCCGTGGCCGAGCCGCCGGTGCGCAGCAGACGCACGATTTCGGGCAAGGGCGTGCTGGCCAGGCCCGACTCGGCATCGCGCGTCAGGTCGGGGGCGTACCAGTTGACCACTGGCATCAGGCCACCGGACAAATCGCTGACGGGCCCGCTGGCGCCCAGCGCGTTGCGCGGGCTGTGGCAAGCGGCGCAGTGGCCCAGGCCTTGCACCAGGTAGGCGCCCCGGTTCCATTCGGCGCTTTGCTTGTGGTCTGTCTGAAAAGGGTTGGACTGAAAAAACAGGCTGCGCCACACGGCCAGTGCGGGTTGGGTGCCCACGGGCCAGACCAAGGTGTGGGCAGGCTGGGCTTGCACCACCGGGGCCTGGGTGTTCAGCCAGGCAAAAATGGCGTCGCTGTCTTGGCGGGTGATGACGCTGGTGTGGTTGTACGGAAAAGCCGGGGCCAGCAAGCGAGCGTCTTTGGAGCGGCCTCGGTGCATGGCGTGCCAGAAGTCTTGCGCCGTCCATTGGCCCACACCGGTCTCGGGGTCGGGCGTGAGGTTGCTGCTGTACACGCCGCCAAAGGGCGTGTCGATGCGCCGACCGCCCGCAAAGGGTGTGCCGCCCCGGGTCGTGTGGCAGGCCATGCAATTGCCTGCCAGGGCCAGGTAGCGGCCTTGTTCGATCTGGGCTGCGCTGGCCTGCGGGGTCTGCGGTGTCTCAGTGGCCGAGGTTGGGGTGGGCAGAGCCAGGTCGCCCCAGTTGTCCCACGCCACCCCCAGGGCCAGCAACGCCATGCCGATCAGTGTGACCCAGCCCAGGCGTTTGACCGGGTGCATGCCTGGCCATGGGCGCTTCATGGCTTGCCCCCGTTCGGGGGCTTGGCGGCTCTGGCCGACAACTCGGGTGCACTGCCGCAGCGCAGGGCTTCAGGCAGTGCAGGCCCAGCAGGGGCGCGGTCGGCAGGCCGGGTGTCGGTGGGCAGCGGCTGGCGGGCAAGCCAGCTCGAGACGGCGATCAGGTCCTGTGCGGGCATGCGTTGGACGATTTCAGCCATGCAGTCGGGGGCGTGGGCACGGCGCTGCGCGGTTTGCCAGGCTCCCAGTTGCGCGTTCAGGTAATCAAGCGGCAAACCCAGCAGCCCCGGCACATTGGGCTGCACGCCGGTCAGTCGCACGCCATGGCACTGGGTGCAGGCGGGCAGGCCGCGTGTGGCGTCGCCTTGCGTCACGAGTTGCTGGCCTTTGGCCAAGCGCTCGGGGGTGATGGCGTTGCTGGCGGTGGGGGTGGGGTAGGGCAGCTGCAAGTGGGCAAAGTACTGCGCCATCTCGCCCAAATAGGCGTCGCTCAAAGGGTCGACCAGGCGGGCCATCAGATCGTAATGGCGGCGACCTTGGGCAAAATTGCGCAGCTGGTTGTGCAGGTAGCCTGCGGGTTTGCCCGCCAAGCGCGGGTAATAACCGTCGGGACCGGCGCGGCCTTGCTCGCCATGGCAGGCGGTGCAGGCGCGGGTGCGCTCGGCCATGTCGTTTGCAAAACGCTGGGGGGCCGGGACTTGGGCGTTCAGGGGGCCAGCACCCCAGGCCGCTGCGGCCCAAAACAGGCCTTTGAACAAACGTTTGAAAAACCAGGCGCTGGGCTGGCCCAAACGGGTTGGGGTCGGGTGATCCAGGGGAGTGGGTGACCTGGGCGCGGTGAAATTCTGACTGCTTGGAAACGTCCTCATACGCTGAAGATAACCGATGCGGCGACAATGTCGGGCTTTGCGCTGAAAGCCCTGAGGCCCCAGTGCGTTGTTTTTTCTTTATCTGTTCAAGCCATGTCCGATATCCAAGTCCGATTTGCCACCCTCCAAGATGCCCCTGCCGTGGCTGCTTTGCATGTCAGCGCGTGCCGCGCCGCCTACGCGGGCCAGGTGCCCGATGCCCATTGGGACGCCACGCCCATGCCCAAACGCGTGTCGTTCTGGAAAGAGGCCATCGAATACGGCGAGCCGCAAGTCATGGTGGCGGTGGATGGCCGCGAGATCGTGGGCTTTGTGGGCTTTGACCGCTCGCGTGACCCCAAGTCCAAAAACACCACGGGCGAAATTTGGGCCATTTACGCTGCGCCCGAGCGCATTGGCCGGGGCATTGGCCTGGCCCTGTGGGATGCCGCCCGCGAAGGCCTGGAAGACGAGGACTGCTCCGATGTGACCGTCTGGCTGCCGCTGTTGCACGAGCGCACCTTGCGCTTTCACGACCTGGCCGGCTTCAAGCGCGAGATGAACACCGCCCGCACCGTGCCCCTGGGCGGTGTGAAGGTCGAAGAAGTTCGTCTCAAGCGCAAGCTTGGCTGAACGCGCAGTCGACTTTCCAGGCTCCCTATGCACATCATGTTGGCCCCGATGGAGGGGCTGCTCGACCACACCCTGCGCGATGTGCTCACACGCGTAGGCGGGGTGCACGAGTGCGTCTCTGAATTCATTCGCGTGACCAACACCGTTTTGCCGCGCCGCGCTTTCATTCGGGTCGCGCCCGAGTTGCTCAACCGCAGCCGCACGATGGCGGGCGTGCCGGTCAAGGTGCAGCTGCTGGGCTCAGACCCGGCGTGCCTGGCCGACAACGCAGCGGCTCTGGCCGAATTGCAGCCGCATGGCATTGACCTGAACTTTGGTTGTCCGGCCAAAACCGTGAACCAGCACCGGGGCGGAGCGGTGCTGCTGGACGAGCCCGAGCTGGTGGGCCAGATCGTTGCGGCGGTGCGCCGGGCTGTGCCGGCACATATCCCGGTCTCGGCCAAGATGCGCTTGGGCTACAACGATGACCGCCGCGCCGAGGACTGCGCCCAAGCCATCGAGGCGGCCGGGGCCAGCGAGCTGGTGGTGCACGCCCGCACCAAGGCGCACGGTTACCGTCCGCCCGCCTATTGGGACCGCGTTGCCGACTTGCGCCAGCATGTGCGCTTGCCCATCGTGGCCAATGGCGAAATCTGGACGGTGGCCGACGCGCTGCGTTGCCGCGAGGTGACGGGCTGCGACCGCCTGATGATCGGGCGCGGCATGGTCACCGACCCGGGCCTGGCGCTGGCCATTGCGCACCGGCTGGCCACAGGGCAAGGGCGCGCGCCGGGGCAGGGTGTGCCTTGGTCCACCTTGGTGGCATTGGTGCAGGTGTTCTGGCTGGGCGTGAGCGCCCGCGTGGCGGCACGGCACCGGGCCGGGCGGCTCAAGCAGTGGCTCAATTACATGCGCCGGGTCTATCCCGAAGCGCAGCAGGCCTTTGACGAGTTGCGTCTGGTGCACGATGCCGCGCACATCGAGCGCTGGCTGGCGCTGCACACGGCCCCAGCACCAGATGCCGCTATGGCGATTTAGAGCTGCGCGGCGCCCTGGCTGGACAGCCGCAGGCGCGCTTTGTCGGCCCACAGCTGCAGGCTGGCGAACAAATCCTTTTGGCTGAAGGAGCAGCTTTCTTCGCTGAACAAGGCGCTGGCCTCGATGCGGTCGAGCAAGGGTTGCAACACCTCGTCAAAGCGTGCGGGCAGCGCCAAAGAGGCCGCTTGTGTGCGCCACAGGTGAATCATTTCGCTTTGCGGCAGCTCGCCGTTTTGGCTTTGGGCCAAAGCGGTGTTCATGCGATCGAGCGTTTCAAGGGCAGCACTCATGGGCCGTGTCTCCTGCAATCGAAAAGGGTCTGTTTCGAGGCGACAATCATGCCCCATGAAAGCCAAACCTCTCAAACCCATGCGCCTGGAAGACATCTTGTTCAGCCAGGGCTTTGGCACCCGCCGCGTCTGCGCAGGCCTGGTCCAGCAAGGCCATGTGCAATTGCAAGGCCAAACCGTCACCGACGCGGGCGAATTTTTTGATCTGGAGGGTCTGCAATTCACGGTGCAAGGCACCGTGTGGCCCTACCTGGACAAAGCCTACGTGCTGCTGCACAAGCCCGCAGGCACCGAGTGCTCGCAAAAGCCTTCGACCTGGCCGAGCATCTACACCTTGCTGCCCGCGCCTTTGCGCCAGCGCCCGCAAAAAGCAGCGGTGCAGGGTGTCCAAGCCGTGGGCCGACTTGACCAGGACACCACCGGCTTGCTGCTGCTGACCGACGACGGCCAGTTCATCCACAAGATGAGCTCGCCCAAACACCATGTGCCCAAGGTGTATGAGGTGACCACCAAACACCCCATCACGCCCGAGATGGTGGAAAAACTGCTGAGCGGGGTGGTGCTGGACGATGATCCCAAGCCCGTCAAAGCGGCGGCCTGCGAGGCGGTGGGCGAGCTGCACCTGAAACTGACCCTGACCGAGGGCAAATACCACCAGGTCAAGCGCATGGTCGCAGCCGTGGGCAACCGGGTGGAGGGCTTGCACCGCTCGCAAATCGGTGCCCTGGTGCTGGGCGATTTGGCTCCCGGGCAATGGCGCTTTTTGACGCCATCGGATTTGGCGGCGCTCAAGCCCTGAAATGTCGCTTCGCGAAAAGATGGCTGTCGGACCGTAAAGGCCCGACCCACGGGGGCTCGGTTTTCGCAGGTCGGTGTCTTCAGGTCCGACATCTTCGGTGCACCACCACAATTTGAAAAAGTCGCTTCGCGAAAGGGTGAAATGTCTGACCGTAAAGGCCCGACCTACGAGGGATCGGTCTTCGCAGGTCGCCTTCAGGTCCGACGACTTGCCAAACTGGCCATGAAGTCTTGAACCGCATGTTCCACGGCTTGCGGCTGGTCGCGGTGGGGTGAATGGCCGCAGGCGGGCAGGGTGAGCAATCGGGTGTGCGGCACGGCTTGGGCGATGTCCTCGATTTGGGCCAGGGTGCCGTAGGGGTCGTCCACGCCCTGGATGGCCAGCAGCGGGACCTGGATGCTTGGCAAATCGGAACGGATGTCAAAACTGGCAAAAGCCGGACTCAACCACACCTCGTTCCATTGCCAAAAAGCGCAGTCCACATCGGCGTGGTACCCGGTCAGCCGTTCGCGCAATGCGCCTTGCTCAAAAGCTTGGCGGGCCTGTGCAATGGCTTGCAGGGAGAGGGGCTCCACCATGATGTGGGGTGCCATGACGATGCAGCCACTCAGCTCAGAACGGCTGGCGTGCAACAAAGCGATGGTGCCTCCGTCCGAGTGCCCAAGCAACACAGGCCGTTCGATGTCCAAAGCCCGCAACAAATTGGGCAAGACCTCAAAGGCTTCGCGGTGCATGTAGTCGGGCAGCAAGCGCCCATGCCGGCGGCCATCCGTCTGGCCAGAGGGGCCGCGCACATCGGGCACGGGGTCGGATTGGCCGTAGCCCTGGCGCGAATACACCAGGCCCGCGCAACCGAGTTGCGCGCACAGGCGCGTTGGCCAGTCGCGCCACATGCGCACGCTGCCCAGGCCTTCGTGTAAAAAAACCAGGGTCGGGCCATCGGCACCGGCGGGTGGTGCGATGCTCAGGGTTTCAAGCCCGATGCCGCGAATATTTATTTGTTGAAAGCTGTGCGTCTGCATCTGAAATCCTGAAGGTGTGCCGTTTACACTTGAGCGCGATTTAGAAAGCCCCCAAGTGATTCGTTTTAGTGCATTTTCCAGAATTTTCTTCTTGCTTTTTGGGGTGGGGTTGGCCTGCACCGTGCTGGCCAAGCCGCCCGCACCTGTTTTTGTCCTCAATTCGCTCGAGGGCAACGTGAGTGTGATCGATCCGACCACCTGGACCGAGAAAAAACGCATCCCGACGGGCAAAGAGCCGCACCATTTGTATTTGACGCCGGATGAAAAATCGCTGATTGTGGCCAACGCCATGAGCGATTCCCTGACCTTCATCGACCCGCGCACTGCGCAAGTGCAGCGCACCGTGACCGGCATTCTGGACCCTTATCATTTGCGATTTTCGCCGGACATGAAGTGGTTTGTGACGGCCGCCAACCGTTTGAACCATGTGGACATTTACCGTTGGGACGGCCAAAACGCGCATTTGTCCAAACGCATTGCCACCGGTAAAACGCCCAGCCACCTGTGGATCGACAGCCGCAGCCAGACCGTTTGGGCCTCGATGCAGGACAGCAACGAGATCGTCTCGATTGACCTGAACACCCAATCGCTGAGCACGCGCACCCCCGTTGGTGCGGTGCCCGCCGATGTGTACGGCACGCCCGACGACAATTACCTTTTGGTGGGCCTGACCGGCGGCGATGGGGTCGAGGTCTACGACATCAGCGGGCCCAAGCCCAAATTGTTCAAAAAGATTCCCACGGGCAAAGGGGCGCATGCCTTTCGGGCGCTGGGGGACAAGCGCCATGTGTTTGTGAGCAACCGGGTGGCCAACTCCATCAGCCAGATCGACTTCATCGATTGGAAAGTGGTGGCGCAATTGCCCGGCCCTTCTGGCCCTGACTGCATGGACATCACCGCAGACGGCCAGCTGATTTTGGTGGCCTCACGTTGGTCGCGCAAATTGAGCGTGATCGACATCGCCTCGCGCAAATTGGTCAAGCAAGTGCCGGTGGGCAAGTCGCCCCACGGAGTGTGGACATTGGACCATGCGCCGCGCAACTGAGGCCTGCCCCTACCAAAGTGGCCCTTTCGCCGGGCTGGCCCTGTGCGTCTTGGCCATGGGTCCGGCACTTGTTCTGGCCCAAACTTTGACAGAACCCGCCGCCTGCAGCCGACCGGTCTACCTGACTTTTGACACGGGCCACATGGGCACAGCCCCGCTGATTGCCCAAGTGCTGCAACGCCACAAGGTGCCGGTCACTTTTTTTGCGGCCCATGAAAAAACCCAGCAAGGCGATGGCTCCTTGGGTGAGCACTGGGCCGACTGGTGGCGAGCTCGGGGGGCCGAAGGCCATGCCTTTGCCTCGCACACCTGGGACCACGCTCATTGGCGCGCCGACCTGGATGGCCCGGGTGATGTGCGCTTTCGCATCCGCCCGAGTGCGGGCCAGCAGGCCGGTCAAAACTTGCAGTGGAGTGCCCCGCAGTATTGCGACAATCTGCGCCAGGCCGCCAACCGTTTGCAAGCCCTGACCGGGCAAACGCCTTTGCCGTTGTTTCGTGCACCCGGTGGCAAAACCTCGGCCCGGCTGCTGCAAGCGGCCCGGCAATGCGGCTATGCGCATGTGGGTTGGGCGGATGCCGGCTTTTTGGGCGACGAGTTGCCCAGCGAGCGTTACAGCAACGCCCATTTGCTGCACAAAGCCCTGCAAAACATCCGGCCCGGCGACATTCTGATGGCCCACTTGGGCATTTGGTCGCGCCAAGACCCTTGGGCCCCGGCCGTGTTGGAGCCCTTGATCGTGGGCCTGAAGGCCCGCGGCCTGTGCTTTGCCACTTTGCGCGAGCACCCCCAATACCGTGACTGGGTGCGACAACATCCCCTGCAACTGGCGCAGCCCAACCCACCCCACGTGACCCAGCCCGCTCTAAGACCCTGAACCGCCATGGACAGCCTGATCGACGCCTTTTCTTGGATGCAACAAAGCCTGTTCGAGGCCGTGGTGCAGCCTCTGGTCTTTGCCCTGGGCCTGGCCCAATTGTTAGAAAAAGCCTACGAAGGCACAGGTTGGCTGGTGGTGGGTCTGCTGCAGATAGCGGTTTTGCTCATGGTGCTGGGCCCGATGCAGCGGCGCTGGCCGGTCGAGCCGGTGCTAGACACCCGTGCCGTGCGGGTGGACGTGGTCTACACCCTGATCCAGCGCTTGGGGCTATTCAAGCTGGCCATGTTTTTTTCCTTCGAATGGCTGTTTGAACAAGCTTGGGGCAGCTTGCGCGGCCTGGGCGCACCCACTTGGCACCTCGACCAGTTCTGGCCCGGTGTCAGCGATGTGGCTTGGGTCAGCTTTTTGATTTACCTGGTGGTGTTTGATTTTGTGCACTACTGGCTGCACCGGGGTCAGCACCAACTGCCGCGTTGGTGGGCCCTGCACAGCCTGCACCATGCGCAGCGCCAGATGACCATGTGGTCGGACAACCGCAACCACTTGCTCGACGATGTGCTGACCAGTTTGGCCCTGTCGGTGGTGGCGGTGCTGGTCGGGGTGGGGCCGGGGCAGTTTGTGGCCTTGGTGGCGCTGGGCCAGTTGAGCGAAAACTTCCAGCACGGCAACTTGCGCTTCTGGTTTGGCCGCATCGGCGAGCGGCTGTGGGTCAGCCCGCGTTTTCACCGTCGTCACCACAGCATCGGCATTGGCCACGAGACCGAGCGCCAAGGCCAGCGGCACCTGGGCGGCTGCAACTACGGCGTGCTCTTGCCCTGGTGGGACATGCTGTTTGGCACCGCCGATTTCACGCTGCGCTACGACCCGACCGGCATCCGCGACCAGGTCGAAAAAGGCCGAGACTACGGGCAAGGCTTTTGGGCACAGCAGTGGCTGGGCGTGCAGCGTCTGTTCGGACGGGCTTGAAGGGATGGCTTGGGTTAAGCTTTCCCCCATGAAACTCCTGATCGATTCCTTTTGGCGCGCGGCCGTGTATTGCCTGTATCCCCGAGTGATCGGTCTGTCGGTGTTGCCCTTGGTCTTGATCGTGGCCCTGTCGTGGTTGCTGGGGTACTTGTATTGGGACACGGCCGTCACCTTTGTGCGTGGCTGGCTCGATGCCAGCGCCTGGCTGGACACGGTCTGGCGCTGGTTCGAAGGCGTGGGATTGGGCAACCTCAAAACCGTGGTGGCCCCCCTGCTGGTGATTTTTGCTTTCACGCCCTTGGTGGTGGTGGCGTCCTTGCTGGCCGTGTCGTTCATGATGACCCCAGCCCTCACGCGCATGGTGGCCGAGCGGCGTTTTGCCGGCTTGCAGCGCAAGCACGGCGGCAGTTTGTTTTTGAGTCTGGGGTGGACCTTTTTCTCGCTGGTGCTGGCGCTGGGGGCGATGGTGCTGACTTTGCCCATGTGGTTGGTGCCGCCCTTGGCCTTGGTGCTGCCCGCGTTCATCTGGGGCTGGCTGACCTACCGCGTCATGGCGTTTGATGTGCTGGCTGAATTTGCCAGTGCCGACGAGCGCCACACCCTCATGGCACGCCACCGCATGAGCTTTTTGGGCATGGGCGTGGTCACCGGTCTCATGGGCGCTGCGCCCAGCCTGGTGTGGGCCTCGGGGGCCTTGTTTGCCGCGGCCTTTGTGATTTTGGTGCCCGTGGCCATCTGGATTTACACCCTGGTGTTCGCCTTTTCTTCGCTTTGGTTCGCGCATTTCGGCCTGGCCGCCTTGCAGGCCCTGCGGGACGAGCCCCGGCAAGCGTCCCTGGACGAGGTCTTGCCTGCGGCGCCTGCGGTGGCGGGCGTTTCGCCACATGCAGCGGCCCGCCTGGGGCGAGACGAGCCGGACCAGATCGATGGCATCACCGACGTCGTGCCGCGACTCAAGCCCTGATGCCGGACTGTTCTTTTCAACTGACCTCATGAGTTTTTCCATGACCCCCACCTTTGGCCTGATCATCATTGGCGACGAAATCATGTCCGGCAAGCGCCAGGACAAGCACATGCCCAAAGTCATCGAACTGATGAATGAGCGCGGCCTGAGCTTGAGTTGGGCCGAGTACGTGGGCGACTCGCCTGAGCGCATCACAGCCACTTTGCAGCGCGCTTTGGCGTCGCCCAACGTGGTGTTCAGCTGCGGCGGCATTGGCGCGACGCCCGATGACCACACCCGCCAATGTGCGGGCAAAGCCTTGGGTGTGCCGCTGGCCTTGCACCCCGAGGCCAAGCGCTTGATTCAAGAGCGCATGCAAGACACCGCCAAAGAGCAGGGCGTGGTTTATGAGCCAGACCGGCCAGACAATATCCACCGCCTGAACATGGGCACCTTCCCAGCGGGCGCAGACATCATTCTCAACCCGTACAACAAAATTCCCGGCTTCAGTTGCCGTGGCCCAGGTGGCGGTGCAGTGCACTTTGTGCCGGGCTTTCCGGTCATGGCCTGGCCCATGATCGCGTCGGTACTGGACGCCCAGTACAGCGCCTATTTCCGCCAACACGCTTATGTCGAGAAGTCGGTGATCGTTTTGGGCGCCATGGAAGCCACCTTGACCCCGCTCATGGAGACCATCGAAGCTGCGCACCCGGGCGTGAAGGTGTTCAGTCTTCCCAGTGTGGACCACCCGCAATGGGGAAGGCACATAGAACTGGGCGTGAAAGGCGAACCCGCCAACGCGCAAGCGGCCTACCTCAGCTTGCGGGAAGGCCTGAAGGCATTCACGCTCGAATATGGCCCCGAATTGGTGCGATAACCCAGGATGCACCAAAAAAATGAATAATTGCACTAAATTGGTGCAATTCAAGACGATCCAGAGGCTCTCAAGTCCAGTCCATCCCCCTCAGGTTTCAGTCAAAAGCCACGCTATCTTGGGTGATGACCACGACGGACTCTTTTTTTGTGCAGAGCCAAGGCCCATTTCGGGCTGCTCAGGGCACAATCAGGGGTTGTTCGGTGGCGTGGTCAGGGCCTGGTTGGCACAGAAACTGCAAGACCTGTGAGCAAGCTTTTTAACCCCTTTCCATTCAGGAGAATTTGATGGCCAAGACCGTCGCAGACGTGATGAAGATGGTGAAAGAGAACGAAGTCAAGTTTGTTGACTTCCGTTTCACCGATACCCGTGGCAAATGGCAGCACATCACTGCACCCGTGTCGCAGTTTGACGAAAGCAAGTTTGAAGACGGTCAAGCTTTTGACGGCTCTTCGATTGCGGGTTGGAAAGGCATTGAAGCTTCGGACATGTTGTTGATCCCTGATCCCAACAGCGCCATAATTGACCCATTTTTTGAAGAAGTCACCTTGGTCATGATTTGCGACGTGATCGAGCCGACAGACGGCAAAGCCTACGAGCGTGACCCACGTTCGATCGCCAAGCGCGCTGAAACTTACCTCAAGCAATCGGGCCTGGGCGACACCGCCTACTTTGGCCCCGAGCCAGAATTCTTCTTGTTTGACGAAGTTCGTTGGAGCACCGAGCCCAACAACACTTTCTACGCCATCGACGAAGCCGAAGCGCCCTGGAACAGCGGCACCAAGATGGACGGCGGCAACAAAGGCCACCGCAACCGCGTCAAGGGCGGCTATTTCCCAGTGCCACCCGTTGACAGCACACACGACATGCGCAGTGAAATGTCACTGATTTTGGAATCCGTGGGCATCCCGGTCGAAGTGCACCACCACGAAGTGGCGGGCGCGGGTCAGTGCGAAATCGGCACACGTTTTTCGACCCTGGTCGAGCGCGCTGACTGGACATTGCTGCAAAAGTACGTGATCCACAACGTGGCCAACGCCTACGGCAAAACCGCCACCTTCATGCCCAAGCCCTACGCGGGCGACAACGGCTCTGGCATGCACGTGCACCAGTCCATCTGGAAAGACGGCAAGAACCTGTTCGCCGGCAATGGCTACGCTGGTTTGTCTGAGTTCGCTTTGTTCTACATCGGCGGCATCATCAAGCACGCCCGTGCACTGAACGCGATCACCAACCCCGGCACCAACAGCTACAAGCGCCTGGTTCCTCACTACGAAGCCCCGGTTAAATTGGCTTACTCGGCCAAGAACCGCTCGGCCTCGATCCGGATCCCCAACGTCGCCAGCGACAAGGGCCGCCGCGTGGAAGCCCGCTTCCCAGATCCATTGTGCAACCCCTATCTCGGTTTCGCGGCCTTGTTGATGGCGGGCTTGGACGGTATCGAAAACAAGATCCATCCCGGCGAAGCTGCAACCAAGGACCTGTACCACTTGCCGCCAGAAGAAGACAAGTTGGTCCCAACAGTTTGCTCCAGCCTCGACCAGGCTTTGGACTGCCTGAACGCCGACCGCGCCTTTTTGACCAAGGGCGGCGTGTTCACCGACTCTTGGATCGACGCTTACATCGAATTGAAGATGCAAGAAGTCAACCGCAGCCGCGTCGAAGTGTCGCCGGTTGAGTACGACATGTATTACTCGCTCTAAGCATCATGACCACCATTGCACACCCACCTGTGCAATGCTCTGTAAGGACGGCCTCGGCCGTCCTTTTTTTGCTTTGGCTGTGTGCAGGCATGGCCGCACAAGCCCAGCAAGCGGTTTACCGCTGCGGCCAGGAGTACACCAATGCCCCGCGTGAGCCTGGATTGTGCGAACCCTTGGCCCAACAGGCCATCACCGTGATCAACGGCACCCGCCCCGCACCTTCGCCTGCTGCAGCGCCCACTGCCGTGCCTGCCCGCAGCACCAAACCCGGTGCCGCTGAAGCTGCCTCGGCTGACCCGCCCGATACCCCCGCAGTGGCGGCCCGCACCCCGGATGTGCAGCAAAGCGAGCGCGATGCGCAAGCGCGCACCATCTTGACGCAGGAGCTGGACAAGGCCCGTGCACAGCTGGCGCAGTTGCTGCAAAGCTTCAACCAAGGCGAGCCCGAAAAGTGGGCCGCTGAGACCCGTAACCATCAGAAATACCTGGACCGTGTGGCAGAGATGAAGGCGGCCATCGAACGCACCGAACGCGACATCGACAGCCTGCAACGCGAGCTGGTGCGCCGCACTGTGCAGACCAGCCGCCGCACGCCATGAACGCCCCCCACCGTTTCCAGGCCTTTGATTTGCTGGCCACGCCCGTGGCTGTGATGCAGGGCCAAGGCCGTGTGCGCTTTGTCAACGCAGCGCTCGAAGATGCTTTGGGCCTGTCCCGGCGCACGCTGTTCGACACCCACTTGCCTGACTATTTTGTTGATCCGCAGCCCCTGATCATGGCTTTGTCCGGGGCCCAGTCCAACGAGTTTGCCGCGCTGCGCTACGAAGCCCAACTGCGCCGCCTGCACCACGATGAACCTTTGCCCGTGCATGTGATTGTGGCGCTGACCGATCTGCCAGACGAAGTGATTGTGGAGTTGCTGCCGGTGGAGCAGCAAACCCGGCAAGAGCGAGAAGAGCGGCTGCTCGACCAGGCCCAAGCCAACCAGGAGCTGATCCGCAACCTGGCGCATGAGATCAAGAACCCGCTGGGCGGCATTCGCGGTTCGGCGCAGTTGCTGGAAATGGAGCTTGAAGACAAGGAGTTGACCGAGTACACGCAAGTCATCATCCACGAGGCGGACCGGTTGCAGACCCTGGTGGACCGCTTGCTGGCCCCGCACCGCAGGCCGCATGTGGTGGGCGATGTGAACATCCACGAGGTGTGCGAGCGCGTGCGAGCCTTGATCTTGGCCGAGTTCCCCCGGGGACTGAAGGTGGTGCGCGACTACGACATCTCGATCCCCGAGTTTCGCGGCGACCGCGAGCAGCTGATTCAGGCGGTGCTCAACATCGCGCACAACGCAGCGCAGGCTTTGCAAGAGCGCCTTGCACAGGGCGACGCGCAGATCACGCTCAAGACCCGGGTCTTGAGGCAAGTCACGTTTGGCAAGCAGCGTTATCGCCTGGCATTGGAATTGCATGTAATAGACAACGGGCCTGGTGTTCCAGACTCGATCAAGGACCGCATTTTCTTCCCGTTGATTTCGGGGCGCGAAGGCGGCTCAGGCCTGGGGCTCACTTTGGCGCAAACCTTTGTGCAGCAACACCATGGCCTGATCGAGTGTGACAGTGAGCCAGGCCGTACGGACTTCAAGATCCTGATTCCTTTGCCTTGAAGCACACCAGTTTGACCACAGAAAGTGCCACTTTGATGAAGCCGATCTGGATCGTAGACGATGACCAATCCATCCGCTTTGTGCTCGAAAAAGCACTGCTGCGCGAAGGCCTGCCGACGCGCAGTTTCACTAACCCGCGCGAGGTGATGAAGGCGCTGGAGGCCGAGGGCGAGCGTGACGGCCCGCAGGTGCTGGTCAGCGACATCCGCATGCCCGGCGGTTCGGGTCTGGATTTGCTCACGGCCATCAAGCAACGCATGCCCGGTTTGCCGGTCATCATCATGACCGCGTTTTCTGACTTGGACAGCGCAGTCTCTGCCTTTCAAAACGGGGCTTTCGAGTACCTGCCCAAGCCCTTTGACTTGCCCAAAGCGGTGGAGCTGATCCGCCGCGCGGTGGGTGAGAGCCAGCGCGAAGACGTGGCCGAAGAAAAAATGGCCGACGCACCCGAAATGCTGGGCCAGGCCCCGGCCATGCAGGACGTTTTTCGCGGCATCGGCCGCCTAGCGCAAAGC
Organism: Limnohabitans sp. Rim8; assembly: GCF_945901735.1. GTDB lineage: Bacteria > Pseudomonadota > Gammaproteobacteria > Burkholderiales > Burkholderiaceae_C > Limnohabitans_A. The sequence continues at coordinate 72,819 of NZ_CAMDLM010000019.1, forward strand.
CACGTCACGGTGCTGATCACGGGCGAGTCGGGTTCGGGCAAAGAGCTGGTGGCGCACGCGCTGCACAAACACTCGCCACGTGCCAACCAGCCCTTTGTGGCCATCAACACAGCGGCCATCCCCAAAGACCTGCTCGAGAGCGAACTCTTTGGGCATGAGCGCGGTTCCTTCACGGGCGCCCAAGCCTCGCGCCGGGGCCGCTTTGAGCAGGCCGATGGCGGCACCTTGTTTCTGGACGAAATTGGCGACATGCCTTTTGATCTGCAGACGCGTTTGCTGCGGGTGCTGTCGGATGGTCACTTCTACCGGGTGGGCGGGCACAGCGCCGTCAAGGCCAATGTGCGCGTGATCGCTGCCACCCACCAGGACCTGGAGCTGCGCGTCAAGGAAGGCGGTTTCCGCGAAGACTTGTACCACCGCCTGAACGTGATTCGCCTGCGCCTGCCCGCACTGCGCGAGCGGCGCGAAGACGTGCCTGTGCTGTCGCGTTACTTCTTGCAGCGCAGTGCTCATCAGTTGGGCGTTGAGCCCAAACGCATGGACGATGCTGCGCTGGAGCGTCTGAGTCACTTCCAGTTTCCTGGCAATGTGCGCCAGCTGGAAAACATTTGCCACTGGCTCACGGTGATGGCGCCGACGCAAACAATTGAAGTCAAAGACTTGCCGCCTGAGGTGTTGGGGTCCGCACGCGGGGCTGTGTCTGCTGCATTCACGGCCTTGTCTTCTGGCGGTGGAGAGGGAGGCTTGGCCGAGACCCCACTTGCCCTGTCAGAGCCAGGCCAACTTGTCGGTGATGAACGGTCCTTGCGCGCGCAGAACTTGACGACAACTTTTGACATTCAGGAGGTCAACACAGCGGACATGGGCTGGGAGCCCGGCCTTGAGCAAGAGGCCCTGGTCTTGCTCAAATCAGGCCGCACCGATGTTTGGGACGCGCTCACCCGTCGTTTTGAAACTAGCCTGATTCAGGCGGCTCTTGCGACCACACGGGGCCGACGGATCGAGGCGGCGCAAAAACTGGGCATTGGGCGCAACACCATCACCCGAAAAATCCAGGAATTGGGTCTGGACGAGGCCTAACGCACAAGGGTATCTGGGTTAGGCCAATGGGTCTTGCAGCACCACATCGCCGAGGGGCCGTGCCACGCAGGGCAGCACCCAGCCCTCAGCTTTTTCTTCGGACGTGAGGCCAGGCCAGGCCATTTCGTAATGCACCTGACCCGAGACCAGTTGCCCGATGCAGGTGCGGCAAGTGCCCGATCGGCAGGAGCTGGGCCACTGCAGGCCGCCTTGCTCCAGCGAGTCCAGCAGGCTCTGAGATTTCCAGGCGTCAAAACAGCCGCCGTCGGGGGCGATGCGGGCATTGAAAAAAGGGATTTCTTGGGACATGGTTGGCGAGTGTAGCGGCGTTGGCCTGTAGGGCGCGAGGCTGTTGTAGAGGGTTTGGCCGTGCGTGACAGCTCTGGGTGCAAGGGCGTGCCAAGATGCTGGTCTCAAGAACCGCTTGCCACCCGTGAATCACCCACCGCACCAGCCCCGAACCTCTGCCCAAGCCTGTTGGATGGGACCCGGCATCTTCTTTGCCGTGCTGGCCATGGCCAGCCTGAGCTTCAGCGACGCCACCAGCAAATGGGTCATGCTCAGCGTCACGCCAGTGATGGTACTGTGGTTCCGCTACGCGGTGCAGGCCCTGGGCACCGCGCTGGTGCTGGCCCCGGTGCGTGGTCGCGCCATGTGGCGCACGGACAGCCTGCGTTGGCAGTTGCTGCGCGGATTGCTCATGGTCTCTTGCAGCCTGCTGGCCTTTTACTGCTTGCAGTGCATGCCGGTGGCCGAGTTCACCGCCACCGTCATGCTCACGCCCTTGGTGCTCACGGCGCTGGCCCGCTTTGTCATGAAGGAACAGGTCTCGCCGCTGCGCTGGCTCATGGTGGTGGGCGGTTTGATTGGGGCCCTGCTGGTCATCCGCCCGGGTGGGCAGGTCGACAGTTCGGTGGGCTGGATGGCGCTCACGGTGGTGCTGACTTACGCGGTGTTCCAAGCCGTGACCAGCCACATGACGCGCACCGAAGACCCGGCCGTGATGCAGCTGTACACCGGCTGGGTGGGTTGGGCCGTGAGCACGCTGCTGGTGTTCAACGCTTGGGTCACACCACAAAGCGTGCAGGAATGGGCACTCCTGCTCTTGGTGGGCTTGGCCGCCACCCTGGGCCAGTACCTGCTGATCGTGGCATTTTCCAAAGCCCCGGCCTCGGTGGTGTCGCCTTTTCTCTACACCGGGGTGGGCTTTTCAACGCTGATGGGCTGGTGGTTGTTTGACCACATCCCCGACGCGCTGGCCTTCACGGGCATGGGTCTGGTGGTGCTGTGCGGCGTGGTGTCGGGCCGCATTGCCAAACCCCGTGAGTTGGCGAGGCCCTGACTGCGTAGGTCGGTGCCTTCAGGTCCGACATTTTCGGTGCGCCACCGCCCTTTGATAATGTCGCTTCGCGAAAAGATGGCAGTCGGACCGTAAAGGCCCGACCTACGGTCGAGCACTGGACCTGGGGTGGTGGCCCACTCAGGTGATGAACGGCAATGTGGCCGACCATTGCACCGGGGCTTTGAATGCCAGAGCTTGTTCGGTGAAGGGGTGCACAAAGGCCAATTCTTGTGCGTGCAGCAGCAAGCGGGGGCTCAGCGCTTTAATGTCCAGCGGTGCATACAGCGAGTCGCCCAGCATCGGGTGGCCAATGCTTTGCAGGTGCACGCGCAACTGGTGGGTGCGGCCCGTGACGGGTTCGAGCTCGATCAGGCTGGCGCTGTCGCTGGTTTGTAGAGCACGCCAGCGGCTGCGACTGGCTTTGCCATCGGGGTGGATGATGTGCAGCGGGCGACGTTCCCAGTCGAGCAAAATCGGGCCGTCGATGGTGCGCCAGCCGTCTTCGTCTGGCACCATGGCCGCTTGGGATTGCGAAGGCTGGCCTGCCACCACCGCCGCATAGCGTTTTTTGACCTGGCGGGTTTCAAACAACTTGCTCAGGCGGCGCTGGGCTTCAATGCCCCGGGCCATGAGCAGCAGGCCCGAGGTGTCTTGGTCCAGGCGGTGCACGATCAGGGCTTCGGGGTAGCGGCCCTGCACCCGTTTGGACAGGCAGTCTTGCTTGTCCGGGCCGCGACCGGGCACGGACAACAAACCGCTGGGTTTTTCCAGCACCAGCAGGTGCTCGTCTTCGTGGATCGGGGTCATGCGAAGCGAGCGAGGTGCTCGGCTGAGAAGATCACTTGTCTTTGACTTTACCGCGTGGGGCCACAAAGGTGGCCGGTGCCATGGGGCGGTCAGACGTGAACGTCTTGGGGGGCGCGGTGTCCTTCTTTGGCTTCTTGGCCATTTTGTTGCTGCGTTGTTCGCCTTTGGCCATGGTGTTTCCTTGGGTTGCATCCCGATTTGGGAAGGCTTGATGTTAAAGCACAAAGCCGCAGAATTTGCGGCTTTGTGGGGTATCAGGCCTGCCCGTTTTCAGCGGGCGCGGCCATCATTTGACTTCGGACACAAATTGCGCAGTGGGGCGGCGCACTTTTTTCAGGTGCTCCAACCAGTCGCCAACGGCTGCGCGGTAACCCAGGGGCACGAGGACCACGCTGCGCAGGCCGCGGGCGCTCAGGCCCAAAATTTCGTCCACCGCTTTGGGGTCAAAGCCTTCCATGGGCGTGGCATCGACTTCTTCAAAAGCCGCAGCGATCAGGGACGCGCCCAAGGCAATATAAGCTTGGCGAGCGGCGTGCTCGTAGTTCACCTCGGGTGTGCGGGCCGGGTAGTTCTTGAGCAACATCTGGCGGTAGTTTTCCCAGCCTTCGTTGGTGCCGCCGCGCTCGGCGTTGGTCAGGTCAAACATCATGTTGATGCGCTCGGCGGTGTAGTTGTCCCAAGCAGCAAATACCAGCAGGTGCGAACCGTCTGTGACTTGGGCTTGGCCCCGTGCGGCGGACTTGAGTTGTTCGCGCACTTCGGGGTTGGTCACGAGGATGATTTCCAAGGGCTGCAGACCGCTCGACGTGGGGGCCAGACGTGCCGCTTCGACGATGCGATCGACCTTGTCTTGCGGAACGGCTTTCGCCGGGTCCATTTTTTTGCAGGCATAGCGCCATTCAAGTTTTTTCAGCAATTCAGACATGGGTGTTCATTTGGGGTTAAAAGATGCGCGATTGTGCAGGAAGACGCCGGGCGCCGGCGTCGCATCGGCGCAAGCCAATGCCCCGGACTCAGATTTGCTGCCAAGTGCCTGCGGGCAGGCGATCCAGGTTGTATGGCCCCACCGCGGTGCGGATCAGGCGCAGCGTGGGCAAGCCCACGGCGGCAGTCATGCGGCGCACTTGGCGGTTGCGGCCCTCGCGAATCACCAACTCCAGCCAAGAAGTCGGAATGTTCTTGCGCTCGCGAATCGGCGGGTTGCGCGGCCACAGCTCAGCGGGCGGCTGTACCGCGCTGGCGCGGGCGGGCAGGGTGGGGCCATCGTTCAGCGTCACGCCCCGGATCAGTTGGTTCAATGCGGCCTGAGTCAACACGCCCTCCACCTGCACCAAATAGGTTTTTTCCATCTTGAAGCGCGGGTCGGCAATTCTGGCCTGGAGCTGTCCATCGTCGGTCAGCAGCAGCAAGCCTTCGCTGTCGGCGTCGAGGCGCCCCGCCACATACACGCCGGGCAGGTCGATGTGGTCGATCAGCCCGGTCCAGCGCCCCTCGGGGGTGAACTGGCTGAGCACGCCATAGGGCTTGTTGAAGCGGATCAGCATGGGCAGGCAAGTCTTGTCATCGATTACTGAGCGTATCAGGTCGGTTAGCATCGACCGCATGAGCACCCAATACGAATGCCTGAAAAGCCCCGACCTGTACGCCGAGGCCTTTGGCATCGCTCCGCCCAAAGCCTTGCTGGGCAAAGAAGTCTGGCCGCGACAGCCGGGTTTTTTCATCCGCAAGGCGGTGTTGGCGGCTGAACAGGCCCAAGTGCCGACCTCTGAATCCCATGCCGAGGATCCAGTTGACGACGCCCCCGTTCAAGCCCCCGCCAGCCCGCTGGTGATGGAACTGGCCCAAGGCCAATTCGGTCTGGTGCCCACCTGGGTCAAGTCGGCGTCTGACGCCAAGCTGCGGTCCACCAAGTTGGCCGTGACCCGCTATGAAACCATGAGCACCGCCACGCCCACGCGCGAGACCTGGTTGAATGCGCAGCGCTGCATCATCCCTATGCAAGCGTTTTTAGAAAACGACTGGCGCAGCGGCAAGGGGGTGCCCACACGCATCGCGCGGGTCGATGGCCAGCCCATGGGTGTGGCCGGATTGTGGGAGTGCTGGGTGCAGGGCGAGGAAGAAATCGTCAGCTTCACTCTGCTCACAGTGAACGCCAACAGCCACGCCCTGATGAACCGCTATGGCCAAAACGGTAACGAAAAACGCATGCCCGCCATCCTGAACGAGGGCGCTTACGGTGCCTGGCTCAGCGCCCCCATCGACAAAGCACGCGAGTTCATGCGGGCCTACCCCGCCCATTTGCTGCTGGCCAACCCGGTGCAGAAAAAATAGCGCGGCCTTCAGGCCAAACGGCTGCGATGCCGAGCAATCTGCGCCCGCACTTGCACTGGTGCCGTGCCGCCCAATGTGTTGCGGGCGTTCAGCGAGCCTTGCAGGCTGAGCGGGCCAAACACATCGGCTTCGATGCGGCTGTCGAACTTTTGCAGGGTCGCAAGCGGCAACTCTGACAAATCTACGTCCAGACCTTGGGCGGTTTTGACGGCGTGGGCTACCACTTCGTGGGCATCACGGAAGGGCAATCCTTTTTTCACCAAGTAGTCTGCCAAGTCGGTGGCGGTGGCGTAGCCCTTTTTGACGGCCGCTTCCATGGCTGATGGGTTGACGGTGATGCCGCCTTCTTTCTGGCCGGTGGCGGGGTTGAGTTGGCCGCCGACCATTTCGCTGAAGATGCGCAGGGTGTCCTTGAGCGTGTCCACCGTGTCGAACAGCGGCTCCTTGTCTTCCTGGTTGTCTTTGTTGTAGGCCAGGGGCTGGCCCTTCATCAGGGTGATCAGGCCCATCAGGTGACCGACCACGCGGCCGGTTTTGCCGCGTGCGAGTTCTGGCACATCGGGATTTTTCTTCTGCGGCATGATGCTCGAGCCGGTGGTGAAGCGGTCGGCAATGCGCACAAAACCGAAGTTCTGGCTCATCCACAAAATCAACTCTTCGCTGAAACGGCTGATGTGCACCATGCACAGGCTCGCAGCTGCGGTGAATTCGATGGCAAAGTCGCGGTCGCTCACGCCGTCCAGGCTGTTTTGGCAAACCTGCGGGTTGCCTGCTTCGTCGACCATGCCCAAGGTGCGGGCTACGCGTTCGCGGTCCAGCGGGTAAGTGGTGCCCGCCAAAGCAGCGCTGCCCAGCGGCAGGCGGTTGGTGCGGCGGCGCACGTCGCTCATGCGCTCGGCATCCCGACCGAACATCTCCACGTAGGCCAGCAGGTGGTGCGCAAAGCTCACGGGTTGGGCCACTTGCAAGTGGGTGAAGCCCGGCATGATGACTTCGACGTTCTGCTCAGCCACATCGACCAGCGACTTTTGCAGGTCGGCCAGCAAATCAATGATCAGGTCCATCTCACTGCGTAACCACAGGCGCACGTCGGTGGCGACCTGGTCGTTGCGGCTGCGGCCGGTGTGCAGGCGCTTACCCGCATCGCCCACCAGGGTGGTCAGCC
>NZ_CAMDLM010000020.1 GCF_945901735.1 Limnohabitans sp. Rim8
GGACAGTGCAGACGGCGCAGAAGGTGCAGACGGCGCAGAAGGTGCGGACGGCTCGGATGGCGCGGACGGCGCGGACGGTGCAGACGGCGCAGACGGCGCAGACGGCGCAGACGGCGCAGACGGCGCAGACGGCGCAGACGGCGCAGACGGCGCAGACGGCGCAGAAGGTGCGGGCGGCGCGGACAGTGCAGACAGCGCGAACAGCGCAGACGACGCAGACGGCTCTGCTGGCGCAGACAGTGCAGACGGCACAGACGGCGAGGACGGCGCTGACAGCGCAGACGGCGCAGACAGTGCAGACGGCACGGACAGCGCAGACAGTGCTGACAGTGCTGACAGTGCTGACAGTGCTGACAGTGCAGACGGTGCTGACAGTGCAGATGGCGATAACGGCGCTGACAGCGCGGACGGCGCGGACGGCACGGACGGCGCAGACAGCGCTGACAGCGCAGACGGCTCAGAAGGTGCGGACGGCGCAGACGGCTCGGGCGGCGCAGACGGCTCGGGCGGCGCAGAAGGTGCGGACAGCGCAGAAGGTGCGGACAGCGCAGACAGTGCAGACAGTGCAGACAGTGCAGACGGCGCAGACAGCGCAGACGGCGCAGACAGCGCAGACAGCGCAGACGGCGCAGATGGCGCGGACAGCGGAGACAGCGCAGACAGCGCAGACAGTGCGGACGGCGCAGACAGCGCAGACAGCGCAGACAGCGCAGACAGTGCAGACAGTGCGGACAGTGCGGACAGTGCAGATGGCGATGACGGCGCTGACAGCGCGGACAGCGCAGACGGCACGGACGGCGCAGACGGCGCAGACGGCGCAGACGGCGCAGACGGCGCAGACGGCGCAGACGGCGCAGACGGCGCAGACGGCGCAGACGGCGCAGATGGCGCGGACAGCGGAGACAGCGCAGACGACGCAGACGGCGCAGACAGCGCAGACGGCGCAGATGGCGCGGACAGCGGAGGCAGCGCAGACAGTGCGGACAGTGCGGACGGCGCAGACAGCGCGGACGGCGCGGACGGCGCGGACGGCGCGGACGGCGCGGACGGCGCGGACGGCGCAGACAGTGCAGACGGCACGGACGGCGCGGACGGCGCGGACAGTGCAGACGGCGCGGACGGCGCGGACGGCGCGGACGGCGCGGACAGTGCTGACAGTGCTGACAGTGCGGACGGCGCGGACAGTGCGGACGGCGCAGACAGCGCGGACGGCGCAGACAGCACAGACGGCACGGACGGCACGGAGGGCGGAGATGGCGCAGACGGTGCAGACGGTGCAGACGGTGCAGACGGTGCAGACGGCGCGGACAAGGCGGACGGCGCGGACAAGGCGGACGGCGCGGACGGCTCTGCTGCCGCGGACAGCGCGGACGGCAGAGACGGCGCAGACGGCGGAGACGGCGCAGAAGGTGCGGAAGGTGCGGACAGCGCAGACGGCTCGGGCGGCTCGGAAGGCGCAAACGGCGCAGACGGCGCAGACGGCGCAGACGGCGCAGACGGCGCAGACGGCGCAGACGGCGCAGACAGCGCGGACGGCACGGACAGCGCGGGCGGCGCGGGCGGCGACGGCACCGGCTCGGACAAAGAAGGCGGTGCTGCTGAAGACATTGCAGGTACAAATGGTGTAGTCGCTGCAAGCGCACAAGCCGATGGCAAAGACACGCAAGCCAAACCAAAGAACCCAGATGCGCTGGCCAATGCCAAAGCGCTTCTTTCGGCTGAAAAGAAGGTCAAGTCATTGACAGGCTTTTCGGGTCAGGGCGGCAGCCTGACTTCTGGTTTGGTGTCGGGCAGTCAGACCGGTTCTTCTTCCCCCTTGTCTGGCGATGCGGGGGCATTTGAAGCCTTTGAGGCTGAGGCTGGCCATGCCCCATCCCAATCAGCGGAAACCGGTGCAGTTTCAGCGAGCTCAGACAGCAAAGGTGGAACAGACGGAACAGAAGGCTCAGGCAGGGCAAGTGAATCCAACAGCTCGGTCTCGGGCAAGTCAACTTCGTTGGGTTCACAGCCTATTGCAGATCTCCAAGCGTATAAAAACCGCAGTTTGGCAGGTACAGGCGAGCCGCTCTTGGCCTCATCCCTTGATCCGCAAGATCGGCGGATGCCGGTGACGCCCTCAGGAACAATGATCCCCCATGCCGCGACAGGCCCTGCTTCTTTGCAGGCGGATTTGTCCAGCGCCTCATCCTTACCGGCCACGCCAGTCATGGTGAGCGATGGGCCGGCTCTGCCCCAATCCGATCGGCAAGCCATTCCAAGGACCGAGTCGGGGGCAGCCGAGGGTCCAATTGAAGGCCCAACTTCAGCTACACCACTTGCGCCTGGCCCAGCCCAAGAGACGGCGTCAGCTGATCCAAGTCTTTGGTCTAGGCTCGTCGCTTGGTATGTGTCCACCTTCAAACGCTGATCAGCATGGGGCCTTGCTCAGGCGGAATCAAAGGGCTCCCTCAAGAAATCGCTTCAAATAATACTTTATGCCGATTTATTGAAATTTCCATGGCGAGTTTTATTCTCCCAAATGTATTAAAAATGTCTTTTTTTGGTTTATGACAAAAAACTCATTGAAATTGATAGACTTTTCAATATGATCAATATAACAGGCACTGGCCAACAAAATTAGATATCCAATTTCACTTTTGGAATTATCTGTTTCCGTTACTGCCTCCCCTGAATGAGAAAGGGGGGAAGGTGACAGTGTTGGCGCAAAGCTTGTGATCAGGGTTGGGACCATCTCCTTTGGGGTGGCAGCCTGTTATGAACTTAAACATGGAAAGAGGTCTTGAATGTCTGATAGCTTGCAAAAATGGGTCGGCCGCAACCGCCCTCCCCGTGTACAAATTACCTATGACGTCGAATCGGGCGGAGCCATAGAGAAAAAAGAACTGCCCTTGGTTGTGGGCCTGATGGCTGACTTGTCGGGTCAGCCGCTGAACCCGCTCCCCAAGTTGAAAGAGCGTCGGTTCATCGAGGTGGACCGCGAAAACTTTACCGGTGTGATGACCAAAATTGCACCCCGCTTGGACTTGTCTGTGCCTGACACATACAAGGGCGAGGGCAACATCAAAGTGGAACTGAATTTCACCGAGTTTGCGCATTTCCACCCCGAGTCCATCGTGGCCCAAGTGCCTCGTTTGACAAAATTGTTGGAAGCACGTCAACAACTGCGCGATTTGTTGGGCAAGTTGGATGGCAACGACGAACTGGATGCCTTGCTTGAAAACATTGTGCAAAACACAGAAGAACTCAAAGCGCTCAAGGGCAATGGCGACAAAGCCGACGGCGACAAAGCCGACGGCGACAAAGCCGAGGTGGCTGCTTGATTGCAGTCCCCATCGTTTAAACCCATCACGATCAAAGAGTAATTAACATGGCAACGAAAAAAGAAGCACAAACGGGCGATACCGCGGTTGTAGAAGCAGGCGAACTGAGTTTGCTTGACCGCATCGTTCAAGAAGGCAATATGGCTGTAGAGCCATCTCAAAATGCCTACGCAAAACAACTGCTGGGGCAATTTGCGACGCAAATTCTCGACGAAGGCATGAAAGCGGCACCCGACAAGGGCGTGGTCGCCATGATCAACGAGCGCGTTGCAGAAATTGACAAAATCATTTCTGACCAGCTCAATGCCATCATGCACCACCAAGACTTCCAGGCACTTGAAGCCTCTTGGACAGGCTTGCGTGACATGGTGTTTGGCACCGAGACCAGTTCCCGTTTAAAGCTGCGTTTGATGAACGTGAGCAAAAAGGAACTCTTGAAGGACTTGGAAACCGCTGTGGACCACGACATGAGCGTGTTGTTCAAGAAGGTGTATGAAGAGGAATACGGCACTTTTGGTGGCCACCCCTATTCCCTCTTGATTGGTGACTATTATTTTGGTCGTCACCCCCAAGACATGGCTTTGCTCGAGCGCATTTCCAAGGTGGCAGCGGCCTCGCATGCGCCTTTCATTGCATCGGCTGCGCCTGCACTTTTTGACATGCGGTCCTTCACCGAATTGGGCATTCCACGTGATATGTCCAAGATTTTTGACAGCGCAGAACTGGCCACTTGGCGCAGTTTCCGTGAGTCTGAAGATTCGCGTTATGTGGCCATGGTCTTGCCCAAATACGCCGCCCGTTTGCCTTATGGTGCGAAGACCAACCCCGTTGAAACTTTCGGTTTCGAAGAGGATGTCGACGGCAAAGACCACAACAAATACCTGTGGGCCAACTCGGCTTACCAGTTGGGCTTGCGGATCACCGATGCATTTGCAAAGCACGGCTGGAGCACCGCCATTCGGGGTGTTGAAGGCGGTGGCAAAGTCTCTGGCATGACGGCCCACAGTTACAAGACCGACGAAGGCGATGTGGTGTTGAAGTGCCCCACCGAGGTCACCATCACCGATCGCCGTGAGAAAGAACTCAATGACCTGGGCTTTATTGCCGTGGTCAACTCCAAAGGCTCTGATTATTCGGCTTTCTTTGGGGGTCAAACCACCAACAAGCCCAAGGTCTACAGCTTGGATTCGGCCAACGCCAACGCGGCTCTGTCTTCACGTTTGCCTTATGTCTTGGCTGCCTCGCGCTTTGCCCATTACCTGAAAGTCATGATGCGCGACAAAGTTGGCAGTTTCCAATCGGCAGAAAGCGTTTCTGGGTATTTGAACGACTGGTTGGCAAGTTACGTGCTGCTCAGCTCCAACGCAAGCCAAGAGTCCAAAGCCAGGTTCCCTCTGTCCGAGGGTCGGGTGGATGTGGTCGAGGTGCCCGGCAAGCCCGGTGCTTTCCAAGCCACTGTTTATCTCAAGCCGCACTTCCAAATGGAAGAGCTGACGGCTTCTATCCGTTTGGTGGCCGAGTTGCCTGCTGCAGCCGGTTGATTTAAAGACAAAACGGATGTGCTTGCTGGGCCCAGCAAGCACATCTGAACCATTTCTACGCCATTTCGGCGCTCATTTTTTTGGAGAATTTCATGGCAAACAATACGATTTTTCTTGATTTAGGTGCCATCAAAGGCAATTCAAAACACCAGACTTTCATCGACAAGATTGCTCTGGACAGCTACAGCCACAGTGCTGGTCGGGACCTTACCGATGACACAGCCAACTCCCAGCGTACTAAAGGCCAGCCCAGGTTTAGTGATGTGACGTGCTACAAATCCACGGATCTCTCGACCACTGAATTGTATGAATACTGCCTCAAGGCAACGCCCATTCCGAAAGTAACCCTCAGCGTGGGCACCAATACGGGAGCTAATGGCGCTTGGGTTGCGACCATTGTTTACGTGATGGAGGACGTGTTGATCGGAGCCGTCAGCACTTCAGGTCAAGATGGTTACCCGCAGGATACTTTTGTGTTGAACTTCTCAAAGATAACCGGCACTTACACCAAGCAAGAAGATACTGGTGCGGCCAAGGGCAACACAGAATTCATTTACGACAAGTCAACCACAGCGCCTAAGTAATTGCGTTTTACAAAATGGGGGCGCACTGTTTAAAGCAGTTGTCAAATGTCAAAACTTGTCTTTGCTTGTGCGGCCCCGTTGTTTGACCGTTTGCTGGGTACCTCGGACAGCAGCGAAATCGATACCAAATTGGACTCCGTTGGGCTCAAACAATCTTTGGCCCGAGAAATGGGGCAGTTGTTCAGCACCAAGTCGCGGCTCACATTGTCTGAATATCTGACCCATGAGCTGACTGTGTTGGACTATGGCTTACCCGATTTCACTACCTTGTCCCCTGCTGCAGAAAATGACATTACCCTGGTGACCGAGGTTTTGACCAAATGCTTGGAAAAGTATGAGCCGCGTCTGGGCATGGTATTGGTGACGGTCAAGCCAGATGCTGCCAACAAAACGACTGCACATGCCACGGTCATAGCAGCAGTGACCATTGGCCGCCAGGCTTTGCGTGTGGATTTCGACGTGGCCTTTACACCTTTAGGAGGCATGAGGCTTCAGCCCGCCTGATGGCCAAGGTCCCACCTGAAACGAAATCCATGCAATTGCAAGATGACATCCTTGAATACTATCGCCGGGAACTCTCTTACCTGAGAGTTCAAGGGCAAGATTTTGCATTTCGTCACCCCAAGGTGGCACAACGTTTGGCACTGACTGGCGGTGAGTCGTCTGACCCGCACACCGAGCGCCTGATTGAGGCGGTGGCCTTTTTATCGGCCAGGGTGCACCGCGATCTGGACCGAGAATTCCCCCAAGTGGCAGAGGCCTTGCTTGAAAACCTTTGCCCCAGTTTGACCCAGCCTGTACCTTCTATGACCGTGGTGCACATGACGCTGGATGCCGCGCAAGGCAAGGTCACTGCGGGCGTGCCCATTGCCAAAGGGGCCATGGTGCAGGCCACAGGCAGTGATGGTCAACCCTGCCGTTTCCAAGTGAGCTGGGACACGGTTTTGTGGCCCCTGCAAACCAAGAAAATCAAACTCGAAGACAGCCGCACCTTGTTGCTGGAAATTTCTGGCGAGGCGGGTTTGGACTTAGCGGAACTGGACATTGACCAGTTGCGCTTTCACCTGGGCGGCGAACTGATGACAACCATGCCGCTGCACGAGTTGCTCATCAGCGGGCTGGAGCGTGTGGAACTGGTGGCCGATTCGGGCAAAACCTTGCACCGATTGGGTGCCAACAGCCTGCATGAATGCGGCTTTGACGAAGGTCATGAGGTGATACCGCGCCCCGGCCATGCCCACCCGGCCTATGGCTTGTTGCAAGAGTATTTTGTTTTTCCGCGCAAATTTCAATTTTTTGACCTGCGCGGATTGCGCGGCAAATTGGGTCGGGGCTCTTCTTTTTCACTGCGGCTGGTATTTGACCGATCGGCACGCGTGCTGTCCTCGGTGACGGCTGACAGCTTCAAGCTCGGCTGCGTGCCCATCATCAATTTGTTTGCGCTCACCAGCGAACCCATTGTGGTGGACAGGCGCCAACACGAATACATGCTGGTGGGCGATCGGCAAAGAGAAGCAGGCACCGAAATCCATTCGGTGCGAGCGGTGATCCAGTCAGACCCCGAAGCCCAAAAGCCCAAGTACATCCCCAGCGTGTACACCACCAGTGAAGCGGACGACGCCGAGAGCGTGCTTTTTTGGAGCTGCCGGCGTGAAATGAGTTTGCGCAAAGACATTCTGGGCACCGACAGTTTTTTGAGTTTTGTCGACCGCACGAACGTGCGCCAAACGCCCGCAGAACCCGTTGTGTTTGCCGAGCTCTGGTGCACCAACCGCAGGGTGGCAGAACAAATGCCGCCCGGTGTACGCATGCTTGGCGTGGCCATTCCCAGTTCGCTGCAAATTCGCACCCTCTATGAGCCCACGACCCAACGCGACCCGGTGATGTCCAGCCAAGCTTTGTGGGCCTTGGTGTCTTTGTTGCGCTTGAACCACAGGTCCTTGGTCGATGGCACCACCGGGGTGCAGACGCTGAAGGACATTTTGATGTTGTTTGCCGGTGACAGCGCCCGCGACCAAACCCAGGTGCGCGGTATCAAGCGCTTGCAAGCCAGTGCGGCTACCGCGCAACTGGGGGGGCCAACCTGGCGCGGTCTGTGTCGCGGCACTGCGGTGAGTTTGGAGTTTGACCTGGATGCTTTTGCGGGCAACTCCCCCTTGGTGCTGGCCGGTGTTTTGGCCCGTTTTTTTGCCCTTTACACCACGGTCAATTCGTTTGTGCGTGTGAAAGTGGAGCGCAATGGCGAATTGTGGAAACAATGGCCGGCGCTTTCAGGTCGACAGAGTCTTCTTTGACAGGAGAACGCTTTGCCTGATCTGATCACCCAACTAGCCGAGTCAGCACCCAACTACGATCTGTTTCAAGCCATGAGCTTGCTCGAGCGCAGCGAGCCCGAGCGTGCGGCGATTGGGACTTCGGTGGGCTTGAACGAAGCCGTGCGCCTGTCTGCCGATGTCACGCTCACTTTCATGCCCAGCGACGTGTCGTCTGTTCGCCACAGCAAGCGTGAAGGGCCACCCCTGACCTTGCTGACTTCGGTGCTGTCCCTTGCGGGCGCGCACGGGCCTTTGCCCGTGCCTTGGACCGAACGCCTGCTGGACCGGCGGCGCGACAAAGACCCCTCTGGTTTGGAGTTTTTGGACATCTTCAACCAGCGCATGTTGGCGTTTTTGTATCGCAACAGAAAAAAACACCAGTGGGGCCTGAACACCAAAGGCGTAGCAGATGCGCCTGTTACGCGCAGCTTGGACCACTTGTCCGGGCTGGGCCGCGCAGCCGGTGCGCGCGCGCCAGGGGGAGAGCAAGCTTGGTTGCGCCATGCGGGCTTGCAAGGCCCGGCCCCCAGGTCCATGACGACCTTGTTGGCCTTGCTCAATGACCGCTTGAAGATCCGCTTGTCAGGCCGCCAATTTGTGGGTGCTTGGTACCCGCTTTCGGAAACAGACCGCGCCGTGCTGGGGCGGCGCAACGGTATACAGGGCCAGCGCATGGCCGGTGGTCGACGGTTGGGCGAAGAAACCACGCTGGGCAGACGCGCATGGGACCAGTCCGCGGGGATTGAATTGGAAACGGCTGCCCTGCCCATTGCGCAATACCTGAGCCTTTTGCCCGGAGGGCCAGCGCATGTTTTGCTGGCGTGGCTGGCGAGCAGTCACCTGCAAAGTGAGGTGGAAATTCGCTTGTGCATCACCATGCAAATGCCCACCGGCGACCGCCCTGCAGCGCAGGCCGCCCTCCAAGCGGTCATGGGGCTGGGCTGTGCGCAAGGCCCGCGCCTTGGCCTGACCAGTTGGCTGCTTGGTGCGCCCAGACCCCCAGGTGATAGCAAGGTGGCTTTTGCGCCTGCCCGTTTCAAAGTCCGCATGGACCCGTTCGTTGAAAGAGAAACCGAATAATGGACATCGATATCCGCACCTTGCTCTCCAAACTCAACCCCGAGTGCAAGCGGGCCATGGCCCAAGCCGCTGAATTTTGCGTGCAGCAGACCCACTTCAATGTGGAGGTGGAGCATTTGCTCAGCCGTTTGCTGGAACCCATGGCACCCGACCTTCAGATATTGGTGGACTACTTTGAGCTCGATGCGCAAACCATCTTGAACCAATTGCAGCAAAGCATGGACAGGTTCAAGCGTGGCAACGGCCGCACCCCGGCCTTGTCGCCGCATTTGGCGCCCTTGTTCCAAGAGGCTTGGTTGTCCAGCTCCATGTTGATGGGGGAGCAGCAGATCCGCTCGGGCACCGTGTTGTTGGCTTTGCTGGAGGTGGACAGCTTGCGCGGCTTGTTGATCGACATGGCCCCCGGCTTGCTCAAAATCCCGCGTGAAACACTGAAAAACAAAATTGTTGACTTGCTGGTTGAGTCGGCGGAAGACGCCGGCGGCGCGGCACGCGCCCAGTCATCCATGCCTTTGGCCAACGCAGCTGCGCCAGGCAGCACGCAGGCTGGGGCACAAGGCGCAGGCACCGGTGGGCAGATGCCCAGCGTGTCGCGCAAAGGAGCGAATGCCACGCCCTCGCTGGACCAGTACACCATCGACATGACGGCGCAAGCCAGGCAAGGGACGATTGACCCGATCAAGGGACGCGATGCCGAGATCCGCCAAATCATCGACGTGTTGTTGCGGCGGCGGCAAAACAACCCCATCCTCACCGGTGAAGCTGGTGTGGGCAAAACGGCGGTGGTGGAAGGTTTCGCCCAACGCGTGGTGCAAGGGGATGTGCCACCAGCGCTGCAAAACGTCTCGGTGCGCACGCTGGACTTGGCTTTGCTGCAAGCGGGCGCGGGCATCAAGGGCGAGTTTGAAAACCGCCTTAAATCGGTCATTGCCGAGGTGCGCGCCTCGCCCGTGCCGATTGTTTTGTTCATCGACGAGGCCCACCAACTGATTGGTGCAGGCGGCGCCGAGGGCCAAGGCGATGCGGCCAACTTGCTCAAACCTGCGCTGGCGCGGGGCGAGCTGCGCACCATCGCAGCGACCACTTGGGCAGAATACAAAAAATACGTCGAGCGCGACCCCGCCTTGGCGCGGCGCTTTCAGGTGGTCAAGGTCGAGGAGCCGGCGCCCGATGTGGCGATCGAAATGCTGCGCGGCATGGTCACCACCCTGGAGCGGCACCACGGCGTTGAAATCCTCGATGAAGCCGTGCGCGATGCGGTCAAACTCTCGCACCGCTACATCACCGGTCGGCAGCTGCCCGACAAGGCCATCAGCGTGCTGGACACGGCCTGCGCCCGGGTGGCGGTCGGTCAATCGGGGGTGCCCCAAGAGATTGAACTGATTGAGCGAGACTTGCTGGCCAAACAAGGCCAGTTGCGTTTGCTTAAACACGCCAACGCCATGGGAGAAGACCACCAAGATGACATGCGGGCACTCGATGCTGTGATTGCCGGTCTGCGCCAACGCGAGCAGGGTCTGCGTGAAAAATTGGCCGCTGAACGCCAGGCCGTGCAGGAAATTGTGAACCTGCGCAAACGCATTTCTGAAAACGTCAACTCGCAAATTGAGGGTGAGGTGCTAGAGGACCAAGATGAGCGCCAAATGACCGCGGCGCAATTGCAGCGCCTTGAAAAAGGGTTGGAAGCCATTCAAGAAGACGAGCCCATGGTGCCCGTCTGTGTGGACTCGGGCATCGTGGCCGACGTGATCTCGGGCTGGACCGGTATCCCGGTTGGCAAAATGATGGCCGATGAAATCCACACGGTCTTGCATTTGAAGGAAAAATTGGCCGCTCGGGTGGTGGGCCAAGACCAGGCGCTGGACGCCATTGCTCGGCGGGTGCGAACCTTTCGGGCCGACCTGGACGACCCGGGCAAGCCCGTGGGCGTGTTCATGCTGGTGGGCCCCAGTGGCGTGGGCAAAACCGAGACCGCCTTTGCGCTGGCCGACATGCTGTACGGGGGTGATCGCAACATGATCACCATCAACATGTCTGAATTTCAGGAGGCCCATTCCGTCTCCAGCCTCAAAGGTGCGCCGCCAGGCTATGTGGGCTACGGCAAGGGAGGGGTGCTGACCGAGGCGGTGCGGCGGCGGCCTTATTCGGTGGTGCTGCTCGATGAAATGGAAAAAGCCCACCCGGATGTTTTGGAGATTTTTTTCCAGGTGTTTGACAAAGGCACGATGGAAGACGGTGAAGGGGTCACGATTGACTTCAAAAACACCTTGATTTTGCTGACCTCCAATGCGGCGCAAGATGTGATCACCCAGGCCTGCGAACAAGGACGCCGTCCCGATGCCACGGCGCTGACAGAGCGCTTGCGTCCGGTGCTGATGCGGCAGTTCAGCCCGGCGTTTTTGGGCCGCTTGGTCCTTGTGCCCTATTACCCCTTAGGCGATGCCCAAATTCGCAGCATTGTTGACTTGAAGCTGGAAAAGCTCGCCGAGCGTTTCCGGCTCAACCACCGCGCCGAATTCAGTTGGGACGAAAGCGTGACCGCCATGATCACGGCCCGCTGCACCGAGGTGGACAGTGGGGCCCGCAACATTGACTTTATATTGACGCAATCGGTGCTGCCAGAATTGTCAACACTGGTGCTGGAGCGCATGTCGATGGACAAGCCGTTCACCGCCGTGCACATGTCGATCACGGCCGATGGGCAGGTGCATTACGATTTTGACGATGTGCCGCTGGGGGCCGGTGCATGAGAACTGGCTTCGCGCAAACGGGCTTCCTGAACCTGACAACGCCGTTGGGCAAGGATGCTTTGTTGCTGGACTCATTGGAGGGGACAGAGGGCATTTCCGAGATGTTCAAGTTCAGCTTGCACATGCGTGCAGGCAGCACCAGCTTGGTGGCCGACAACATTGTGGGCAAAGTGGTCACCGTCTTGATGACCATCGAGGGCGGCCCCAAACGCTACATCAGCGGAATCATCTCCCGGTTCACACACAGTGGTTACAACGTTGATTTCGCCACCTACACCGCTGAGTTGGTGCCCAAGCTGTGGTTGCTGACCCTCTCACGCGACCGGAAAATTTACCAAGCCAAATCGGTGGCCGATGTGGTCAAGGCGGTTTTGGGTGAATTTGCCGTTACCTTTGAAAGCAAGCTCACCGGCACCTACAAAGCGCAGGACTACATTGTTCAGTACGATGAAACCGCCTTTGAATTCATCTCGCGCTTGATGGAGCGTGCGGGCATTTTCTACTTCTTCAAATTTGCCAGCGGCACCCACACCATGGTGCTGGCCGACGCCACATCGGCCCACCTGGCCTGCACCGATGCAGCCAAGGTGCGGTTTTTCCCACCCACCGGCAGCGAAAACCCGATCGACACCATCTCG
The DNA here is from genome assembly GCF_945901735.1 of Limnohabitans sp. Rim8. Lineage (GTDB taxonomy): Bacteria > Pseudomonadota > Gammaproteobacteria > Burkholderiales > Burkholderiaceae_C > Limnohabitans_A. The sequence goes on from NZ_CAMDLM010000020.1 coordinate 12,229, forward strand.
CGGTTTGAGCACGAGCATCGGGTGGTGCTCAAAAAGGCCACTTTGTCGGACTACGACTTTGAAAAGGCCAGCACCTCCTTGCAAGGCCTGCACACCGAGGCCAAGGGCGTTGGCGAAATTTACGAATACCCAGCAGGCAACGACAGCGCATCGGCTGCCACGGCCTTGGCCAAAATCAGGGTGCAGTCCAGCCAAGTGATGGGCGAGGTGTTGCGAGGCGACAGCTTTGTCTACCCCTTCACTGCGGGCACCAAATTCACCCTGAGCGAACACTTTGTCACCAAACTCAACACCGCCCATGTGCTCAGGCGCTTGCACCACAACGCCACGAGCGACCTTTATTCCAACTCGTTCGAGGCCTTTCCGGCCACCGTGCCCTTTCGTCCACCCATAGTGACGCCCCGCCCCAAGGCCTTGGGCAGCGAGACGGCCTTGGTGGTCGGCTCTTCGGGCGAAGAAATATGGACCGATAAATTTGGCCGCATCAAGGTGCAATTTCCGTGGGACCGCTTAGGCAAAAAAAACGACACCAGTTCGCCCTGGATTCGGGTGTCGCAGCCGGTGGCGGGCAAGAGCTTTGGCACCCTTTTCTTGCCGCGCGTAGGCCAGGAGGTGGTCATCACCTACATCAACGGCGATCCTGAGCGCCCCTTGGTGACCGGCTGCGTTTACAACAGCGACCACACCACGCCTGTCACCTTGCCTGCCAACTCGACCCAGTCTGGCTTTAAAACCCGGTCTTCCAAGAAGGGCACGGCGGGCAATGAGTTGCGCTTCGAAGACAAGAAAGATTCCGAGCAGCTGTACATGCACGCGCAAAAAGACATGAAAGTGGACGTTGAAAACGACCTGCTCACCACCTTGATCAAAGGCAATGAAACCCACACATTGACCGAAGGCAACCGCACGGTGGAGCTGAAAAAGGGCAATGAAACGCACAAAGTCAAAGGCACGCGCACCCTGGAGATGACGGGCAATGAAAGCCACACCAACAAAGCCAAGTACACGCACACGGTGAACGGTGACTATGAGTTGACCATCAAAGGCAAATTAACCATCAAGGTGACGGGCAATATAGCCCTGAGTTCCAGCGGCAGTGTCGAGATCAAGTCGGGGACGGCCCTGACGGCCAAGGCCGGCACGGCCTTGACCAACCAAGCGGGTACGGCGCTGACCAACAAAGCGGGTACAGCCCTGACCAATCAGGCGGGCACCGCCTTGACCAACAAGGGCCTGACCGTCGCGAACCAAGCCAGTACCAAACTGGAGAACAAGGGCGCCATCATTGAAAGCAAGGCCAGTGCGATGCACACCGTCCAAGCGGGTGCCTTGATGATCGTCAAAGGCGCTATTGCCAAATTGAACTGAGAAACACAACACGCCATGAACGACACACACAGCCCGCAAGACTTGGCTGACCCCACACAAGCCCCGCAGGGCTTGGGCGCAGAGCTGGGTCAGCCAGAGGCCAGCGATTTGGCATTGACGCCGAATCAAGAAGTTGCGCAAGCATTAGCTGAGCAAGACAATGCCGAGCTTGAAAAAGGTCAAGGAGACGACCAAGGAGATGGACAGGATGTGACTGAACAGGATGAACAAGCCCTTGACGATCAGGACCCACCAGAGCCCGTTGAGATGCAGATTGAAGAGATGGATGAACAAGGGCAGGTGATTTTGCGCACCACACTGCTTGGCGATGTCTTGCATGGCCCCATGGAGCGTTTTTTGCCTGACGGTCAACTGTCCATGCGCAGTTTTTTCCATCAGGGCGTCATGCACGGATTGACATCGATTTACGATGAACAGGGGCTGTTGGCCCAAGAGTGCGAGTATTTTCAGGGCGAGCAGCATGGCATTTTGCGCGTCTATGTCAAAGGCCAGTGCTTGTCAGAGCAAACCTATGCGCATGGCCTGTTGCATGGCCCCAGCCAAAGCTTTGATGCCTCAGGCCAAGTGGTCGCCAGCATGCCTTATGTCAACGGCGAGCTTGAGGGCTTGGTGCAGTTTTACTACGAAGGATCGGTCATGCGCCGCGCCCAGTACCGCAAAGGAATGTTGCACGGCACTTCGAGCGATTTCGACCCTCAGGGCAATTTGGTGCAAGAGTGCCATTTCGAAGCCAATGTTTTGCAAGGCCGCTTGCGGCGATTTTGGCCCAATGGCGAGGTCATGGAAGAGCTGGTTTACAAGGACGGCAAACCGGTTGCGCCGCCCAAACGCTACGACGCCAAAGGCAAGGAAACCGATCCGATCGGGGCAACACCCAGTTTGCTCGATCGGGTTCAAAGTTTGGTCAGAGGAGATTGAGATGGGACAACAAGTTTGCATGGGCGCACTGCTGAAATGCCCATTTGGCGTCGCACCAGGTGCCTTGATGGTCATGCCGATCAGCAGGGTTTTGACCAATATTCCTGACGCCAACATCATGGACAACAAACCCATGGTCAATGTCATGCCGTTTGGCATGTGCCAGTCGATCATGAATCCCATGGTCATGGTGGCCACCATCGCAGCCATGGGCGCCTTGACACCCATGCCTTGCGTGCCCATGACCTTTGTGCCCTGGTTACCCGGCTCACCCAAGGTGTTGCTGGGCAATATGCCCGCGCTCAACAATTCTTCGAAGCTGATGTGCATGTGGGGGGGGATGATCGGCATCAATGCCCCGGGGCAGTTCACCGCCATGATCCCTTGAACCCCCTTTTTTAATCACAGGAAAGACGATCCCCATGGATTACCGATTCAGCATCACGCCGCGGCTCTTGATTTTGGCCGTGCTCAGCCTGTTGGCTTTGTTTACCTTGTTGTTTTTGTTGGGCCTTTTTGTCGGGCAACGCCTGGGGCCTGCAGCTGCCTTGGCACCGTCAAACCTGCCCAATTTGTCGGCCCCGCCATCGGGGTCCTTGCCCTTAGCGGGGTCGGCTCCAACGGCATTGACCCCATCGGCGGCAGTTGCAGCCCCAGCTCCAGCCCCGCCCGCAACGCCAGCCCCAGCCGCCCCAGCGGTTCAGGCCAAGCCTTGATGCTGCGGCGTGGTCAAACCTTAGAAGATGCTTACGAAAGACAAACAGCATGAGCACGGCACCAGAAATGTCAGTTGAGGATTTGTTGGCCCCAGTTTCCGAGGAAGCGCCTTGTGGTGAGTCTTTGCGCGCAGATCCTCTGTTCACTGAAATCAGGCTTGCACGCGAAGAAGACGATGCCACTTTGTCCATGCGCCACTGGGAGAGGCCTTTGAAGGTGGCGGACTGGTCGATCATTGAACGCCGCTGCAGCGCGGCCTTGGCCCATCAATCCAAAGACCTGCAGATAGCGGCCTGGTTGCTTGAAGCCTGGGTGCGCCAATACCAATTGCGGGGTTTGCTGGAAGGTCTGCAGCTGCTGATTGGTTTGATCGAGCGCTACTGGGAGCCCCTGTTTCCGGCCATGGATGGCGACGATGTGGACGCGCGCCTGGCGCCTTTTGAGTGGCTCAATGACAGCTTGCCCTTGACCTTGAAATTGCACATCACATTGGTGCACTTGGTCGATCGAAAACCCTCCCGCCTGAACTTGGCCGATTGGGACAAGATGACCAAGTCGGAATTGATCAATGGTGATCCAGGCAGGGATAACAGGCAGACTTACCTCGAGCCAGAGTTCACCAGAAGTTTGGTGATTGCTTATGCTGAAAAACTGACCGATGCCCATGTGTCAGATCAGAAAAAAAACACGCGCCAATGTCGGGAGGCTTTGGCAAGATTGGATGCTGTGCTGCGTGCCCAATTGGCAAATAACACGCCCAGTTTGAGCAACATCTCCAATGCGCTCAATCAGATTGGCAGGGCACTCGATCAGATAGTCCCTGAGCAAGTGAACCTACCCCAAGCCTCACCTCCAATAAACCAGCCAGAGGAAGTTCTGATGCCTGCTACCGAAGACGAGTCGAATGATTTATCAAATTTGTCATTAGAAAAACCCTTGGTGCAGACGCCCGAAAAGGCGGTCACGCTGGGTTGGCAAACCCGAGAACAAGCCTATATGGCGCTTGAATCGATTGCTGACTTCCTGAATAAAACCGAGCCCCACAGCCCAACGCCCTACTTGATTAAACGTGCGGTCAATTGGGGTCAAATGTCCTTGCCAGAATTAATGGCTGAAGTGATCAGAGAAGAAGGCGACTTGAATAAGCTTGTCAATCTACTCGGTATGGTCGATAACAGAAATAATTCGTAGCAATATTAATTTTATTAATAACCGCCCTTTAATAATTCCAGAAATCTACGAAATTATACAATCTCTGGAGTTTGAATTTCAACTCACTAAACTTGTTTAGAAGTCGTTTGGATCTAATGTTTTTATATTCGTCCCCTGCAAATGGTTCCTCATTTGATATGGACGCAATTCCTAGCATCGTTTGTTGTTTTTACCATGCTTAAAGTAGGGACGTCTCTAACTAAAATAAAACATGGACGAGCTCAACCTCTGAACCACAAACAAGGTTGAACTTAAACCATGACATCTGAGTTTCAGATTGTGATTCTGTTGCAAGAACAGTCGTATGGTGCCATCAAATTCATTAACCTTGTTGATAATTTTTTTCATTAGTAGAAAATTCAAAAGGAATTTTCTAAAAGTGCATTAATTCGCAAAATTTGACTAAATCCGTCTTCTAACTTCATCCCAAATAGCAGGTCTAACTGGCTGCAGCGGTTCGCCCAATTGGTTTGCGCTAAACCCCTCTATATTAATCATTGCTTTGGATGTATTTTGGTCAGACAGATCACATACGAAAAGAGTAACATCCTTTTTAGATTCAAAATCTGAGTAAAAAGCTTCTTTTCCTAGTAATGATTCCCACTTTTTTCCTCCCGTAGCAGAAAATTCACCCTTTGTAGCATGTGCATCGTGAAGTTTTCCATACTGATTCTCGCATCCCGGTGCTGAACCCTCTACCCCCAACAAAATAGAACCGAATCTTTTATATTGAGGTGCTCTATAGTTTACATAAAGATGCCCGTGAGCTCCATTTGCATCAATCTCGACTCCACTAAAGGGATTGATATTACCCACTCCTCCGAGGGCTACATTTTTATAATAGTGCCTTCCAGCCATTGAATCTAATACATTGCTTGCTAATTTCGCCTTTTCTTCAGTAAACCAAAGGTGTCTTCCACCCGGTAAACTAGGAGGGTCCATCCAATCAGTTTGATATGTACTGTGCGATGCTAAAGCTCGATCATGCAAATTATTTTTTGTGAGTTTATTCCAGAACCTATCATCACCTGCAGCAGACATTTTAGAGGGCGTAGACAAAATGGCACCTGCAGAAGCCAATCCTGACCCCCGAGTAAAGACATTAATTGCCACCTGACCTACTGTCCCCCCCATGCGCGTGGTGTGGTAAGTTCCTCGATTTACAACTGCTGCCAAAGGATCATATGTAATCCCTTTGACAAAGGCTCCCAATGTGTTCGAAACTTCTCGAGTCAAAGAATTTGACATCGGAAGTAGAAAAAGAATTCGTCCACCATGTGAGAGCATAGAGGCGATAGGTATTTCAGGAAAATCTCTACCAAAATCACGCCAACCAGCAGTCCTTGTTTTGTATAAAACCCCAACTTTTTGTAAAACTGAAAAAATATTTAAACAAATCGCAGAACCTTGTGAAGTACGGTTGCAGTACCCATACCACATGGCGACATCTCTTTCATACTGATCTTGTACAGTTGCCTTTTTAAGTAGATCCTGTATAGCTTTACCCGCTCCACTGGTAGAACTTCTTACAGTATCCGTCATTTTGTCTTCAAATATCAGTTTGAAAAATGGAAGCCCGGGGTTTGATGTTTGAGATGCTTTCGATTTAAAAAAAGCTGTGGGTTGTCCAATCCACTTTTCAAATGCAGCGCTGGGGATAATCATAACTAGTTTCCTTTTGAAAATGAATAAAATTAATATATTAGATATTAATTAATTTGGATTTGGGTGTTTTTGATAATTTGATGTGGCAATTGCATATATTTAATTTGGCGAAAATTAAATATCGAAATAAATTGTGGGTTATTATTTGCAATATCAGTCATTATAATTATTGTAAGTTAATTGGAGCCATAGTTGAAGGACGTTTGCATGAAGTCCAGGCTCTTTTGAAAATTGGATACTGCTGACAAGATGCGGCCCTCGACTGAACATTTACCATTTGAACTCTGAAATCAGAAATTCGAATTGAATTGTAATGTTTTTTCATATTTCTTCCTTTCTCTCAGCGTTTCGTGAACATCGAAAAATGTGTATTTTTTTCTAGGGAGTACAACAAGATGTCTCTCGCAGCGTTATTCAAGATGTTGTACGATAGCGTTTTTTTATGTTGGTGTCCAAACAAAAAAGATCTTAGCTCAAAGTTCGCGCGAACACTTTGTGCCCATTGATTAATTAGTTCGTGCATGATTTCAATGTTCAAAGACAAAAAATTGCATTATTTTGTTTTAAATTATTGGAATTAATTGACTGAGTGGAATTCGGTGCAATCAAAGAAATCCTTACAATTCTTGTGCCTTTAAACGACACTTCATTCAGGAACTGTCAGCGCACAACGGCGATTTGGCCTAGTTGTTATTTTAGGTGTACAAATTCAAAAATACTTTATTCATGTCGCTTTTGTCATCGAAAATGATCATGAAGGGCCGCGGCTTCACAATGCACGAAGAAATTCAAGCGCGGCACCCCGGGCTGGACTGGCAATTTTCCTTAATGCCAGGCAAGCGCCGGGCTTTGAAAAAAAGTGAAGTTGTTGATGACCAGATAGACAGGTTAGAGATGATCAAGGCCAGCATTTGGGCCAAAGTGGAACACCCCTTCAGGGTGTTCAAATACCAGTTTAACTATCGCAAGACTCGGTAGTGGGGTTGATCAAAAACGGTGCAACTGATCACGCTGTTTGGACTGAGCAACTCTTGGATGGTGAGAAAACGAATTATTCAGGCAGCAGCGGTATGAGTGCGCCGGAACCGTAGCCGATTGATTACTAGAAGGGCCAAAGTTGCCACACAAGGGTAAAAAGTCCGTGAAATGGGTGAGTCAGAAGAACGTCATTTCATTTGTTGAACTTTTATCAATCAACCTTGAATTTGAAATGGGAATTTAGAGCTACATTAAAAATAATAATTTTTTTACTCATATTTGGACAACAAGGGAAAATGTTGTGTTGTAAATGTGCAACTTCAAGTGGTTTTTTACTTGAGAAATGAGGAAGTAGCTTCAAAAACCGCCGTAAGTGGCTGTTTTAAATGATAAATTTGTCATAATTCACAAATAAACTTGTTCCAACCGAGACAAACCGTTAAATTCAACTGGTGCACAGGTTTGCTTCCACGAAGACCCTCTGTATGAATCGAAAGGACTTTGGATGAACGCTTGGAATCTCAAGGCTCAAGGGTGCTGGCCTTCAGTGGGTTGGTGTTTTCTGCGCACCTGGGTGCTGTGCCTGTCGATGGGCTTACTGGCGGGGTGTGGTGCCATGTCGGCGGTGACGTCCATGGTTTCTTCCGTCATGGAGCCCAAACCCGCTGCGCCCGATTGGAAAAGTTTGGTGATCACGGCCAACAACGACGCCAACCAAAACAGTCCCATTGCGGTGGATGTGGTTTATATCAAAGACAAAGCCATGGTGACGGCACTGTTGGCCACTTCTTCAAGCAAATGGTTTGCCACACGGTCGGATTTGCTTCGCTCATTTGGTGATTCTGTTGAGATAAGCAGTTTTGAGCTGATGCCAAGCCAGTCCATTCGGTTGGACGCAAAGGCGCTTGCTGGCAACTTTGCTTTGGCGGCACTTGTTTTTGCCGATTACCCCACCCCCGGTGAGCACCGAGAGCGTTTGCAAATGGCCTCCCCAGGGTATGTGCTTCAACTGGGCGCCAAAGGCTTTCAGGCTTCAGAAGTGAAGAAGCCCTGACCGGGCGCTTTTGGCCAACCATTAAACGGATTCTCAAAGTGACATTCAAAGAACCCCCTCCTGAACGCATTCAATGGCATGAGGGCATGTTGCTCAGTCCTCAGCACTTTCAACAAGAAAGCGCGCGTGTGGACGCGTTGCTGGCTTGGCATGGCTTGATTGCCAACCCCTATGGCTGGGGTGTGCGCACGCTCGAGATTGACCAAGGCCTGCTGGCCACGGGCTTGCTGCGGGTGACGGCGCTCGATGTGGTGATGCCCGATGGGACCGCGGTGGTTTTGTCGGGCAGCCATTTGGCGGGCGGCTTGGAGTTCGATTTGTTGCCATTTTCCGAATCGCTGGAGCAGGGCCCCATGGGGGTGTACCTGACCATGGGGCGGATTCGCTCGATGCGCGACCCTGGTCAGCCTTCGCGTTTCAGGGCGATGAACGCACTGCCCGTTGAAGACGAAGTCTCTGAAGCCTTGCCCGTGGATGTGCCGCGCATGTGTGCCAATTTGGCCTTGATGGCGGGTGATGTGCCGCCGTCGGTGCTGTTGCACTTGCAAATTTTGACGGTGCAAAAAGACAACGAGGTGTTCAAGTTGGGCACTTACATGCCCGCTTTGCTGGAAGTATCGCCTGGCAGCCTCTTGAAAAGCCGTGCCCAGATATTGGCAGCTCAAATGCGCAGCAAGGCAGCTTTTTTGGCCAAGCAGACGGCGGTGCCGTCGTCGCGCATCGAGGACCGGTTGAACATGCTGGAGCAGCGTGAGCGTTTGGCGCATTTGTCGTCGATGCTGCCGTTGCTGGAAGCGGTCTTGCGTTCCCCTGTCATCACACCTTATGCCCTGTTTTTGGCCCTGTGTGCCCAATTGGGGGGGCTGTCCATGCTGCGTCCAGGGGCGGTGCCCTTCATGCCGCCGCCTTGGGACCATGCAGACCCTTGGGGTGTTTTTGAGCCCCTTTTGCAGTCCATTGAGGATTCGGTGGGCGAGGTCAGTCAAGACTGGCGTTCCCGCGTATTTGGCTTCAAAGAGGGGGCATTCTCCCTCGACATGGACCCGCAATGGTTGGGCAAAACCTTGGTGATCGGTTTGCGAGGGCCGTCAGAGCGCGAGTTGGTGAATTGGATGGCCGGTGCTGTGATCGGCTCGGAAACGGTTTGGACCTCATTGAGCGACCGCCGTGTGCTGGGCGCGGCTCGCCAGCGCATTGAAGAGGCCCCCGAATTGGGGGTGCGCTCGAGTGTGGGCTACACCTTGTTCAGCATCGATGTTTCAAGCGACACCATTGTGGCGGCGCAGGCCTTGGTCATCAGCAACGCCAATGAATCGCGTTCTGCCACTCGGCCTCAAGAACTGGTTTTGTTCACCAAAGGATGAGCCACATGAACACCCCTTGTTTTTGGAGAGACATCGCCCATGGCTGATTCCGCCTCTGTTGCAGTGATGGGGGAGTCGGTTGATCTGGCGACCACCCATTTTCGACTTTTCTACAGTGAAATTGAGCGTGCGCGTCGCATGGCCTTGCGGGCAACCGAAGTCGATGCAGAGGCGGTTGCGGCCAATCTCAGCAAGCAATTGGTGCAAGTCATCGAGATGCAAACCCTTGAAGTGCGTCGCGTGGGCGGCAAAGCCGGGGTGGACACCGAAAACCAGTCCCGCTTCCTCAAGGCGGTCCTGGCAGACGAGTTGATGCTCAATTTGGATTGGGCTGGGCGCAATGCTTGGAGGCATGTGCTGTTGGAGGCCACGTTGTTTCGCAGCAGTTTGGCGGGTGACAAGGTTTTTAACGAGATTGAGCAAATTTTGTTGGCCCGCGAGTCGGCGCAGCGACGTGCCGCTGCGCTGTACCTGCATGTGCTGTCTCTGGGCTTTCAGGGCCGACACCGTGGCATGCCCGATGGCGCAGAACAACTGGCCGCGTTGCGCCGCGAGTTGTTTCAGTTTGTCTACCAGCGGGCCCCCGATTTGCAAGGCCGCGACCGCGTCCTCGTGGCGCAGGCCTACACCAGCACTTTGTCGCACTTGAAAGCCCAGCGTCTGGGCCGCATCAACCGTTGGACGTTCATCTTTTTGTTATCGCTCTTGCTGCTGCTGGGCTTGTCTGAGCTGTTGTGGCTTTGGCAGTCTTGGCCCATTCGCAAATTGCTGGAAGCGCCAGTGGCCGTTGTGCAGGCGCTTAGCCTGTTGGCAGGCTGAAAACATCAAAGGGTCTTGCTGTGCTGAATTTTTTATCTGACAACTTGGCAATCATGACCCTGCTGGGGCTCATTGTTGTTGTACTGATCCTTTTGGGCGTGGTGGTTTGGGCCGCTGTGCGCGGAGCCGACGAGGCCAAGAAACCCCAAAGCAGCCAAATCGCGCTGTTGAGCGTGGATTCGTTGAAACAGTCTTTTCGCAATGCGGTCGAGTTGATTGAGACCAATGTGGTCTCGCGTGCCGAGCGTTACAACATTCCCTGGGTGTTGGTCATCAATGAAAAAGGCGGCTCTGAAGGCCTGCCCTTGGTGCAGTCGGGATTGCAAAGCGCCCTGAGCGCCGATGCGTCCATGAAGGCCGCGGCCCAGGGCATGACCTGGAACTTTTTTGACAAAGGCATTGCGGTTCAGTTGCAAGCGGAGTCATTGGGTTCGACAGAGGGCGATGATTCAGACCATCGAACCTGGGACGAGTTTCTTGGGCTTTGCCGTGATTACCGGCCTGATCGGCCATTTGATTCGGTGGTGTTGTCGGTTTCGGCCCATTTGTTGTTGCGCGATGACCCACAGGCATTGCTGGAGATGGTGGCCACGGCCAAATCACTGCACCGGCGCTTGTGGTTGGCGCAAAACCGATTTGCGCTGCGGTTTCCAATTTATTTGGTGGTGTCCGATTGCGATCAAGTGGCGGGCTTCTCACGCTTTGCATCGGGCTTGCCAGACGCTTTGAGAAGCAGCATTTTGGGTTGGTCAACACCTTATGAACTGTCGGCACCTTACCAATCGTCTTGGGTAGACGAGGCGATGAATGCGGTTGTCTCTTCTTTGTCCGATGCGTCGGCAGAGATGAGCGCTTTGGAGTTGCCGGGCGAAGACAGCGCCAGTTATTTCCTGCTGCCCAGCGCGGTTGAACGCTTGCGCGGTGGTTTGAAATTGTTCGCCGATGAGTTGATGCGACCCAGCGCGTACCACGAGCCCTTCATATTGCGCGGTTTTTATTTGACGGGCGATTGCAGCGACAGCGTGGTGTTGCGTGCGCAGTCCGAAGCAACGCAGGCCACCGCCTCCGAGCTGGCGCTCGACATGTCGGCCCTGGATGGGGCTGAGCCTTTGAGCGCGCTGGTTGGGCAAGACTGGGGCGTGAGGCCAGCCTTCTTGAAAGACATTTTCGAGCGCAAGGTTTTCGCTGAGACGGGCCTGGTGCGACCCAGCTCCACCCAACGCATGAAGCGGCCAATGATCAACCGCACGGCACGCTGGCTGGGCGTGGGCGTGGTTGGCTTTTGGAGCATTGGACTGGCCTACAGCAGTTTTCGCCTCGACACCCAAGTCAGCGACATGGTGGCGGCCATCTCGCGCATGAATACCAGCGCTGGGCAAGGTGGTTTTAAGCCCTCTGACGCGCCTGCTGATCAACGCCGCGACATGGAAGATTTGTCCTTGTTGGCGCAAATCGACTCGGGCAAATTGGTGTCGTTCTTCATGCCGGGGTCTTTGTCTTATTTCGACCCGATTCAGGATAAATTGCAAGCGCGCATTGAGCAAAGTTTCATGGAGAGTGCCCTCAAGCCTGTGCACTTGGGTTTGGATGCACGCTTGTCTGAATTAACGGGGGTTGCGACGGATCCGTCGACAGGCTTGTTGATTCAAAACGCGCCCTGCACCCTTCCTGCGGGATGGAACGAGCTGGTGGGCAACAAAACCAGCTCTGGACTTTCCGTGGAAGAGCTGGCTGAGTTTTCCGCCACGCTCCAATTCATGACGCGTGTTGAAGCATTGGACCGCGTGTTGCAGGCCAGAGCCAGACTGTCGGATGTGAAACAACGGCCTGCCGGGGCAGACGTAAAACTCATCATGAAAACACTGTTGGGTTTTGATGTTTTGGGTAACGAAGATCGTTTAGCCGCGTTGTTTAGAAAATACGCTGGCAACCTCCCGCCTATCGCTTTAGCGCCCATGCAGGCTGCAGCCAGTTGCTCTTTGGAGCTGTCACTCAAGGCTATCCGTCAAAAATTGTTCGTAGAAAATGATTTGCTGATAACCGAAAATGTGGTCGTTGAGCGCTTAAATCAGCTGGTCGATGGCTCTTCCACAGGCTTGGATACGCAACAGAGCATTCAGTCCTTGAAGTCGCTGCTGGAAGATTTGCAGTTGCAAGATGAGTTGATGACGCCAGGCAAGGGCGTTTGGATGCAAAAATCCACCATGCAATTGGGCAAGGCCTTTGATGACTTGATGCAAAGAGCTCAAACATCTGCATTGATCGGGCCGGAACCATTGGCCAAAATGATCGCGCAGGGCCATGAGCAATACGCCCTTTTTGCCGGAGAGTGGGCCCGCTTGCGTGAGTCAGAAAGTCCCGGTTTAGGCAATGGCTTGGCCTGGTCAGAAAAAGACAACAAATGGGCCTTTTCTCCAGAGAGAGCGGCCTTGAGCAGCAGCCTGGCAGTTTTGCTGAATCAGTCCTACTTGAACACCCCCATTCAGAAAAAGCTGCCCATGGTGGGCACGCAGTCGATGATCAATTGGGATGAGTCCAAGTTAGACAAAGTCTTGCTCATGGCAGACATGCGCAAAAAGTTCCAAACCGACCTGTTGCCCAAATTTCCAGCCGCCGTCAGCTCGGAAATTGACCGCGTGGTCAGGCAAGCGATCTCTGCTCACATGTCCAGCTTGTTGACGCAAGCCATGGTGCCCATGCCCCGAGGCAGCGCCTCGGTTTTGGGCGGAGAGTCAGAACGTAGCCGCTTGAGCCGAATCCAAACGGCTTTGCTGGAGATGGGCAACAAAGCCGCGGCCAATGATTTGCAAGCATTGATGTCGGACGACGCCATGGCGCGCTTGAGGGACTTGGACGACGTGCTGCTTCGCTCAGAGGTTTATCTGGTGCGAGAAAGAGATTTTAAAGGCTGGTTGGGTGAAAAAAATCCCATGTTGCAGGCTTTTGCTGTAGCCGATTCCTTGGCGCTGTCCAGCTATGTGGCCGACCAGCAAAGCCTGTTGGATGGCATGTCCAAGGAAGCTGAAAAATTGTTACCCCTGATTTCGCAGAGCCAGTCCTCAGGCTTGTTGGTCAGGCGCTGGCAAGGCATTGTGAAAGACCTCAAGCGTTACCGCAGCAAGAGTCCGAGCAGCAACCTGTTGGCCTTAGAGCAGTTTGTGCAAGCCGGTGCTTTGGACCTTGAGTTGAAGAACTGTGCCGAAAAGATCAGCGTCAAGCCCGTGGGTCGAAACGACGGAGACATTTTTTCAGAGCGCTTGCAGCAGATGCAAGGCGGCTTGCAACGCCGTTGCGGTGAACTGCGTGCGATCGAACAACAGACGGCTTGGTCAAATTTTGCTGAAGCTTTCAATCGTGATTTGGCTGGAAATTCACCTTTCACCACAGGCACTTTCAATGCGGCCCAAGGTCGCACGGCCGCAGACGCCATCACCATCGCCTCGGTGCTGAAGTTGTATACCCGGGCCGTTCTTTTGTGGCCTGAAAAATCCAAAAACACCAAACCCGCTTACAGTGCTTCTGTTTTACGCAGTGCCGAGCAAATGGAGCAAGTGCGTGCCTTCATGACACCCTTGTTTGAAACGGACGACAACGCCACACCGGGCTATGACGTTTCGATCGAATTCAGGGCCAACCAAGCCAACGAGGTCGACGGCAACAAAATCATCGAATGGCGCTTGACCATCGGCGGTCAGGTGTTGCGCCAACGCGATCTGGCCAAGCCTTTGCGCTGGGAGCCAGGCAAAGACATTGAGCTGTCCATGCGCATTGCCAAAGATAGCCCCACCCAAACCATGCCCGATTTGCTGCAGCCTTGGATGGCAGTGGATGACAAGGTGGTCAGCTACCGTTTTTCTGACCCCTGGGCGCTTTTGAGTTTCATCGCCAAACACCGCGAGCCCACCTCCAGCACGCAAAGAGACAACCGTTCACAGCTGCTGCGCTTTGAATTCCCGGTTTCAACCAAGGGGGCCAGTCCACAGCAAATGCCCGTTGAGTCCAGGGCCAAAGTATTTGTCAAATTGGGCATCAGTCCCGTTGGCAAACGCAATTTGCTGGCTTGGCCCAATGTGTTTCCCGCCACGGTTGCGGATTGGACTTCGCCTTGATGCTGGGCACCGTAGTTTTTAACTTGTCATAGAGGTTTTATGATCAGACTCGTCATATTTGGTAGTTTTTACCGAGGTTTTTGCGTGTTGGACGAGTTTTTATACCGGGGTGCCCGTCACGGCATTGAGGTGGTCGGCGTGGCCACGGACGACCCGACTCAAACCTTCGTCAGCAGGGACAAGCGGCTTTGGCAGTACCCGCATGAAGTGCACGAGGAGTTGATGGTTGAGCAATTGGCGCAAAAACATGGATTGCCGGTTCACAAAGAGCGTGTGAAGACGGCGGCTTTTTATGAACGCTATGAGCAGCAATGGCGTCCGGATATTTGCATTTCGGCCACATTCGGGCAGCGCATCGATCAACGCTTGTTCTCATTTCCGCGTTTCGGATTTTTCAACTTGCACCCCTGCCTCGCCGACCGTTGGCCCTCGATGTACGCAGGCCCCAACCCGTTTCAAGCCTTGAAAGACGATGGCCACACCCATACACAGGTGGCATACCACGCTGTGGATGACGGATTTGACACCGGAAAACTGGTGGCCATGTCTGAACGGATAGGCTTTCCGCCCAACGCCTCAGTGATTGACCTGCACAAAATGACGTCGCCCCTGGTGGCCAAGTTTGCGTTTGAGCAAACCCTCAAGCTGATCGCCTGAATCAAGTGGTGCCTGGCAGGGCGGCCCCATCGGTTTCAGGCGAGTTCAACGCCGCATGCCTACACCTACCCCGGTCAGGAAGGTCAGGGTCAAGGCCAACAGGGTCAGCGCCAAGCTGGCCCACATCAGTTTGCGGTCAAAGACCGCCATGATCAGCGTGCTTTTCAAATCACTGAGTTCGTCGGCGCTGCGTCGAACCAGGCCTTTTGAGGCCAAGGCAATCAGGCCACAGGCGCAAAGGGACGAAACCACGTTGCGCACGCCCGAGCAGATGACCTCGATGGCCAGGAGTGCGGGAAGAATGCCTTCGAGTGGCAAGTCTAAGGCCACCAGCATCACCGAACTGAGCAACACCGGCGCGATGCCAAAAGAGCCCACGCTGACAAAAGCCGCAGTGGCCGCCAACAGCCCAATTTGGACCAACTCCATCGGCGGCAAGGCGTGGTTGTAAACGCGCGACAGGTAAACCCCTAACATGCCAAAAAACAGGGCCTCTCCGGTTCGAAAGAAATAAGGAGAAATGGGGGCCACCAGTTCTGAAATGGCGCGGGTGAACCCCAATTGGTTGCTCATGATCTCGATGTAATTGGGCACTGCTGCCGTGGGCAGAGGCGAGATCATGGAGGTGGTGATGGGCTTGATCATCATTTTCAGCACGGCACTCAAACTGCGCCCACTGAGATGGGCAATCAAAACCAAGATCGAGCCGGTCAGAACGAAAGACAAGCTGAGAAAAGGCCATAAGAATCCGCCAATGGATGCGATGAGTTTGCTGTCGTTAGCGCCCGTCAAGGCCCCCGCAAAAGACAGGGCGGCCAATGGCAGCAAATAGTTGATTCTGTCAATCAACACCTCAAGGGATCGGTAAATCATCTCCAAGGTACCAAAAAATGATTTGGAGTTTGAACCGACTTGTTGGGCCAAGGCAATGCCAAACAAAAGCGAGCCCAACAAAATGGCCGGCACACTGCCTTGGGCTAAAACCATCAAAAGATTGGAGGGCACCAATTCTTGGAGCACGTTGTGCGTGCTGGCTGTTTCTGGTGCGCCGCGCAGACTGATTTCCAGTGCGGGTGCCGCCAAAGAAGTGAATTCGCCCAGCACGGCGCGTTGGCTGTCTGACAAAACTTCTTTGCCCATGAGGGCGGCAGCACCAAAAGAGCCTAACAAACCTGCCAACAATACCGCAGCAAGTCCGGTGATCAAAATGCCAGCCAGCCTGACTGAGGCATTGGGCAGGCTGATCATTTGCTTGAGCCCAAGCACCACGGCCACCATGATCAGAGGGATGGCGCACATCTCCAGCAAGAAAAGATAAACATAGCCCAGCCCTTCCAGCGTGGGGCTGGCTGCGGGCCAAGCATAGCCAAGCAGACCGCCCATGGCCGCACATACCAAGAGAAAGAGCGGGTGCTGCAGGATGCGGGAAGTATTGGAAAACAAAGTGTAATCACACGCCTCAAAGCGGCGTTTGCGACCCGTTGGAAATCTTCGTCACCAGCATGGATACCCGGTCTTTAGAGTTTGAGTGGGGTGGGGCAAATCACTGAAATGGCGGCGCAGCTGCCGATCACATTGAGCGAGGTGCGGAAAATGGTGCAAATCGGATCCACCGCCACAAACAAAATGAAGGCCGCTTCAAAGGGCAGACCCAGGTAAGTACACAACGTGCCCACCAGGCCGACCGTGACCACGCCGGTCATGCCCGCGGTGGCAAAGCCGGCCATGGCGGCCAAGGCCACCAACATCCCCAACTCATTCATGGTGATGCTTCGGCCGTACATGTCGGCAATGAAGAGGGTGGCACAGACAAAATAGGTCACGGCCCCGGCGCGCATCAAAGAGGCGGCCAAGGGCACCAAGAGTTCCACCCGGCTGCGGGTGAAATTCAAACCATTGGTCATGCCATCGATCATGGCGGGCATGCAAGTGGCGGTGTTGTTGGTGGCGACGGCCAGGGCAAAAGCGGTTTTGAGACTGCTGATGACTTTGCCCATGGGCATTTCTGAGCGAAAGCGCAGCACCAAAAGGCAAATCAACAAAAATACCGTCACGATGGCGCTGAAGCTCAGGACAAAATTGCCCATGGCCAAGATGGATTCCAGGCCGGTCGTAGCGATTTGGCTGGCGGACAAGCAAATGAGCACAATGGGCAGGGGGATGTTGATCCATTTGGTCAAGGTTTGACAGGCCCCGTAAATGGTTTCCAGGGTTTGGTTCAAACCATCAGAGATGCGCGTGGGCACTTGACCCGCAGCCATGCCAAACAACAAGGCAAAAATCAGCGCTTTCAAGGTCTCGCCGTTGGCCAGCGAGGCAAAAATATTGGAGGGAATCAACGAATTCATCACGTCTTTGAGGGTGACGTCCTTCTTGGGCTCCTCCAACGTCCGCAAGGCCATCACGGTGTTGTTGCCGTCAGACTCTTTGCCAACGATTTTGCCCAAGGTTTCGCGGTCCAAATCTGACATGTACGAGCCAGGTGATACCGCGTTGGCGGCCACGGTGGACAGCAAGGCCGTGGCAAAAGTGGCTACCAAAAAGACCGTGACCAAACGGCCCAACACCTTGCCTGCACCGCCTTCGCGGAAGAGCTTTTGCAAGCTAAAAATCACAGACGAAACCAAAAAAGGCATCACGATCATGGTCAGCAGGTCGACATAGACGCTGCCAACGACCGACAGGGGTTTGGAAAATTCAGGAAAAAGGGTGCCTAAAAATCCGCCAAAAATCAAACACCCCAACACGGCCCAAGGCGTGGTGGTGATGCCGACAAATTTTTGCAAGGATAACTGCGGTGCGGGAATGGCCGTGCTCATTTCATGGCTTTCATAATGGATTCAATAGAGGGCTTCTCAGCGCGCAGCGAGATGAATTCGTTGAGGAACCCCAACAGGGCACGGTCATTGATGCCGACAGGCATGGCCAGCGAAGACTCCAGGTCGTTGAAGGTGATCGTGCGCAAGGTCAGGGTCAGCTTGGGGTCTTCTTGGAAGACGGTGTTGACCTCGAACTCGTCTCGGTAAGCCGCCACGATCTTGCCTTGCTTGACCGCTTCAACCGCCAGTTCCCAAGTTTTGAAGCGAACCATTTCTGCTTTGGGGAAGTTCTTGCGTGCAAACTCCTCCCAAGACGCACCTGCCAAAACCCCCAAAGTACCGTTGAACTCACGAATGACTTGGGGCGCAGGGCGGTCTTTGGCAATTTTGGCAAAACCCAAACGGTTCACCAACAACGCATGCTTGATGCCCATGTAGGGGATGGTGTAATTGACCATTTTGGCGCGTGCCAAAGTGCGCGCCAGTTTGCTGATGCCAAAATCGGCCTTGCCATCGGCCACCACCTCCACCACTTGGTTAAAGGTTTTGGCACTGCGCTCGTAACGCACGGGAACTTTCAATTCGGCCGCAATTTCATTGACCAAGTCGATGTCAATGCCGACCATGACACCGTTGACTTCAGAGAAAAAGGGCGGCGTGTCGGTGGCCACCATGGCCACAATCAATTCACCCCGATTCAATATACGAGCAATGTCTGGCGCAGCGCGCCCCCCGCCCGGGACGCTGACCAAATAACTGCCCCGAGATTCTGTGGCGGCTGCAGGTTTTTCAGTTGCCGAAGGGGGTTTCTGGGCATTTGCGCTGGCCATGAAGAAGCTCAGCACAAGGGTTAAAACCAGAGAAAATCGCGAGGAAATGAAAATCGCTGGCATATTGGAAAAAGTCATCTTCTTGTGTGCCTTGATAATGATTGGTGGGGGAGCTTCAACTCGTTGAATACTTCAGATTTTACCTCCAAAAACCTGCCTGTTCAACTCAAAAGCATCGCTGATAAATCCATTCATTGAGTAGGTAAATTAGAAATATCTCTGCTCATGCCTTTGCCAGATCCCCCTTCAAACAGCTTGTCGTCACGGCACCCGTAGGCCATTCTCTTGCATGAGCCCGTTTCGCAATTGAATTTGCATGGCGTTTTTGCGCACCTAGATGCTTTCTGAAGGAATATATTGAAATTAAAAATATAACTTAGGTTGTTATATATTTTTAATATAAACATTAAAATATGAATATCAAACTTGACATGCGCTTTGTTACATTGAGGCAAAAATAATTTTGATCATTACGGGTCTTGGATTAAACACTTGAACAAGCAAATCAAATCAAAACCGCTCAGACCCGCATAAGAGGTTGACTTGATGCCTGTCATGGCAGAAAGTGCATGGCTTGATGACGGAATTGTCATCGGCATCGTTGATGTTTCATGGTCCCTGAAAGGGTCACCCAGGGCTTCAAATCCGCTTACTGGACGTGACTTCACCGAAGCGCAGCAAAGAACTGCCCGACTTGCCTGCGATGGCCGAAAGCGGTTTGCCGGTCTACCCGTTTGATTCTGGTTTGGCTTCCTTGGCCCTGCAGGCGTTCCCGCCGATCAAGCCAACCGCATCAACGCGGCAGTCAGCAAGCCGCTCAAACCGCCAATGCTCCATGTCTCAGACAAAGGCGTAGCCGTCCATGGCGATGACGTGGTCGCTGATGCCCCGGAAAAAAGCCTCGGGCTGTGCATCGGGTCCCGCCGCGCCCAATGCGGTGAACAACGGCAGCAGGTGTTCATCCGTGGGGTGGGCACGCTGGCCTGCACTTTGCTGACGGTAAGCGAGAAGACCGGGCACATCACGGGCCGTCATGTGGGTGTGGATCCAGTCGGCAAAGTCCTGCACATAGGCGGGCGTGGCGCCACCTTGCATGCGCACGGCCATCAAATCGCGCAGGTTGTGGGTGATGTTGCCCGATGCCAGCACCAAAATGCCCTGCTGCGCCAAAGGGGCCAGCGCCTGACCCACGCGGTAAGCGTGTTCGGGGCCCAAGTGGCTTTGCACCGACAGGGGCACCACGGGCACTTCGGATTCGGGGAACATCTGGCGCAGCGGCGTCCAGGCGCCATGATCCAGGCCGCGCTGGGCGTCATGCGCCACAGAAAAGCCTGCCGCTTGCAGCGCGCTGACCACCTGGGCCGCCACCTCGGGGCTGCCCATGGCGGGGTATTGCATCTCGTACAGGCGCGGGTCGAAGCCGCCAAAGTCGTGAATGGTCTCGGGTCGGGTGGCAAAGCCCACCGTGGGCACAGCGGTTTCCCAGTGCGGGCTGACCACCACAATGGCGCGCAGGGCGCCCAATTGGGGCACCAGTGCGCTCATGGCCGCGCCTGCGGCACCGGGGTGCAGTGCAAACATGGGCGAGCCATGGGGGACAAACAAAACGGATGAAGGTGTGTGCATGGCGTTGATTTGGTTCTTCCTATTTGGCTCTCAAAATGTGGCTTTGAGGTGCCCGACTTTAGGCCAATGCAACGGACACTTCTCTGTCTGTCTCGGGTTTGACCAACTTGCCGCAAAATGCGGCCACAATTTGCCCATGGCCAAAGGCCTCTATTTTTTTCACCGCCACCCCCTCGAATTCAGGAACACGACATGACCTACCCCAACACCCAACTCTTCATCAACGGCCAATGGTGCGATGCCGAGGGTGGCCGCACCCTGCCCGTGTTCAACCCCGCCACCGGCATCGAAATCGGTCGCTTGGCCCATGCGGGCATCCCCGACCTGGAGCGTGCCGCGCAGGCCGCGCAAAAGGGCTTCGAAATCTGGCGCGACACCCCCGCCAACGAGCGCAGCGCCATCCTGCGCAAAGCCGCCGCGCTGATGCGCGAGTGTGCCCCGCAAATCGCCGAGCTGCTCACACAAGAACAAGGCAAGCCCCTGGCCGAAGCCAAGGTCGAAGCCATGTCGGCGGCCGACATCATCGAGTGGTTTGCCGAAGAAGGCCGCCGCGTGTATGGCCGCATCGTGCCGCCCCGCAACATCAACGTGCAGCAGCAAGTGCTCAAGCAACCCGTCGGGCCTGTGGCCGCCTTCACGCCCTGGAACTTCCCGATCAACCAAGCCGTGCGCAAGATGTCCGCCGCGCTGGCCACCGGCTGCTCCATCATCGTCAAAGCGCCAGAAGAAACGCCTGCAGCCCCAGCCGAGCTGATCCGCGCTTTCCACGACGCAGGCGTGCCTGCGGGCGTGATCGGCCTGGTCTATGGCACCCCTGCCGAGATTTCGAATTACCTGATCGCGCACCCGCTGATCCGCAAAATCACCTTCACCGGCTCCACCCCCGTGGGCAAGCAACTGGCCGCACTGGCGGGCCAGCACATGAAGCGCGCGACCATGGAGCTGGGCGGCCACGCCCCGGTGATCCTGGCCGAAGACGCCGACATCGGTTTGGCCCTGAAGACTGCGGGTGCGGCCAAGTTTCGCAACGCGGGCCAGGTCTGCATCTCGCCCACCCGCTTTTTGGTGCACCACGCCATAGCCGATGAATTTGCCGAGCGTTTTGCCGCGCAAGCCCAAGCGCTGCAGGTGGGCGACGGCCTGACTGCAGGCACCCAAATGGGCCCCTTGGCCAACGAGCGCCGCTTGGCGGCCATGCAATCCATCGTGCAAGACGCCCGCGCCAAAGGTGCCAAGGTGCTGACCGGTGGCGAGCGCATCGGCACCCAGGGTAACTTTTTTGCGCCCACCGTGTTGTCGCATGTGCCGCTGGACGCCGATGTGGTGGTCAACGAGCCCTTTGGCCCCATCGCTGCGGTCCGCAGTTTCGAGAAGATCGAAGACGCCATCGCCGAAGCCAACCGCCTGCCCTTTGGCTTGGCCGGCTACGCGTTCACCAACTCGATGAAAACCCTGCACCTGCTGAACCAACGCCTGGACGTGGGCATGCTGTGGGTCAACCAGCCCGCCGCGCCTTGGCCCGAGCTGCCCTTTGGCGGCATGAAGGATTCGGGCTACGGCTCCGAAGGCGGCCCCGAGGCGCTGGAGGCCTACCTGAACACCAAGACGGTGTCGATCTTCAACGCCTGAAGAAAATGGCCGTGGTGCGCATCCTGGTCACGGGCTTTGAACCCTTTGGCGGGCAAAGCCTCAACCCGTCGTGGGAGGTGGCGCGTGCTTTGAATGGCTTGGCGCTGGAGGGAGCTCAGGTCGTGTCGGTGCAGCTGCCTTGTGTGTTTGTGCAGGCGCTGCCCGCCTTGCAGCAGGCCCTGTCGCAGCACCGGCCCGACATCGTGCTGGCGCTGGGCCAGGCCGAGGGGCGCTGCGATTTCTCGGTCGAGCGCGTGGCCATCAACGTGATGGATGCGCGCATCGCCGACAACGCGGGGGCGCAGCCCATCGATGTGCCCGTGGTGGCTGGAGCGCCGGCAGCCTACTTCAGCACCTTGCCCATCAAGGCGCTGGTGGCGGGTTTGCGCGATGGCGGCTTCCCGGCATCGGTGTCGCAAACGGCAGGCACCTTTGTCTGCAACCAAGTGTTTTATGCCCTGCAGCACGCGCTGGCGGGGCAAGGCGTGCTCAGCGGCTTTGTGCATCTGCCGCTGTTGCCCGAACAAGCCGCGCATTGGAAGGGCCCTACCCTGCCCAGCTGGCCTGCCAGCCTTCAGATCGCGGCGGCGCAGCACGCCCTGAAAGTGCTGGTGGCGCATCGGCAGCAGGGCTTGGGCGATGCGACCATCAGTGGCGGCACTTTGAGCTGAATTGAGGGCGTGTTCCACGCCCATCGCCCACGGGGCGGGCTTCTACAAAGGGGCTGTTCATCAAGGGGGCTGTTCATCAAGGGTACCGCCTGTGCGCCAGAACCCATCACATGCAAACGGGTAGACCTGTCCTCGGGTTTTGGCGTGCCAACGCACAGACGCTGGCTGCAGTTATCACGATCATGAGGCTCTCATAGAACAACAGGAGCCCACATGGACAAGCAAAGCATTTGCCGTTGCGTGATTGCCAGCGTTCTCAGCATCACCGCCTCTTCTTGGGCACAGACTTCGGTCGGGCTGGGCCGCGCCGATTACAAGGACAACTGCGCCAGCTGTCACGGGGCTTCCGGCAAAGGCGACGGCCCAGTGCACTCGTTTTTGGTCAAGCCGCCATCTGACCTGACCACCATTGCGCAACGCCATGGCGGAACATTTCCACAAGAGCTGATGTGGGAAGTGATCGATGGCCGCTGGTCTGGTGAAGGCGGCCCTCATGGCTCGCGCGAGATGCCAGTGTGGGGGAACGAGTTCAAAGCCCGTGCCCTGACCCACCCCAGCGACTCACCACGCACCGCTGAGTGGTCGGCACGCAACCGCATCGTGTCTTTACTCAAATACTTGGAGACGATCCAACAGCCTTGAGTTCAGGCGCCATGCGCTGGTGGGCACGGGCGGCCACCCCCGTGTCGGCAAAAGCCCAGGCCAGCGAGGCCCCCATGCCTTGCAAGGCCGTGCGCACAGCGGCTTGCTCCAGAGCGCAACTGCGTTCGCGCCCCAGCATCTCCAGCGCCCAATCGGGCAGCATCTGAAACGCGGCCCGCACGATCAAATTCACCAAGGGCCGGTCCAAGGGGGCACACGGGTAGTTTTCGATCAGCGCAATCGTCTCTCGGGTGCGCTCGTCCACCCGCAGCTCGGGCCGAAAGGCTTGCAGCTGACTCAAGGCTTGGTGGCGCGTCAGAGGCAGGTCGTGCGCGCCCAGGCGCTCGCCGATGTGCGCCATTTCGGCAAAGTAGAGGTCTTGCCTGTCCGTGCGCAAAGGCTGAAGCGACAGGTCTTGGTAGGCCCGCAAAAAACTGGTGGTCTCGCCCAGGTGCACCCAGCGGATGAGCTCCGGGTCGTTGGCCACATAGGGCGTGCCGTCCGGCAGCGTGCCGCGAATGTGCGCGTGGATGCGGTTAACCCGCTCAATGGTTTGCAAGGCGGCAGCGGTGCCGCCATAGGTGGTGGTGGCCACAAACAAGGCGGTGCGCCCCAAGCGCGCCTGCAGTTGGGTGCGAAAGCTGGAGTGGTCCCACACAGCGGCCAAAGCGCGGGGGTGCAGGGCTTGCAACATGAGCGACGACAAGCCCCCGGTCATCATGGCCACAAATTGGGCGTGCACCTGCCAAGCGGCCGAGTCGGGGCCGAACAGGCCGGGGTCGCCCGCAGGTTGCAAAAAGTCGCGCGCATCGCCCGTGGCCCCGGTCATGGCCCGCACGCGCTGACCCAGTTGGTCCTTGATCTGCGCTTCCAGGTGCGTTTGCAGCTGCGTGCGCCAAGGGGATTGAAAAAATGAAAAACTGGCCATGGCCTGCAGGTTTGGAAAAACCCCAGTGTGGTTCAGCCGGCGCAGTCTTGCAGGACCAAGGGCAATGACCTGGACCGCTGCACCTGCACGCGGTGGCCCTGCTCGAATCCCTTAGCTCAGGGCCGACTGGGTTCGATCCGTTTCAGGTCAAAGCCGCGGTCGTGCAGTTTGCCCAAAAGATCTTGGTAAATGGCCGCAGGGATTTGCGGTGTGCGCGACAAAATCCACAGGTACTCGCGTTTCGGCTCGCTCACCACCACCCATTGGTAGTTCGGGTCCAGGTCGATGACCCAGTAATCGCCCCAGACCAGCGGAATGAACGACAACCATTCGGGGGCAAAGCGCACCTTGAGCCGTGGAGAGTTAGGTCCGCCGATTTGGCGTGCTGCCCCCATCGCCTCGGTCCATTCGCCTTTGTCGGTTTTGCAGCGGTTGAGCACCTGCACCCGGCCATCGGCTTGCAGCGTGTAGGTGGCCTGCGTGCTGCTGGCGCATTTCCTCTGAAACCAGTTCGGGTATTTGGCGATCTCGTGCCAGGTGCCCATGTAGCGCGGCACATCTACCGAGGGCACGGTTTGCAAAGGCGCGGGTTCGGCATGTGCTGGGGCGATGGCCGTGAAGGCGCTCAGGGTCAGGGCCAGCCATCCGCCAGCCATGCAGGTCAGGGCGGAATGAACGGTTGGGAAGGCCCGTCGGTGTGGCGCGTTCAACGGTCGGGTTGCAGGGTTGAGGGTGGGGTTCATGGTGGGGTCCTTTCGGGGGTATCGCAGGGCGTCTGGGCCGCTGCGAAGCAGCTTGCCACAGCGCTCGCACCGGGTCGGTCGGTTACACCACGATCGGGTTCATCGCACCGTCCATGCTCATGCAAATGCCGGTGACGTAACTGGCTTTGATGGATGCCAAAAACAGCACGACGTGGGCTATTTCTTCGGGCTCGGCCATGCGGCCCAAGGGAATTTTGGCGACCGCTTGCGCCATGGCTTCATCGGTGCCGATCCCTTTGATACGCGCATCGGCCACCATGCCTTCTTGCAGGCGATCGGTCAGGGTCAGGCCGGGGTTGACCGCATTCACCCGAATGCCCTGTGGCCCGTAAGCCGCGGCCATACCCGCGCTCACCAACATCAAAGCCGCGTTGGCCGCACCGCCAGGCAAGTGGATGGGGCTAGCCACTTTGCCGCCATTGCCCACGATGTTGACCACCGTGCCCTGGCCGCGCGCAGCCATGCGCTGGATGGTGGGGGTGAGCATGTGGATGGTGGTGAAGTATTTGGCCTGCATCGCATCGGCAAAGGCCTCGGGCGTGAGCTCGGGTGCGGGCGTGCGCTTGGCCGCGCCAGCCGAG
This sequence comes from Limnohabitans sp. Rim8, assembly GCF_945901735.1. Lineage (GTDB taxonomy): Bacteria > Pseudomonadota > Gammaproteobacteria > Burkholderiales > Burkholderiaceae_C > Limnohabitans_A. The sequence goes on from NZ_CAMDLM010000020.1 coordinate 37,601, forward strand.
TTGACCAACACATCGACCGGGCCAAACGCGGCTTCGGCCGAGTTCAGCGCCGCCAGGGCATGCGCCGCATCGCGCAAATTGGCCGCCACTGTGTGGATGCGCTCGGCCGGAAAATGGACATGCAGTTTTTGCAGGGCATTGTTCAGGTTGGCCGCGTCACGCGAGACCAGCGTGACCTTCGCGCCTTCTTCCAGAAAGGCGTGAGCGCAAGCCAGGCCAATGCCTTTGCTGCCGCCAGTGATCAAAACATGCTTGTCGCTTAGGTGCAGATTCATGGGGGACTCTTCTGATGAAATGACATTTTGGATTTCGTGATTTAAACACCCTTCTTTTTCCTTTGCCCCATGAACACCAAAACCTCTGCCCTGCGTGCGCGTTTGAACCAACCGGGTCTGGTGGTCGCCCCCGGTGTATTTGACATGGTCTCGCTGCGACTGGCCGACAGTTTTGGCTTTGATGCGCTCTACATGACCGGCTACGGCACCGTGGCCTCGCACATGGGCCTGCCCGATGCGGGCCTGGCCACCTACAGCGACATGGTCGGCCGCGTCACCGCCATGGCGGGCATGGCCCGCACGCCGCTGATTGCCGATGCCGACACCGGCTACGGCGGCTTGCTCAACATGCGCCACACCATCCAGGGCTATGAGGCGGCGGGCGCTTGCGCCATCCAGCTCGAAGACCAAGAGTTCCCCAAAAAATGCGGCCACACCCCGGGGCGACGCGTGATCCCCACGGCCGACATGGTACGCAAGATCCAGGTGGCCGTTGACTCGCGCGCGTCGAAAGACTTTTTGGTCATCGCCCGCACCGACGCTCGCACCACGCTGGGCCTCGATGAAGCGCTGCGCCGGGCCGAGGCTTATGCCAAGGCGGGGGCCGACATTTTGTTTGTCGAGTCGCCCGAGACCGAAGATGAAATGCGCCGCATTGGCCAAAGCTTTGACCTGCCGCTGGTGGCCAACATGGTCGAAAAAGGCCGGACCCCGGTGCTGACGAAGCCAGACCTTGAAGCGTTGGGCTACAAGATCGCCATCTTCCCCGTCACCGCCTTGTTGGCGGGTGTACAGGCCATGACGCAGGTGTACCAGCAGTTCAAAGAGACGGGCTCATCTGCCAAGGGCAGCACGCCGCTCTATGACTTCGCCGACCTGACCCGGCTCATGGGTTTTGAAGACGTGTGGGCTTTCGAAAAGCGCTACGCCGAGACCGATTGATTCACCTCTGAAACCACCAGGAGACAACGATGCCCATGAAGACCTCAACCCCCCGCCGCCAATGGCTCAAAACCACTTTGAACGCAGCCCTGATGGCAGCGGCTTTCGGCGGTCTGGCCCTGAGCGCCAGCACGGCTGCTGCGCAAGCTGCTTACCCTGCCAAACCGATCCGCCTGGTGGTGCCCTTTGCCACGGGTGGCGTGACCGACACCAGTGGTCGGCTGATCGCCGAGCAGCTGTCCAAGCGCTTGGGCCAGCAGGTGATCGTGGACAACAAGCCCGGCGCCTCGGGAAACATCGGCACCCAAATGGTGGCCACGGCCGCGCCCGATGGCTACACCTTGCTCTTGGGCTTTGACGGCACACTGGTGATCAACCCGCATGTGTTTCCCAAAGTGGGTTTTGACACCGCCAAAGACTTCGCGCCGATTGGCAAGATCGGTGACGCCATTTTGATTTTAGTGTCGCACCCCGGTGTGCCCGCCAAGACACTGCAACAAGTGATCGCTTTGTCCAAAACACAATCAGGCGGTTTGTCGTACGGCACTTCCGGCACAGGCGGCACGCCGCACATCGCCGGCGAATTGCTCAAGCAGCGCACCGGCGCCAACCTCACCCACATCCCCTACAAAGGCGGCGGTCAGGCCATGATCGACGTGATGGGCGGCTCCATCCCGCTGGTCTACACCGCCGTGGCGGGTGCCATTCAACACGTCAAGGCGGGCAAGCTGCATGCGGTGGCGGTGTCCAGCGCGCAACGCGCCCCGTCCATGCCCGATGTGCCCACTTTCATTGAAAGCGGCGTGGCCGATTTCGACATCAACTCCTGGGTCGGCTTGCTGGCCCCGGCCCAAACACCCCGGGCGATTGTGGACAAGCTCAACACCGAGCTGAACGCCGTGCTGAACGACCCCGCGGTGCGCGAGCGCCTGAACACCCTGGGCATCACCGCCAGCCCAGGCGGCCCTGAGCGCTTTGGCCGCGACATGGCGCGTGACTTGTCGCGCTACGCGGCGGTGGTCAAAGCGGCGGGCATCAAGGCCGAGTGATTCAGCCCTGCAGCCCTTTGACCAGGGGCTGCGCCAGCCGCTCGCCTTCTTGCACCCAAAAGGCCGGGTCGGCGTTGCGGATGCGGCCGATGGCGTTGCCCATGTGCGCGGCGGCGGCTTGCCGGGCCTGCACAGGATCACCGGCCCGCACGGCCTGCAAAATGGCCTGGTGCTCGCTGCGCACAGCGGCGGCAAAGTCGCCCCGCCGGGCCTCGTTGGCCCGCGTGACCTGGGTGGCCCCGTGCAGGAACTGGCTGAGGTAGCCCAAGGTCTGAATCAAAAAAGGGTTGTGTGTGGCCTCGGCAATCGCCCTGTGGAAATGCACGTCTTGTGCCACACCATCGCCGCCCGACTGGACGGCCTGTTCCAGAGCCTGGACCGATCGTTCGATGGCCAGCAGGTCGCTGGCGCTGCGCCGCTCGGCCGCCAGCGCCGCCGCCTCGGCCTCCAAGGCGCGGCGCACCTCCACCATCTGAATCACGGCCTCTTGTGATGCGGCTTGCCGGGCTTCGAACTGCAGCGGCGCAAAGGGCAGTTGCTGTCTGACAAACACCCCGCTGCCCTGGCGCGAATCCACCAGACCCAGCGATTTGAGGCGCGACACCGCCTCACGCACGACGGTGCGGCTGACGGCAAATTGCTCAACCAAGCGCGCCTCGGTGGGCAACTTGTCGCCCGGCGCCAGGCGGCCCTGCTTGATCTCGGCGCTCAGTTGCTCCGCCACCTGGTCGGACAGGCGTGCGCCACTGGAAACGGGGGTGAAGTGCGGGCCCATGGATTTGTCATACAAAAAACAAAACCAAGCATAACGGGCAGTGCGGCGGGGTGCTGTCAACAAGGTGTCGTTGGGCGTTGGGCGTTGGGCGTTGGGCGTTGGGCGTTGGGCGTTGGGCGTTGGGCGTTGGGCGTTGGGCGTTGGGCGTTGGGCGTTGGGCGTTGGGCGTTGAGCGTGCAACCCACCACGCTGAACGCTGAACCCTCAACACCAAACGCCATTAAAATTACGTTTAGGTAAACTGATTTATCAATGGTAAATTACGGCCTGGGCACCGCAGGGTGCTTTTTGACCATTCTGGAGCTCGCACATGGGTGCTAACGTCAACCCGATTTATCCGTACAAGTCGCCTGCCGACCTGATGGCCACGCCGCCGCAGCGCAAAGCCTTGATCGTCATTGGCGCGGGGCCTGTGGGCTTGGCCGCGGCCATCGATGCCCGCTTGCAGGGGCTTGAGGTGCTGGTACTGGACGACGACAAGACCGTGTCAGTCGGCTCGCGGGCGGTTTGCTACGCCAAGCGCTCGCTGGAAATTCTGGACCGCTTGGGCATTGCCGACGAGGCCTGCGGCTTGGGCGTGAGCTGGAACATTGGCCGCACTTTTTTGGAAGAAGACGAGGTGTACCAGTTCAACTTGGTGCCCGACGCCGGTCACAAACGCCCCGGCATGATCAACTTGCAGCAGTACCACGTGGAGGAAATGCTGATCGCCCGAGCGCTGGAGCTGGGTGCCGACATCCGCTGGCAGCACAAAGTCACGGCCGTCACGCCCCACGATGCGCACGCCACGCTGACGGTGGAGACGCCCGAAGGCACGTTCGACATCGAAGCCGATTGGCTGGTGGTGGCCGACGGCGCACGCAGCCCCGTTCGCCGCCACCTGGGCCTGGACATCGAAGGCCGGGTGTTCCAGGACCGCTTTTTGATCGCCGACGTGATCATGAAGGCCGACTACCCCGCAGAGCGCCGGTTCTGGTTTGACCCACCCTTTCACCCCAACCAAAGCGTGCTGTTGCACAAGCAGAGCAACAACGTTTGGCGCATCGACTTTCAGCTGGGCTGGGACGCCGACCCCGAAGAAGAAAAGAAGCCCGAAAAAGTCATCCCACGCCTCAAAGCCATGTTGGGCGATGACCGGCCGTTTGAGCTGGAGTGGGTCAGCATCTACACCTTCCAATGCCGCCGCATGACCGACTTCCGCCATGGCCGCGTGCTGTTCGCAGGCGACGCGGCGCACCAAGTCTCGCCGTTTGGCGCACGCGGAGCCAATTCGGGCTTTCAGGACGCCGACGATTTGATGTGGAAGTTGGCGCTGGTCATCAAGGGCTTGGCCTCGGACAAATTGCTCGACAGCTACGCCCACGACCGCCAGTTTGCGGCCGATGAGAACATCATGAACTCGACGCGCTCGACCGACTTCATCACGCCCAAGAGCCGCACCAGCAAGACCTTTCGCAACCAAGTGCTGGCGCTGGCCAAGCACCACCCGTTTGCGCGCAAGCTGGTCAATTCGGGTCGCCTGTCGGTGCCCTCTTTCTTGACTGGCTCGGTGCTCAACACGCCCGATGCCGACGCGTTTGAAGGCAACATGGTGCCCGGCGCGCCGATGGACGATGCGCCCGTGCAGGTGAACGGACAAGATGCTTGGTTGCTCAACCAAGTGGGCAAGGGTTTTCAGGTCATGTTGTTTGTGGATGCGCCGCTCTCGCCCGATGTGCTGGCGCAACTTCCGGATGTCTCTTGTCATGGTGCGAGCACGCCCCTGCGCGCGATTGCTTCTCCCATCAAGCCAACAATTCTCATCGTCGCCCCAAGCCCCTTGAACATCCCCGGCATGAACGTCATCGTCGACACCCAAGGTCTGGTGGCCAAACGCTACGACGCCCAACCCGGCACCACCTATTTGCTGCGCCCCGACCAGCATGTGCTCGCCCGCTGGCGCACCCTGGACAGCGACCGGCTGCAAGCGGCCATGGCCCGTGCCTTAGGCCAAGTGGGCGAACACGCCTGAACCGAAGTGAGAGCCGACATGCCCACCGACACCCCCACAGCCCTCAAAACCGACCCCAACTTCCATGAAGCCGATCGCCGATTTTTTCGCGACTTTTCACCGGGTGACGAGTTTTACGAAAACTTGATCGACGCCCACAACGGCTTGAGCGACGAACAAAGCGAAGCGTTCAACGCCCGCTTGATTTTGCTGTTGGCCAACCACATTGGCGACTTGCGCGTGCTGCGTGAGGCCTTGCAAGCCGCCCGCCAAACCGACTGAGCCCACAGACAAGCCAAAACAAATACCGGAGACCTCCATGAAAATTGACCGCATCCACCACGCCGCCTACCGCTGCAAAGACGCCAAAGCCACCGTCGAGTGGTACGCCAAAAACCTAAACATGGATTTCGTGCTGGCCATCGCCGAAGACTTGGTGCCCTCCACCAAGGCTCCTGATCCTTACATGCATGTGTTCTTGGACGCGGGTGGCGGCAACGTATTGGCCTTTTTTGAGCTGCCCAACTCCCCCGAGATGGGCCGTGACGAAAACACCCCCGCCTGGGTGCAGCACATCGCCTTCAAGGTCGAGAGCCTGCAAGCGCTGGAAGACGCCAAGGCTCGCCTGCAAGCCAACGGCGTGGAGGTGTTGGGCCCGACCAACCACACCATTTTCAAGAGCATCTACTTCTTTGACCCGAACGGCCACCGCCTGGAACTGGCCGCCGACGTGGGCACGCCCGAGATGTACGCCCAGCTCGACGCGTGCAAATGGGACATGCTCAACGAGTGGGCGCAAACCAAACGCGCCCCCAAACACGCGGCCTGGATGCACGAGGCCGAACTGCCAAGCTGAAGGCTCTCAATGCCGCCGGTCGCGGCGCATGCCCCACTGCGCGGCCGCCCCGACCAACGCAAAGCCCAACATCATCCAACCCAAGTTCACCGCGCCTTCGTGCGGCACCAAGCCCACCAGGTAGCCGGCGCTGGCCCCGGTGAGTTGCTGCATCAGGCCCGCCACCGCAGCGGCCGAGCCTGCCAGCGCGGGCAACACGCCCACCGTGCCTGCCAGCGTGGGTGGGTTCAGCAGGCCATGACCCAAGCCCAAAAGCAACAAGGGCAGGGCCACGGCCAGCGCCGTCTGCACGCCAGCCAAGCCCAGCGCCAGCATCACCACCAAGCCGCCCAGCGTCAGGGCTTGGCCCCAGGCCATGACGCGCGATTCGCCTGCTTGCGCGATGAGGCGCGAAGTCATGAAATTGCCCAAAATGTACGAAACAGGCACGGCCATGATGAACCAGCCAATGCCGTCCGGCCCGATGCCGTAGCCCTTGAGCACGATGGGTGCGCCTGCCAGGAAAGCGTAAAACGTGGCGGTGGTGGCCGCCAGGATGGCGACGTAAAGCAAAAAGCGCGGCTCGCGCAGCAAGCGCGCATAAGCGCTGAGCATGGCCCTTAGCCAGTGGCCCGTTGCAGGCACGGTTTGGGCCCCACGCGGCAAGCCCAGCCACGCTGCCACCAAGAGCAGCACGGCCAAAACAGCCAGCAACGTAAAGTTGGTTTGCCAGCCGTAACGCACATGGATATGCCCGCCAATCAACGTGGCCAAGGGCGGGCACAAGCCCAGCGCCATGCCGATGTAGGCCATGACCCGCGTGCGCTGCGGCCCAACAAACAGGTCTTGCACCATGGAGCGGCTGACCACCATGCTGGCGGCGCAGCCCGCGCCTTGCAGCACACGGGCGGCAATCAGTGTGGTGATGTCGGTGGCCAGCGCGGCCATGACCGAGGCCAGCCCCGCGACCACCAGCCCCAGCATCAGGATGGGCTTGCGCCCATACCGATCCGACAAGGGGCCGTACACCAACTGCAGCGCCCCGTAGGCCACCACGTAGCCGCTGAAGGTCAGCTGCACATCGGCTTGGGGGGTGTCAAAAATCGCGCCCCACTCTTGCATGGAGGGCAGGCACAGCGTCATGGCCAGCAGGCCAAAGGCGATTTGTGCCAACACGTTGGCGATCAGCCAGGGGCTGTGGGCGGCCGTTTCCTGGGTCCCAGGCGCGCTGGCCATGTCAGCCGCGCTGCAACTTGTAGACCGCTGTGCCCGCCATCAGGTTGGGGCACAGACGCACTTCCTGACCGTTTTGCAGGCCAAAAGCATCCACCACGCGCAGCTCGTTTTTGCGCGCCAGGTCACCAAAATCGGCATAGGTGCCCACGCGGATGTTGGGCGTGTCGTACCACTGGTAAGGCAGGCGCTTGGTCACCGGCATGCGGCCACGCAACACGCTCAAGCGGTTGAACCAATGCGCAAAATTGGGAAAGGCCACGATGCCCACACGCCCCACACGCACCGTCTCGCGCAGCATGGTCTCGGCGTTGCGCAGGTGCTGCAAGGTGTCGATCTGCAGCACCACGTCAAACGACTGATCGCCAAACAGACTCAGGCCTTCGTCCAGGTTCAGCTGGATCACGTTCACACCGCGCTGCACGCAGGCGTGCACATTGGTGTCGTCCAGCTCCACGCCGTAGCCGGTGCAGCCCTTGTGTTGCTGCAGGTAAGCCAGCAAGGCGCCATCGCCACAGCCCAAATCGAGCACGCGGGCGCCTTGCGGCACCAGGCGGGCCATGGCTTGCATGGTCAGGGGGTCGCTCATGACACACCTCCTTCAGAGAGGGGATTGGCCATGTTGTCAAAGTAAGAGCGCACCACGTTCAGGTAGCGGGGGTCTTCGAGCAAGAAGGCGTCGTGCCCGTGCGGCGCGTCGATCTCGGCATAGCTCACGTCTCGCCGGTTGTCGAGCAGGGCCTTGACCATCTCGCGGCTGCGGGCGGGCGAAAAGCGCCAATCGGTGGAAAAGCTGACCAGCAAAAATTTGCAACTGGCGCGGGCCAGCGCTTTGGACAGGTCGCCGCCAAAGGCGCGTGCCGGATCAAAATAATCGAGCGCCCGGGTGATCAGTAAATAGGTGTTGGCGTCAAAGTACTCGCTGAACTTGTCGCCTTGGTAGCGCAGGTAGCTTTCGATCTGGAACTCGACTTCTTGCGTGGAGTATTTGTAGCCCGTGGCGTTGTGCGTCACCGCTTCGCGCAACTCGCGGCCAAACTTTTCATTCATCACGTCGTCGCTCAAATACGTGATGTGGCCAATCATGCGGGCGATGCGCAGGCCGCGCTTGGGCACCACACCTTGCGCGTAAAAATGGCCGTTGTGAAAGTCGGGGTCGGTCACGATGGCGCGGCGCGCCACTTCGTTGAAGGCGATGTTTTCCGCATTCAGGTTGGGTGCGCTGGCCACCACCACCGCGTGTTTCACGCGTTCGGGGTATTGCAGCGTCCAAGAAAGCGCCTGCATGCCGCCCAAACTGCCGCCCATCACGGCGGCCAGTTGCGTGATGCCCAAGGCGTCCAGTAAACGGGCCTGGGCGTTGACCCAGTCTTCCACCGTCACCACCGGGAAGTCGGCGCCGTACACGCGGCCGGTGTCGGGGTTCTCATGCATGGGGCCCGTCGAGCCAAAGCACGAGCCCAGGTTGTTCACGCCGATGACAAAAAAGCGGGCGGTGTCGAGCGACTTGCCAGGGCCGATCATGTTGTCCCACCAGCCCAGGTTTTTGGGTTGGTCGGCGTACACGCCCGCCACATGGTGCGAGGCGTTGAGCGCGTGGCAGATCAGCACCGCGTTGGACTTGTCGGCGTTGAGCGTGCCGTAGGTTTCGAAACTGAGTGAATAGTCACGGATGGACGCGCCGCTTTGCAAAGGCAAAGGGGCTTCAAACAGCATGCTTTGGGATTCGGCGATCAGCATCGAATGTGTTCTGGTGTGCAAAAAAACAAAACCCGGCTTCGCACTCAGCTGGGCCGGGTTTCTGTGAGATGAAACACACGCCATTTAGCTGAATTTCGAAACCATGGTGGTTCCGGCGCCCGCAATCGGGTTCAAATCGGCGCATGGCGTGAGTATAAGGGCGATGAACCTCAAGGCTGAGCCAGGGTCAGCAACTCCAGCATTCGGGCCAAAGGACCGCTCAGCTGCCCCAGCCCGACAGCGCGATCACGCCCAGCACGGCAAAAATGCCCGCCGAGATCAGGTGCACCAGGCGCAGCGGCACACGCTGGGTGATGGCGTCGCCCAACCACACCACGGGGGCGTTGGCCAGCATCATGCCCAGCGTGGTGCCCGCCACCACGGCAAACCAGGCGTTGTACTGCGCCGCCAGCATCACGGTGGCGATCTGCGTCTTGTCGCCCATTTCGGCCAGAAAGAAAGCCACCACCGTGGTCAGGAACACCCCCATGCGCGGGGCGCTGTCGCCCTCTTCGTCGTCCAGCTTGTCGGGAATCAGCATCCACGCTGCCATGGCAATGAAAGACGCGCCCAGCACCCAGCGCAGCACATCGGGGCCCATCACGGTCGTGACCCAGCTGCCCACGGCACCGGCCAGGCCATGGTTGGCCAGCGTGGCCACCAAAATGCCCAGCACGATGGGCCAGGGCTTGCGGAAACGGGCGGCCAGCACGAGTGACAAAAGCTGGGTTTTGTCACCCATTTCGGCCAAAGCCACGATGCCAGTAGAGACGAAGAATGCTTCCATGGGGGAATGCGGGCGTAAGCCTGAACACCGAATTGGTAAGAGCTGCGCATCTTACGGGAGGGCCCTGTGCACCGGTTTGGGGGCATGACATGACGCTCGGCACCAGCGAGGGACTTTGGGTGCGTTTCTTGCTTTTATTTGGTGCGCGGGGGTGGGCCGCCCCCGAAATGCACCAAATCAAATCAAAAATTCTCGAAGGACGATCGTGGAAGCACTAAAACAGGGCGCAGATGCGCTTTTTATTTTGTTGGGCGGCATCATGGTGTTGGCCATGCACGCCGGTTTTGCTTTTCTGGAACTGGGCACGGTTCGCAAAAAGAACCAGGTCAATGCGCTGGTCAAAATCCTGGTGGATTTTTCGGTGTCTACCGTGGTTTATTTTGTGGTCGGTTACAGCGTGGCTTATGGCACCACCTTTTTTGTGGGGGCCGAACAGCTGGCCGCCAAAAACGGCTACGACCTGGTCAAGTTCTTCTTTTTGCTGACCTTTGCCGCCGCCATTCCCGCCATCATTTCGGGCGGCATTGCCGAGCGGGCCAAGTTTTGGCCGCAGTTAATCGCCACGGCCGTGATCGTGGGCTTTGTTTACCCCTTCTTTGAGGGCATTGTCTGGAACCAGCACTTCGGCGTGCAGGCCTGGATCAAGGCCATCACGGGCGATGAGTTCCATGACTTTGCGGGGTCGGTGGTGGTGCACGCCATGGGCGGCTGGATCGCGCTGCCTGCCGTGGTCTTGCTGGGTGCCCGTTACAACCGCTACCGCAAGGACGGCGTGGTCTCGGCCCACCCGCCATCGAGCATCCCTTTTTTGGCCCTGGGGTCTTGGATTTTGATCGTGGGCTGGTTTGGCTTCAATGTGATGAGTGCTCAGACGCTGGACAAAATTTCGGGTCTGGTGGCGGTCAACTCCCTGATGGCCATGGTGGGCGGGACTTTGTCGGCTTTGGTCTTGGGCAAGAACGACCCCGGCTTTGTGCACAACGGCCCCTTGGCTGGTTTGGTGGCGGTGTGTGCAGGCTCTGATTTGATGCACCCATTTGGTGCCTTGGTCACCGGCGCTGTGGCCGGAGCCTTGTTTGTGGTGATGTTCACACTGACCCAGAACAAATGGAAGATCGACGATGTGCTGGGCGTGTGGCCCTTGCATGGCATTTGCGGTGCCTGGGGCGGTATTGCGGCGGGCATTTTTGGGGCCAGCAGTTTGGGGGGGTTGGGCGGCGTCAACCTGAGCGCGCAGTTAATCGGCACTGGCCTCGGTGTGGGCTGGGCCCTGTTGGGGGGTGTGGCGCTTTACGGCCTATTGAAAATCACCCTCGGATTGAAACTCAGCCCAGAAGAAGAATATGACGGGGCCGATTTGACGATTCACAAAATCAGCGCCTCGCCCGAGCGAGAAGTGAGTTGGTAAAACAACAAATATGAGTAAGCTCACAGGTTTTGCAAAGCATTTAATGAAAATGCCTTGCATTTATTTTTGTTTTCTCGAAGATACTGGACAGGCTTCAGCGGCATTTTCAATGAAGTCCAGTTTGCGATGAACAGGTCAGTTTCGCTTTCCTTCCGATGTTTTCAGGTTTGTTGAATGCGCTTTCGGAACTCCATCGCTTTTATCTCTGTGTTTTGAGGAGTCCCTTTCATGGGCAACAAACTTTACGTCGGCAACCTGCCTTACTCGGTGCGAGACGGTGATCTGGAACAAGCCTTCGGTGAATTCGGTGCTGTGACCAGTGCCAAAGTCATGATGGAACGTGATACGGGCCGCTCCAAAGGCTTCGGCTTTGTGGAAATGGGCAGCGATAACGAAGCCCAAGCCGCGATCAACGGTATGAATGGCCAGCCTTTGGGCGGCCGCAATGTGGTCGTGAACGAAGCACGTCCGATGGAAGCTCGCCCTCCACGGTCAGGCGGCGGTGGCTTCGGCGGCCCTCGCCGCGAAGGCGGCGGCGGCGGTGGTGGGTTCGGCGGCGGCGGCGGCGGTGGCGGAGGTTACGGCGGCGGCGGTGGCGGAGGTTACGGCGGCGGCGGCGGCGGTCGTGAAGGCGGTGGCGGCTATGGCGGCGGCCGTGAAGGCGGCGGCGGATATGGCGGCGGCGGATATGGCGGCGGCGGTCGTGGCGATGGCGGTGGCGGCTACGGTGGCGGCGGTCGTGGTGAAGGCGGCGGCCGTGGTGATGGCGGCGGCCGTGGTGATGGCGGCGGTTTCCGAAGCCCCTATGGCGCAGGCCCCCGTGGTGGTGGTCGCCGTGAAGGTGGTCGCGAAGGTGGCCGCGAAGGCGGTGGCGACTACTGATTGAGCACATGGGCTGATCACTCAGTCCATGAAAGCCCAAAGCCCTGCGTTGCAGGGCTTTGTCGTTTCTGACGCCCTGCGTGGCGCGAACCTGCAGAAGAATCTGGCCCCATCCGCCGGGGTATCGACGGTGTTTGAAACGGGCTTATTCCGGTTTTTGGTCCTCTTAAGGGGTCTAACGTGGCGACAGAACGGCGCGCACGCGGCCCTGCAGCTCATAATGACCGCTTCGGGTGTCAAAGTTCATGCTTTGGCCCGTGAACACTTCAGCGCCGCGCGTGATGCGCACCGGCTGGTCCGAAACCAGCCGCTCCTCTTCTAACCAAGCCGTGAATGTTTTGCCGCGCAGTTCGACGCGCGGGCCCTGAGCGTCTGCCTGTCTGACTGCCTGCGCATCGCCGGTCAGGGTCACCTGTTGGTCGGCCTCACGGGAAATACCTTTTTGGGCTTGGGCCGTCAGCCGTGTGCCCTCCTCGTTTTCGGCCAGAATGCGCACGCCCTCGATGTGCAGGCTTTGCGTCGCCGGAAAGTGGGTGGCGCTTTGCCCGCTGATCTCGCGGGTCAGGCGACCTGTAGCGTCAAACGATCTGACCGTGAATTGGTTCAGACGAAAATCCGGGTCCTGACGCAACTGGGGGTCGATACCGGGCGGGATCAACTCGGGCACGCTGCGCACCAACCACCAGCTGCCCAAAGCCAAAATGGCAAACAGAAACAAGGGCAGGTAAATCGTCAAACGGTCCAAAGTACGGCGCAGCCGCATGAGCAAGTTCATGCCGATGCGCCCGGGTGGTCGTGCACCCCCACTTGTGCGAGCAAGGCGGCGTAGTGCCCGCCGGCCACCAGCAGCAGGTCGCAAAAGGCGCGGGCCGCGCCTTCGCCGCCGCGTTCGGCGGTGGTGTGGTGGGCGATGGCTTTGGCTTGCGCATGGGCATTGGCCGGGGCGCAAGCAAAAGCAGCGCGTTGCATCACGGGCAAATCGGGCCAGTCATCGCCGATGGCGGCCGCTTGCGCCCAACTCAAATTCAGATCCCCCAAAAAGGCTTCGGCCGCCGGGCGCTTGTCTTCGGTGCCAAAGCGGGCGTGGGTGACGCCCAGCGCCTTCAGGCGCAAGCGCAGTGGGGCCGAGTCGCGGCCGGTGATGACCACGGGCGTGATGCCGGCTTTTTGCAGCAGTTTGAGGCCCTGGCCGTCGAGCGTGTTGAAACGCTTGAGGGTCTCACCACTTTCAGAAAAATACAGCCCACCATCGGTCAGCACGCCGTCGATGTCGAAAAAGGCCACGCGAATGCCTTGCGCTTGCAGCAGCAACTCGGGCGGGTAATGCAGGGCGGGGGTGAGCGCTTTCAGGGTTGGCATCTCAGATCACCTTGGCCCGCATCAGGTCGTTGGAGTTGATCGCGCCGCACAGCAGGCCCTGCGCGTCCACCACCAAAATGCTGGTGACGCGGTGCAGCTCCATCATCTCGGCGGCTTCGACGGCCAGCGCGTCATGACGGATGGTGCGTGGATTGGGGTGCATGACATCACGGGCGCTCAGGCTGCGCAGGTCCACACCTTTTTCAACCAAACGGCGCAAATCGCCATCGGTGAACACGCCCAGCACGCGGCCTTCGGCATCGGTGACCGAGGTGGCGCCCAAGCCCTTGCTGCTCATCTCGCGCATCAGGGCGGTGAATTGGGCATCTGGCCCGACTTGCGGCACATCGGCGCCTTTGCGCATCACATCGCCCACATGCGTGAGCAGCTTGCGGCCCAGTGAGCCACCGGGGTGCGAGCGGGCAAAGTCTTCGGGCTTGAAGCCCCGGGCATCCAGCAGGGCCACGGCCAGCGCGTCACCCATGGCCAGCTGGGCGGTGGTGCTGGCGGTGGGAGCCAGGTTCAAAGGGCAGGCCTCTTTGTCGACCGAGCAATCCAGCACCACGTCGGCATGGCGGGCCAGGAAAGACTGCAGGCCGCCGGTCAGGGCGATCAGGGGCACGCCCTGGCGCTTGAGCACCGGCAGGATGGCCACCAACTCATCGCTCTCGCCACTGTTGGAAATGGCCAACACCACATCCACGGTTTTGATCATGCCCAGGTCGCCATGGCTGGCCTCGCCGGGGTGCACAAACATGGCCGGGGTGCCGGTCGATGCCAGCGTGGCGGCAATCTTTCGGCCGATGTGTCCGCTCTTGCCCATGCCGGTGACCACCACGCGGCCTTGCACGCCCAGCACCATGTTCACGGCCTGGACAAAGCGCTCATCCAGCCTGTCTTTCACTTGGAGCAAGGCTGCGGCCTCAATGTCAAGGGTCTCGCGGGCGAGTTGCAGGGTGTGGGCGGGATGGACAAGCATGTTTTGTATTTTATCGGGCGCTGCACATGGCCCTTGAAATGGAACGGTTGCAGACCACGGGGCCATGCGCGCTTGTTACCATGGACGCATGAGCGCTTTGGAGTTGACCCTGTTGTATTTGCTGGCGGCCGTGCTGGGTGTGGTGGGCTGCCGCATGCTCAAGCTGCCGCCCATGCTGGGCTATCTGGCCGTGGGGGTGGTGATTGGCCCCAACGCGCTGGCACTGGAGCAAAACTCCGAGGGCGTGAAACATCTGGCCGAGTTCGGCGTGGTGTTTCTGATGTTCGTGATCGGACTGGAGTTCAACCTGCCCAAGTTGCGCTCCATGCGCAAGCATGTGTTTGGCCTGGGCCTGCTGCAGGTGCTGCTGACGCTGGTGATCGTGACGGTGTTTTCCTTGTTCGTGGCCACGCTGGCGCCCACCCTTTGGAAAATGGAGTGGCAAACCGCGCTGGCCCTGTCGAGCGCCATGGCCATGAGCAGCACAGCGATCGTGATCAAACTGGTGGCCGACCGGCTGGAGCTCGAGTCCGAGCACGGCAAACGCGTGGTGGGCGTGCTCTTGTTTCAGGATTTGGCAGTGGTGCCGCTGATCGTGATGATTCCGGCCCTGAGCGCCCCGGCCGACGAAATGCTCACCGCCTTGCTGATGGCCGCGCTCAAAGCCACCGTCTTGATCACCTTGCTCATGACGGGCGGGCAGCGCGTGATGCGCTGGTGGCTGACCTTGGTTGCGCGGCGCAAGAGCGAAGAGCTGTTTGTGCTGAACCTGTTGCTGGTCACGCTGGGCCTGGCCTGGATCACCGAGGTGGCGGGGCTGAGCCTGGCTTTGGGCGCTTTCATTGCGGGGATGTTGATTTCCGAGACTGAATACAAGCACCAGGTGGAGTTGGACATCCGGCCCTTCCACGACGTGTTGCTGGGGCTGTTTTTCATCACCATCGGCATGATGCTGGACTGGCACATCGTGGTCGAACGCTGGCCCTTGGTCCTGGTGCTGACCACCTTGCCGGTGATTTTCAAGCTGGTTTTGGTGACCGCTTTGGCCAAGTTCACGGGTGCGCCCAATGGTGTGGCGCTGCGCACAGGTTTGTATCTGGCGCAGGCGGGTGAGTTCGGTTTTGTGTTGCTCACGCTGGGCGCGCAGAGCAACATCATTCCGCCGGCCTTGCTCAACCCCGTGTTGGCCAGCATGGTGCTGTCCATGATGGCCACGCCCTTCATCATCATGCACAGCGAACGCATCGTGCTCAAGGTGGTGGCCGGAGAGTGGCTGCAGCAGTCCCTGCAAATGACCACCATTGCCCGCAAGTCGATCAACACCAGCAAGCACGTCATCATTTGCGGCTATGGCCGTTGCGGCCAGAACCTGGCGCGCATGCTCGACAAAGAAAACATCCCTTACATGGCACTCGACCTGGACCCTGACCGGGTGCGGCAAGCCGCTGCGGCCGGGGACTCGGTGGTGTTTGGCGACGCCGGACGGCTGCAGTCGCTCATGGCCGCAGGCCTGGCCCGCGCCAGCGCGGTGGTGATCACCTACCTGGACGTGCCCGCTGCCATGAAGGTGCTGGACCACACCCAAAGCCACGCACCTCAGGTGCCGGTGATCGTGCGCACCAAGGACGATCTGGACCTGGAAAAGCTGCAACTGGCCGGGGCCACCGAGGTGGTGCCCGAAGCGATTGAAGGCTCTCTCATGCTTGCCAGCCATGCGCTGGCGCTGGTGGGCGTGCCGATGCGCCGCGTGATCCGCATCGTGCAAGACCAGCGCGACGCCCGCTACAACCTGCTGCGAGGGTATTTCCACGGAGCCGACGACGACACGCTGGACGAGATTGACCACGAACGCCTGACCTCGGTGGGGCTGCCCATGGCCTCGCTTTGGTTGGGCAAGCGGGTGAAAGACCTGGCCTTTCATGCCATGGGGGTGCGCGTGGTCAACCTGCGCCGCGCCAATGGCCAACCTGAAAACGTGAGCGAAGACACCGAGTTGCACGCGGGCGACACGCTGGTGCTGTCGGGCCAATCCCAAACGCTGGCGGTGGCCGAAGAAAAACTCCTGCAAGGCTGAAGACATGGACGATCTGAGCGTCAACGATTATCTGAAAAGCCACATCCGCACGGTGCCCGATTGGCCCGCGCCGGGGGTGCAGTTCCGTGACATCACGCCACTGCTGCAAGACCCGCGCGTGTTCCGGGTGCTGATCGACGTCTTTGTGCACCGCTACATGCACCCCGCCTTGCGCCCGGATGTGGTGGCGGGTCTCGATGCGCGGGGCTTTATCTTGGGCTCGGTGGTGGCTTATGAACTGGGCCTGGGCTTTGTGCCCATCCGCAAAAAAGGCAAGCTGCCCTTTACCACGGTAGAAGAAACCTACGAGCTGGAGTACGGCAGCGCCACGGTGGAGCTGCACACCGACGCGGTCATGCCGGGTCAACGGGTGCTGCTGATCGACGACCTGATCGCCACGGGCGGCACCATGATGGCGGGCAAAAAGCTGCTTGAAAAACTCGGTGCTGCGGTGATCGAAGGGGCGGCCATTGTGGATTTGCCCGAACTGGGAGGCTCGCAGCGCATCCAGGACAGCGGCTTGAATCTGTTCACACTGGTGTCGTTCGAAGGACATTAAGAGTTCTGGAAAGTGTCGCGCATGACGCAGACAGGCCCGGCGACCCGTTTTAAGCTGCGCACTTCAACTCTTCGCACTCATTGCCATGAACGCTCCCCACACCCCAGCAGCGGTCGCCGACGACCGCGTGCCTTACGCCAAGCCCCAACCTTGGGGCATGGCCCCCGACATGGTGGTGCACGACGTGCAAACCGACGACGAACGCCTATGGGCACCAGTGGCCCCGGGCATTTGGTCACGCCCGCTGCACCTGAACGTGACGGGTGGCTTTTACGTGCACCTGCTCAAGGTCAAGCGCTCGGGTCTGTTGCAGCGCCACCGCCATTCGGGCCAGGTGCATGCCCATGTGCTGCGCGGCAAATGGTTGTACCTGGAACACGACTGGGTGGCCGAAGAAGGCAGCTACGTGTTCGAGCCCCCGGGTGAAACCCACACCCTGGTGGTGCCCGACGACTGCCAGGACATGGTGACGATGTTCACCGTGCATGGCGCGTTGATGTACGTGGACACGCAAGGCAACGCCACGGGTTATGACGATGTATTCACCCGCATCGAGAAGTACCGGGCCCACTTTGAGGCGGTGGGCTTGGGGGCGGATTACGTGAAGATCTTCATGCGCTGAACGGCTTTGCTACCATCAAAAAACCGCTCCAAGGAGCGGTTTTTTTGTTGTTGATCCGCAGCTCAGTGACGCTGCATCACAGCGGCTTCTTGATCCAGTTGGCGATCTCGCCAATGATGCCCCGGCGGAAAGCCAGCACGCAGACCACAAAGATCACGCCTTGCATGATGGTGACCCATGCACCGAATTGGGCAAAATAGTTTTGCATGCTGACGATCACCGCAGCGCCAACCACAGGGCCAAACAAGGTGCCCATGCCGCCCAGCAGGGTCATCAAGACCACCTCACCCGACATGGACCAATGCACGTCGGTCAACGAGGCCAACTGAAACACCAGCGACTTGGTGGCCCCAGCGGTGCCTGCCAAGGCACCCGAGATCACAAAGGCAATCAGCTTGAACATGTCGGTGTCGTAACCCAGCGAAATGGCGCGGTCCTGGTTTTCGCGGATGGCTTTGAGGATCTGGCCGAAGGGCGAATAAATGATGCGCCAAATCAAGGCAAAACCGGCCAGGAAAATCGCCAGCACAAACATGTACATGACCGAGTTTTCTGACAAATCAAACACGCCAAACAGCTTGCCGCGAGGCACCGACTGGATGCCGTCTTCACCGCCTGTGAAGGGCGTTTGCAGGTAAAAGAAGAACACCATCTGCGAAAACGCCAAGGTGATCATCGCAAAGTAAATACCTTGACGGCGAATTGCCAACAGGCCCGTCACCAGCGCCAGCAAGCCAGAGCAAGCGGTGGCAAACAACACGGCCAATTCGGGGTTCCAGCCCCAGACTTTGGCCGCGTGGGCGGCGGCATAACCGGCGGTGCCCAAAAACATGGCGTGGCCAAAAGAGAGCAGACCACCAAAACCAATGAGCAGGTTGAAGGCACATGCAAACAAAGCAAAGCACATCACCTTCATCAGGAAGATCGGGTACACCCAGATTGGGGCAATGACCAGCACCATCACCATGATGGCAAAGGCCACCCACTGGTGCGTGAACGACTGGGTCTTGAGTGAGGGGGTCGAGACAGTGGTCATGGTCTTACTTCTGGGTGCCGAACAGGCCTGCAGGCTTGATCAAAAGAACGATGGTCATGATGATGAAAATCACCGTGCTGGAGGCTTCCGGGTAGAACACTTTGGTCAAGCCTTCGATCAGGCCCAAGCCAAAACCGGTGAGGATCGCCCCCATGATGGAGCCCATGCCGCCGATCACGACCACCGCAAACACCACGATGATGATGTCGGCGCCCATTGTGGGGTTGACCTGGTAAATGGGCGCGGCCATCACACCGGCAAAAGCGGCCAAGCCCACGCCGAAGCCATAGGTCAGGGTGATCATTCGGGGCACGTTGACGCCAAAAGCCTGCACCAGGCTGGGGTTTTCAGTGGCGGCGCGCAGATAAGCGCCCAGCTTGGTCCGCTCGATCACGTACCAGGTGGACAAGCAAACGACCAGCGAAGCCACGATGACCCAGGCGCGGTACTTGGGCAGGAACATGAAGCCGGTGTTGTAGGCACCCTTGAAGACCTCGGGCACCGGATAAGGCATGCCCGAAGAGCCAAATTCGTGTCGGAACAAACCCTGGATGATCAAGGCCAGGCCGAAGGTGAGCAGCAGGCCATACAGGTGGTCCAGCTTGTAAAGC
This sequence comes from Limnohabitans sp. Rim8, assembly GCF_945901735.1. Lineage (GTDB taxonomy): Bacteria > Pseudomonadota > Gammaproteobacteria > Burkholderiales > Burkholderiaceae_C > Limnohabitans_A. The sequence goes on from NZ_CAMDLM010000020.1 coordinate 56,757, forward strand.
TGTTTGAGCATGGTGCGCTCAATCAGCATGCCTGTCGCACCCACCAGGATGGGTGTCAGGATGAGCGACACCCAGTAGTTGATGCCCAGCTTTGTCAGCGACAAATAGGCCACAAAGGCGCCCAGCATGTACTGGGCGCCGTGGGTGAAGTTGATGATGTTCAACAAGCCGAAAATCACGGCCAGGCCCAGCGAGAGCAATGCGTAAAAAGAGCCGTTGATCAGCCCGATCAGCAATTGCCCGAACAGGGCTTGCGAGGGTATGCCAAAGATTTCCATGGTGATGTATCGACTTGCTTGAACAAAGGGTTGAAATTACTTCTTGACCAGCGGGCACTCGCTCTCAGCCAGGGGGCGGAAAGCCTCGTTGGCAGGAATGGTGGCCACCAGCTTGTAGTAGTCGTATGGGCCTTTGGATTCGGCAGGCTTCTTGACCTGGAACAGGTAGGCCGGGTGGATCTTGCGACCGTCAGCGCGCACGGTGCCTTTGCCAAACAAAGGATCGTCGGTGGGCAGTTCTTTCATCTTGGCGGCGACTTTGCCGCCGTCATCGGTCTTGGCCGCATCCACAGCCTTCAGGTAGTGGATCACGCTGGAGTAAACACCGGCTTGCACCATCGATGGGTATTTGCCACCCTGGATTGCTGCGAAACGCTTGCTGAAAGCGCGGGTGTTGTCGTTCAGATCCCAGTAGAAGGTTTCGGTCAGCATCAGGCCTTGCGCGATGTTCAGACCCAGCGAGTGCACGTCAGGCAGGAACACCAGCAATCCGGCCAGGTTTTGACCGCCTTTGGTGATGCCGAACTCGGCCGCTTGCTTGATGGAGTTGGTGGTGTCACCCCCCGCGTTGGCCAAGCCAATGATCTTGGCTTTGGAGGCTTGGGCTTGCAGCAAGAAAGAAGAGAAGTCTTGTGTGGGGAAAGGTGTGCGGACTTTGCCGACCACCTTGCCGCCGTTCTTGTTCACCACGGCTTCGGTGTCGCGCTCCAGGGCGTGGCCGAAAGCGTAGTCGGCGGTCAAGAAGAACCAGGTGTCACCACCGCTTTTCACAATGGCTTTGCCTGTGCCGTTGGCCAGCATCCAGGTGTCATAAGCCCAGTGGATGGTGTTGGCGTTACAGGCCTTGCCCGACAGATCGGCCGTGGCCGAGCCGGAGTTGACGTGCAGCTTGCCCTTGTCGCTCGCAATTTTGGCCACGGCCAGACCGACCGAGGATGTGGGCACGTCGGCGATCATGTCGACTTTGTCGGTGTCAAACCATTGGCGAGCCACGTTGGAGCCCACATCGGGTTTGTTTTGATGGTCAGCGCTGACGATTTCGACTTTGAGCGTGCTCTTGGTCGCCTTGATGTAGTCCTCGACGGCCATGCGGGCCGCAGTCACCGAGCCGGGGCCGGTGATGTCCGAATACAGGCCCGACATGTCGTTCATCACGCCGATCTTGACGATGCCGTCCGAGATCTGTGCTTGGGCTGAGCCTGCAAAGGCGCAAGCGGCCACCGCGGCGAGGGAAAGAAGTTTGCGTTTCATCGTATTGTCTCCAGTTAGAAAAAAATCACACACCCAGGTACTCATGCAGCATGCCCATCTTGGCGGACAGCTCTTGCGAGCTGAAGGTCTCCACCATCTGGCCATGCTCCATCACGTAAAACCGGTCCGCCAAGGGCGCGGCAAACCGGAAGTTCTGTTCCACCATGATGATGGTGAAGCCCTTGGCCTTGAGGGCCTTGATCATGCGGGCCAAGGCCTGAACAATGACCGGGGCCAGGCCTTCGGAAATTTCGTCGAGCAGCAAAAACCGCGCGCCCGTGCGCAAGATGCGGCCGACCGCCAGCATTTGTTGCTCGCCCCCTGACAGGCGGGTGCCGGGGCTGTTGCGGCGCTCCAGCAGGTTGGGGAACATGTCGTAGATTTCTTCGACCGACATGCCGTTGGGGGCAATCACGGGCGGCAGCATCAGGTTTTCTTCGCAGGTCAGAGCCGAGAAAATACCGCGTTCTTCGGGGCAATAACCAATGCCCAGCTTGGCAATCTGGTGCGGTGCCCAGTTCACTGTTTCTTGACCCCGGATGGTGATGGAGCCGGTGCGCCGACCGACCAGGCCCAGGATGGATTTGACGGTGGTGGTGCGCCCAGCGCCGTTGCGCCCCAGCAGCGTGACCACTTCGCCTTCGTTGACGGTCATGTCCACCCCATGCAGGATGTGCGACTCGCCGTACCAGGACTGCAGGTTGCTGATGCGCAGGAATTCTTTGGAATCAGCCATGGGCACCCTCCAGTTGGTTGTCGGCGGTGCCCATATAGGCCTCTAGCACTTGGGGATTTTTCGAAACCACTTCGTAAGGTCCTTCTGCAATCACTTGTCCACGTTGCAAGACACTGATGGTGTCGGCAATTTTGGACACCACGCTCATGTTGTGTTCCACCATCAGGATGGTGCGGTTGGCACCGACTTTTTTGATCAGCTGCGTCACACGGTCCACGTCTTCGTGGCCCATGCCTTGGGTGGGCTCGTCCAGCAGCATCAGTTCGGGGTCCATGGCCAGCGTGGTGGCGATCTCCAGGGCGCGCTTGCGGCCATAGGGCAATTCAACCGCCGTCAGATCGGCCATGCTGCCCAAATCGACCTGGTCGAGCAGGGCCATGGCCTTGTCGTTGAGCTGGTTCAGGCTGCGCTCGGAACGCCAGAAATGCAGCGATACACCCGTGGCGCGCTGCAAACCAATGCGCACGTTTTCCATCACCGTGAGGTTGGGGAAGGTGGCCGAAATCTGGAACGAGCGCACGATGCCCCGGCGTGCCACTTGGGAGGGTTTTTCGCCGGTGATGTCGTGGCCATTGAACAGGATCTGCCCCTTGGTCGGAATCAGGAATTTGGTCAGCAGGTTGAAGACCGTGGTCTTGCCTGCGCCATTGGGGCCAATCAACGCGTGAATCTGGCCGCGCTGCACGCTCAGGTTCACGTCATTGACGGCGACAAAGCCCTTGAACTCTTTGATGAGATTCCGGGTTTCAAGGATGGTGTTGCTGGACATCTGGAGGGCTCAGTTTCTTTCGGCGGATGTTTCAAACTGTACAAAGTGGGCCATTGTGAGACTGGGGCGTCACTTTTTGCTTCATGGTTATCCCGTGGTTTGTCTCGTTGGCGTCTACAAATCACGGGTCTTTTCCATTTCATCCGCCGCCATGGGGCCAGGCCAAATCAGTGCTGCTTGCAAGGTTATGGCGCCACCTGAGTAGGGACAAAGAATTCAGATCCATACCGACTCAAGTCCGACGCGTTTCCAGTCCTTGCGCGTCGATGGCGCGCAACTCGGTTTTCAGCACCTTGCCATAATTGTTTTTGGGCAAGGCATTGACCAAGTGGTAGTGCTTGGGCCGCTTGAAACGCGCCACCTGGTCTAGGCAGTGCGCGTCCAAATCGGCCACAGTCAAAGGCTGGCGGCACACCACAAAGGCCACCACCACCTCGCCCCACTCCGGGTCGAGCCTGCCGATGACAGAGACCTCGGCCACTTGCGGGTGCGTGAGCAAGGCTTCTTCGACTTCGCGGGGGTAAATGTTGGTGCCGCCGCTGATCACCAGGTCCTTCGATCGGTCCAGCAAAGTCAGGTAACCATCGGCATCCAGACGCCCCACATCACCGGTTTGCAACCAGCCCTCGCGGATGGCTTTGGCCGTGGCCTCAGGGTCGCGCCAATAGCCCGCCATGACCAGTTCGCTGCGCACGCAAATTTCACCTACTTCGCCCACCGGCAAGCTCGCACCCGACTCGTCGCCAATCTTCAGCTCGACCATGGCCTGTGCATGCCCGACCGAAGCCAGCCGTTCCCAGTAACGCGGGTGGGTGGTGTCCAGCACATCGCTCTTGGGCAGCACGCTGATGGTCATCGGGCATTCACCTTGGCCATAAATCTGCGCAAAGTGCGGGCCGATGACCTGCAGGGCCTCTTCGATGTCGGCCAGGTACATGGGGCCGCCGCCATAGACGATGGTGGCCAGTCCCTGCGGCCGCTCGGGCAAGTTACGCGCCGCATCCACCAGCCGCCGCACCATGGTGGGCGCTGCAAAAAACGAGGCCCGCTGCCAGTGCGCAGCCAGCAACAAGGCTTCATGCGGGTCAAAGCCGTCCGAGCGCGGCACCACGTTCAGCCCGGCGTTCAGCACATAAGGCAGGTGGTACATGCCGCCACCGTGCGACAGCGGTGCGGGGTGCAGCATGCTGTCGCCACGTTCCACCGACTGCACCGAGCCGAAATACGCCAACGTGCAGCCGCGCAATTGGCGAGCACACAGCACCACACCCTTGGGCCTGCCGGTGGTGCCGCTGGTGTAGAACAACCAGGCGGGGTCGTCGTCTTCGCGGGCTTGCGGTGGCAGGTGTGGGCCTTCGGCTTGCAACATGAATGTGCTGTCAGCTTGGACGGCGGTTCCAACGCCCACGTCGCGCAGTGCTTGTGTGAAAGTTTGTTCCCGTTCACTGTCGCAAAAAGCGATGCGGGCTTCGCTGTGCTGGGCAATCCAAGCCGCTTCGCGTTCGTGCAGCTTGGCATTCACCGGCACCGCCACCGCACCGGCCCACCAGATGCCCCACATGAGGGGCAAATATTCGGGCGTGTTGTGCAGGAACAGCATCACCCGTTCGCCAGGCTGCACACCTTGGGCGTGCAGCCAGCTGGCCGTGCGGGCAGCGCGGTGGGCAAATTCGGCGTAATCGCACCAGACCTGTGTGCCATGCGCGATGGCCGCTTGTTGCGGGTAACGTTCGGCGGTGCGCGCCAACCAGAGAGCGATGTTCATGTGAGTGGGGCAAGTATGCAATGCGGTGCGATGCGATCAGTCCGCTAGACCAAGACCATGCCGCCGTCAAGCAATATGGACTGCCCTGTCATGCCGCGTGATTCATGGGAGCCGAGGTAGACCGCCAGGGCCGCGATTTCGTCCGGGTTCAGCACCCGCCCCAGCGGCACCCGCGCCAGTGCGGCCTTGACCATGTCGTCACCGCTCATGCCCGAACTTTGAGCCACCTGGGCTTTCAGCGTTTCCACCATGTCGGTTTGCACAAAGCCGGGGCAGATCGCATTCACGGTGACCGCGTGTGGGCTGGCCTCGAGGGCCACGCAGCGCGTCAAGCCCACCACCGCGTGCTTGCTCACGTTGTAGGCCGACTGGTTGCGCGAGCCCCATTTGCCCGCAGTAGAGGCAATGTTGACGATGCGCCCGTGCCGGCGTGCCTGCATGCCCGGCAGGCAGGCCTGCATGAAGTGCAGCACGCCAAACAGGTTCACATCGAGCATGTCCTGAAAATCTTGCTGCGCGTAGTCGAGGAAAGGCTTGGCCCGGTACACCCCGGCGTTGTTGACCAGCACATCGACACGTCCAAAGCGTTTTTCGACTTGCGCCACGGCCGCAAAGCAGGCGTCACGTTCGGTCACGTCCATGCCCAAAGTCATGATGCGCTCGTCAAGCAAACCCAGGCTGTCCTTGACTTCCAGCAGGCGCGCCGAGTCGGTGGCGATCAGGCACAGGCTGGCACCTTCAGCGGCATAGGCCTCGGCAATCGCGCGGCCGATGCCGCGGCTGGCGCCCGTCACGATGGCCACTTGTTGGTCGAGTCGGTGTGCCATGTTCTCAGTCCTTGTTTTGAAGGGGTCAGATGAGTGCAGCTCGTTTGCGCTGATCGCCTGGCTTGCCGTGATCGGGGTCGTCGTGCGGGTTGGACACCGCTTGGCGCAGCACGGCCAGATAACCCTGGGCCAGTTCCATGCGCGGGCCAAAGCCTTGTGCGATCAGCATGCGATGGGCGGCAGGCAGCTTCCAGCAGGGCGTGAACACAAACAGGTGGTGTTCCAGGTGGTAATTGACCCAATAAGGGGCCAGCACCATGCGCATGCCCCAGTTCGTCAGCGTGGTGCGGGTGTTGCGCAAGCGGTCGTCGTTGTTGCCCACCACCGCATGCTCGGCAATGTTGCGGACGCGGCTGATCACCTGGTACCACGTCAACAAAGGCAACAACCACAAGGCAAAAAAAGCCCACCACACGCCCGCTGCGGCGGTGATGGCGAAGATGGCCAGGTTGGTGAGGAAGAAATATTTTTCTGCAGAGATCAGGTTCTTCAGACGTTGCCAGCGGCTGGGGCTGTCGCCCATTTCCTGGCGGAAAGATGCCATGCGCCGTTGGTAACCGGTGATGCCCAGAATATCGCGCCGCATTTTGCGCCAAAAGCTGCTTTGGCTGATGGGAAACGGCGCCGACAACATCAGGTCGGGGTCTTCGGCCTGCTGGGTGTGGCGGTGGTGACTCAGGTGATAGGGGCGGTACAGCGTGAGGCTGGCGCCCACCGGCCAGCCGCACAAAAACGCGCCCAACGTGTCATTGAGCCGGGAGTTCTTGAACAAGGCGCGGTGCGCCGCATCGTGCATCAAAATCGCCAAGCCCAGTTGCCGCCCGCCAATGATGACCACGGCGACGAGGAAGCTCAAGGGGTTGGGCCAAGCGATGAAAAACGCCATGGCCAATGCGATCACGCCCCAAGCGTGCAACACCAAATAAGCGCCCATCCAGTCCGAACGTTCGCGCAAAAATGCGTCTTGCTCGGGGCTGAGGCTGGGCTGAGTGTCGGTGGTCATGCGAAGTTCATGGGCAAAGATGTGCATCTTGGACCCATTGCCCTGTACAAACAGTCACAGGTGTGACCTGTCTATACAGCCGTAGACAGAGGGCGTCGACGTGTTCTGGGAAAGGCTGTCAAAACGAAACCTGACAGACTGTTTTCGCGGGCGACTTATCGCTGACCGTCGTGGACCGAAACAGCTTCCATAGTCAGGCCACCCAGTCGCGAGTGAATGCGGCCACCAGTGCCCATGACCAAGGCAAACAATATTTCGTTCGGGCGCGGCGCATCCTGAATGCCCACTTCCATGCTGTTGAAGTGGCTGCGCACATAACAAGCGTGGATGTAATGCACAGGAACCATCAAACGGTACCCAGCGCTGGCGACAGCTTTGCTGGCAGGTACGATGGCTTTGGGGTCACCCAGCAAAGACCGCATCGCCCACCCACCGGCCTCGTGCCACACCGCGCCGTGTTCCATCTCGCCGTTCACACCCACGATGGCGGCTTTGCTGTACACCTCGATGTTGTCTTTGCCCAGTGTGTCGATCAACTCTTGCGCCAACACGGTGCCCAGCGACCTGAGCTCTGCCATGAAAGGCATGAGATCGGGCGCGTAGGAGCCTGCGTAGGGGTTGTTAATCACTGCACAGGCTGCAGCAAGTTTCAAGGGTTGGTCGCAGACGGGTCCACCTTCATGGTAGGTGGTTTCGATGGTCAGACTGCGTTTGCGGATTTGGATCAGGGACATCTTGAGCTTTCAAAAAAGGCGGGCACGGGGCCTTGGGCTGCGCTGGTTAAAAGTTGCCCGTTTGGGCAAGGCCCCTAAACCCATTGAGAGACTTAGTTTTTCGGTATTTTGGCGTCATTCACCACTTGGATCCATTTTTGGGTTTGTGTCGCCACCATGTTCCGCATCTCTTCCGAGGTGCTGCCGCGCACCTCGCCGCCCATGTCTTCCAGGCGCGTTTTCACGGCGGGCACCAAAAGCGCTTTTTGCAACTCGGCGTTCAGGCGGTCAATGACGGGCTTGGGTGTGCCGGCAGGCGCCATCAAGCCAGCCCATGACTGCACGTCGTAGCCCGCCACCCCTTGCTCCGACACGGTGGGCACATCAGGCAGCCCCTGCCAGCGCTGAGGACCGGTGGTGGCAATGGCGCGAAGCTTGCCAGATTTGATGTTGGCCATGACCGCCGTGGGCGGTGCAATGATCATGGGAATTTCGCCGCCCAAAAGGGAAGTGAGCGAAGCCGAGTCGCCTCTGAAAGGCACATGCAGCAACTGTGTTTTGGCCATGCTCGCGAGCAACTCGCCCGCCAAATGGTGTGTGGAACCAATGCCCGCGGTGCCGTAGCTAACCTCAGTCGGGTTGGCTCTGGCGGCCGCCAACAAGGCCGACAGGCTGGGGTACTTGCTGTTGGCCGGAACCACCACCAAGAACGGGAAGTAAGTGATGGTGCTGACCATCTCAAAGTCTTGCACCGTGCGGTAAGCCAAGTTGTTGTACAAAGCACCAGCCACCGCGTGGCCACCTGTGGCCAGCAGCAAGGTGTAGCCATCGGGCCTGGCTTTGGCGACGGTGGTGGCAGCAATGGTGCCGCCTGCGCCAGCCTGCGCTTCAACCACGATGTTTTGGCCCAAACCCTTGCCCATTTCTATCCCCACCGTGCGGGCGATGTTGTCGGCGTTGCCGCCGGGTGCAAAACCTTGCATGACCTTGATGGGGCGGTCCGGATAGGCTTGTGCCAGCGCTACCCCGGGCAGCGCCAAGGCGGTGATGGTCAAAGTGGCGAGAAGTTGTCTGCGAATCATGTTTGTCTCCTGGTTATAAAAGTATCACGGTCAAATGCACGCGTTCAGCTGCGGGTCATGGGTGCATGACCAGCTTGCCACTGACAAGTCCTTGGTCGAGCAACGCGTGGGTTTTTTGAACTTCGCTGAGCTTGAAAATTTGAGGGGGCGAAAAGCTCACGCGCTGCTGCGCCAGCAGCGCGATGGCCTCGTTCATCAGCCCTCGTCGTGTGGCACGGTCTGCGTCAAAGGTGTGCATCGAAAAACACCGAATGGCCAGACTTTTTTCCAACAATTGGCGCATCACCTGGAAGGTGTCTTCTGTAGGCGGGCCTTGCACGATGTTGTAGGACACCAGCGTGCCAAACGGGGCCAGGCTCTTGAGCCCGTCGATCAAACTTTGCCCGCCCAAATGGTCGAACACCAGATTCAGGCCCTGACCCTTGGTGATGTGCTCAATGCGATCTTTGGGTGTTTCGTCGTCGGTGCAAATGACGTGGTCAAAACCACGCGCCAAGGCAAACTGAGCCTTGTCTCGGCTTCTGCTGGTGCCCATCGTGAGAAAGCCCTTGAGTTTGGCCACTTGGCACAACATGCCCGCCACGCCGCCTGAAGCCCCGGTGATCAACACATGGGGCGCTTGCGATGCGATGGGACCAGCGATCTGCAAAAGTGCCAGGGCCAACTGCAAATTGGGCAGGCTCACCGCATCGTCAAACGAGACGGTGTCCGGCAATCGGTAGGGCGCATCCTCGGGCACCACGATCGCTTCTGCATAACAGCCGCCTCGTTGGGGCAACTCACGGGCACTGACCAAAACGCGGTCACCCGTTTGCCATTGCGTCACCCCCTCGCCCACGGCATCCACCACACCGGCCAATTCGGCACCGGGTACCGCTGGCAGCGGCGGCATCCATTTGTAGGTGCCTTTGCGCAGCAGCACGTCAGGGCGGCCCACCCCAATGGTGCTGGCCTTGACGCGAACTTGCCCGCGACCTGCAACCGGCTCTGGAAGCACCACCTCCAAAAGGTTTTCTGGCCCACCAGTCACACGGACTTGGATCGCTTTCATGTTCAGGCTTGCGCTTAGGCTTGAGCGGCGATGGGGTTGACCAAGGTGCCGATGCCTTCGATCTCGACCTCGCACACATCGCCGGGCTTCATGAACCATTGAGGTTTACGGCTCCAGCCCACACCCGCTGGCGTGCCGGTGGCGATCACATCGCCGGGCACCAGGGTGAAGATGGTCGAGGCATAGCTGATGAGTTTGGCAATCGGGAAGATCATGTGCCCGGTGTGGCTCGACTGCACCACTTCGCCATTCAAGCGGGTGATCAGCTTCAGTTCTTGGTTGGGGGCAATCTCGTCAGCCGTCACCATCCAGGGGCCAAAGCCACCGGTGGACTCGAAATTCTTGCCCGATGCGATTTGCTTGGCGTGGAATTGCCATTCGCGGATGCTGCCATCGTTGTAGCAAGAGTAACCCGCCACATGGTCAAACGCATCGGCTTCAGAAATGTTGCGCCCCTCTTTGCCAATGATCACGGCCAACTCACCTTCCCAGTCGAGCGAACCAGAGACCTTGGGGCAAATGATGGGCTGACCATGCGCGACTTGGGAGCGCCAGACGCGCAGAAAAATAGGAGGCTCTTCGGACAGTTCGCGCTGCATGCCTGCTGCCAGCACCTCTTTGTGGTGATCCATGTAATTGCGCACAGCACACACGATTTTTTCCGGTTTGGGGATGACCGGTAAAAAGGTGATGTCTTTCATGGGGATGGACACCGTTTGCTTTGCCACATCGTGCTGTGCCAGGAGGTAAGCGCCCGACGCAATGTAGTCGGCTAGTGTGGCCAATTGCGGCATCGCTTGGCCCAGATCCACCACGGTATCGGGACCGGTGACGGCGCCCCAAGTCTCGCGACCTTGGTGTACGAATGAGAGTAATTTCATGAGGGTTCCTTCGGTGAAATGAATTTCGATTTTTGAACAAATTGCGCTTGCCATTGGTCAATCGGCATGAAGCTGGGATCGCTGCGGCAGATGGCTTCGGTCTCGCGCAAGATGGTGGCGTCGTCTTGGCTCAAGTCAAGCGGATCGCCATGTGGCTGAGAGATGTAGAAAGGCATGTCGATGTAGGTTTCCACCGTATTGCCCTCGGGGTCTGCAAAGTAGACAGACAAAGCATTGCCGTGGTTCATGGGCATGACCTTGGTCGCGCCCAAGGTTGTGGCTTTGTCACGCAACTCGCGCAACGACTGGATAGAGGGCACAGCAAAGGACAGTTGCATCACCGTGCTGAAGGTGGCCTCTGGTGGACGTCCACCAGCGATCACCAACTGATGGTGCTGGTCGGGTGTCGAGCTCAAAAAAACCAAGGGGGCTTTGAAGGTTTTGCCGACCCCTCGGTCATTGACAACCATGCCAAAAACAGAGGTGTAAAAGTGCACCATTTTTTCGACATCCCAAACATAGATGCCGAAATGGGAGGGGGTAGCTTGCGTGACTTTCAGCATGTGGGCTCTGGGTTCAAAAAGAGAATGAAATCAAACGCGGTTTTTTAGCGTCAGGGCAAAAGCGGCCAGCACATTAGTTTGCGTGCTGGCAATGTGTTCGCCGAGCATTTGGGCGGCCGTGGCCGCATCGCGCCGCACCACAGCTTTCATCAGGGCGCGGTGCTCAGCGTCTTTCTTTTTGAGCACGGTTCGGTTGCGGGCAGCAAAGTGCCGATAGCGCTCGGCTTGGTCAAACAGGCTCATGCTCCAGGTCAGTTGACGCTTTGAGGGGCAGGCGGCGAGCAGGGACAGGTGAAAGTCCCGGTGGCGTTGGCTCCATTCGGCATCCAGCACGACGGGACCCTGGGGCAGGCGAGACTCTATTTTTTCGAGGCGGTGAAAGCTCGCCACAATGTTCGCTTCCCAAGCGTCATCGCCATGTTGGATCGATTCGTGCAGCGCGGTCACGTCGAGCAGCAATCGCATTTTGGTGATGTCGGCCAGATCGTCGGGCGTCATGGCGGCCACCCTGAAGCCACGACGTTCATCCGCTTTGACCAAGCCCTCTTGCACCAAGCGGTTCAGGGCTTCACGCAGCGGGCTGCTTGAAAAGCCATATTGTTGTTGCAGGGCGTCGACTTTGAGCTTGCTCTCTGGCACATGGCGACCGGACAAAACGTCTACGCGCAAAGCCTGAAAGGCTTGCTCTGAGACGGTGGTGTTGGTGGCTATTTCTTGCATGATTTACAAATTGTGCACAAAAATCAACCAGGACGCACCCTCGCAAACCCCAGTCCAAAGGTAGGCTAAGTGGTTGTTGGCCATGCAGGGGTTGCCCTTGTCGCAGGGCGGCGCAAGCCCTCAGGGCTTATCCTCAGGGTTTATTTGCCGATGCAAAAGCTCGAAAAAATCACGCCCAGTAAATCGTCGGCGCTGAACTCGCCCGTGATCTCATTGAGCGCGTTTTGGCCCAGCCGCAGTTCTTCGGCCAGCAGGTCGAGGTTTTGCGCTTGCGCGGCCAAATGGGTATCGGCCATTTCAAGATGCTCGCGTACTCGGTACAGGGCCTGCACATGCCTTTCGCGAGCAATGAACAGGCCTTCGCTGGCCTGCTGCCAACCGGCTTGTTGCAGCAGTTGCTGGCGCAGGGCTTGCAGGCCCTCACCCGTGCGGGCCGAGAGCGTCAAGCCCGTGCGTTCTTTTGCGCTGCTCGCTGCGTCGGCTTTGTTCCACACATCGATCACGGTGACGCTGGTGGGCAATCGCGTCTTCAAGGCGGCATCGATGTCGGCATCGGCGCTGTCGTAATCGGCTTGGCCTGCACGCGTCAGGTCGTGCAAAAACAGCACCGCGTCGGCGTTCTCAATCTGGCCCCAAGCGCGGGCAATGCCGATTTGCTCGACTTCGTCCACACCTTCGCCTTCACGCAGACCGGCGGTGTCGATCACATGCAGCGGCACGCCTTCGATCTGGATGGTTTGCTGCACCACATCACGCGTGGTGCCCGCAATCGGCGTGACGATGGCCAGCTCGGCTCCGGCCAGTGCGTTGAGCAGCGAACTCTTGCCTGCATTGGGCTGGCCTGCGATCACCACCTTGATGCCCTCGCGCAGCAAGGCGCCTTGTTTGGCTCGGCCCAACACCCTTTGCAGTGCGGTTTGCAGGCGCGTCAGTTGACCTGGTGCATCGGCCTTTTGCAAAAAGTCGATCTCTTCTTCCGGGAAGTCCAGCGTGGCCTCCACCAACATGCGCAGGTGGATCAGCGCATCGCGCAGCACATGGATCTCTTTGGAAAAGTCGCCCGCCAAGGAGCGGCTGGCGCTGCGTGCTGCGGCTTCGGTGCTGGCATCGATCAGGTCGGCAATCGCCTCGGCTTGTGCCAGGTCGATCTTGTCGTTTAAAAAAGCGCGCTCCGAAAATTCGCCCGGCTGCGCCACGCGCAAACCCGCCAACCGCGGCTGGCCCGTGACGGGATCGGTCTCAGCCGCCGCTTGCAGGCAACGCGCGACCAGCAGCTGCAAGACCACCGGCCCGCCATGCGCTTGCAACTCCAACACGTCTTCACCCGTAAACGAGTGCGGGGCTACGAAATGCAGCGCCAAACCGTGGTCGATTGGACTGCCATCGGCATCGGCAAAAGGCAGGTAGGTGGCTTCTCGGGCTTTCAGCTGACGCCCGCAGAGTGCCTGAATCAGCGACGACAGCTTGCGGCCCGACACCCGCACAATGCCCACCGCGCCGCGACCGGGTGCGGTGGCGATGGCGACGATGGGTTCTTGGTGGCGTGCGAGCATGGTGGCGATGAGCGAGGTGAAGCAAAAAAAGGCCGCTTGCGCGGCCCTTTGAATGGATGGGGATTTACTTGAACTTGGGCAGGTTGAACTGCGGCGGCACGCCCATGCGGGTGTTGATCATCCACTGCTGGGCGATCGACAGGATGTTGTTCGTGATCCAGTACAGCACCAGGCCCGCCGGGAAGAAGAAGAACATCACCGAGAAGATCAGCGGCATGAACCACATCAGCTTGGCTTGCATCGGATCGGGTGGTGCGGGGTTGAGCGCGGTCTGCAGCAAAGTGGTCAAGGTCATGACGATAGGCAACAAACCTATAGGCATATCAATACCAGGTATCGTTCCAAACAAGGTATCTGGTGCAGACAAATCATGGATCCAGCCGATCCAGGGCGCGTTGCGCATCTCGACACTGGACAGCAACACCCAATACAGCGCAATGAACACCGGGATCTGAACCATGATCGGGAAGCAGCCGCCCATGGGGTTGACCTTTTCCTCGCGATAAATCCTCATCATCTCCTGCTGCATTTTTTGCGGATCGTTTTTCAGGCGTTCGCGCATCTCCATGATCTTGGGGTTGATGGCTTTCATCTTGGCCATGCTGGAATAGGCCTTGGCGTTGAGCCAATAGAAAGCAATCTTGATCAGCAGCACCAAGGCGACGATGGACCAACCCCAGTTGTTCAGCACGCTGTGCAGTTGGTCCAGCAGCCAATACAAAGGCTTGGACAGCATGGCCAGCCAGCCGTAGTCCTTCACCAAGTCCAGGCCGGGCGACAGGGCCTCCAGTACTTTTTCTTCTTGGGGGCCACTGTAGAGCTTGGAATTAACTACCTTACTCGCGCCTGGCGAGATCGAATCAATCGGGGTAATCATTGTTACTCGGTAGCAGCAATCACCAAGAGATGAGCCAATATCGACCCCCTCCAAAGACAGCGCTCGTTGCACGCCATCAGGCAAGATCCATGCGCTGACAAAATAATGCTGCACCATTGCTATGTAGCCGTTAACGCTGGACTTTTCGTACTCGGCGCTTTTTTTCTTGATTTCGCTGAATTCCACTTTCTGGTATTTCTTGGCATCGGTGTAGACGGCCGGTCCGGTGAATGTAAAGTAGAAAGACGATTCGCCTTCAGGCTTGTTCCCGTCACGCACCAGCTGCATGTAAAGCTGCGGCGACACGCTGGCCTGTCCGTTGTTCACCACCTCGTGCTTGACATCAATCACATAGCTACCTCGTTTGAGCGTGTAGGTCTTGACGAGCTTGACGCCATTCATTTCAGCCGATTCGAAACGCAAGGCCAGTTCGTTTTGTCCCGCTTTGAGGCTGCGCTCGCCGCTGAAGGCCATGGGGGCTTTGTGATTTGGGAAATGACCACCGATCAGGCCAGTCTGCGCCAAGTAAACGCGGCTATTGCTTTGGTCCATCAACACCATGTTCTTTTTCGGGTCCACCATGTCACGGTGCTGGGTGAATTCAGTCCGCACCAGCGAGCCACCTTCGTCAAAACTTAGCTTTAATAAGTCGGTTTCCACCTCGATTTTCTCGCGCAAGGCAGCCGAAACTGCAGGTGCAGAACTTGGCACCTGAACCGGCGTTGCTGTCACTGCGGCAGACGTTGTAGGCACAGCATTGGCTTGGGCCGCCGCTGCAGGCGTAGGCGCAGATACAGACGAAGACGAAGACGCAGGTGCAGATGCCGTGGCGGCCACTTCGGGCTTGGGGAAAAACGTGGCCTTTTTGCCGTTGTGCAGCTGCCATTGGTCCCACAGCAAGACCATGGAAAAACCAAAAATCACCCAAAGGATGGTGCGGCGGATATCAGTCATGGGGTCTTCTTTGACGAACGAGGAGGAAACAAAGCAGAGAACAAGCGGGGCGCTTGCGAGGGAACAGGGTCGTGACCACCGGCACACCAAGGGCCGCAACGAACCATGCGGTGAACCGTCAAATAAGCGCCTTGGGCGGCGCCATGCTGCGCCAAAGCTTGCAAAGCGTAAACCGAACAAGTGGGCTCAAACCGGCAGGACGATCCCAGCCAAGAGCTCAACAGCAAGCGGTAGCCGCGCACCACACCCATCAATAAACGCTGCACGATCATGCGCGAACCTCGGTGGTTTGTGGCCGAACGGCACGCTCGAACAATTGCTCAAGCTCTTGCCTCACGGCCAGCTTCAAGGGATCAGATGTGGCGCTGATGAATTGCTTGCGGTCAAATGTGGTGCGCAAACGAACCACATGGGCCGCCACAGGCAGGCGATCACCAAAGTGTTCGCTCACGTTGTAGATCTGGCGTTTGATGGCGTTGCGGGTCACCGCCCGCCGCGCCCAGCGTTTGGGCACCATGGCGCCCAGCCAAACGTCAAACAAGCCAAAAAGGGCCTGCTCCGGTGAGGGTGCAGGCCCAATGTGTTCAGCAGGCGCCGAGGGAGTGTCTGCGGGTCGGGTCAGTGTCAGGCGATGCAACGCAAAGTGCGTTGTGCGCGAGACTGTCCCACCCGCCAGGGCGGCCTGAAACTGTGGGCGTGTTTTTAAACGCTGCACCATGGCCAAACCCTGAGATCAACCGGCTGCCGTGACGCCAGGCCACGGCCACACGGTCGAAAAGGCATTAGACAGCCAAACGCTTGCGGCCCTTGGCGCGGCGTGCATTGATCACGGCGCGACCGCCACGGGTCTTCATGCGAACCAGAAAGCCGTGGGTACGGGCGCGGCGTGTCTTGGAGGGTTGATAGGTGCGTTTCATAATTCTTCCTTTGTGCCCAGGGGCCTTAATCAGCTTTGGGCGAAACCCAAGATTATCGCAAACTTTCGCCACCCCGGCAAATCAACTGTATTTTCTCCCATCAGGGTGAGCCCGGGGTTCAATCGGATCGATGTGGTTTATGATCGCCCTCCCGGCCCGAATCGGCATGTGGATAAGCTCTTGATAAAGCCGTCCATTGCGCCATCCCAAACCCTCACTGTCCACAATAAAAGCACTACATGCCCGAGGGAATCACCCCAGAATTTCAGATGGATGCTGGTCAATTGCTGTGGCAAGCTTGCGTCGAAGAGCTTGCCCGAGAATTGCCCGAACAGCAGTTCAACACTTGGATCAAACCGCTCAGCGCACAGGTTTCAGAAGACCAGCTGAGCGTCACTTTGTTTGTCGCCAACCGCTTCAAACTCGACTGGGTGCGCGCCCAATACGCCAGCCGTCTGGCCGCTTTGCTGGAAAATCTGCAAGGCCATTCAGTCAAGATTGAGTTAGCAATCACTCCGCGGGAAGGCGGCATCAGGCCCACAAAAGCCTCCACCCCTTCGTCCATGGAAGCGGTGACCGAGGCCGCCCCCGCGCCCGAAGAAGCAGTGGCCAACACCTTCCGCAACCGCCTCAACAGCGCGCTGAATTTTGACAACCTGGTCGAGGGCACCGCCAACCGCATGGCGCGCGCTGCGGCCATGCACGTCTCGGGCTCGCCTGGGCAGCTCTACAACCCCTTGTTCGTCTATGGCGGCGTGGGTTTGGGCAAGACCCACCTGATGCACGCCATCGGCAACAAGCTGCTGGCCGACCGGCCTGAAGCCAAGGTTTTGTACATTCATGCTGAACAGTTTGTGTCGGATGTGGTTAAAGCCTACCAACGCAAGACTTTTGACGAGTTCAAACACCACTACCACTCGCTCGATTTGCTGCTGATCGACGATGTCCAGTTCTTTGCCAACAAGGACCGCACGCAAGAAGAGTTTTTCAACGCCTTCGAGGCCCTGTTGGCCAAAAAATCGCACATCGTGATGACCAGCGACACCTACCCCAAGGGCCTGGCCGACATCCACGAGCGCCTGGTCTCGCGCTTTGACTCGGGCCTGACGGTGGCCATGGAGCCGCCCGAACTCGAGATGCGGGTGGCCATTTTGATCAACAAGGCCATCAGCGAAGGCAG
>NZ_CAMDLM010000021.1 GCF_945901735.1 Limnohabitans sp. Rim8
CGGCGCCTTGGGCGTGCCTCCCGAGCCGGTTGCGCTGGCCTGGCCTGCACATCAGGTCTTGACCTGCGCTCATGCCCATGGCCTGGCTTGCTGGGGCCTGGCGGGGAGCATCGCGGCTGTGGACGACGTGGCAGGCTTTGAGCACACCGTGCGCGCCGGACGCGCCATGGGTTTCACGGGCTCGGTTTGCATTCACCCGCGACAAGTCCCCATCGTCAACCGCGGCTTCTCCCCTTCGGCCGAGGAGCTCGCCTGGGCTGAACGTGTCGTGGCTGCCGATGAAGCCGCATGCCGTGCGGGCCTCGGTGCGGTGCTGCTGGACGGTCGGATGATCGACCGGCCCATCGTCCAGCGGGCGCGCCGCTGGTTGGGATTGACCCCATGAGCACAGCGCTGCCATCGGGGTCCCACTGGGTGACCGCCTGGGCGGCGTCTGCACAAGGCGCCTACCCGGTGGGTTCCACGATCGCGCAGCCCGACCTGAACAGAGCCTTGCCTGAAATGAAACAAGGCCTTGTCAACCAGTCCCTTCGCATGGTGCTCAGGCCTGCTTTGTGGTCACCGCGTTTCAGATTGCGCTTGAGCAACCGCTTTGGCAACAAGCCGCTGCTGTTGCGTGGGATGAGTCTGGCCTTGCACATGGGTGGCGGCGCCTTGGTACCCGGTACGCGCATTGCATTGCCCGACCAGACGATTGCTGCCGGCTCATTTGAATGGACACCTGCCATAGAGTGGGCAGCGCTGCCCGAATCAGCGCAATCGATGCAGGGCCGCAGCCTGGCCTTCAGTGCCTGGGTGGAGGGTTCCAGCGGCCCCATCACCTGGCATGCCAAGGCGATGGCAACGTCCTACTTGTCCCAGCCAGGCGACCAGAGTGCTGCCGTTTCTGACAGCGAGTTAGGCTTCCCGCACACCACCACTTCCAGCTTTTTCATCGACGCGCTGGATGCTTGGCTTTCGGCCGAAGCTTGCACGCTGGCCGCTTTTGGCGATTCGCTCACCGATGGCACGGCTACGACTCTCAATGGGCATGACCGCTGGACAGACGTGCTGCAACGCGAATTGTGGGCCGCAGGGCGCCAAGATCTGGCGGTTGTGAATGCAGGCATCGGCGGCAACCAGGTGACAGGTCCAGCACCTGGAGCAAGCCCCTGGCGTGGCGGCCCAGCGGCCACAGAAAGACTGGCGCGAGACGTGCTCGACCTGTCTGCCGTTCGTACGATCTTCTGGCTCCAAGGCATCAACGACTTCAGCGACAATGGCCAGGCCGAAGCAGCTGCCGTGTTCGAGGCCATGGCGTATTCAGTCCAGCGCATGCGGGCGCAGGGGGTACGCGTCTTAGGCGCGACAGTCCCAAGTGCCCTTGGCAGCACCCGGCCTGGCCATGGCAGCGAGCGACAGAACAGCCGACGTCGGGCCTTCAATGCCGAAGTGGGCAAAGGTGCGCTTTTCGATGACTTCGTCGATTTGGATCTTGCCCTGACCGACCCGCTCACCGGAAGGCTTCATTCCGCTTTCAACGGTGATAGCACTTTAGGCGAACCTGGCGACGGCCTACACCCTAACCGTGCGGGGCATGCTGCCATGGCCCGCTGCATCCTTAAAAAACTACCGTGAATCCCATCCCGAACCCCTACGACCCTCGGTTGCGCGATGACCTGAGCACCAATGAAACCACTTTGTTGCACTTCATGTCCGACTGCATGCACGGTCACGACATGAGTCTGGTCGATCGATATGTGGCCGAAGACTACATCCAGCACACGCCGGGTATTGGCCAGGGACGAGCTGGCCTGCGTCGTTACCTCGAGGAGGTGGCATGGAAGCGTCCTGGCCGATTGGTATGGCGGCCCATTCACCTGTTCGCTTGCGGTGATTTCGTCATCTTGCACAAGCTGTTGCCTTCCACGGTCATCGCAGACTTCATGCGCTTCAATGCGCAGGGCCAGATGGCCGAACACTGGGACGTGGTGCAGCCCCTGCCAGAGCCCGACTACGACCCGATGCGGCTGTCGGCTGAGAACCTGTCGCGGTTCTCTGCGTTGTTCAAGATCAGCTGAAACCTTGGCGCTTCCACATGCCTACCTGTCGCCCGATTACCTCGCCACCGCGGACAGTGTAATTCCGTGGCATCGCGCCTGCTGCTGTCGTCCGCTTCCAGCCTATTTCAGCCACTCGCCCAAACTCACCCCCCACCCCGCTGCATCGTCAAATCAAAGTGCTTCATGAAGCGCTGGCGCGCTTCTTCTTCTACGTCTTCGAACACAAAAGAGACCGCCAAGCGCTGCAGGCGCAGCAGCGCGATCAGGCGTGGCGGCAGGGTGTGCCATTGCAGTTGCAGATGGCCTTCACCGATCTGCACACGCACCTGGCCGGTGCCCATCACAAAGGCATGGAGGCCCAGTGCGCGGGGCAAGGCCGTCAACCATTCGGTTTCGCTGGTGCCCATGTCGCGCTCGAAGCGCTCGGGGTAGTAGGACTGCACGAAAACAAGACCTGCGTGGGCAGACTTCAGCCACCGGCCACAGGCGGCCAGATGGCCAACACATCGCCCTCGGCCAGGGTGGTGGTGTCCCGGTCTTCGGGTTTGATGTATTTGCCGTTGACCAGCACCAGATGCACGAGCTTCGGGGGCATGCCGAAGGGCTCGATGATCTGGCTGATGCTGGTGTCCTGCGCCACATCCAGCGTGACTTGGTTGCTGCGCCGGGCTTCGGCGGGCAAATAGTCGGTCAGCGTGGCAAACAGTTTGAAAGTGATGTTCATGCGCAGATTGTCGCTTCAGCGGCGACGCGCATCGGCGGCACCACTCCAGCGGCCCTGGCCCTGAGCGCAGTCCAGATAAGCGTCCACCAGCTTGGTCGGATCGTGCATCAGGCGGTCTTTCCAGTCGCCCAGGTGCACCTGGCCTTCAACCAAGCCGCGCATCACGCCCACATGCTCGGTCCAGCCCACGCTGTTGCAGCCGACCATCACATCGTCCTTGAACTGCAAGCTCAGGTGACGGCCTGCGGCCTTGTCGGTCAGCACCGCCGACTGGCCACCGGCCACGCCTTCCCAGTTGCCAAAACTGGTGGAGATCAAACCAAGGGTGTCGAGCACGTTGATTTGCGTCACGCCCTTGAGCACAGCGTTTTGGCCCAGCATGTTGAGCGCGGCCACACGGGCCTGCTCGGCCGCATTGGGCTGGATGGCGCTCACAATGGTTTTGCCGCTGACCATGTCAAAAGCTTCGGCGCAGTCGCCTGCGGCGAAGATGCCGGGCACATTGGTTTGCAGGTGCTCGTTGGTCAACACGCCTTGCAGGCAGGTGATGCCGCTGTCCTTCAAAAAGCCAATGGCCGGACGCACGCCGGTGGCGCTGATGACCAGATCGGCTTCGACGGTTTGGCCATTGGACAGACGCACCTGCAGCGCACCGCTGGCATCGTCAGACCCCAGGCCCACAGCTGCGGCCAGTCTGCCCAGCAAGCTCTTTTCAGCACCTTGGCTGATGGCTTCGACCTTGGTTCCGGTGAACACCTGCACGCCCTTGACTTCACACCAGTCGCGGATCATGCCGCCCGCCACCGGGCCCATCATGCGGGGCACCATGCGGTCGCCCATTTCCACCACGCTGAGCTTGACGCCGCGCGCCGCCAGCGATTCCATGATGATGCAGCCAATGAAGCCCGCGCCCATTTGCAGCACACGGGCACCGGGCTTGGCCAGCGCCTGGATGGCCCGGGCGTCTTCGAGCGTCCAGCAGGGGTGCACACCGGGCAGGTCCATGCCTGCAATCGGGGGGCGCACGGGGTGCGAACCGGTGGCGATCAAGAGCTTGTCAAACGCCAAAGACTTGCCATTTTCGAGGTGCACGGTTTTGCCCGCTGAATCCACACGCGTCACTTTGGCTTTGACCTGAGTGATGCACAGTTCGTCAAAGTGGGCGTCGCTTTTGCGCAAGTAAGTGCCGCGCTCGTCGATGTTGCCAATCAGCAGATAAGGGATGGCCATGCGCGAGTAAGGCGCATCGGGCTCGTCGCCAATCAAGGTGATGGTGTCACCCGGGGCATGCTTGCGGATGGTTTCAGCGGCGATCACGCCAGCAGGGCCTGCGCCCAAAATCACGTGGTGGGTCATGGTGTTCTCCAAAAAAGAAACAGCGGCCCCGGAGAGCCGCTGCGTCGTTGATTTCAGCAAGGCCCAGTGCTGCCCTTGAAGGCGACACTGAGACTTTGGCTGAGCATCACAGGCCCAGACGTTCCCGGGTGGCCGATGTGGGGTGGCCTTCGCCGTCCCAGCCGCGCGCCTCGTAGTACTTGGGCAGCATTTCGTCCAACTTGCTGACCATGCCTTTGCCGGGGCCGGTTTTGGCGGCTTCGGTCATCAGGCGCTTGGGCAGGTTGTCGTCGGCCTTGGTGAAGCCGGCGGCGTTGTTGAACTCGCGCTCCATGTTCCAGATGCGCTCGCCGATGTGGTTCAAGTGCTCCATGGTGAACTCTTCGCCACAAGCGGCTTGCACCTGAGGGGCCACGTCGGCCAGGGTCCAGGCAAAGCTGGTGAAGACGCAGATGCCTGCCGAATCAAAGGCGGCTGTTGCGTCCTGGAAGGCCTTGACCAATTCGGGCTTGCCTTCGTGCTCGGTGGGCTCTGTCTTGACCGGGATGCCCAGCACTTCAGAGGCGATGGTGTAGCCGCGCAGGTGGCAAGCACCGCGGTTGGAGGTGGCATAAGCCAAGCCGATGCCCTGGATCACGCGACCGTCATAGGCCGGGAACTCTTGGCCTTTGACGCTCATGGACAGGTCGGGGTGGCCGTATTTGGCGGTCAGGCGCTTGGAGCCCATGCCAATTTCCTTGCCAAAACCAATGCCCTTGGCGGTCATGTCGACAAACTCGCACAAGGCTTCGGCCGAGCCAAAGGGTGCTTCGACACCAATTTGCTCTTTGGTCAGCACACCCATTTCATACAGCTCCATCACGGCGCCAATGGTGGTGCCAAAGCTGATCGGGTCAAAGCCTTCTTCGTTGCAAATCATGTTGGCGTATTGCAAGGCTTCGAGGTCATTCACGCCGTTGGCTGCGCCCAGTGCCCAAGCCGCTTCGTATTCCAGGCCGCCGTTGGCGCCCCAATACTCAGGCTTGTTTTTGACGGAGAAGTGGCCTTCGTCGATCTTGCTGATGCGGCCGCAAGCGATGGTGCAACCAAAGCAGGCTTGGTTGGTCACCAGGTGCTTTTTGCCGTCGGTTTCGCGGGGCGTGACCATGGCTTCGGCCGAGATGTCTTTGGCGCCTTCAAACTGCACATCGCGGTGATTGCGTGTAGGCAAACCACCGACTTCGTTGATCACGTTCATCAGCACCTGGGTGCCGTACGCTGGCAGGCCCTGGCCCGTGACGGCGTTGTCGGCCAGCACCTTTTTGGCCGCCTTGGCCGCCGCCATGAACGCCTTGGGGTTTTGCATGTTGCCCACGCCTTTGGTGCCGCGCACCGCAATGGCTTTGAGGTTCTTGCTGCCCATGACAGTGCCCACGCCCGAGCGGCCAGCCGCACGGTGCAGGTCGTTCACCACCGCAGCATAAAGCACGCCGTTTTCACCGGCCTTGCCGATGCTGCAGACACGCAGCAAGGGGTCTTGCAAGCTGGACTTGAGGATTTCCTCGGTCTTCCAGACGCTTTGGCCCCACAGGTGGCTCGCATCGCGCAACTCGGCTTCGTCGTCGCTGATGTGCAAGTAAACCGGCTTGGCCGATGCGCCTTCAAAAATGACCATGTCCCAACCGGCCATTTTGAGCTCAGCGCCCCAATAGCCACCCGAGTTGGAGCAGGCAATGGCCCCGGTGAGCGGGCTCTTGGTGATGACGGTGTAGCGGCCACCGGTCGAGGCCATGGTTCCGGTCAGCGGGCCGGTGGCCCAAATGAGTTTGTTGTCAGCCGATAGCGGGTCAACTTTGGGGTCGATCTCGCTGATCAGGTATTTGCTGCCCAGACCGCGTGAGCCGAGGTAGGCTTTGGCCCACTCCATGTTCAGCGGTTCAGACTTGACGGTGCCAGCCGTGAGGTTGACGCGGAGGATTTTTCCAGCCCAAGACATGTTGATGCTCCTTGTGGGGGGATTTAAGAGGCCGAGGGCTGATTGCCCAACTTGTCGGCCCACTGCTTCATCTTGTCGATGCCGGTCCAGTTGGCATCCACAAACGTGATGGCGCCGGTCGGGCAAGCGTCGGCGCAAGCCGGGTCACCGCCGCACAGGTCGCACTTTTGCACCTTGCCGGTCTCTTGCACATAGTTGATGGTGCCGAAGGGGCAGGCGATGGTGCAGACCTTGCAGCCCACGCAGGTAGATTCGTTGACCACTTTGGCGCCGGTGACTTTGTCGACCGTGATGGCTTCCACAGGGCAGGCATGCAGGCACCAGGCTTCGTCGCACTGGGTGCAGGTGTAGGGCACTTTTTTGCCGGTGTGATGGAAATCAAACACCTTGATGCGCGATTTGGAGGTGGCGTAAGTGCCGTAGTTCTCGAAAGAACAGGCCATTTCGCACTGCAAGCAGCCGGTACATTTGTCCGGATTGATGTGCAGGACTTTCTGCATGTGTAACTCCTGTGAGGTGACGGGCTGTTCAAGCCCGCGCTTATGAATCGGGATGCATAGGTATTGTTAATCCAAGCCCCTGCAAACCGATCCGTATTTACCCTATGTTTAGCAGGCTTGTCCTCAAAATTCTCAGCTTGAAACACATCTGACAGGCCCCTGACTGCCCACCCCAGCGATCTATCGCCAAACCAGCTTGCCCAAAGCCGGAATCACTTGACCGCGTTCGGGAAAAACAACTGCTCGCCGCCAATTTTGTAATCGGCAATCACGCCCTGCCCAGCGGCCGAGGTGATCCAGTCGACAAACTTTTGCGCATCGGCTTGTTTGACGTGCGCATGTTTTGCGGGGTTGACCACCATGACGCCGTATTGGTTGAACAAGCGGTTGTCGCCCTCCACCAGGATGGCCAAATCCGCGCGGTTCTTGAAATTGAGCCAAGTGGCGCGGTCGGCCAGCACATAGCCGCCTGAAGACGCCGCGATGTTCAAAGCCGGGCCCATGCCGCAGCCGCATTCCTTGTAGCCGCTGCCTTTTTTGTCAGCCAGATTGGCCATTTTCCAAAAGCGCAATTCGGCCGCATGGGTGCCACTCTTGTCACCGCGCGAGATAAACGCCGCGTTGCCTAAAGACAACTTGGCCAAGGCCGCCACGATGTCTTTGCCTTTGGTGGCTGCCGGGTCGGCTTTGGGGCCAATCAGCACAAAGTCGTTGTACATGACGGGCAAGCGCTTGAGGCCAAAGCCATCGGCCACAAACTTTTCTTCGGCCGCTTGGTCGTGCACAAACACCACATCGGCGTCACCCCGGCGCGCCATGTCAAGCGCTTGGCCGGTGCCCAGCGCCACCACTTTCACGTCCAGCCCACTGGCTTTTTTGAAGGCAGGCAGCAAATGGGCGAACAAGCCCGATTGCTCGGTGGACGTGGTGGACGACATCACGATCGATTGGGCTTGCGCCCACACCGAGGTGGTGGCCAAAACAGCGCACACCAGGGCGCGGCGGGTGAAAGTTTTAAAGGTCATGAAAGTTCTCCTTGAACAAAAGCATGGGCTGCCGGGCTGCACTCGGCAAGCAAAGTAGGGTCGAAAAAATCAGAAACAGGCAGGTCGGCCAAAACGCGGCCGAACTCCAAATAAACCACGCGGGTGGCCAGGCGTTTGACTTGGCCCAAGTTGTGGCTCGCCCAGACCAAAGTCAAAGGCTTGTCGGGTGCTGGGCCTGCGACAAATTCGGCCATCAAGATCTCGATCTCACGCTTGGCGTGCGGGTCCAGACTGGCCGTGGGTTCGTCCAGCAGCAAGACATCGGGCTGACGCGCCCAGGCGCGGGCCAAGGCCAGGCGCTGCTGCTGCCCGCCCGACAACTGGCGACCGTTTTGCTGCGCTACAGACTGCAGGCCCACACGCTGCAAAGCCTGCAGAGCCAAGGTCTTCGAGGCGCGCCAATTCAAAGCCCGCGAACGGTCCAGCCACACACCCAGCGCCACATTGTTCAGGGCCGACAGGCGCAGCATGTGCGGTCTTTGGAACAGCATGGCCTGGCGCACACCCGGTGTTTGAATCACCTGACCTTGAGTGGGCGGCACCAAGCCGTGCAAGGTGCGCAGCAAGCTGCTTTTGCCCGAGCCGTTGGCCCCCACCAGTGCCACGCGTTCACCCGCCGCCATGCGCAAACTCACGCACTTCAGGGCCTGTTGCGCCCCCAGTTGGACGCTGACCGCGTCAAGCGTGATATGCACGTTGCTCATGGCTGCGCGCCCACCAGACCATCGGCCGCCGCTGGCCTCGCATGGCGTGTCTCACCCCAGCGCCGCAGGCCCGCCACCAGCGCGTTGAGCAGCAACACCACCGCCAGCAAGACCATGCCCAGCCCCAGCGCCAGCGGCAAATCGCCCTTGCTGGTTTCCAGCGCAATGGCGGTGGTCATCACGCGGGTGAAACCATCGATGTTGCCGCCCACAATCATGACGGCCCCCACTTCAGAGATGGCGCGGCCAAAAGCCGTCACGCCCACCGTCAGCAAAGCCAGGCGCTCATCCCAAGCCAGCAACAAGCTGCGCACCCAGGGGCCTGCGCCCAAGGATGCCCATTGTTCACCATGCTGGCGCTCCACGTCCTCCACCACCTGGCGCGTGAGCGCCGTGACCACCGGCACCACCAAAATGAACTGGGCCAGCACCATGGCCTGAAAACTGAACATCCAGCCCAAAAAGCCTAAAGGCCCGGTGCGCGACAACAAGAGGTACACCACCAAACCCACCATCACCGAGGGCAGCGCCAGCAAGGTGTTCAGGCCCACCAAAACAAGGCCCCGGCCACGAAAACGCGACACCGCCAACCAAGCGCCCAGCGCCACGCCCACGCCATAGGCCAGCAGGCAGGCCGTGGCACTCACGGCCAAGGAGCGCGTGACCACCACCCACAGGGCAGGGTCGAAAGAAGTGACGAGGTTCAGCGCCGTCAGGACGCTGTCGGAGAAGGTGTTCATACAGCGCTTTGGATGCTAAGGGACAAGCCCCCCGCAAGGTATGAGGGGTGTCCACTATGAACAAGTTTGCATAGGTCAGCACCAATAAAAAAGCCCGGCGAACCGGGCTCTTCTTGGTGCGACAGAAGCTTACTTCTTGCTCGCCTTCATATCGGCTTCCAAGGCTTTGGCCGGGTCGTCCTCATCAGGCTTTTCACCGTCCAACTGAGGGTCTTCCTCTACACCGTCTTGCGACTGGCCTTCGTTTTGCAGCATTTGCTCCAACGCGGCCTCGGCATCGACCTTCACACCCTCTTGCAGGCCACCGGTAACCAAAGACGGCACCATGATGATGGCCGCCACCATGATCAACTGAAGGATGATGAAAGCGATCGAGCCTTTGTAGATTTCGGAAGTCGTCACAGCGCGGATGTTCTCCCCAGTGACCCGGTCTTTGTAATCGTTCTTGGGCGCAACACTGCGCAAATAGAACAAAGCAAAACCAAAGGGCGGCGTCAGGAACGAGGTCTGCAGGTTCATCGCCACGATCACCCCGAACCAGATCATGGCCTGGTCGGCAGTCATGCCAGGCACCAACCCGGGCAAGATCTTCTCGGCCACAGGGGCCAGGATCGGGATCACGATGAAGGCGATTTCAAAGAAGTCGATGAAACAACCCAAGATGAAAATCAGGATGTTCACCACGATCAAGAAGCCGATCGCACCACCCGGCATGTCGACAAACAGATGCTCCACCCAGATGTGGCCATCGGCTGCATTGAAGGTGAAGCTGAACACGGTCGAGCCGATCAGGATGAACAGCACAAACGAGGCCAGCTTGGCCGTGTTTTCCAGCGCCTGGTTCATCAAAGGCATGCTCAAACGGCGCTTGCCAATGGCCAAAATCAAGGCACCCAAAGCCCCCATGGCACCGCCTTCGGTGGGCGTGGCGACACCCAGAAAGATGGTTCCCAGAACCAGGAAGATCAAAATCAGGGGCGGCATCAGAACAAAGGTTACCTGCTCAGCCAATTTGGACAACAAGCCCATGCCGGTGACGCGGTTGACGATGGCCAAGGCCAAAGCCACCAAGGACGCCACAGTCAAGGACATGATGACCATTTCATCGCCGGGGGACTCTTGGGTGCGGTCGAGCCAAGCGGTCATGATGGCATCGTGGGACGAAGCCCATGAAAAACCCACCACCGCGCACAAAATCAAAAGGAACATCAAGGACACATGGCCTGATTTGCCATTGGCTTCGCGGTAAATGCGGGCTTCGGGCGGCAAGGCGGGCACCATGTCCGGCTTGAAAATGGCCACGGCCACTATGAACAAGACGTACAAACCGACCAACAGCAAGCCGGGCACCAAAGCACCGGCGTACATGTCACCCACCGAGCGGCCCAATTGGTCGGCCAACACGATCAACACCAACGAAGGCGGAATGGCTTGCGCCAAGGTGCCCGAAGCCGTGATGGTTCCGGTGGCAATGACACGGCTGTAACCGTAGCGCAGCATGATGGGCAAAGAGATCAAGCCCATGGAAATCACGGCCGCAGCCACGACACCAGTAGTGGCCGCCAACAAGGCCCCCACCAAAATCACCGCGATAGCCACGCCACCACGCACAGGGCCAAACACCTGACCCACCGTCTCCAGCAAATCTTCGGCCATGCCGGATTTTTGCAAAATGATGCCCATGAAGGTGAAAAACGGAATGGCCAGCAAAGTGTCGTTTTGCATGATGCCAAAAATGCGCAAGGGCAAGGCCTGAAACAAGGAAGGCGGGAACAGTCCCGCTTCCATGCCGATGTAGCCAAAGCCCAGACCGCAAGCGGCCAGCGCGAAAGCCACCGGAAAACCGGTCAGCAGCAGCACAAACAAACCGGCAAACATGATGGGCACAAAGTTCTGTGCCAGAAAAGTCGCTTCCATCAACGTGCTCCCTGAACTTGTTCTTGCGCCAGTTTTTCCAGTGCAATCAATTCTTTTTGCTCATCCGACATGGCCTCTTCAGAAGACAAAACGTCTTCGCCCTGCCCCACCAAAAAGTCCAAGCGTTTGATCAGTTCCGACACACCTTGCAGCATGAGCAAGGCAAAGCCGGCAGGCACCAGCGCATACACAGGCCAACGGATCAGGCCACCCGCGTTGGAGGACATTTCGCCGCTGATGTAAGCCTGCATGAACAAGGGCCAAGACAAGTAAATGCACAAGAAACAAAACGGGAACAGGGCCAACAAAATGCCGCCCACGTCAATCCAGTTGCGGGCACGCGCCGTCAACATGGACGAAATGAAGTCGATGCGTACGTGCGCATTTTTAAGAAAGCCATAGCCAGCCCCCAACAAAAACACAGCGGCAAACAGGTACCACTGGATTTCCAGCAAGGCGTTCGAGCTCGAATCAAAAGCCTTTCGCACAATGGCGTTGCCTGCACTGATCAAGGTCGTGGCCAGAATCAACCAGGTGGTGAAAAGTCCCACGCTTTGATTCAAACGGTCAATGCCCCGCGAAATCAACAAGAAAAAAGACATGTTGTCCTCCAGAAATTCAGGTGCTATTGTAATTCTGCGTTAACCGGCCACAGCGTGTTTACACCAAATGCTTGGGTTGATATTTGTCACGGGCGCCATGAGCACATTTCACAGCTGTAAAAAATCAAGGGTTAACCCCAAGGGGGACGCGCGCCGCTCTGAATTGCCACCAAGGCAGCATGCTGCGCAAGGACTGCACCTGACCCGCATCGGCGGTGGTGGTGTATCCGGCCATCGCTTGCAAACGTTGCTGCCAAGCCGACTCGCTGAGCAAAGCGCGCAATTGCCGCACGGGTTCGCTGTCCAACGCCGATGCCAGGCACACCAGCCAATAACGCTCCGGGTACAAAGGCACGAAATCGAGCCCATGCACCTGCGCCGCACTGGCGATGCCCAAGCCTGCGTCGGCCTGACCCGCAGCAATGCAAGCAGCCACCGCGCTGTGCGAATTTTCTTCGTGCGCATAGCCTGTCAGGTCCGATGCCTGCAGACCCAAAACTTGCAGGCACTGGTCCAGCAGCAGGCGTGTGCCTGTGCCCGGACTGCGGTTGACATAAAGCGCGCCGGCCTGGGCCACATCCGCCAAGCTTTGCAAACGCAAATGGTTGCCCGGCGCCACCATCAAACCTTGCGAACGTGTAGCAAAACCAATCAGCTTATGCAACCCAGGCTTGAGCAAAGGTTTGTAGGTGCGGGCCACCAACGAATCCGCATCGGGTTGCCAAGGTGCATGAAAACCCGCCACATGGCAGCGCCCCTCGTTCAGGGCGCGGATGGCGTCGACGCTGCCGCAAAAGCGCAAGTCAAGGTGCAAGGACTGGGCTGCGGCTTCTTCCCGCAGCATGACCAATGCATCGTCGTGGCTGGCATAGATGGCCAAGGCCTGGTGCGTGGGATCAAAGGCCACTGCAAACGTTTTTTCCAGCTCGGCCTGCAAAGCGCTGATTTGGGGCGCCAACCGGGCTTGCGCTTGTCGCTCGGCCCAAAGCAACTTGTCGGCAAAACCGGTCAGCCGGGCGGCCTGGCCCTTCTCCCAAACGATGAGAGGTTGCCCCAATGATTGCTCCCAGCGCTTGAGTTCGCCCCAAACATGGCGGTAGGACAAGTCCAGATGTTTGGCTGCACCGCCAATCGAGCCGGCGTGGCGCACCGCTTGCAACAAGTCCATGAGGGGGTTGCGCAAGGGGCTTTGGCGATTGCGCGCCGTTTCATGGCCCGGCTGGGTCCATTGGTACGAGAGATCGATGTGCTGCATGGATTGAAGTTTGCCCTATAGCCAAGCACCGAGCTGGCTTGGCCAAAACAAAAGGCCCCGAAGGGCCTTTTGTGGTGCATGCATGCGGGCCTGAATTACAGTTTGGCCGATTGCATGTAGTTGTCGAAGCGCGCTTCGGTGAAGCGGAACCACTGGTTGGCTTCCTTGCGGAAAGCCGAGTAGTCGCCGTAGATTTTTTTCCAACCTGGGTTCTTTGTGCCGATTTCTTCGTAAAGGGCCATGGACTCTTTGAAAGCCGCGTCCATCAAATCCTTGGGGAAAGGGAACAACTTGGCACCACCGGCGACCAAGGTCTTGAGCGATGCAGCGTTGCGTGCGTCGTAACGGGCTTGCATGTCGGTTGCTGCAAAACTGGAAGCCGCCTCGATGATTGCCTTGTACTCGCTGGACAGACTGTCGTAAGCTTTTTTGTTGATGTGCAGGTCCAACTGAGGACCGCCTTCCCACCAACCTGGGTACGCGTAGTTCTTGGCCACTTTGTAGAAGCCCAGTTTCAGGTCATCGTAAGGGCCCACCCACTCGGCCGCATCGATCGTGCCTTTTTCAAGCGCTTGGTAAATCTCGCCGCCAGGAATGTTTTGTGGCACGCCACCGATGCGCTCAACCACTTTGCCTGCAAACCCGCCCACGCGGAATTTGGTGCCCTTGAAGTCGGCCAAGGACTTGATCGGCTTGCGAAACCAGCCACCCATTTGAGCGCCTGTGTTGCCCATCACGAAGTTGACGATGTTGTAGTTGTTGTAATGCTCGCGCATCAATTTCATGCCGTTGCCATGCAGCATCCAAGCCGTCATCTGGCGGCTGTTCAAACCAAAGGGAATGGCACAACCCAAGGCAAACACTTCGTCCTTGCCAAAGTAGTAGTAAGGCGCGGTGTTGGACATTTCCACGGTGCCGTCTTTGGTGGCGTCGATGGTGCCGAAAGCGGGCACCAATTCACCGGCCGCGTGGGTGGTGATCTCGAACTTACCGCCGGTCATTTCCTTGACCTTGGCTGCGAACACATCGTTCACACCAAACAAAGTGTCCAGCGCCTTGGGAAAGCTGGAAGTCAGACGCCAGCGCAGGGCTGCTTGGGCGTGAACCGCAGGTGCAACACCGGTAGCCAAAATACCGGCCATGCCGGTGTTTTTGATGAGGGAACGACGATCCATGAATGGACTCCTTGTGAAAATTTGAAAACCACCCGAAACATCGGGCCATGAAAAACAAACACCGGCTTATTGTAGAAAGTGAATCGCCCCCTAAATCTGGGGGTTTACCCTTTTTAAACCAGCAAAAACTTCAAGGTCTTTGAAGATATCTCAATCTTCAGTTGGACACTTGGGAGGGGCACAAAAGCCAGCCCCCCTAAAAAAGGCCATCTCCAAGGCCTCAGTCCGTCCAACGCTGTCGAATTGACGCCTCGATGCCCACCGCATCCAGCCCTTGTAAAGCCAGCAGCTTGGCCGGGTCGCCATGCTCAATGAACACATCGGGCAAGCCCAGCTGCAACACCGAGCGCTGCAGGTTCAGCTGCTGCAAGGCCTCGGCCACCGCGCTGCCCGCGCCGCCCATGGTGCAGCCCTCTTCCACCGTCACCAGGTGCTCGTGGCTTTGCGCAATTTGCGACAGCAGCTCGGTGTCCAGCGGCTTCACCCAACGCATGTTCACCACGGTGGCGTTGAGCTTTTCAGCAGCCTGCAAAGCCGGGGCCAGCAAGGTGCCAAAGGCCAGAATGGCCAGCTTCTCCCCCTGACGGCGCACTTCGCCCTTGCCAAAGGGCAAAGTGTCCAGATCGCGGCCGGGCTCGGTGCCCACGCCTGCGCCGCGCGGGTAGCGCACCGCCACCGGGTGGTTTTGCGCGTAAGCGGTGCTCAGCAACTGGCGGCACTCGCGCTCGTCGGCCGGACAAGCCAAGCTCATGTTGGGGATGCAGCGGATATAAGCGATGTCGTAAGCCCCAGCGTGGGTGGCTCCGTCAGCCCCCACCAGACCGGCACGGTCAATTGCAAACACCACCGGCAAGTTTTGCAGCGCCACATCGTGGATGAGTTGGTCGTAACCGCGCTGCAAAAAGGTGGAATAAATGGCAAGAACAGGTTTGAGCCCCTCGCAGGCCAGGCCTGCGGCAAAGGTCACGGCATGCTGCTCGGCGATGCCCACGTCGTAATAGCGCTTGGGAAAGCGCTGGTGAAAAGCCACCATGCCCGAGCCTTCGCGCATGGCAGGGGTGATGCCCACCAAGCGCAGGTCTTTTTCGGCCATGTCGCACAGCCACTGGCCAAACACCTGGGTGAAGGTGGTTTTGGCGGGCGTGGCGGCAGGCACCAAGCCCACGCTGGGGTCGAACTTGCCGGGGCCGTGGTAGGCCACCGGATCGGCTTCGGCTTTTTCATAGCCCTGGCCTTTTTTGGTCACCACATGCAAAAACTGCGGGCCGCTCAAGTGCTTGATGTTTTCCAGTGTCGGGATCAGCGACTCCAGGTCGTGCCCGTCGATCGGGCCGATGTAGTTGAAGCCGAATTTCTCGAACAGCGTGGCGGGCACCACCATGCCCTTGGCGGTTTCTTCCAAGCGCTTGGCCAGCTCAAAAAGCGGGGGGGCGTTTTTCAGCACGTTCTTGGCCCCGGCCTTGGCGGCCGAGTAAAAACGCCCGCTCATCAGTTGGGCGAGGTAGCGGTTGAGCGCGCCCACAGGCGGGCTGATCGACATGTCGTTGTCATTCAGGATCACCAGCAGCTTGCACTCTTCCACGCCCGCGTTGTTCAGGGCCTCAAAGGCCATGCCCGCCGTCATCGCGCCGTCGCCGATCACCGCAATCGCGTGGCGCGACTCGCCTTTTTGGCGGGCCGCCACGGCCATGCCCAAAGCGGCCGAAATGCTGGTGGACGAGTGGGCCGTGCCAAAGGTGTCGTATTCGCTTTCATCCCGGCGCGGAAAGCCCGACAAGCCATCGAACTGGCGCAGCGTGGGCATGCGTTCGCGCCGACCCGTGAGAATTTTGTGCGGGTAAGTCTGGTGACCCACGTCCCAGACGATGCGGTCTTCGGGGGTGTTGAAGACGTAGTGCAATGCCACGGTCAACTCGACCGTGCCCAGGTTGGAGCTGAGGTGCCCACCGGTTTTGGAGACGTTGTCCAGGACGCAGTGGCGCAACTCGTCGGCCAGTTGGGGCAAATCTGAGCGCTGCAGGCGGCGCAAATCGGCCGGGGAATCGATGTTCTTGAGCAAATCGGTCATGTCAGTTGTTTCTGGTGATCACCATGGCGGTCAGGGCACGCAAAGCGGCCAAACGGGCCTCGGGCAAGCCGGTATCGGCCAGTGCCTGCATGGCCTGAGCAGCCAAAGAGTCGGCATAGGCTTTGGCCGCGTCCAGCCCCATCAGGGCCACATAGGTCGGTTTGTCGGCGGCTTCGTCCTTGCCCGCCGTTTTGCCCAGGGTGGCCGAATCGGCGGTCACATCCAGCACATCGTCTACCACCTGAAAAGCCAGGCCCAGGGCCTCGCCAAAACGGGTCAAAGCCTCTTGAACTGGGGCCGACACGCCCGGCACGCAGGCTGCGCCCATCTGCACGCTGCACAAAAGCAGCGCCCCGGTTTTGAGTCGGTGCATCTGGCGCAATTGGTCCTCCGTCAAGCGCTGGCCCACACTGGCCAGGTCAATCGCTTGGCCCCCGGCCATGCCTTGGTAGCCCGAAGCCCGGGCCAGCAAGCCCACGCAGGCCGCTTGTTCTGCAGCGCTGACGCTGGCATCTTGGGGGGTGAGCATTTCAAAAGCCAAAGTCTGCAAGGCATCGCCCGCCAGCAGGGCTTGCGCCTCGCCAAACTGCACATGCACTGTGGGTTTGCCGCGCCGCAAAACATCGTTGTCCATGCAGGGCATGTCGTCGTGCACCAACGAATAAGCGTGGATCAATTCGATGGCACAAGCGGCGTTAAGCGCCGAGGGGCCGTTTGAAGCACCGCCCACCGCCTCGGCTGTGGCCAGCACCAGCAAGGGCCGCAAGCGCTTGCCGCCGTCCAACACGGCATAGCGCATGGCCTCGCCCAAAGCGGCGGGCGAATGGGCCTCAATGCCTTCAGACAAGGTGTTTTCAACACGATCGAGGTGCGGCTGCATCCATGTTTTGAGGTCCAACGGACTCATGCGCCACTCCACGGTTTGAGTTGTCCGCCATCCAGCACCTGAATTTGGTCTTCGACGGCTTTGAGCTTGTCACGGCAAAAGCACAGCAACACAGCGCCGCGCTGGTAACCCGTCAGCAGCTGGTCCAAAGGCATTTGCCCCGACTCGAGCTGCCCCACCAGTGTTTCCAGCTCCGACAAAGCCGCTTCGTATGAGGCAGGCACATCCGCCGCAACGGCATCGGCGAGGTCAGCTTGAACAGCCTTGGGCATGGGGTCTTCCAACAAAAAGAACCGATTTTAGGCTTTAAGACTGAACTTGGCTGACGCTTGGGTAGTCCCATCCAGCAGCAGCAGGGTGTTGCCCAGTTTGATCTGGCTCAGCATCGACTGCAGGCTTTCCATTGGATTGGCCTTGTCAGCCCCTGCTAGCATTCCCCGGGGTTAGAATGATCAACCCGCGACAGTAATTTCTGTTATTTTTTTGCGCCGTTTTCCATGAATTCAGCGCTTTGTTCCTGCCCCTTCATAGGGGGAGTCTCTAGGTCAGGTCATCCATGTCTGATTTAAGTCTTCAACTGCAGCAGGCCGCAAGCCAACTACCAGTTTCTGCTTATTTCGAAGAAGCGCTGTTTCAGCGCGAATTGAACACGCTCTTCCGGCAAGGCCCTCGCTATGTGGGCCACCAGTTGGCGGTGCCCCACCCGGGCGACTATTTCACCCTGCCCCATGAGGCCGAAGGCCGAGCCCTGGTGCGCAACGCCCAAGGCGGGGTCGAACTGGTTTCCAATGTCTGCCGCCACCGCCAAGCCGTGATGCTGAGCGGCAGGGGCAACCTGAACACCCAACAAAAAGGCAGCGCGGGCGGCAACATCGTTTGCCCTCTCCACCGATGGACGTATTCGCCCAGCGGCCAATTGCTGGGCGCGCCGCACTTTGCCCAAGACCCCTGCCTGAACCTGAACAACTACAAGTTGCAAGAGTGGAACGGCCTGCTGTTCGAGGACAACGGCCGCGACATTGCCACCGATTTGGCAGGCATGGGGCCACGCTCTCAACTGAGTTTCGACGGCTATGCCCTCGACCGCGTGGAGCTGCACGAGTGCAACTACAACTGGAAGACCTTCATCGAGGTGTATCTGGAGGACTACCACGTCGGCCCCTTCCACCCGGGGCTGGGCCAGTTTGTCACTTGCGACGACCTGAGCTGGGAGTTCAAGGAGCACTATTCGGTGCAGACTGTGGGCGTGTCGGGCGGCTTTGGGCAGCCAGGCTCGGACACCTACAAAAAATGGCACGAGGTGCTGCTGAAATACCGCAATGGCCAACTGCCCGAGCGCGGTGCGATCTGGCTGACGTACTACCCGCACATCATGGTCGAGTGGTACCCGCATGTGCTCACCGTCTCCACCTTGCACCCGATCAGCCCGATCAAAACGCTGAACATGGTGGAGTTTTACTACCCCGAAGAGATCGTGGCCTTTGAGCGCGAATTCGTTGAGGCCCAGCAAGCGGCTTACATGGAAACCTGCATCGAGGACGACGAAATTGCCGAGCGCATGGACGCGGGGCGCAAAGCCCTGCTGACCCGTGGCGACAACGAGGTCGGCCCTTACCAAAGCCCCATGGAAGACGGCATGCAGCACTTCCACGAGTGGTACCGCCGCCAGTTGAACGCCCTCTGAACCGAAGGCAACGATGCAAGCCTCCTGGATGATCCTGGCATCCTTGTTCTTTTCGATGATGGGGGTTTGCGTCAAATTTGCATCGGCCCATTTCCACGCCTTCGAGCTGGTTTTTTTTCGCGGCCTGATTGGCGTGCTCTTCATGGCCAGCTTGTGCCGAATTCAGGGCGTCCCCTTGTGCACTCCGATCCCCATGATGCACGTTTGGCGCTCGGTGGTAGGCGTGACCTCGCTTGCGGCCTGGTTTTATGCCATTGGCTACCTGCCTCTGGCCACCGCCATGACACTCAATTACATGAGCAGCATCTGGGTGGCGGTTTTTCTGGTGGGGGGTACCTTGGTCATGGGCAACCTGCAACACGCGACCCGGCAAGGGCCCATCGTGCTGACGGTGATCGCTGGGTTTGTCGGCGTCATCTTGTTGTTGCGCCCCACCATCGAACAAGACCAGTTATTTGCCGGCATCGTCGGTCTGCTCTCGGGCCTGATCGCGGCTTTGGCTTACATGCAGGTGGCCGCTTTGGGCCGTCTGAACGAGCCCGAAGCCCGCACGGTGTTTTATTTTTCCGTCGGCACCGCCGTGGTCGGCGCCGCGCTGATGCTGGTCACGGGCATGAGTCTCTGGGTGTGGCCCAGCGTGCTGTGGTTGCTGCCCATTGGCGTGCTGGCCGCTCTGGGGCAGTTGTGCATGACCAACGCTTACAGCCGGGGATCGACCCTGGTGGTGGCGAACCTGCAGTATTCGGGCATCGTCTTTGGTGCCTTGTTTGGCCTGATGTTGTTTGGCGACTACATCCCGCTCATGGGCTGGTTGGGTATGGCCCTGATCATGGCCAGCGGCATCGCCTCCACCGTGCTGCGCAACCGTACACTG
Source organism: Limnohabitans sp. Rim8 (assembly GCF_945901735.1). Lineage (GTDB taxonomy): Bacteria > Pseudomonadota > Gammaproteobacteria > Burkholderiales > Burkholderiaceae_C > Limnohabitans_A. Next base: position 19,528 of record NZ_CAMDLM010000021.1, read on the forward strand.
CCCAGCGCCCCTGCTGAAAACCATTGAACCTTGGAGACACACCATGTACAACCTGCTGATCAACGCCCCCCAATTGCAAACCCTGCTGGCGCAAGGCACACCCTGCGCTGTGTTCGACTGCAGCTTTGACCTGATGAAGCCCGAGCTGGCGGGTGGTTTTTTTGCAGACGAGCGCCTCGCGGGTGCCCTGCCCGCCGACCTGGACAAGAACCTGAGCACGCACGAGGTGGGCCTGGCCGTGAATGGCGGTCGCCATCCCTTGCCCCAGCGCGAAGCCTTGGCCCGGTGGCTGGGCAGTCTGGGGGTACACAACGGCATGCAAATCGTGGTGTATGACCGCAACAAAAGCATGTACTGCGGTCGTTTGTGGTGGATGCTCAAATGGCTAGGGCATGATGCTGTAGCCTTGCTGGACGGCGGCTTGCAGGCCTGGAAGGACGCGGGTGGCGCCACCGACTCGGGTCCCTTCACACCGCCTGCGCCCGCGTCATTTGAATTGAAAACACCATTGCGCCAACTGGTGCTAACCGATGCCGTTTCGGCCGCCTTGGGCCAAACCACTCAAACCGTGGTCGACGCCCGCGCCGGAGCCCGTTATCGGGGCGAAATGGAACCGCTGGACCCTGTGGCGGGACATATTCCCGGCGCACTCAACCGGCCTTTTGCCGATAACTTCACCGAAGACGGCCGTTTCAAAAGCCCCGAGTTGCTCAAAGTCGAATGGGACCGGGTACTCGCTGGCCGCCCTGCCAGCAGCGTGGTGCACCACTGCGGATCTGGCGTGACGGCGGTGCCCAATTTGATGGCGATGGAGATGGCCGGTTTCGGCCCCACCGCGCTGTATGCCGGCAGCTGGAGCGAGTGGTGCCGCACGCCGGGCCTGCCCTGCGCCAAGGGCTAAGACGGATGGCATGAAGCTCAGCAAGGCCAGTCCAGTGGGGGTGTCAGTTTTTGTAGGTCGGCGCCTTCATGTCCGACTTTGTGCACCAACGCCCCTTGAAAATGTCGCTTCGCGAGAGCATGGCTGTCGGACCGTAAAGGCCCGACCTACGGGGGAAAGTCGGTCATCAAGTCCCAACCGACGGAATGCCCTGACTCCGCGCTGTAGCCGCGTCAGTGCTGGTGCCCTGCCAAGGCGCTGACGATGACCACCATGCCCATGCCCAAGCCTAGCCACAGAATTTGTGCGGCGGTTTCGCGTGCGGACAGGCGCTTTTGCAGTTGCGGGATCAAATCGGCCAGAGCCACATAAACAAAGCTGCTGCTGGCCACCACCAGAAAATACGGCAACCCGTCGTGCAGGGCATCAACCAGCAAATAGCCCACCGCCCCGCCCAAAGCGGTGATGGCCCCGGCCATCGACACCTTGACGATGGCCGCCTGGCGGCTGCTGCTGCCTTGGCGCAACACGGCCAAGTCGCCCATGTGGTGCGGCACCTCGTGTGCCAACACGGCCAAGGCCGCAATCACGCCCAAGTGCATGTCGGCGATGAAGGCCGAGGCGATCAGGATGCCGTCGCCAAAGCAATGCACGCTGTCGCCCGCGAGCACGGCCCATTGACCGCGCACTTTCTCTTCGGCATGGTGCGCATGTGGGTGTCCGTGCGCTTCGTGGCCATGGCTGGAGGCCTGCGCATCATCATGCCCATGGGCATGGTGGCCGTGGGCATGGTGGCCATGGCCATGGCCATGTTCGTGCCCGTGGTGCCACAGCTCAGCCTTGTCGAGCAAAAAGAAAAACACCAGGCCGATCAGCAAAGTCATGAACAAGGCGTGGGCCCCGGCTTCACTTTCAAAGGCCTCGGGCAGCAAGTGCAAAAAAGCTGTGGCCAGCAAGGCCCCGGCGGCCAGGCTGAGCATGTGTTGGGTGTAGCGGCTGAGCACGCCAAAACTCAGCCAAGCAGCCAGCCAGACGCTGCCAATGCCCGCCACCAAAGTGCCCACCAAAATCGCCAATAAAGTCATCTTGCTTCCATGAAGTGCTTGGCACTCCAAAACAAACCGCCCTAAAGGGCGGTTTTCAAAGTTCTCGCCCTAAAGGACTGTTTTCAAAGTTCTCGCCCCAAAGGACTGTTTTCAGAGTTCTCGCCAAAAGGGCGGTTGTTGCATCAAAAAATCAGGCCACCCCCTGGCGTTTGAGCCAGGCCAACAAGCGTTGCCAACCGTCTTCAGCGGGCCCCTTGCGGTAGCTGCCACGGTAATCGGCATGAAACGCGTGCGGAGCCTCAGGATAAACCACAAACTCACTGGCTTTAGCCGCTGCGGGCCCTTGGGCCAGTGCTTGTTTCATCTTATCGACCGTGTCAAGGGGGATACCGGTGTCGGCCGCGCCGTACAAACCCAGCACCGGGGCCTTGAGTTGGCCCACCAAAGCCAGTGGGTGCGCGGGGGTTTGCGCCGTGGCATTGCCCACCAGTCGGCCATACCAGGCCACGCCCGCCTTGAGCTTGGGTTGGTGGGCCGCATACAACCAGGTGATGCGCCCGCCCCAGCAAAAGCCGGTGATCGCCAGCTTGTCGGTGTTGCCGCCGTTGGCTGCGGCCCAAGCCACGCAAGCATCCAGGTCGCCCATGACCTGCGCATCGGGCACTTTCGAAATGATTTCAGCCTGCAGCTTAGCAATTTCGCCGAACTCATTGGGGTCACCCTGGCGTACAAACAGCTCGGGGGCAATGGCCAGATAACCGGCCTGGGCCAAGCGGCGCGTCACGTCGGCAATGTATTCATGCACGCCAAAAATCTCAGAGATCACCAGCACCACCGGCAAGCCGGTCTTGCCCGCCGGTGCGCTGCGGTAGACGGGCATCTTGAAACCATTCACGTCAATGGTCACTTCACCCGAGACCAAGCCCGTCAACGGGGTTTTGATGGCAGTCTGCGCCATGATGGGCATGGCCGCTGCGGCGTAACCCACGCCGAGTGCCGCTTGCAGTGCCACGCGGCGGGTCGCTCCGGCATCAGCCAGGCGCCCACCCAGCAGGGCTTGCGTGTCTTCAATCAGGTTATGGTTCAAGGCATGTCTCCTCGGTCGTGCAATAAAAAGGGCTTTATCTTGGCACAGTCGCTTCGGGCTCGCACAAAAGTGGCAATGGGCGGCCGGGATGGGGAGCCCTGGTGTGTCGTGGGCGCTTGAGTCAGGCATTTACACTGCCGCCATGTCGGAATCCGCTCTGCCCGTTCTTTACTCGTTTCGCCGCTGCCCTTACGCCATGCGGGCCCGCTTGGCGCTGCACGCCAGCGGCATTGCCACCGAACACCGCGAAGTGGTGCTGAAAACCAAACCCGCCCACCTGCTGGCCCTGTCACCCAAAGGCACGGTGCCGGTGTTGTGGCTGCCTGGGGCTGCCGACGGCGGGGTGCTGGAGCAGAGCCTGGACATCATGCTGTGGGCCCTGCGCCAGCACGACCCGCTGGGCTGGTTGCCTCCGTCGGATGCGGGCATGGCCGATGCGCTGGCCCTGATCGCGCACAACGACGGGCCTTTTAAGCAGCAACTGGACCGCTACAAATACCCCAACCGCTCGGGTCTGAAGAGCGGTGTGGCCGACCGCGATGAGGCGGCAATTTGGTTGCGCACGCTGGATGCGCGGCTGCAGGCACAGCCTTTGTTGTCTGGCGAGCACTTCGGCCTGGCAGACGCAGCACTGGCCCCCTTTGTGCGGCAATTCGCCCACACCGACCCCGGCTGGTTTGCAGCGCAGGCTTGGACAGCGATGGCAAAGTGGCTGGCCAGTTTTGAGTCCTCCGAGCTGTTCAAAGCCATCATGCACAAACACGCACCTTGGCAAGCGGCCCATTCAGAAAATGTCGGGCCATAAAGGCACCGACCTACAAAATGCGGCCTTCATGGTCCGACGTTTGACAAGATGCGGCCTTTGTAGGTCGGTGCCTTCAGGTCCGACATGAGACCTGTGCCCCAGAAAGGGGTTCAGTGCGCCTGCTCCCAATTCGGCCCAAAGCCCACTTCGGCCAGCAGCGGGACCTTCAGGTCGGCCACACTGGCCATGATGCGCGGGATCTCGGTGCGCACCCATTCCACTTCTGATTCCGGCACCTCGAACACCAGTTCATCGTGCACCTGCATGATGACTTTGGTGGCCTTGCCTTGTTCGTCCAGCGCTTTTTGTACCGCGACCATGCTCAGCTTGATCAGGTCGGCGGCGGTGCCCTGCATGGGCGCGTTGATGGCCGCGCGCTCGGCCCCGGCGCGGCGCGGGCCGTTGGGGCTGTTGATTTCGGGCAGCACCAAACGGCGGCCAAACACGGTCTCGACATAACCCATCGCCTTGGCCTGCTCGCGGGTGGCGTCCATGTAGTGCTTCACCCCGGCAAAGCGCTCAAAGTAGCGGGTGATGTAGTTCTTGGCCGCCGTGTTGTCGATGGAGAGCGCCTTGGCCAAACCGAACGCACTCATGCCGTAAATCAGGCCAAAGTTGATGGTTTTGGCGTAACGGCGCTGCTCGCTGCTCACCGTGTCGGGCGTCATGCCAAACACCTCGGCCGCTGTGGCCTTGTGCACGTCCAGCCCTTCGTGAAAGGCTTTGAGCAAGGCCGGGTCGTCGCTCAGGTGCGCCATGATGCGCAGCTCGATCTGGCTGTAATCGGCACTCGCAATCACGCAGCCCGCAGGCGCCACAAAAGCTTCGCGCACCTTGCGCCCTTCTGCGGTGCGCACCGGGATGTTTTGCAGGTTGGGCTCGTTGCTCGACAAACGGCCTGTGACGGCCACGGCCTGCGCGTAATGCGTGTGCACCCGGCCGGTGCGCGGCAAGGCCAGTTGCGCCAGCTTGTCGGTGTAGGTGCCCTTGAGTTTGGAAAGACTCCGGTGCTCCAGGATGCGGGCGGGCAGCGGGTAGTCTTCGGCCAGTTTTTCCAGCACTTCCTCGTCGGTGCTGCGTGCGCCGGTGGCGGTTTTCTTGACGACGGGCAGACCCAGCTTGTCAAAAAAGATCTCGCCCAGCTGCTTGGGGCTGGCCAGGTTGAAGGGCTGGCCCGCAATCTCGTAGGCTTCGGTTTCGAGCTGCACAATGCGCTCGCCCAGCGCCTGGCTTTGTGCGGCCAAAGTCGGCGCGTCAATCAGCACGCCGTTGCGCTCGATGCGGTACAACGATTCGCTGGTCTGTATTTCCAGCTCGTACACATATTTGAGCCCCGCATGGGCCGCGATCTGCGGCCACAGCGCCAGGTGCACGTCCAGGCACTGGTCCGAGTCTTCGCACGAGTAATGCGCCGCCTTGTCCACGTCCACCTGCGCAAACGGGATCTGGTGCGCGCCTTTTCCGCACAGGTCTTCATAGGTCACGCCCCGGCGCCCCACATGCCGCTCGGCCAAGCTGGAAAGGCCGTGCGGCTTGTGCACTTCGAGCACATAGCTTTCCAGCATGGTGTCGTGCGCATAGCCCTGCACTTCGATGCCGTGGTTGGCGAACACATGGCGGTCGTATTTGACGTGCTGACCCAATTTCAGGCGGGCCGGGTTTTCCAGCCAGGACTTGAGTTTGGCCAGCACATCGGCCAGCGGCAACTGCTCGGGCGCACCGGGGCCGTTGTGGGCCAACGGAATGTAAGCCGCCTGGCCGGGTGTGACGCTCAGCGAAATGCCCACGATCTCGGCGCGCATGGCGTCCAGAGACGTGGTTTCGGTGTCGACGGCCGTGAGCGGCGCTTGCTCGATGCGGGCCAGCCACGTGTCGAACGCGGCCCAGTCGAGCACCGTGTCGTATTTCAAATCGCCCTGCACGGCGCTGGCCGCGCTGTCCAAGGCTGGCAATGCGGCAGGTTCATCTTCTTGAGCCGAGCCAAACAGATCCCCAATGCCCGTGTCTACCCCCCGACTTGGTGGCTTGGCCGTTTTGACTTTGGGCACGGGCGCGGGCGCAGGCACAGCCCCGCCCAGCGACTGCACCAAGCCCTTGAAGCCATAGGTTTGGTAGAAGTTGAGCAATTTGTCTTTGTCAGGCGCGTGCAGGTGCAGACTGGCCAATGACGGCAAGTCGGGCACCCAGTCATTCAAGTCGCAATCGGTTTTCATGGTCACCAGCGCCCGGCCCTTGGGCAACCAGTCCACCGCTTGGCGCAGGTTCTCGCCCGCAACGCCTTTGATGTCTTGCGCGTTTTCCATTAATTTGTCGAGCGAGCCGTATTCCATCAGCCACTTGGCGGCCGTTTTGGGGCCGACCTTGGCCACGCCGGGCACGTTGTCCACCGTGTCGCCCACCAGGGTTTGGTAGTCGATCATGAGCGAGGGCGGCACGCCAAACTCGGCCGTCACGCCGGCCACATCGCGCACCTTGCCGTTCATGGTGTCGATGATGGTGATGTGCTCGTTCACCAACTGGCTCAGGTCCTTGTCACCGCTCGACACCGTCACCCGAATGCCCTGCTGCGCGGCCACATGGGCCAGCGTGGCGATCACGTCGTCGGCCTCCACGCCGGGCATGTCCAGCACGGTCCAGCCCATCAGTCGCACCAGTTCATGGATCGGCTCGATCTGCGAGCGCAAATCGTCGGGCATGGGACTGCGGTTGGCCTTGTACTCGGGGTACAGCGCATCCCGAAAGGTCGGCCCCTTGGCGTCAAAAACGCAAGCCGCATAGACGGCGGGCACATCTTTGCGCAGCCGCTCCATCATGTTGATCATGCCGCGAATGGCCCCTGTGGCGGCGCTCGTCGGGTCGCCCGGAACCGCCCGCAGGTCGGGCATGGCGTGAAAGGCACGGTACAAATAGCTGGAGCCGTCGACCAGCAAGAGGGTCGGTTGGGCGGTGTTGGGGAGGGTGTCGGGGGTGGTGTCGCTCATCCCTCGATTGTGTACCGGGTTGACACCCAAGTGACCAAGAAGGATTGGGGGCCGGGCCTGTGACAGGGTGATGTGGCAAAGCGAAGCGCCTCTGAACCTTGGCACAGGCCCGGCCCCCGATCCCCACCACCGAACCACGCAGACCCGGCCACCCAATCGCCCCGCCTGTCCTGGGCCAACCAGGGCAGACCCGGCCAGGGCTGACTGCGCGTGGCTCAGAGGCGCTTCGCTTTGCCACATCGGCCCCGCGCAGTCAGCCCTGGCCGGGTCATTGAGGGCTTTGCGCGCTCTACAATCGTCACTTTCTCACCTCAGCCAGCCTTCCTCCTGGCGCTTTGACCCTCTTCCCATGGCGGTATACACCGAAGTCACCGAAAGCCAGGCCAACGACCTGATGCAAGCCCTGAATCTGGGCCAGCTGACCGCTTTGCGCGGCATCAAGGGCGGCATTGAGAACACCAACTACTTTGCGTCGACCGATCAGGGCGAGTACGTGCTGACCTTGTTCGAGCGCCTCACGCACGAGCAACTGCCTTTTTACCTGCTCCTGATGAAGCACCTCGCCAAGCGCGGCATCCCGGTGCCCGACCCGGCCGCCAACCGCGACGGCGATGTGCTGCACACCGTGAACGGCAAACCCGCCGCGGTGGTCAACAAACTCGCGGGCAAAAGCCAGCTGCAGCCCCAAGCCGTGCACTGCGCTGCCGTGGGCGACATGCTGGCGCGCATGCACCTGGCCGGTGCCGACTACCCCCGCAGCCAACCCAATTTGCGCGGTCTGCCCTGGTGGAACGAGACCGTGCCGGTGGTGCTGCCCTATTTGGACGAAACCCAGGCAGGCCTGCTGCGCAGCGAGCTGGCCTACCAAAACCACATCGCTCAGGGCGCAACTTATGCCGCCCTGCCCCGGGGCCCGGTGCATGCCGACCTGTTCCGCGACAACGTCATGTTCGAAGGCGAACAGCTGACGGGGTTTTTTGACTTTTACTTTGCGGGCGTGGACACCTGGCTGTTTGACTTGTCGGTGTGCCTGAACGACTGGTGCACCGACTTGCCCAGCGGGAAACACGACGCCGAACGCGCTCGGGCCTTGGTGCAGGCCTACAACCACACGCGCCCTTTGAGCGCGGCCGAGCGCACATTGTTGCCAGCCCTTTTGCGTGCGGGGGCTTTGCGTTTTTGGATTTCGCGCCTGTGGGACTACCATCTGCCCCGCGAAGCCGCCATGCTCACGCCGCATGACCCGACCCATTTCGAACGCGTGCTGCTGGGCCGCGTCCATCACCCTGTCTGCACTTCTGAGCTCTTGTGACACCATGAACCTGCAAATTGTTCCCGCCAGCGCTGGCATGAAATGGGCCCGACAAGGCATGCGCACCTTCTGGCGTCAGCCGCTGGCCATGTCGGGGCTGTTTTTCATCTTCATGATCACCGTGTCGCTGGTCTCGGTGGTGCCGTTCATCGGCGGCGCGTTGGCCTTGGTGGTTCTGCCCGCGCTCACCCTGGGCATGATGGCGGCCACACAAGTGGCCTCTGATGGCAAATTTCCCATGCCCAGCCTGCTGTTTGTGGCGTTCAAGGCGGGGCCGCACCGCAAAAACATGCTCCAGCTGGGCGGGCTGTACGCGCTCATTTTCTTGCTGGTCATGGGCGTGTCCACGGTGGTCGATGGGGGCACCTTTGCCAAGGTCTACTTTGGCGGCGCACCCATGACGGCCGAAGTGGTCACAGCCGAATCCTTCCAGACCGCCTTGTGGGTGTCGATGCTGTTTTACGTGCCGCTGTCGATGATGTTTTGGCATGCGCCAGCCCTGGTGCACTGGTACGGCATGCCTGCAGTCAAAAGCCTGTTTTTCAGTTTCATGGCTTGCTGGCGCAACCTTAAGGCATTTGTGGTTTACGTGGTAGCCTGGGCCGCGATTTTTCTGACTTCAGGGGTGCTGGCCTTGTTGATCACCAGCCTGCTGGGCAACCCCCAGCTGATGATGGCCACCTTCATGCCCATGGCACTGATGGTGGCGGCCATGTTCTTCAGCTCCATGCTGTTTTCTGTGCGCGACTGCTTTGCCACCAACGTGCTCGACGAAGCGGCGCCCGAGCCGCTCAACTGAGGCGCTCGGCAGAACCGGGAACGGCCCGGGGCTGATCAGTGGTGGTGGCCGTGGGCACCGTGCGCGTGACGGTGCGTCACCTCATCGGCACTGGCGGCGCGCACCTCCAATACCTTGAGCGTCAGCGTCAGGTGTTGACCTGCCCAGGGGTGGTTGGCGTCCAAAATCACCTTATCGCCCTTGATCTTCACCACATTGAAGACCTGCTCCTGCCCCTCAGCAGAGCGCCCACGCAGCTGTCCACCCACCTTCACACCCGGTGGAAATTCGCTTTTGGGGATGGTCTGAACCAGGCTCTCGTCTCGCTCACCAAAGGCGTCGGCCGGGGCCAGCTTGAGCGTAGTGCTGAAGCCCACTTCCTGCCCTTCCAGCGCTTGTTCAATTTTGGGGAAAGTGTTGTCGTAGCCCCCATGCAGGTAAGCGGTGGGCTCTTGCGTCTTGTCGAGCAACTGGCCTTGAGCGTTCACCACTTTGTGGTGCATGGTGACGACGGTGTCTTGGGTGATTTTCATGAGAAGGGTCGGGTTAAAAAGTCATCGCTCAAAGATCGGGTTATGAATTCGTGCATCCATTGGAACTATTTGCCAATGGCCACGAACTCCCAAAGAATGTGTGCCATACCACCTCGCAGTAATTGACGGTGCACACGTCGCATGGTTTTACGCCATGGCGGTTGGTTCAAATCATAAACATTGGCAGGGGCTTCCCAACGAACTTGCAAGGCTTCAAAAGCCCCCTGAAAGCCGTACATGGCCCCGCTGGGCTTGGACCCCACAAAATATTCGTGCGTTTTCTCGGTAATGAAGTTCACATGGGTGGGGTCTGTGAAGGCTTCCGCCCGGGGATAAGCAGGCGTAAATGCCAACAAACGCCCGCCAGGCACCAACACTCGGTGGATCTCGCTCATGACGTTGATGAACGGATTGGTCACATCGCCGTTGGGCAAAACCATTTGCCTTGGCATGTGCTCCAGAAAATCAAAGGCCGAGACCGAGTCAAAAAAACCATCGGGGTAGGGAATAGGCTCGACCACGAGATTGACACGCTTGTAGTCAAAGCCAATCTTCTCCACAGCCAGGTCGATGTCGCGCACATCGCAGCCAAAGGTCGCATCGGCCCCGTAGGGGTTGCGCGGTTTCAGGCCACAGCCCAGATCCAAATGTTTTGTCATCGTTTGAGAGTTCCATCAAAAGTGGCTTGCACTGGCCACAAAAAGGGGGGCACAAAGGGGCTCACACCAAGGTGAGTTTAGCCACACTCAGCGCCAGCCATTTGATGCCATGGCGCGGAAAGTTGACCTGGGCTCGGGCATCGTTGCCCACACCCTCAACAGCCAGGACTTTGCCTTCGCCAAACTTGGTGTGGAACACATTTTTGCCTGCGCTGATGCCGTGCTCGGGCTCGGCTTTTTGCACCGGCACGGGCGGGCTTTTGTAGGTTTCGGTGCTCAGGCTGCTTTGGCCCCAGGCAGGACGGACGTGGCGGTTAAAGGCCGGGGTTTGCGGCCAGCCGCCGCCCGAGGTCCCAGCGCCATTGCCACTCCCACCACTCCCACCGCCCGTGCTGCCCAGGTTCGAAAACCCGGCGCTTTTGGGCGTCACCCACTTCAGACACTCTTCGGGCAACTCGTCCAGAAAGCGGCTTTTCAGGTTGTAGCGGGTTTGACCGTGCAGCATGCGGGTTTGCGAATGGCTCAGGTACAAGCGCTTGCGGGCGCGTGTGATGGCCACATACATCAGTCGGCGCTCTTCTTCCAGGCCGTCAAAGTCGTTCATTGCGTTTTCGTGCGGGAACAGGCCTTCTTCCAGTCCGGTAATGAACACCGCGTCAAACTCCAAGCCCTTGCTGGCGTGTACCGTCATCAGCTGCACCGCATCTTCGCCGGCCTGCGCTTGGTTGTCGCCCGCCTCCAACGACGCATGGGTGAGAAATGCTGCGAGCGGGCTCATGGTCACACCGTCTTCTCTGAACTCGTCAACCGTGCCAAGGTTGGATTCGGGAGAAGCGCTCAGACCTTGGCTGGCCGGGCTTTGCGACAAAGCTTGCGGCAAGGCCACCGCGCTGCGGCCAAAGCCTTCTTGGGTGACAAAGCTCTCGGCGGCGTTGACCAATTCTTCCAAGTTCTCCACCCGGTCAGCGCCTTCTTTTTCGGCGCGGTAGTGGTTCACCAGCCCGGTCTTGTCCAGCACCAGGTCGATGATCTCACGCAGCGTCATGCCCTCGGTCTGCTCGCGCAGCACATCGACCATGGCCACAAACGCCGCCAGATTGGCCCCGGCCTTGCCGGTGGTGGCGCTCACCGCATCGTGCAGCGAGCAACCCGCGGCACGCGCCGCGTCTTGCAGTTGCTCGATGCTGCGCGCCCCAATGCCGCGTGGCGGAAAGTTGACCACCCGCAAAAAACTGGTGTCGTCGTTGGGGTTCTCCATCAGGCGCAGATAGGCCAGCGCGTGCTTGATTTCGGCACGTTCAAAGAAACGCAGACCGCCATACACGCGGTACGGAAACCCGGCATTGAACAGCGCGGTTTCCAGTACCCGGCTTTGCGCGTTGCTGCGGTACAGCAGGGCCACTTCCTTGCGCTCAAAACCGTCTTGTTTCACCAATTGGCGCAGCTCTTCCACCAGCCACTGCGCCTCGGCAAAGTCTGACGGCGACTCCACCACCCGCACCGGCTCGCCCGCACCTTGGTCTGTGCGCAGGGTTTTGCCCAATCGGGTTTTGTTGTGGCTGATCAGGTGGTTGGCCGAATCGAGGATGTTGCTGAAACTGCGGTAGTTTTGCTCCAGCTTGATCTGGTGGCGCACCTGAAACTCGCGCACAAAGTCGGCCATGTTGCCCACGCGGGCGCCACGAAAGGCGTAAATACTCTGGTCATCGTCGCCCACAGCCAGGATCGCACACCCATCTCCTTCAGGGCTGCCCTCACCCGGCAAACCCGCCAGCTGCTTGAGCCAGGCGTATTGCAGTTTGTTGGTGTCCTGAAACTCGTCCACCAGGATGTGCCGGAAGCGTCGGCGGTAATGCTCGCGCACATGCATGTTGTCACGCAGCAGCTCATAGGAGCGCAGCATCAGCTCGCCAAAGTCCACCACGCCCTCGCGCTGGCATTGCTCTTCGTACAGCTGGTACAGCTCCACCTTGCGGCGGGTTTCGTCGTCGCGCACCGGCACATCGCCGGGGCGCTGGCCGTCTTCCTTGCAGCCCGAAATGAAATACTGCACCTGCTTCGGGGGGAAGCGGTCTTCGTCCACATTGAACTGCTTGCACAGCCGCTTGACAGCCGACAGCTGGTCTTGGGTGTCCAAAATCTGAAACGTCTGCGGCAGGCCAGCCAACTGGTAATGCGCCCGCAAAAACCGGTTGCACAGCCCGTGAAACGTGCCAATCCACATGGCGTTCACATTCACCGGCAACATGGACTGCAATCGCAGCTTCATCTCTTTGGCGGCCTTGTTGGTGAAAGTGACGGCCAAAATGCCGCCCGGCGAGACCTGCGAGGTCTGCAACAGCCAAGCAATGCGCGTGGTCAGCACCCGGGTCTTGCCCGAACCTGCCCCAGCCAGAATCAATGCATGCTCAGACGGCAAGGCCACGGCACGGAGCTGCTCTTCGTTGAGCTGGGCGAGCAAGGGGGAAGAAGTGTTCGAGGAGGTGTCTGAGAGCATATTCAAGGATTGTAGAAGCTGCACCGTATGTCCCGGCCTGCTCAGCGCATCCACCAGCCTCTGCCCAATCGCCAGGGATTGATCGCTCAAAAGGACTGACATCTCTGTCAAATCAAGGGTTTACCATAAAGCCAACAGAAACTAAAAGCACCATACTGTATGTGGCGTTTATTGATCGATTTTCATCCCCCAAAGGCCTTCACATGCTTCGCCAATTTTTCTCGCAGCTCATGAGCCGCCTGGCGTGCTACATGTACAAGCCCAGCGCCACAGGCTCCTATGATTGCGGTTCTCCACAACTGGGCATGGTGGCCGCATCCAACGTCGAACATGCCCATTGGCCTGCCGCACCGCAAAATGACGCACCCCAGCTGAAAATTGACTTGCGACCCAAGCCCAAGCAAGACTAATTCAACTCATCGGCTGCAATGGCCCGTATTCAGCTTCACTGTCGCGCTTATTGATCTGGCACCCTAAAAGCAGGTCGGTAGCTTCAGCCGCAACCTTGCTGGCTCCAGCGTAGAAACTTATCTACTCTGTTGCTGCCAAGGTACAAGTTAGAACGCACAGTCGGTCTAATGCGGGACATATCACTTCGTTCTGACGTGCCAACATGCATACAAGCCATGCTCCATGTAAAAGCACACCCCATGACACCGCCAGTTTGGCCAGTCCCAATTCACAGAACCCTCCCTAGACCAGCGCGTGGTTTGCACTTAGGGGGCTCTTGGTGAAGGTGTTTTACGGCTGGCGCATGGTCGGTGCCGCTTGTGGCATCCAGTTCCTGTTGGCGGCTTTCCTCACCCAAGCACTTGGCCTGTACATCGCTGTGCTGTCGGACGAGATGGGCTGGAGCAAAACCACCTTGTCCGGTGCTGCAGCGTTGCAGTCGGTCGAAGCGGCCATCATCGGCCCGGTTTTGGGCTGGGTGATGGACCGGGTAGGCCCTCAAAAAATGATCCGCTGGGGGATCGTGCTGTTCAGCACAGGTTTGTTACTGCTGAGCCAGGTCAATAGCGTGACCACTTTTTATGTCAGCGCCGTGCTGATGGCGGTGGGTGCCAGCTTGAGTGGCTACTTTCCTCTTTCGGTGGCCCTGGTGCAGTGGTTCGAGAAATTCCGTGCCCGCGCCCTGTCCATCATGAGCCTGGGCCTGGCCATGGGCGGGTTGGTGGTGCCGCTGATGGCTTGGTCCATGCAGCAATGGGGCTGGCGTGCCACGGCGGCCGGTTCGGGCGTGCTGGTCCTGCTGACGGGCCTGCCCATGGCCGGCATGATCCGCAGACGCCCCGAAGACCATGGCGAGCACATCGACGGCATCAACCCCGCCATGCGCGCGGCGGCCGAGCGCGAAGGTCACGCAGTGCCCCCGCCCCAGATCGAGTTCACCGTCGCTCAGGCCTTGCGCACCCGCGCCTTCTGGATGCTTGCGATTGGCCACGGCTTGGCCCTGCTGGTGGTTTCGGCTGTCAACGTGCATGCCATCACCCACATGAAAGAAGGCTTGGGCTATTCGGTAGCCACGGCCAGCTGGGTGATCCTGATCATGACCTTTGGCCAACTGGCCGGTGTGCTGATGGGGGCCAGCATGGGCGACTGGTTTGAGAAAAGAAAGGTGGCCGCGCTGTGCATGTTGGCCCACGGCATCGGCATGCTGTGCCTGACCTATGCCACCAGCATGGTCATGCTGTTGGCGTTCGGGGTGTTCCATGGCATCGCTTGGGGCTTGCGCGGCCCCTTCATGCAGGCCATCCGGGCCGATTACTTTGGGCGCAACGCGATTGGCATGATCATGGGACTGTCGGCGGCGATCATTGCTCTGGGGCAAATTGCCGGCCCCATGATCGCCGGGGTGCTGGCCGACCTGACGGGCGATTACCGACTGGGCTTCAGCCTCTTGGCCTTGCTGGCGGCCTTGGGATCGCTCTCCTTCATGCTGGCCACCAAGCCGCAACGGCCTCTTTCCGACTGAAAATCAGCTGTCGTCCGGACCCCTGGCTGGCGGTCAGGCTGATGAAGGTTCGGGCAAATTGAAACGGGTAGAATCAGCCACCGGGCCCAAGATTCTTGCGCCCGGTTTTTTTTGCCCTGAATCTGCAATGGGTTTACTTCAGGGGCCAGAAAACCGGCCAAGCCAAGCGCTCACTCGTTCTTTCAACGAATCCTTTTTTGGAGCTTGGTTTTTTCATGGAAATTTTTGACTACGACAACATCCTGTTGCTGCCACGCAAGTGCCGCGTGGAAAGCCGTTCCGAGTGCGACGCGGGCGTCGAACTGGGTGGACGCAAGTTCCGCCTGCCAGTGGTGCCCGCCAACATGAAAACGGTGATCGACGAAAAGATCTGCCTGTGGATGGCACAAAACGACTACTTTTATGTGATGCACCGCTTTGACCTGGACAACGTCCAGTTTGTGCGCGACATGCATGGCAAAGGTGTTTACGCCTCGATCTCGCTCGGCGTCAAGGCGCCCGACCGCGCCACGGTGGACCAGCTGGCCGCCGAGAACCTGGTGCCCGAATACATCACCATCGATATCGCGCACGGCCATGCCGACAGCGTGCGCGACATGATCGGCTACATCAAGGCCAGACTGCCCAAAAGCTTCGTGATCGCCGGCAACGTGGCCACACCCGAAGCCGTGATCGACCTGGAAAACTGGGGCGCCGACGCCACCAAAGTGGGCGTGGGCCCTGGAAAAGTCTGTATCACCAAGCTTAAAACTGGTTTTGGCACTGGCGGCTGGCAACTCTCGGCGCTCAAGTGGTGCGCCCGCGTGGCCACCAAGCCCATCATCGCCGACGGCGGCATCCGCAGCCACGGCGACATCGCCAAGAGCGTCCGCTTTGGCGCGAGCATGGTCATGATCGGCTCCTTGTTTGCGGGCCACGAAGAGTCGCCCGGCAAGACCGTCGAAGTCGATGGCGAGATGTTCAAGGAGTACTACGGCTCGGCGTCGGACTTCAACAAGGGCGAGTACAAACACGTCGAAGGCAAGCGCATTCTGGAGCCCATCAAAGGCAAGCTGGCCAACACACTCATCGAGATGGAGCAAGACGTGCAAAGCTCCATCAGCTACGCCGGTGGCACCAAGCTGATGGACATCCGCAAGGTGAACTATGTCACCCTGGGTGGTGACAACGCGGGCGAACACCTACTGATGTGAACCCACCGCTGCACTCACAGCAAAGGGAGCCCAAGGGCTCCCTTTTTTGACTTGAAAAGTCTCAGCGCAAAGCCCCCAGCGCCAGCATCAAACCGCTGACCACCAGCAAGGCGCAGATGCACTGGCGCAAACGCGCCACGGGCACGCGGTGCGCCATGCGGTGACCCAGCCAAACACCCGTCAAGGCCACGCCAATCAACAGGCTCCAACGCTGCCACATGTCACCGCTGGACAAGCGACCGTCCGAGGCCATGACCAGCAAGACCGTGGCCGCCGCCGTGGCAATGACCATGGGCGTGCTGGCGCGCAGTTGCTGCACATCGGTCACGCGGCGGCTCAGCCAGGCCACCACCAAGGGGCCGGCCGTGCCAAATAGCATTTCCACCAAGCCAATGGCCCCGCCCACCGGATGCACCCAAACCGGGGCCGGTGGCTGCAAAGGCGCAGCCCTGACGCGCAAGGCATTCAGGCCCACGGCCGCCACGTACAACCCCAGCAACAGCAAAGGCCATCGGGCCTGCAGGTGCTGCATGAGCCACAAGCCCAACAGCGTGCCCATCACCATGCCTGGCAGCAGGCGGCGCAGCTCGCGCCACTGCACCTGCCGCCAATTCAGCCCGCTGTGAAACGCGGAGGCGGGCACGTCCATCAGCAGGGTCAAAGCCACCACGGCAGGCAGTGGCCAGTTCCAGGCCAACAGGGGCACCACCACCAAAGCCGAGCCAAAGCCCGTGAGGCCCAGCACGCTGTACCCCAACAAAACCACCCCCATGGGGTAAAGCCATTCCTGCATCCCGATTCCTTTTTTCAATCGCTCAAATGGTTTTGTACAAACGCACGAAACACCGACATGACGGGCAACTCGGTGCGGCCCGCCAAGGTGATCAGCGCCAACCGCGCCTGGCCCTTCAGGGGTATTTGCATGGGCAACTCCACCAAACGGCCCTGGATAAGGCCCTCTCGGGCCGCGCCCACAATGCCTAAGTAAATCGCATCGGTCTGACTCACCACATCCAGCAAGCTGGCGATGTCTTCGCACTGCAAGGTGGTCATTTGTGCCGGATTGGCCTGCGGGCCATAGTGGTCCACCAGCAAACGGGCCACCTCTTGCGACAGCTGGATGGAGGCGATGGGGTAGGACAGCAGAGCATCAAAAGGCAAGCCCTCGACGGCGCCACCCAGCAACGGGTGGCCCTGGCGGCAGACAAAGCCTGCGCGCATCTCGACCACCTGCGTCATCATCAAATCCGGCGCCGCTTCGACACGCCGCACATCCACCACCAGGGCATCGAGTTGCCGCTCGCGCAGTTGGGTCAGTTGCAGTTCGGTCGACCCGCGCGAGACCGTCACCTGCACCGTGGGGTGGTGCTTGGCCATGTAGACCAGCCAAGGCGTCATCAGCATGGCCCCTGGGCCTGAACCCAGACCCACCCGCAAGGCACCCAAGCCGCCTTGCTGGAGCAAGGCAGCGCCTTGTTTGAGCTCCTGAGCCTCGTGAACGATGCGCCGCGCCCGCTCCAACACAGAGCGGCCCAGAGGTGTGAGTTCGTTTTTTTTGCCCACACGGTCAACCAAGAGGCCCCCCAGGTCGTCCTCCAGCGCCTGGATGCTTCGGCTCAGGGCGGACTGGGTGATGTGCAGTTTTTCAGCCGCACGGCTGAAGGAGCCGGTATCGGCCAGCGCCAACCAATGTTCAAGGTGCCTGAGGTTCATCCATTCATTTTACGAATGGTTACCAGAAAAATAAGTCATTGGACACATTGATTTGTAATTTTTACGATTTGACTATGGTTATTTCAACCATGCAGAACCCTTGAACCTAACGGAGACACCATGAACTTCAAAACCCTCATCACCAGCCTGGCCGTGGCTGCCAGCGCTTTCGGCCCGGCCCTGGCACAAACCTATCCCGCCAAAACCATCAACCTGATCGTGCCCTACCCGGCCGGTGGGCCCTCTGACTTCTTCGCACGCAAGGTCCAACCCGATGCCGCCGCCAGGCTGGGCCAGACCATGATCATCGAAAACATCGGTGGCGCGGGCGGCGCCATCGGCATGGCCAAACTGGTCAACGCCCCGGCAGACGGTTACACCCTGAGTCTGGGCAGCCCCATGGAGCTGGTGCTGGCACCCATGGCCATCCAGGGCGTCAAGTACAAATCTGAAGACTTCAAACTGGTGGCGCAATTTGCCACCACCACGACCATTTTGGCCGTGCGCAACTCGCTCAACGTGAAGACCGTGGACGATCTGCTGGCATTGGCCCGCAAGAACGCCAACAAGCCTCTGAGCTATGGCAGTGTGGGTCCGGGCTCGCTGTACCACCTGGTGGGCGAGAAGTTCTCGCAGTTGACCAAGGTGGATATGCTGCACGTGCCCTACAAAGGCATAGCACCACTTTTGACCGACTTGATGGGTGGCCAGATCGACATGGCCTTCCTGCCCATGGCCGGCTCCATTCCGCAGACCCTCATCGACGGCAAAATCCAGGGCTTGGCCGTGACCGCCAAAACCCCACACGCGCTGTTCAAGCAATTTCCGGCCATGGCCGCCATGAAAGGGCTTGAGGCGATGGAATTTGACATCTGGGCCGGTGTGCAGGTGCACAAAAACACCCCGGACGCTGTGATCAACACCCTGAACAAGGCCTTCTATGCGGCGGCTGAAGTGTCCGAAACACGGAAGGCGCTGGAAGCCAGCGGCAACGAGGTCCTGCCTTCACGCACACCGGCCGAGCTGGCCCGCATTTACCTTGGCGACATCGAGCGCTACCGCGCCATCGCCAAATCGATTAATCTGCAAGCCCAGTAATCGACGAGGTCCCGCCATGAACGCCCCCACCGACGCTTTCCTGCATGACAAACTGCACGCCTTGCAAGCCCAGGCCGACGAATTCATTGCGGTGCGCCGCGACATTCACAAGCACCCGGAGATGGGCTACAAGGAGTACCGCACCAGCGACCTGGTGGCCGAGCAGCTGAGCGCCTTGGGCTACCGAGTGACACGCGGTCTGGGCGGCACCGGTCTGGTCGGGCAGATCAAAAAGGGCTCGGGCCACCGCGCCATTGGCATCCGCGCCGACATGGATGCGCTGCCGATTGACGAGGCCACCGGCCTGCCCTATGCCAGTTGCAACGTGGGCATCATGCACGCCTGCGGCCACGACGGGCATACCGCCATGCTGTTGGCGGCGGCCAAGCACATCGCTCAAAAAGGGGTGTTCTCGGGCACTGTCAATCTGATTTTTCAGCCCGCCGAAGAAGGCTTGGGTGGGGCGAAAAAGATGATGGAAGACGGCCTTTTCCAGCAGTTTCCGTGTGATGCCATCTTTGCCATGCACAACATGCCCACCCACCCGCAAGGCCACCTGGTCTTGCGCGACGGCTCGGCCATGGCGTCGTCGGACAACGTCACCATCACCTTACACGGCAAAGGTGGGCACGGCGCCATGCCGCATGTGGCCGCTGACCCGGTGGTGGCCGGGTCGGCCATCGTCATGGGCTTGCAAAGTATTGTGGCCCGCAACATCGACCCACAGCAAATGGCCATCATCACCGTGGGCGCGTTCAATGCGGGCGTGGCCAACAACGTGATCCCGCAGACCGCCACGCTGCGCTTGAGTGTGCGCTCGCTGGACCGCGATGTGCGCATCCTGCTCGAAAAGCGCATCACCGAACTGGTCCATGCCCAAGCCCAAAGCTACGGTGTGACAGCCGACATCGACTACCAACGCGGCTACCCCGTGCTGGTGAACCACCTGGCTGAAACCGACTTCGCCCGCGATGTGGCCGAAGAACTGGTGGGGGCTGACAAAGTGGTGCGCCAAGGCCGCGCCCTGACGGGCAGCGAAGACTTTGCCTTCATGCTCGAAGAGGTGCCTGGCTGTTACTTGCTCATTGGCAATGGAGATGGCTCGGGCGATGGCCACGGCGCCTGCATGGTGCACAACCCCGGCTACGACTTCAACGACCAGAACGTGGCCGTGGGTTCGGCTTATTGGTCTTTGCTGGTGGAGCGCTTTTTACCCGCGCAGGGATAAACAGCCCCAGCCTGGCCTTGGGGCATGGCCTGGCGCTGGCGGCCAAGGCCACGCGCATGGCCTTGGCCGCCGCTGCTGGACTCTCCCTTGATAGGCGCCAAGCCTTGTCCAGATCGGCACCTTGACGGGTCTGACACAATCAGGGGTGAACATGTCTGACCTCATCCAAACCGTTTTGATTTACGCCCTGCCGGTGATCTTCGCGATCACCTTGCACGAGGCGGCTCACGGCTTCGCCGCGCTGCGCCTGGGCGACAACACCGCCTCGATGCTGGGGCGCGTCACACTCAACCCTTTTCCGCACATCGACCCGTTGGGCACCATCTTGCTGCCGCTGCTGCTGTACTTCAGCACCAGCGGTGCGTTTTTGTTCGGCTACGCCAAGCCGGTACCGGTGCGTTTTGACCGGTTGCGCCACCCCAAACGCGACATGGTCTGGGTGGCGCTGGCCGGGCCGGGTGCCAACCTGTTGCAGGCATTGGTTTGGGGCGTGTTGTTTTATGTGCTGACAGGCAACGGCATCAGCGAGCGCTTTTTCATTGAGATGTGCAAAGCCGGCATGCTGACCAATGTGGTCATGTTCGCCTTCAACCTGTTTCCGCTCCCGCCGCTGGATGGGGGGCGCATCCTGGTGGGCGTGCTGCCCTGGCGCCAGGCGGTGCTGGTCTCCCGTGTGGAGCCCTGGGGCTTTTTCATCGTGATGGCGCTGGTCCTCACCGGCCTCATCAGTGCCTGGTGGATGCAGCCCCTCATGGCTGCAACCTTTGAGTTTCTCAAGTTCACGCTCAGCCCCCTGGCCGCTTTCTTGCGCTGATTTTTCAATTCTCAGTTTTTTTGTTTTTGTCATGACACCCCCAACCCGCACACGCGTTCTCACCGGCATCACCACCACCGGCACCCCCCACTTGGGCAACTACGTGGGCGCGATTCGCCCCACCGTGCAAGCCAGCCGCGACCTGAGCACCGATGGTTTTTACTTCCTGGCCGACTACCACGCCCTCATCAAATGCGATGAGCCCGCCCGCATCCAGCGCTCCACGCTGGAGATCGCCGCCAGCTGGATCGCCTCGGGGCTGGACCCAGACAAGGTCATCTTCTACCGCCAGTCGGACATTCCTGAAATACCAGAGCTCACTTGGCTGCTGACCTGCGTCACAGGCAAAGGCGTGCTCAACCGCGCCCATGCCTACAAGGCAGCAGTGGACAAAAACAACGCCGCTGGCCACGACCCGGACAGCGACGTGAGCGCAGGCCTCTTCATGTACCCGGTGCTGATGGGCGCAGATATTTTGATGTTCAAGGCGCACAAAGTTCCCGTGGGCCGGGACCAGATCCAGCACATCGAGATGGCGCGCGACATGGCTTCCAGCTTCAACCATTTGTATGGCGAGCATTTCGTGCTGCCCGAGGCCGTGATCGAAGCATCGGTGGCCCTGCTGCCAGGGCTTGACGGCCGCAAGATGAGCAAGAGTTATGACAACACCATCCCGCTGTTCGCGCCCGCTGCACAAATGCGCAAGCAAATCGCGGCCATCGTGACCGACTCCCAAGCGCCGGGCGAGCCCAAGACCACCGAAGGCTCGACGCTGTTTCAGATTTACCAGGCCTTTGCCAATGCCAACGAGACCGCCGCCATGGCCCGTGCCTATACCGATGGCATCGGCTGGGGCGACGCCAAGCACATGCTGTTCGAACGCATCGACCGCGAAATCGCCCCCATGCGCGAGCACTACCAAAGCCTGATTGACAACCCTGCGCACATGGACAAAATTTTGCTGTCCGGTGCCGACAAAGCCCGCCAACTGGCCACACCCTTTATGCGCGAATTGCGCCATGCCGTGGGCCTGCGGGCCTTGTCATTGGGCAGCGCTGCGCCGGTGGCGAAAGAAGCCAAAACCGCGCTGCCCAGCTTCAAACAATACCGCGAAAAAGACGGTCAGTTCTATTTCAAGCTGGTGGATTCAAAAGGTCAGATCTTGCTGCAAAGCCTGGGCTTTGCCTCGGCCAAAGAAGCCGGACAAACCATTGTCCGGTTGCAGTCCGAAGGCCCGGACGTCTTGGCCGATCTGCAGCCCATTCTTGAATTCGCCCCCCAAACTGCTGATTTTTTGAGCGAAGTTCTGACATTGTTGAAGGCCCACAACGCGGCCAGTCAAAAATGATTTTGATGATTTAGATGAAAAATATGGCGAAAATATCGCTAAACTGATATCGTTGTACTTTTAGATTAGCGCGGAGATTAAAACATGACTGTTTACGTCATTGACGACCACCCCCTGATGCGTGACGCATTGACGATGTTGCTGCATCGGGTCAAACCAGGCCTGAAGATCATCCCGATCCACAAACTGAACGTCGTGGAATCTACGGTTGAAAAAAATGGCCTCCCAGAGCTTTTTTGCCTTGACCTTCAACTGCCCGATACCTTGGGTATGTCCGGTGTTCAGGTGCTCAAAGCCAAGTTCCCCGACATCCCTTTGGCGGTCGTGACCAGCTCCAGCGCCAGCGAATACGAAGCGCGTTGCCTTGAGGCGGGCGCCGATGCCTTCATCGAAAAATCCAACAGCCCCGCCCAGATCATTGCCGCCTTGCGCAGTCTCCTGGTGACCGAGGAGCAAGCGGCGATTGAAGACGCGGCAACACCCAACGCACCCACCAAACTGTCCAAACGCCAAAAGCAACTGATCCTGATGCTGGACCAGGGCTTGTCCAACCGTGACATCGCCGAAAAACTCGACATCAGTGAGCACACCGTGAAGGTGCACTTCTGGCGCTTGTTCCGCCGCTTGGGCGTGAACAGCCGTACGCAAGCGTTGCACTTTGCCCGCACCAACGGCTGGTTGGGTATCTGATTCGAACCCATGCCTGTTGTATCGATCACCTTGCTGCCGGGCTACGCACCGGACACCCAGCACCGCATGGTCAACCGTGTGGCGCAGGCCGTGCGGTCCGTGATCGACACACCGGAAGCGGGTACCACGGTCTTTGTCAACGAGGTCAGCACCTACCGGCGTGACGGCAAGGTGTTCAGCGGTGGCCGTGCCGCGCATCCGGTGGCTTCAGAGGTGGTGCGTTCTTTTTTGCAAGCCACGCAAGAGCGTGACTTGCAAAAAGCCCAAAGTTTTTTGCACGCCGACTTTGGTATGTGTTTCCCGGGTGGGGTGAAGATGCGCACTTTACCCGAGATGATCGGCTGGGCGCAGCAGCGTTACAGCGCCATCCGGAAGAATTACGAGCAGTTTGAAGAGAGTTGGCATGGCGATGCCACCGTGGTGTTTTGCCATGGCACCTTGCAGGGTACCTGGCTCGAAGGTGAGCCTTTTGAAGGCATCCGTTTCATCGACCGGATAGAAGTGCGCGATGGCCTGATCACTCGTCAGGATGTGTGGAACGATCTGGCCGAGCACCGCCAGGCCTGAGCCCACACTCAATCCTTCTTTTTGCTTTTGTCCCGGTTGATGATGTCGGGTGTGATGGAATCGACCACGTTGACGGCCGTCTTGACTCCATAAATCACTGTCGAAGCGGCCACATCCGCGATGGCCAACACCGTACAGCCTTGCAGCAAAGGCATCGTCAAAAAGGCGACGATCAGGATATGGGTTTTCATCATTTTTTGCATTTCGGATTCAAACAGGTGGCTTGCGCCAGCAAGACATTCAGTTGGTCATTGAGGCGCTCACCGAGCGCCAAGAGTGAGTGATTAGACAGTCAAGACTTCCATTGACACAGGTTCTTCGCACAAGGCAACAAAATGCTTGTATTTTAAAAGCATTGACCTCAATCCTATACTCAGGCCATGACCCACGCCAACGACACACCGCTTGAACCCGGGATGCCCGGCGAAACCCACGAAGAGTTTTTGACAATCCGCAAGGTCCTGGAGAACGTCTGATGGCACGCATTGTCGCCCACAGCGCGCAAAAAAATCATCGCCATGACCACGCGCCAATCTCGACTGGCGTGGGTATGATCACACTGGAAGAGTGGCAATGATACGGACACAAGTGGGCATCGTTGGCGCTGGCCCCGCGGGCTTGATGCTTTCTCACCTGCTGCACTTGGAGGGCATCGAGTCGGTCATCATTGAACGCTCGCAAAAAGACCATGTGCGCTCCCGTCTTCGCGCCGGGGTGCTCGAACAGGGCACTGTGGAGATGATGCGCGAGGTCGGCCTGGGTGAACGCATGGACCGACTTGCGCTTGTTCAACACGCGCTGGATTTTCGCTTCAACAACCGCTCGCATAGGCTGGACTTCCACGAGGCATCGGGCGGGCGTAGCGCCTGGGTCTATCCACAACACGAAGTGGTGGCCGATCTGATGCAAGCTCGCGAGGAGGCCGGTGCCCAGATTTTTTATGCCGCACCCGTGCAGCACATCGACGGCCTGGAGGGCAGCCGACCCACCATCCATTTCGAGTCAGAAGGCCAAGCACTCGAATTGTCATGCGATTTCGTTGCGGGTTGTGACGGCTTTAGGGGCATCAGCCGCAGCGCCATCCCTGAGGACAAGCTGCGGCTTTATGACCGTGTTTACCCCTTTGGCTGGCTGGGCATTTTGGCTGATGCACCACCGGCCATCCAAGACATCACCTGGGGTTGCCATCCCGATGGTTTCGCCATGATGAGCATCCGCACGCCCGAGGTCACCCGCTTGTATTTGCAGTGCGACCCAGACGACAGCCCCGACAACTGGTCAGACGATCGCATCTGGGCGGCATTGCACAAGCGGCTCGATGTCGATGGGCTACCCCCCATCAACGAAGGTCGCATCACGCAAAAAGCCATCACAGCCATGCGCAGCTTCATCTGCGAACCCATGCGCTTTGGCCGCCTGTTTCTCGCTGGCGATGCCGCCCACATCGTTCCACCCACAGGTGCCAAGGGTTTGAATGCTGCGATGGCGGATATCAAGGTGCTTGGCCGCTCGCTGGTGGAACACTACAAACGCCATGACCCACGCTGGCTAGACAGCTACGCCGACACTTGCCTTGAACGCATGTGGTTGGTCCAGCGGTTCTCGGCGGGCCTGTGCTCGATGGTCCACCAATTTCCGGGGCAAAGCGCATTCGATCGCCGAATGCAACTGGCAGATCTGAACTACATGACCGGCACTCGCGAAGGGCGTGCAGTGTTCGCGCACAACTTCACCGGCCTGCCCGTACTCGCCTGATGGGTTTCACCTGCTAGGTCTATATGCCCCAAGGGAGCAAGAGGCCACCGAGAAAAGCATCAGCCCCGCTTAAGCTTGTCGGTGACCGCTCATTGCCAGTCCAATGAATCAAATGCATGCCACCTTGTGGCTTTGTGCCGGTTGCATCCAAGCAGTTCAAGTAAGATGGCTTTGGGCACAGACAATCACCCAATGACCGCCGCAGATTGCTTTCCCAAACCATGAAAGAAATCACACATGTTGGTAAGCCTTTTATATGTCAGCCAGCCTGTAGGACCGATCACTACGACGGTCACGACGTCGATCTTAGTGAAATCCCAAACCAATAACAAAAAGGCCAATATCACCGGTATTTTGTGCCAAGGCGCGGGCTTATGGCTGCAGGCATTAGAGGGTGAAAGAAGTCAAGTCAACCGTCTTTACTCTCGCATCATAGGGGACCGCCAGCACCAAAATATCGAGTTATTGTCGATGAAAGAAATTAAGCACCGACAATTTGAGCAGTGGACCATGGCACTCGTTCATCTGGACAAAGATGATCCGATGGTCAAGATGGCGCATCCAGAATTTGATCCTTACTCAGCCTCAGCAGACGACGCCATGTCGTTGCTGGATGTATTGATCAAATCAAGCAGCCCAATCACCATGATGGATGCGTGACTTGAAAGAAGTCACGTTGTAAGACAAACGGGGTTTGAACGACTTTCCCGTGCCGCAGCAGCAGTTCGCTGTCAAAATCCCAATCCAAAAAGCCCCGCGTGGTGCGGGGCCTGAGGCTGCCTCAATGCCTGCTGAGCAGGTTTGAAGTCTTTGTACTGGCGGGGCAGAACATGCTTCATCACAAACCGTCTAAGTTTTTGATGGGCAGGCAAATCAAGCACTTGAGGTTCAATTCATTGCTCTAAAAGTTGAGACAGCCACTTGTGGCATGAGTTTCCAGTACCCATTTTTTGTGGGGTCAGAGATTCGAATTCGAGTCAGATTTTTGCACTCCGATGGATCAGTGTATTCCCGGGGATTGTTTGCACTAAAGACTGGAATCGGCATACTGAAGCCGAACCAGATAACAGGAGCCAGCTATGCCAAGAGCAAAGAAAACATGGGGTGAAAAGATGAAGGCAAAACCGCCCCATGATGTGATCATCGAGAAGGATTTCGCGGGAATCCCCAAAGGGTCCAAATTGCACATTTCATGCCCAGTTGAGATCGCGGCAGAACTCAAGACGATCACGCCTGGCTACACCATGTCGATCCAGGCATTCAGGCATTCAGGCATTCAGGCATTCAGGCGCAAATTAGCCGAGAAAAACAACTGTGACGCGACGTGCCCAGTCTCTACATCCTTTTTTTAAGAATCGTGGCTGAGCACTCATGGGAGGAATACAGCCGTACGGTCAGCACCCGGGACGTAGCCCCTTTTTGGCGGGTTGTCGAAGCCAGTTCATCCATGGCTAAAAAGCTGAGTTTTGATCCAGCTTGGATTGACCTACAGAGGGAACTTGAATTAAAAATGAACACCTAAGCAGCACCATGGGCTATACCTGCATGGATTTCTTAGAGATGGATTTTCGAGGCCAAAGTGCGGCAACCCTCACTCGATGAGCTCAGGGTTAACGGTCGCGGCCGCTACCTGCCGCTCAGAGGGGGGCTGACCCACGTCATTGAAGAGGGTCAGGACGATCAAGCTGCGATGCTGCTGGTGCACGGCGCCACGGTTCCGGCATGGGAGTTCGACCGACTGATCCCGCATCTCCGGTCCGCAGGCTGGAGGACCATCCGATTCGACCTGTTCGGGCACGGGCTTTCAGACCGCCCTGCAGTCCGATATGACTTCAGCTTCTTTCTTGAACAGGCGTTGGAGGTCCTGGACGGCATTGGCTCCCACCGCCCACTGACCTTGCTCGGTCATTCGTTTGGCGCGGCGCTCGCGGCTGCGATGGCCAGCCAGCGACCCGAGCGCATCGAGCGATTGGTGCTGGTCGCGCCGCTCCTGGACTTCATGGCGAACTCCTTCTGGGGCCAAGTCTTCTCGCTGCCTGGCATTGGCGGCCTGATGATGCGCCATGTCGGCCTTCCGGTACTGGAGCGACGCCGCGCACGCAGGTACCAAGCCATTGGGGCTGAGGATCTGACCTGGCGCTTCATCAGCGAGGCGCGTGCGCCAGGATACGCCGATGCCTTGGCCTCCATGTTTGCCAACCGAACGCTGGGCCCGCAGAGGGAACACTACCAAAGCCTGCAATCGAGCTCATCTGAGATCTTCGTGGTGGCGGGCAGCGCCGACCGAATCGTTCCCCTGCGTGATGTGGCCGAAGTTCGCTCCCTGTTGCCAATGCATGCGTACCGGCAGATTGAGAACGCGCAGCACAATCTGCTGCTGACCCATCCCGCGCTGGTGACATCGGTCCTTCCGCCGCCTCATCCGGGGACCAGATGAGAAAGATCGCTCAACGCGGATGTGGACGGCGACAATTTCAAGATCGATTTGACGGGTCTATATTCGGCCCAGGTGCAATCTCCAAGTCGTCGACTCGGATGTGGCTGCGTGCTGGATGTGCGTGGATGCAGAGGGCAGGAACAAAAAAGCCCCGCGTGGAGCGGGGCTCTGAGCGCCAGGCAACCCTGCTGAGCAGGTTTGAGGTCTTTGTACTGGCGGAGAGGGAGGGATTCGAACCCTCGGTAGTGTTGCCACTACGCCTGATTTCGAGTCAGGTACATTCGACCACTCTGCCACCTCTCCTGGTTCGGTTTCGTTTGTCGAAGCCAATATTCTATCAGGCCGACAGCGTCTCCAAGCCGCCCATGTAGGGCCTCAACACCTCGGGCACTGTGACGGTGCCATCAGCATTTTGGAAGTTCTCCAGCACCGCCACCAGCGCACGGCCCACGGCCAAACCAGAGCCGTTCAAGGTGTGCACCAGCTCATTTTTGCCTTGGGCATTCTTAAAGCGTGCCTGCAAACGGCGTGCCTGAAAAGCCTCGCAGTTGGACACCGAGCTGATCTCGCGGTAGGTGTTCTGCGCAGGCACCCAGACTTCCAAGTCATAGGTCTTGCTCGCGCCAAAGCCCATGTCACCCGTGCACAGGCTCATCACCCGGTAAGGCAAGCCCAGCTTTTTCAAAATGGCTTCGGCGTGGCCTGTCATGGCTTCCAGCGCTTCGTAGCTGTGCTCGGGATGCACGATTTGCACCATCTCGACTTTGTCGAACTGGTGCTGCCGAATCAAGCCACGCACATCGCGCCCGCCGCTGCCCGCCTCGGACCGAAAGCACGGGGTGTGTGCCGTGAGCTTGATCGGTAAATCGCTCTCGGCCAACACCTCGTCGCGCACGACGTTGGTGAGGGTCACTTCTGAGGTAGGTATCAGGTACAGCGCCTGGCTTTCTTCGCCCTCTTGGCCGCCTTTGTTGGCCGCAAACAAATCGGCCTCGAACTTGGGGAGCTGGCCCGTGCCGCGCAGCGTCTCAGCGTTCACGATGTAAGGCGTGTAGCACTCGGTGTAGCCGTGCTCGCTGGTCTGCACATCCAGCATGAACTGCGCCAGCGCGCGGTGCAAACGGGCCACAGGGCCGCGCATGAAGGTGAAACGCGAACCGGTCAACTTGGTGCCGGTGGCAAAGTCCAGGCCCAGCTTTTCGCCGATGTCCACATGGTCCTTGAGCTCAAAGTCGAAACTGCGCACCGTCCCCCAACGGCGCACCTCCACGTTGCCTTCTTCACCCTCGCCCAGCGGCACGCTCTCGTGCGGCAAATTGGGCACCGCCAACAGCAGGTCTTGCAGCTCAGCCTGTAGCACCTCCAGGCGCTGGGCCGAAGCATCGAGCTCGTCTTTGATCGCGCCCACTTGCGCCATCACGGCCTCGGCCTCGGCGTGCAGGCCCTTGCCCTTGAGCATGCCAATTTGCTTGGACAGGCTGTTGCGCTGGCTTTGCAGCTCTTCGGTGCGGGTTTGCAGCGTTTTGCGCTCGCTTTCCAGAGCGCGAAACGCGTCCACGTTCAGGAAGAGCTGAGGATTTTTTCGGGTCTGCAAACGCACGACCACGGCGTCCAGATCTTTGCGGAGAAGAACAATATCAAGCATGGGGCGATTGTAGTGAGCCAGCTTCCGGGCTTTCTGGGGTGTCTATCTTCAAACCCTTGGGCAGCGGGAACTTGATGGTTTCCTGAATGCCGTCCAAGGTGCGCACCGACACCGCGCCCATGGCTCGCAGGCGCTGAATCACGTCTTGCACCAGCACATCCGGGGCCGAGGCACCGGCGGTGAGCCCCACTTTTTGGGCGCCTTCAAACCAGGTGGAATCCAGGTCGGCCGCGCTGTCCACCATGTAGGCGGGCGTGCCCAAGCGGTCGGCCAGCTCGCGCAGGCGGTTGCTGTTGGAACTGGTCGGGCTGCCCACCACGATCACCACGTCCACCATGGGGCTCATGAGCTTGACGGCATCTTGCCGGTTCTGGGTGGCATAGCAAATGTCCTGCTGCTTGGGCTCGCGCACTTGCGGAAAGCGCGCCCTGACGGCGGCCACGATCTCGGCCGCATCGTCCACGCTCAGGGTGGTTTGCGTGACCACGGCCAACAACTCGGTCTGCGCAGGTTGCACATGCGCCACATCTTCCACGTCTTCCACCAAATGGATGCCGCTGTCCAGCTGGCCCATGGTGCCTTCCACCTCAGGGTGGCCCTTGTGGCCGATCATGATGAACTCATAGCCCTCTTTGTGC
This sequence comes from Limnohabitans sp. Rim8, assembly GCF_945901735.1. Classification (GTDB taxonomy): domain Bacteria; phylum Pseudomonadota; class Gammaproteobacteria; order Burkholderiales; family Burkholderiaceae_C; genus Limnohabitans_A. The sequence goes on from NZ_CAMDLM010000021.1 coordinate 49,204, forward strand.
AGCTTGGCCAGCTCCACATGCACCTTGCTCACCAAGGGGCAGGTGGCATCAAAAATCCTGAATCCGCGCTGTACCGCTTCGTCCTGGATCGCCCGGCTCACCCCATGGGCGCTGAAAATCAGTGTGGCTCCAGGCGGCACATCGGACAACTCTTCGATGAAGATCGCGCCCTTTGTTTTCAGATCATCCACCACATAGGTGTTGTGCACGATCTCGTGCCGCACATAAATCGGGCGGCCAAATTTGGTGAGCGCGTGCTCCACGATGTCGATCGCACGGTCCACCCCGGCACAAAAGCCACGCGGCTCGGCCAACAGCACTTCAGATGTCATCACAGCACTCCAATCAGTTGAACTTCAAAGGTCACAGTCTGACCGGCCAAGGGGTGGTTGAAGTCAAACCACACCGCGCCCTGCGCATTCACTTCCAGCACCGTGCCCGCATACGAGCCTAAACCATCGGGCGTGGGGAATTGCACCACATCGCCTGCCACGTATTTTTCGGTCCGATCACCCAATTCGTTCAGCAGTTTGCGGGCCACCCATTGCTGCATGTCAGCAATGCGTTCGCCAAAGGCTTCGCCGGCCGGGATCTCCATCACCACTCGGGTGCCTTCCGCCAAGCCCAATAAGCGCTGCTCGAGGGCGGGCGACAAGGTGCCCGAGCCCAGCGACAGGGTGGCGGGCTTCTCATTGAAAGTGTTGATGATGTCGCCCTGCGGCCCGGCCAGGCGGTAGTGAAGCGTCAAAAAAGAACCGGGTTCGACAATGGGCATAAGGGTTTTCTGGAATGCCGCAAACGCGGCCAAACGGGCATAAAGGAGCCATTATTGTAAAAAAACCCGGCCAAGCAGCCCCACCCAAGGGAATAAAAGGACCGAGGTCGCTCCAGGGAGGAGCAACGCATGAGCATGAAGGACTTGCCGGTCGACGCGCGCCCGCGCGAAAAATTGCTCGCCCGTGGCCCGCAGGCGCTGAGCGACGTGGAGTTGCTGGCCATCTTGCTGCGCACCGGCATGGTGGGCAAAAATGTCTTTCAGCTGTCCGAAGAACTGCTGGGGCCGGACGGCATCGCGGGCTTGTTGCAGGCCACCGTGCAGTCACTCCAATTGGTCAAGGGCCTGGGCCCGGCCAAACAGGCCGAGCTGCTGGCCGTGTTCGAGCTGGCCCGTCGGGCCTTGAGCCAGCGCCTGAAGGAGCGAGAGGCCTTCGAAACACCCGACGCCGTCAAACAGTATTTGCAGCTGCAACTGGCCCATAAAAACCACGAAGTCTTCGCGGTGCTGTTTCTGGACAATCAAAACAGAATGTTGGCCATGGAAGAACTTTTTCGGGGCACCCTCAGCCAGACCAGCGTTTACCCCCGCGAAGTGGTCATGCGCGCCCTGCACCACCAGGCGGCCGCCGTGGTGCTGTCGCACAACCACCCCAGCGGCTCGGTGCAGCCCAGCCGGGCCGACGAGCACCTGACCCAGACACTCAAGGCCTCCTTGGCGCTGGTCGATGTGCGCGTGCTTGACCACATCATTGTGGGTCAAGGGCAGGCCTTGTCCATGGCAGAGCTGGGCTTGATGTGAGCGACCGCTAAACTCGGTGTTTTTCATTTTTGAAACCCGTCATGTCCCACTACCACCTCTATGCCATTGGCAACGCCCTGGTCGATACCGAATACGAAGTCTCCGATGACCTGCTGAACACCATGGGTGTGAGCAAGCGGCACATGACGCTTATTGACACCCCCCAACGCGCCGAACTGCTGACCCATGTGCAAGGCCTGCACGCTCGCCGCACCGGTGGCGGCTCGGCCGGCAACACCGTGGTGGCGCTGGCCCAATTGGGCGGCAAAGCGTTTTATTCGTGCCGTGTGGCCGACGACGAATTGGGTGCTTTCTACAGCCATGACCTGCAAGCCAACGGCGTGGCCACCAACCTGACCCACACACAAGCGCAAGAAGGCCAAACCGGCAGCTGCATGGTGCTGGTCACACCCGACGCCGAGCGCAGCATGTGCACCTTTTTAGGCGCCACCTCGCAGCTGGACGCCTCGGCCCTGCACCCGCAAGACATTGCCAAGTCCAAAATTTATTACATGGAAGGCTACCTGGCGGCTTCGCCCTCGGGCCTCGAAGCCGCTGTCCAAGGCCGCCAAATCGCCATCGAGCACAAGGTGGCCACGGCACTGACGCTCAGCGATGTGAGCATGATCAACTTCTGCCGCGCAGGCCTCGATGCCATGATCGGCGACGGCCTGGACTATTTGTTTGCCAACGAAGAAGAAGCGCAAACCTGGTGCGGCACCACCGATCTGGACGCCATCATTGGCCAGCTGTCGGCTTTGGCCAAAACCGTGTGCCTGACGCGCGGCCCCAAGGGCTGCGTCGTTGTGCAAGGCCAGCAGCGCACCGAAGTGCCCGCCGTGCCCACCCAAGCCGTGGACACCAATGGTGCCGGCGACATGTTTTCCGGTGCCTTTTTGTTTGGCATCACCCACGGCCAAAACCCGGCGCAAGCGGCAGCCCTGGCCAACCGCGCAGCCGCTGCGGTGGTCAGCCAGCACGGCAACCGCCTGACAGCAGCGCAACTGCAGCAGATTCATGCCGACTTCCAGAAGGCCTGAACATGAAAAAAATACTGCTTTTGGGTTCTGGTGAACTCGGCAAAGAATTCGTCATCAGTGCCAAACGCCTGGGCTGCCACGTCATCGCCTGCGACAGCTATGCGGGTGCGCCCGCCATGCAAGTGGCTGACGAGTTTTGCGTGTTCAGCATGCTCGATGAAGCCCCACTGCGCTCCGCCATTGCTAAATACCGACCTGATTTGATCGTGCCCGAGATCGAAGCCATCCGCACCGAAGTGCTGCTGGACGTGGAAAAGCAAGGCTTTGAAGTCATCCCCAGCGCCCGCGCCGCCAACCAGACCATGAACCGCGACCGCATCCGCGATGTGGCCGTGGGTCTGGGCGTGCGCACCGCTCAATTCAGCTACGCCGGCTCGGCCACCGAGCTGCAGGCCCGAGCCACCGAAATCGGTTTCCCGGTCGTCATCAAGCCCGTGATGAGCTCATCGGGCAAAGGCCAAAGCGTCGCCAAAACCGCCGCCGACGTGCAAGCCAGTTGGGACTACGCCTGCGCTGGCATGCGTGGCGACCGCCAAAAAGTCATCGTCGAAGAGTTCATCCACTTCGAGTTTGAAATCACCCTGCTCACCATCCGCCAGCGCAACGGTCAAACCCTTTTTTGTCCACCCATTGGCCATGTGCAAGAGCGTGGCGACTACCAATACAGCTGGCAGCCTCAAGGCATGAAGCCCGAGCAACTGTTGGCAGCACAGCAAATGGCCGAAAAAGTCACCACCGACCTAGGGGGAGCGGGCTTGTTTGGCGTGGAGTTTTTCGTGACGCAAGACGAAGTGATCTTCAGCGAACTGAGCCCCCGCCCTCACGACACCGGCATGGTCACCCTCATCAGCCAAAACCTGAGCGAATTTGATTTGCACGCCCGGGCCATTTTGGGCTTGCCGATCCCGAACATTGAATGCGAGGAAGGGGCCAGCGCCGTGGTGCTGGCCGACAAGGATGGCCAAAACCCCCGCTTCACGGGCGTCGAAGCTGCCCTGAGCGAGCCGGGCGTCGACGTGCGAATTTTCGGCAAACCCACCACGCGGCCTTACCGCCGAATGGCCGTGGCGCTGGCCCAAGGCGCGAACGCCCTGCAGCGCGCACGCGAAGCCGCGGCCAAGATCTCGGTGGTGGTCTAAACCCATGAGCAACATCCTGGTCACGGGCGGCGCGGGCTACATCGGCTCGCACACGGTGGTGGAACTCTTGAACGCGGGGCACCAGGTGGCCATCGTCGACAACCTGTGCAACAGCAGCGCCAAGGTGCTCGACCGGATCGAGGCCCTCGCAGGAAAGAACTTCAGCTTCATGCAGGCCGATGTGCGCGATGGCGCCGCGCTCGACCGGATCTTTGCCGAACACCGCATCGACGGCGTCATCCACTTCGCGGGCCTCAAAGCCGTGGGCGAGTCGGTGGCCCAACCGCTGCGCTACTTCGACAACAACGTGGGCAGCACCTTGGCCTTGCTGCAAGCCATGGACCGCGCGAACTTACGCCGCATCGTGTTCAGTTCGTCCGCCACGGTGTACGGCGACCCCGAGCAGGTGCCCATCACCGAAGGCAGCCGCCTGCAAGTGACCAACCCCTACGGCCGTACCAAACTGATCTGCGAAGACATCCTGCGCGACCTGCAACAGGCCGACCCACGCTGGCATGTGGCCATCCTGCGCTACTTCAACCCGGTGGGTGCGCACATCAGCGGCACCATCGGCGAACACCCCCATGGCATCCCCAACAACCTGATGCCTTTCATCACCCAAGTGGCGGTGGGGCAACGTGAGTTTTTGAGCATCTTCGGCCAGGATTACCCCACACCCGATGGCACAGGGGTGCGCGACTACATCCATGTGGTCGATCTGGCGCAGGGGCATCTGGCCGCGCTCAAGTACCTGCATGACCGCCAAGCCAGCATCACCGTCAACCTGGGCACCGGACGCGGCGTGAGTGTGAAAGAACTGGCCGACACTTTTGCCCGTGTGACGGATGTGCCTGTGCCCTACCGCTTTGTGGAGCGCCGCCCTGGTGATGTGGCCGCTTGTTTTGCCGACACACGCCTGGCCCAAGAAGCGCTGGACTGGCAGGCGCAGCTGGGCGTTGAGCGCATGTGCCAGGACGCCTGGCGCTGGCAATCGAACAACCCCAAAGGGTATTGACCCAAGCAAGCGCTCAGCCATGGCCGCCCGCCATGGCCTGGACGCTGGGCTATTGAGTGTGGGGTCGTCTCAGCGCAGGCGGCACCCGCATGCAAGTGGCTTATTTCAGCAAGTTCAAGAGGTATTGGCCGTAGCCGTTTTTGGCCAAGGGCGCGGCCAGTTTCTGCACGGCCGCCGCATCGATCCACTTTTGCGTGAAAGCAATTTCCTCAGGGCAAGCCACCATCAAACCTTGGCGCTTTTGCAGCGTGGCAATGAAGCCTGCGGCTTCGAGCAAGCTGTCGTGTGTGCCTGTGTCCAACCAGGCATAGCCCCGGCCCATGATTTCCACGTTGAGCTGGTTCAGCGCAAGGTAGCGCTTGTTCACATCGGTGATTTCCAACTCACCACGGGGGGAGGGCTGGATGTCGGCGGCGATGTCGCACACCTGCTGGTCGTAAAAGTACAAGCCCGTCACGGCGTAATTGCTCTTGGGGGCCTTGGGCTTTTCTTCAATGCTCAAGGCACGTTGCTGGTCATCAAAGTCCACCACCCCATACCGCTCCGGGTCGTGCACATGGTAGGCAAACACACTGGCGCCGTGGGTGCGTTCGTTGGCATTGGCCAAGAGCTTCACCAAATCGTGACCGTAATAAATGTTGTCGCCCAGCACCAGGGCGCTCGGGTCATGGCCAACAAAGTCCTTGCCAATGATGAAAGCCTGCGCCAAGCCATCGGGGCTGGGCTGCACCGCGTACTGGATGTTCATGCCCCACTGGCTGCCGTCGCCCAGCAATTCGTTAAAACGTGGCGTGTCCTGCGGGGTGCTGATCAGCAGCACATCGCGAATGCCCGCCAGCATGAGCGTGGTCAGCGGGTAATACACCATGGGCTTGTCGTACACCGGCATGAGCTGTTTGCTCACCGCTTGGGTCACGGGGTACAGACGGGTGCCAGAGCCGCCTGCGAGGATGATGCCTTTTCGATTTGTCATGGAATTCATTTTAGGCCACCCCGCTTGACATGAACGGGCCATGCCGGCCAGGTGCAGCACGCGATGGCATGGTCAAGCCACACGCAGTGGAGAATTCGCCTGCCGGATTCCGTCGCAGCGCCGGATGAATTTCGACACGGGGCAGACGCCCCGAACAACCCTCAATTGGGCTGAATTTGCACGCGTACGGGTGGTGGCACATTGGTCTGTGGGACAAGCGGCGCAATGGGCCGGGTCACCCCTTCTGGGACTTCCAACACAACATTAGGAATGGTGCGAATTTCGACCGGAGGGGTTGACTCGGTTTTGATTTCAACGGTCCTTTCAACCGGCTGACGCACCTGCACGGTGGGCTCGCTGCCGGCTGTTGCATTGGGCTCGACCGCTTTGTCGGCAAGCTTGGGCTCTTTGCCATCTTTATTGTCTGAAGCATTTGAAGAAGACTTGTTCTCGGCCGCCTTGTCATCAGCACCCGCAGAGCTTTTCGCCTCTGAGGATCCGGCAGAGGCAGAAGCGCCTGAAGCAGCGTTAGACCCGGCAGCCCCCTCAGCGCTTGATGTAGCCGTTGAGCCACTGGACCCTGACGTTCCTGCAGTGCTTGTGCTGCTGGCACTGCCTGTGCTGGTGGTCGCGGCACCCGCAGATGGGGATGCGCCAGGCGAGGCGGCCGAAGGGGCCGCTGCTGCTGCCAAACCACCACCTTGAATGGGGGTCGAGACAGGCGCTGCCACTTGAGGCGTCTGAACCTGAACCAAGGTGGCCACAGGCGGCACGGTGAATGCGGAGTTGATGCGCGCAACCACGCTGTCAATCACAGGCGGTTTAAAGACATAGTCACTGCGATCGCTGCGCAACGACGAGTTCGACAGTGTGAAGTCAGCCAGCCCCAGCGTCTCGATTTGCGTTAACCCCACTTGCTGTGATACCGACCTTGTGTTTGGAGTCCGTCAGCATCGTCTTTTTGGTTCGATGGATTGGCCGACAGATCGGCATCGCCATGGGTCCAGCTCATGCGCCAAAAAGCGCTGGCTTTTCTGACTGAAGTCCATTCACCCGACAAGCCCAAGACACCCGATTGGACTTGGCGTTGGGACTCAAAGCCGTTGGTGATGTCGGCATAACGTGAACGGTTGAACTGGGCTGATGCCGCCACCCGCACCAAACGCGAATAAAACAAGGGCCGACTCCAGTCGACGCCCTCGGTGAGGGCAATGCCAGACACCACCGGGTCGTTGACGCCCCCCAACAAGTGGTAGCGCATGTTCGAATACGACAGGCCCAGACGAGCGCCTCTGTAGCCCACAGGCACGCTGTAGGCCAAACGCCCGTAGTTCACAGCTTGTGTGGCCATCAGGTTGGTCGACAACTGGTCGCCATGCGCACTGGGGTTGTTCCAGTTGAGGTTCAGACTGGCACGGTCCGAACCTGTGCGGGCGTGGCCCCAATTGTCCAGCGAGCCTGACCCGTCCCATGCGGGCGTTTGCTCTATGGTGGCCACCACATCGGTGGTGTTGGGGGAACTGCCGGCTTTGAGGGAGGCGCTGGCGTTGACGCCCGGCAAGGCTTGAACCACGTTCAAGGCACCCTCCAGCAGCCGCAAATTCAGCGGCGTGCCTAGAACATAGGCCTGACCAAAGGTTTTTTCAACGCGCTCGGCCGCGATCGGTAGCGATGAACGGTCCACGATTTCAAGCACACCCATCAGGCCCGCCGTCACCACCAACCGCACCACACCGTCTTGAATGTCTTGCGGCGGCAAACTCACCTGCGCCAACCAGCCCAGTTGTTGGTATGCCTCCTCTAGCGCCGGCACCACGCGGCGCAGCTCAGTCAAATCCAGTTCACGGCCCAACCACTGAGCCAACACGGCATCGATGGCTTTCTTTTCCATGACTTGACCGCCTTGCACGTCAAAGCGCTGAACCTTGAACGTGACACCCCCAGAAGCCGCCACAGGCGCAGCCGGAACGGCGATCGGTTGGGTCTGAACCGGTGCTTTGGGCTGCAGCGACTTTTGGATGTCGCGCTGAATAGATCCAGCGTCCGGCACCACATTGGGACTGGACTGCGCCAAAAGCCACGGCGTCCAAGCCAAGCCCAGGAGCAAAATGGCCCCGCGAATGGGCTTAAAAGCCATTTCCCTCATCCAGCATTCCCCGCAGCTGCAGGTGCGTTGGCTTGAGGTGGCTCGTCTTTTGCGGCCGCCGATTGGGCCTGAATTTGGGCTTGGGCCGCAATCATTTGGGTGCCCAATTGCGCCGCTTCGGCAAAGTGACGCGCGACCAAGTTTTTAAGCTCATCGATTTGAGCCATGGCGTAATGGACATCCGGAAAAATCGCGGGCATATCGACCAAACGGTCACCCTCGACCAACATGCTGGATCGCACAGCCACACCACCGCTGACAATTTGAACCACAAACACACCACGCCCCGTGATGGGGTGGCCTTCTACAGGTGCAGGAGTTGGCTGAGCTTGTTCATTTTCCACAGGGCTGGCCTCATGAGGCTTGTCCGTCATGACTTTTTTCATCTTCCATCTCACCTTCATCAACCCGGGCAATCACCCCATAAAATTGGCAAAACTGTCATTCTTTTGCCAGCGAATCGCTACTTTTTCCCCGAAAAAGTGCTCTACAAGATCAGCGATTTGATTCTGATGAAGGGATGCTAATTGATGAAAAACAAAAAAAATCAATAAAAGTCTGAATTTGAATTTAAGTAACGGCATTGTCATTTTTCTTAAATCATTGAACAGGCCAACAGCTCTATAAAATGAAGTTGCTGGGTCAATGAACCAGACAACTCCAGGCGTTTGCTGGCAGATCTGAACCGATGAATTGCACCCAGCTTGGCCCTGTTTGCTGCCAACGCCCGCAGCAGTCATGGTGCTTCTCTTCGGAAATATGGATTTTTTCCCCGGCTACTTTTCAACAAGTGGCTTTGCTGTTGGCGATGGAGGCTTGGTCAAGATGAAAGTACTGTTGGTTGAGGACGATGCACAAATCAGCGCATTGGTGATCAATGCATTGCGTCAGGCTAACTTTGATGTGGACCACACCGACAATGGCTTAATCGGCTTGGAAAAATCCGCAACAGGGCTGTACGACCTGCTCGTCTTGGACTTGATGCTGCCTGGGTTGGATGGGCTGACCTTGCTCAAGCGCATGAAAGAAATGTCTCAATGGATCCCTACACTCATTTTGAGTGCCAAAGGGGACTTGGACGACCGCTTATTGGGGTTTGAATTGGGCGCTTGCGACTACATCCCCAAGCCCTTTTATGTGGAAGAACTGGTTGCTCGCGTCCGTGCCGCTTTGGCCAAAAGAGAGGGCATCATTGAACAAAGCTTGGTGGTTGGTGATTTGCGCCTTGACAGGGTCAGTCGGCAAGCACATTGGCAGGGAAACAATGCCACCTTGAGCCAGCGTGAGTTCAGCGTGTTGGAGCTGCTCATGCGTTCTCCAGGGCATATTTTTTCAAGAAAACAAATTTTGCTGCATGTCTGGGAAATCGACTTTGACCCCAACACCAATGTGGTGGACGTGTGCATACAAAGAATCAAGCGAAAACTCACCCGCCATCAAAACACAAACGCTGAGTTACCGATTGACTCCGTTCGCGGTGTTGGATATCGGATGAAAAATAGTGCCTAAAAAAATGTCTATGTTTTTCAATAAACCCGTCAAAAAATCGTTCAAGGTTTATGTTTTTTTCCAAGTTTTCATCGCCACCGCCGTCATCATCTTGATCAACAGACAGGTCAGCCAATATTTTTTACGGTCTCAACTGACACAACAAATAGAAGCCAATTTAGTCCAAGACGCTGTGGGGTGTGGCCATCTCATGAATGACAAAGAGGCGTTTTTAATTTGCGCCTTCAATCAGAGTGGTCCCACCGACATCACACGTTCGCTGATTCAAACTTACGTCTTTTGCAGTGCGTCCCCCTCTAGCACCTCATTGACAAGCGCAGTTTGTGAAAAGCTGACTGAAACTGAGGAGCCGGTCAAGACAAACCATCCAAATGGACGCATTGGGATCGTCGGTAAAGGCAATGACCAGTGGTACGTGGCCCGGAAAAACGACAATATCCCATCGAACTACCTGCTTGCGCCCGCTTCCGCCACTTTGGAAATGGTGGTCAACGTTCGGGGGCTGCGCGATCGCAACTTGATCTACACGCTGCCATTCATTTTGTTGAGCATTGCCTTACTGACCTTTTATCTGACACAACTTTTGTTGAAACCCGTTCAGTCCATCAAAAAAACGCTGACGGTTTTGGAGCCACAGCACTTGGATCGGGCAACTGAGTTGAACAGTCCGTTTTACGAGTTCGACGATTTCTTGAAAATCTTTGATGAACTTCGACAAAGGTTACAAAAAAGTTTCACCAAAGCTCGCCGCTTTGCGTCCGACGCCTCCCACGAATTGCGCACGCCGTTGACGATTTTGAGAGGCCATGCTGAAGAAATGATCACAGAGCTGCCCATGGGCTCTGGGACTCAAATTCGAATGCGTGTCATCGCCGATCAAGTGGATCATTTGATCGATATTTCCGCCAAATTGTTGTTGCTTTCGCAAGCCGATGCCAACAGCATCAAGCTTCAATTAGAAACTTTGGACCTGAGCCAATTGGTCTGGAATTGGGCTCAAGATGCGCGCTCTTTTGACGAACGCATCGAGATCAAACACAGCATCGAACCCAGTCTCTGCTGCCAAGGGGATCGCCTACTTTTGCTGCAAGTGATACACAACTTCTACACCAATGCGATCAATTACAACATCGACAAAGGCTGGCTGCGCATCACACTCCGAAAACACGATGACCATCTTTTGTTGTGCTTTGAAAACCCCAGCGAAATGATCCCCGCAGATTTCTCAAGTCGAGCTTTTGACCGTTTCTACCGAGGACCAGATGCCCTCGCCAAAGGCATCAACGGGTATGGCTTGGGGCTGAGCCTGTGCCAAGAAATCGCCAAAGTGCATGGGGGATCCATCGCCATCGACGCCACCCATAACCGTGTTGGGATCACTCTTTGTTTGCCGATATCGGCATAAGGGATCGCTGTAGGTTTTCACGAAACTTCAGTCATTGATCGGGAGAGCATCAAAGCGTTTGGGGAGCACGATCCGCTGGCTTATTCCTGAGCCGCTTGACCTGCGTTGAGCTCAGCAGGGGAAACGCCGTACCTGCAACAGGGCTTCGGAATAAAAAAACCGCCCGAAGGCGGTGAGCATGAACCCAAGCGGACGGCGCTGTCCGCTCGAGCCAGCCAAGGCATCAGGCCTTTTTGGCCCAAGCCGAGCACCAGCCCTTGGCGGCCACTTGCTTGCCGGCAAACAGGGGGCAACCACCGGCAGCAGCACCGGCCTTGGCTTGGAACAAGGCACAGTTGGCGCAGTTGGCACCCGCCGCCATTTTTGGAAATTTGGCTTTGTCAACCTTGCTGGCGTCGGCTTTGTAAGCCAGGCCCGCAGCTTGTGGGTCTTTTTCGTCGACCATGGCTTGGGCGGCCGCCTCGCCGACCGCCAGAACGGCCGTGGCAGCGGTGGCCACTTGCATCATGAAGACACGACGGGTGGAGGGGGTGGAAGTGAAACGGGACATGCGAAACTCCTCGAAGGGTGTGTCAAAAAATTACTGGACAGTTCATTGTGCGCCACATCAGTTACCTTGTCACGCGGGGCCGGATACCCGAGCAAATCACACAGGAAAGTCCGGGCTTTTACAGGTCATCCGCCCAGGGCAGGGGCATGTCAGAATGCGGTCTGAGTTTCAAACGCATCTGACACAAAGGTTTTGACATGCTGCAACTGCTCATTGGATTGGCCCTTTTTTTGGGCATTCACTCATTGCAAAGCTTGGCCCCGCAGTTGCGCCAAAACGGCATCGTCCGCTGGGGTTCGCTGGGTTTCAAGGCCGTTTACGCGGCAGTCTCCGTGCTGGGGCTTTATTTGCTGGTGCATGGCTACAGCCAAGCACGGCTTGACCCGGTGATGCTTTGGACGCCGCCACGCGGCATGCAGCACGCCACCATTTTGCTGATGTGGCTGTCCATGGTCTTGCTGTTGGCCAGCTATGTGCCTGGCAACCACATCAAAGCCAAACTGCGTCACCCCATGACCTTGTCGGTCAAAGTTTGGGCGCTGGGCCATTTGCTGTCGAATGGCAACTTGGCCGATGTGCTCTTGTTCGGTGGTTTCCTCATCTGGGCGGTGTTGGTCTTTCGCGCCGCTCGCAAGCGCGACCGCCAAAGCCTGCACAGCGCGCCTGAGGGCAAGGTCATGAGCACCTTGATCACGGTCGCGCTGGGCACAGGCGTCTGGGCGGCATTTTTGATGGGTGGCTTGCACCTGTGGCTGGTGGGCGTGATGCCCTTCACACGGGCCGGCTGAGCAAACTGCGTCGCGAAGGACTTGACGGCCTTCAAACCGCTGGAATTAAAAAAATTGACTTTTATTCCACTCAGGAATAAGATCACCGGTTGTTCATCATCACCCTTTGGACAACACGCATTCTGCTCACAAGGCGTTTGCACAAGCTTCGATTGACCTCGACCACCTTGCCCTGTTGAGCTGCAGGCTCAGGTATTTTTCTCACAGCTCTGCGCAAGCCCCTGGATGGTTTGCGACTCGATTGACTTTGATTTCTCCGATACCCACCCGTTCGGGCTCCCCGGTAGTTTTGCCCTCGACACCCTCTTTTTGTTCTGGCCTTGGCCGAACCTCTGCCTTAGCCTCTGCGCAACGCGTCCTCGACACGACGCGCGACTGGCTGCAAAACAGTTCTAAAGCCCAACCCATGTGCTGAAACCGAAAGGCTTTGCACGTTTCCCTGCGGCTTCTGTCAAGAAGTCGCTTTTTCCTGCATGTCGGCTTTGGTTTGAAGCTGCCATGCCACCTCTCTGAAAGGCTCAACCATGAGCAGCAAAATTTACGTGGGCAACTTGCCCTACACCATCGACGACGCCAGCTTGCGTCAAAACTTTTCCGAGTTTGGTGGCGTGTTGTCGGCCAAAGTCATGATGGACCGTGACACCGGTCGCTCCAAAGGTTTCGCCTTTGTCGAAATGTCCAGCGCCGAAGAAGCCCTGGCCGCCATCACCGGATTGAACGGCATGTCGGTCAGCGGTCGCTCGATCGTGGTGAACATCTCCAAGCCCAAAGAGCCCAGCACCGGCTACGGCAGCGGCTACCGCGACACCCGCAACTGATTTTTTCAGTCGTCTTCAAAAAAGCCGCTTCACAGCGGCTTTTTTTGTGTCTGCGCCAGCGCTGCGCTGTCGGCAAAACGCAGGCTAGCCGTGGCCAGTGTTGAATTGCAACGCGGCCAAGCTGGCGTAAAGCCCACCCTTGGCTTGCAACTCGGCGTGGGTGCCTTGCTCCATCAGGCGGCCGCGCTCGAGCACCCAGATCACGTCGGCGCGTTGTACCGTGGCCAGGCGGTGCGCAATCACCAGCGTAGTGCGGCCGACCATGGCTTTGTCCAACGCGGCTTGCACCATTTTTTCGCTTTGCGCATCGAGCGCGCTGGTGGCCTCGTCCAGCAGCAAAAGCGGTGGATTTTTCAGGATGGCCCGTGCAATGGCGATGCGTTGGCGTTGTCCGCCCGACAAGCGCACGCCGCGGTCGCCCAGGTAAGTGTCAAAGCCCTCGGGCAATTCGCGGATGAACTCTTGCGCGTACGCGGCCTCGGCGGCGGCCAGCACCTCTTCTAAGCTGGCCTCGGGGCGGCCGTAGCGGATGTTCTCGATCACCGTGCCAGAAAAAATCACCGGCTCCTGCGGCACGATGGCCATGCGCTCGCGCAGGTCGTGCAAGTCCATCTGGTCGATCGGTACACCGTCCAGCACAATGCGGCCCGATTGCGGGTCATGAAAGCGCATCAGCAAATCGAACAAGGTGGTTTTGCCCGCGCCACTCGGGCCCACCACGGCCACCGTCTGGCCCGGTCGGATCTGGCCTCTGAGTTGGTCCAGCGCCCAGGTGCCAGGGCGCGAGGGGTAATGAAAGCGCAGCGATTCGAGCTGCAAAGATGAGCCGCCTTGCGGCCAAGGTGCTTTTTGTGGCTGAGCGGAGACCTTGAGGTTGGACTCGGTGTGCAGCAACTCCATCAGGCGCTCAGTGGCACCGGCCGCGCGCAGCATGTCGCCGTAGACCTCGCCCAGCACCGCAAAGGCACTGGCCAGCAAGATCACGTAAAACACCGTCTCGCCCAGCTGGCCTGCGGTGCTGGTGCCCGCACGCACGGCCAGCGTGCCCATGTACAAGCCCCACAGCAGCACCGCGCTGGACGCCATGATGATGAAGCCCACCAGCACCGAACGCGCGCGGATGCGCTTGAGTGCCGTGCCCAAGGCTTTCGTGGTCGACTCGATGAAGCGGCGCGTCTCGCGGCCTTCGGCGGTGTAACTTTGCACCACGCTGATGGCGTTGAGCACCTCAGAGGCCATGGCGCTGGAATCGGCCACCCGGTCTTGGTTGGCGCGTGACAAGCGGCGCACCCGGCGGCCCAGGTAGACGCTGGGGAAAATCACCGCCGCCAGCACCGCCACCACCTGCAGCATGAGCACGGGGTTGGTCCACACCAGCATCAAGAGCGCGCCGGTGCCCATGACCAGGTTGCGCAGGCCCATGGAAAACGAGGAACCCACCACGGTTTGAACCAAGGTGGTGTCGTTGGTGAGGCGCGAAAGCACTTCGCCCGATTGCGTGGTTTCAAAAAAAGCGGGGCTCTGCTGGAGCACGTGGCCGTACACCGCGTTGCGCAAGTCGGCGGTGATGCGCTCGCCCAACCAGCTCACCATGTAAAAGCGCCCGGCAGAAAACACCGCCAAAGCCGCGGCCACGGCAAACAATTGCAAAAAGTTGCCCGACAACTGCTCAGCCGATGCACCCGTGGACAGCCCTTGGTCGATCAATTGGCGTAAAACCCAAGGAAACGCCAATGTGGTGCCAGCGGCCAGCAACAAAAACAGGGCCGCAAAGCCCAAGCCGACGCGGTAAGGCTTGAAGAAAGGGAGCAGGCCCGAAAGCGATTGATGAGGAGCAGCCATGAGCGATCAGAAAAACCGGGACAAAACAGGAAACTTGATGAGCTCATCAAGCATAACGGCAAACCGACGGGTGCCCGGGCGCTTTGCGCCGCCTTGGCTTCAGGGCCACCACCTCCCTTTGGCTCAGCCGCCGCACCGGGTTTAAAGTCCGATCACCACATTGCCCACCGTCTGCCCCGCCTCCACCGTGCGGTGCGCCAAGGCCACCTGGTCCAGCGTGAATTGTGCGCCGATGCTGTGCTGCAACTGCTGGGCGGCCAACAGACTCGACAAACGTGCCACAGCTGCTTGGCGGTCGGTCGGTGTCAGGTCATAGACCAGAAAAAACTTCACGCCCATCGACTGGTAAAGCCAGGGCCGAAACGGCAGCGGCACTTCCAGCGCGTTCGAGCCGTAGCACACGACCTGACCGTGTGGGGCCAAAGCACCTTGCGAGGCCCAGGCGGCGGTGGTCGAGAAATCCAGGTCGATGATCACATCGGCCCCACGCCCTTGGGTCACGGCCTTGACGCGTTCGGGCACCGATTCGGTCTTGTAAAAAATCGCCTCTTGCATGCCTGCTGCGCGGGCGTGCGCGGCTTTGGCCTCAGAACCCACGGTGCCGATCACCCGCCCTCCCACCTGCGTCACCATTTGCGTGATGTAGTGACCCACCGCCGATGAGGCACCGGTGACCAGCACCGTTTGCCCACGCAAATCACCGCTCAGACGCTCGGCCAAGATCACCGCCTGCACCGCCGTCAGGCCCGGAATGCCCATGCAGGCGCCCGCTGCAAAGTCAGTGCCCGCTGGCAAGGCCACCGCCTGCGCAGCAGGCAAGGCGATGTATTGCGCGCAGGTGCCCAAGGCGCGCTGCCACTGGCCGTTCCACAGCCACACCCGCTCGCCCACGCGCGCGGCAGGCACGCCAGCCCCCACGGCTTCGATCACGCCAGCGCCGTCGCTGTGCGGCACGATGAGGGGGTCGTTCACGGGACGCGCGCGGCGCGATTTGACGTCTGACGGGTTCACGCCCGAGGTGGCCAGGCGCACCAGCACCTCACCGGCTTGGGGGCTGGGCGTGGGCAAATCGCCCACCTGCATCACGTCTTGGGCTTCGCCATTGCGGCTGTACCAGGCTGCTTTCATGAAAGGTCTCCTGAGGATGAAAAAAAAGGCCTGCTCAGCGCCAGCCGTCCCACAGGAGCTTGCAGCCCGTGAGGAACATGCCCAGACGAATCAGGCGGTAAAACAAATCGGGCTGCAGGTGACGCGCCACGCGCACCCCCAACCACACGCCCATCGGGGCCAGTGGCAAGAGCACCAAAGAGGTCGCGAAGTTGCGCGAGTCCAACAAACCCAGCCAAGCATAGGGCACCCACTTGGCCATATTAATGAAGAAAAAAAGGTACGCCAACGTGCCGGTGTACAAAATGGGATTGAGTTTTTGGCGCATGACATAGGCGTTGACCGGTGGCCCGCCCGCATGCGCAATAAAGCTGGTGAAACCCGAGGTGATGAGCAAAAGCCCACCCAGCCAGCGCGGCGGCGGTGGGCCGTTGGGGTCGGGTTTGAAGAGCATTTGCTGGGCCAAAAACAGCAAAGTAAACGCCCCCACAATGGCCGCCACCCGCTGCGCATCGAGCAGTTTGAACAACAAGGCCCCCAGCACAATGCCCACCATGGCAAAGGGCACCATGAAGCGCAGAAGCGCTCGGTCCACGTCCTTGCGAAAAGCGGCCAAGCCCAGCAGGTCCATCACCAGCAAGACGGGCATCAAAATCGCGGCCGCCTGCGGCACCGTGACGGCCAGCGCCATCATGGGCACGGCCAAAGAACCAAAGCCAGCACCAAAACCACTTTTGCTCACCCCCAAAAGCAACACGGCCGGAACAGCGATCAGGTAGAAAAATGGGTCGGTGATGAGTGGAAAGTTCATGGTCATGGGGCCGGGCTTTCTATCTTAACGACCCGCCCTCCACGCACCTGTCTCGCGCCTGTCCCAAGGCGCCACCCAAAACCCTGCAACCGGCTGCCCCTTTACCCGGCAGTTCTGACAGCGCGTGCAGACCACCGGACAATAGACGTTTCTTATCCACTTGTACTTGGACCCCCATGACTCGCTCCGGCTTGAACGTTCTCGGCGGTGAATTGATCTCCTGCTCATACGACCCGCTCACGGGTTACTTCAGGGACGGCTGCTGCAACACCAGCGACGAAGACACCGGCACGCATGTGATTTGCGCCAAAGTCACGCAGGCTTTTCTGGATTTTTCAGTCTCGCGAGGCAACGACCTGGTCACGCCACGACCTGAATACCGGTTTGCGGGCCTGAAGGCGGGAGACCGCTGGTGTTTGTGCGCCTTACGCTGGCGCGAAGCCTTGCAGGCCGAGGTGGCCCCGCCGGTGGTGCTGGAGAGCACACACGAAACAGCCTTGAAGTACGTGACTTTGGCACAACTGCGCGAGTTCGCCTGGGCACCGCATTGAGCGGGGCCCGTCTCACATCATCATGCTGAGCTGAAACACCGAATTGGGCGCGCGCGGCATGACCGGAGCAGGCAAGGGCTTGAGGCGAAACTGCCCCAAAATGGAGGACAAGCGCACATCGGTCGGCATGAAGGGCACGGCCACATCGGACAAGGTTTGTGCTTGCAGCAAAGCTTGCATGTTGCTCTGGATGTCACTTTCCAGGGCTTTCATCGGGTGGTCGCCATCGGGGTAAAGGGCATCAAAGCTGTGCAACTCCTCAAAGTGCTGCACCACGTCCCACAAACTGATGTCTTCCGGGTTGCCGCGAATTTGGTAGCCGCCACCCGGGCCGCGGTGGGCGCGGATCAGGTCCGCCTCACGCAGCTCTTTCAGAATCGATTCGGTGTACGAAGACGACAAACCCAGACCGTTGGCGATCTCTTCGGTGGTCACGGGTTTGACCACCGCACGCGAAGTGATGAACACAGCGATGTCAAGGGCTTTGACGGTTTTCTTCTGGATCATGGTCTTCTCCTGTATCGGTGAGATATTCTATGACCAAGTAGTCACAAAACAACTCATAAATTTTTAATCAGCATGAAATTCATAAAAATGCGTGATATTTCAGTACAAAAAAACCGGGGCTGCAGGGCATGAAACGCCATGTGGCCGCCATCGTGGCGTTGATCACTGCCCTGCTGGTGGTCGACAGCCACGTCGACTGGGTGAGCCAAGACGGCGGGCAGCTGCTGGAGGTGAACGGCCAACGCTACGACTTGAGGGGCTGGGCAGCCGAACAAACACGGGCTTGGCAAAGCAATTGCAACGCTGGGGCACCGCGCGCCACGCTGTCCCCCAACAGCCCCACAGCCCAGGCCATCCTGCTGGCGATCCAGCAACACAGCTTGCCCGATTCGCGCAGCGCTCGCATGCTGCAGCTGTTGCAGCAAGACGGCTGGAGTGTGGCCGAGGTGGCTTTTGACACACTCAACCCCAGCCTGGTGGTGCTGCGCCTGCAGGGCGAGCAGTGGCGCGTGCAAGACCGGGCGGTGTGGAGCGGCTCGACCGCGCCTTGGCACAGCGGCGACCTGGTGCGGCGTTACCTGGGCGAGAAAGCGCCCGCGCTGCCCAAAGCCTTGCTCGATTGCGTGCAGGTCGATCCGCAGCGTTATGGTCCGGGGCCAGATGGACTGGGGCCTGTCTCGGCCCTCGGGACCAGGCCATGACGTACCGCGTGGTCTGGTTCAAACGCGACTTGCGCCTGCACGACCATGCGGCGCTCGCGCACGCGGCCGCCCAAGGCCCCGTGCTTTGCCTGTACCTGGTTGAACCCGCTCTGTGGGCGCAGCCCGATGCGGCCTTACAGCACTTCGAGTTTGTGCGGGAATCTTTGACTGAGCTGGACCAAGAACTGCGCTCACTGGGCGGCAGTTTGCAAGTGCGCATGGGGTCTGCAGTGCAGGTGCTTGGCGCGCTGCATGCACAAGCACCGTTTGCCGAACTGGTGGCACACCAAGAAACTGGCAACGCCTTCACCTACCAACGCGACCTGCAAGTGGGCGCGTGGTGCCGCAGCGCGGGCGTGGGTTGGACCGAGCTGCCGCAATTTGGCGTGGTGCGCCGCCTCAAAAGCCGCAACTCCTGGCAAGCCCTATGGGAATCGCACATGGCCGCAGCGCAAGTGGTCTTGCCCGCGCTGCAGTTCTTTGCGCCCCCTGAAAACCATGGCCCCGAAAGCATGAGCGCACCCCTTGGCCTGCAGCACAACCCCACCCAGCGCCAGCGCGGCGGGCGAAGCTTGGGGCTAGAGACACTGCACAGTTTTCTGGATGCGCGGGCGCTGGGCTACCGAGGCGGCATCTCCTCGCCGCTGTCATCGCCAACGGCGTGTTCACGCATCTCGACCTACCTGGCCTATGGCTGCATCAGCCTGCGCGAAGTGGTGCAAAGCACCCGCGCTACGCTCGACGCCCTGCCGCCGCAAGCCAGCAGGCACCGCGCAGGCCTGACGGGTTTCATCAGCCGTTTGTATTGGCATTGCCACTTCATCCAAAAGCTCGAAAGCGAGCCCGAAATCGAGTGGCGCAACATGCACCGGGGTTACGACGGCCTGCGCGAAGACGGCTGGAGCGACGCGCACTTTGCCGCCCTGACCTCAGCACGCACCGGCTGGCCCATGGTGGACGCTTGTGTGGTCATGCTCTACCAAACCGGTTGGCTCAACTTCCGCATGCGCGCCATGCTGGTGTCGGTGGCGGCTTATCCGCTGTGGCTCGACTGGCGGCCCGTGGGCCACTGGCTGGCCACCCAGTTTCTGGACTACGAACCCGGCATCCACTGGAGCCAGCTGCAAATGCAATCGGGCACCACCGGCATCAACACCACGCGGGTTTACAACCCCATCAAACAAGCACAAGACCACGACCCCAAAGGCATCTTTGTGCGCCGCTGGCTGCCGCACATGCGCCGCGTGCCTGACACCTGGTTGTTCGAGCCTTGGCGGATGCCACCCGAGGTGCAACGCCACTGCGGCCTGACGGTGGGCAGCGGGCCCGAGTCCGACATCCCCCTGCCGGTGGTCGATTTGGCCGAAGCCACGCGTGCATCCAAAGCCGCGCTGCACGCCCGTCGCGCCGAACCCGGTGTGAAGGCGGGCAAAAAAGCCATTGTCGAGAAACACGCTTCGCGCAAACACGGCACTGGCCACCAACGTGACGTGTTCACCCGCGACTCAGACACCCCAAAGACCGGCCACCGAAAGTCTGCAAAGTCCTCTTTAAGAAACACCCCACCCAGCGCCCAGCTGGGCTTTGACTTTTAAGCCATGCACACCACGCTTTTTTGGTTTCGAAACGACTTGCGCTTGCACGACCAACGCGCCTTGAAACAAGCGATTGAACATGCCCAAACCCATCAGCAAGCCCTGCTGCTGGTCTATGTGCACGAACCCGTGCAAGACGAATCCACCGTCTGGGGCTTTCGCCGCATGGGCGCGCACCGCAGGCGTTTTGTGGCCGACACGCTGCAAGACTTGCAAAACACGCTGCATGCTTTGGGCCAGCGCTTGGTGATGTTGCATGGCCCTGTGACCGAAGTGCTGCCCGCCTGCGCACGCCTGGTCCAAGCCGACACCGTGTTTTGCGAAGACATCGCTGCGCCCGAAGAAGAGGCGCAAGTGCAGGCCCTGATCGACGCAGGCCTCACCGTCAAAACCCTGTGGCAGTCCAGCCTGATTGAGCCCAACGCCCTGCCCTTTGCGGCCGAAGACATGCCGCAGGTCTTCACCGAATTTCGCCAGCGCATCGAATCGGCGCGGCTCCAACCGCTGGCACCTTTACCCACGCCAACCTTGCTGCCTGCGCCTCCAAGTGAACCATCAACCACATGGAAGAGATTCCCCGGCTGGACCGAAGACGCCTTCACGCTGCTGCAAGTGCACACCGAGGACAACGCCCAAGAAGACGCGCACCCACGCTCGAATTTTCCTTACACCCAAGCCTCATACCGGGGCGGCGAAGCCAGCGCTTTGGCCCACCTGCAAAGCTACCTTACACCCCCATGGCCCGACCGCTACAAACAAACCCGCAACGCCCTGCAAGGCCAGCACACCAGCAGCCACTGGTCGCCTTGGCTGGCCACGGGTGCGCTGTCGGCCCGCCGTATTTGGGCAGACCTCGATGCCTACGAACAACAGCACGGCAGCAACGACGGCACCTATTGGCTCTGGTTTGAGCTGCTGTGGCGCGACAACTTCCGCATGCTGCACTTGCAACACGGCCCGCAACTTTATGCCGCGCGGGGTTTGTCCAACTTACCTAAACCCAGGCACTTCCCCAAAGATTTTCAGCGCTGGTGCCAAGGCCAAACGGGCGAGCCCATCGTCGACGCGGGCATGCGCGAGTTGGCTGCCACGGGTTTCACTTCCAACCGCATGCGCCAAATCGTGGCCAGCTTTCTGGTGCACGACCTGTCTTGCGACTGGCGGGCAGGCGCGGCCTGGTTCGAGTCGCAGCTGGTGGACTTTGATGTGTGCAGCAACCAAGGCAACTGGCTGTACGTGAGCGGGCGCGGCACCGACCCGCGTGTGGGCCGCCGCTTCAACCCGACCAAACAAACCCAAGACCACGATCCACAAGGTCGGTTTCAAAAAGCCTGGCTTTCAAACTGAGACGGCCAACATGCCGCTGCGGGCACAAGGATAATGCGCAGCATGACGCTTCTCACCTCGCTCTGCGCCCTTGATCACCCCCCGCTCAGAGCCGCAGCATGCTGACCGGCGTGCTTTTCTCTTTGGCCGCTGGTCTCATGTGGGGTCTGGTGTTTGTCGGCCCGCTGTTGCTGCCCGAATACCCCGCAGCGCTGCACACCTTTGGTCGGTATCTGGCCTTTGGCCTGATCGCGCTGCCCCTGGCCTATGTGGACCGCGCCGAAATCAAGCGCCTGTGCCGCGCCGACTGGCTGACCGCGCTCAAGCTGGCGGCGATTGGCAACGTGCTTTACTACTTGTTTTTGGCCAGCGCCCTCCAGCGCGCGGGTGGTGCGCTGCCCACCATGATCATCGGCACCTTGCCGGTAGTGATCGCGGTTGCAGCCAACTTTCTCAACCACCAGCGCGATGGACGCTTTCCATGGCTTAAATTAGCCCCACCTTTGGCGCTGATCTTGCTCGGCATCGCCTGCGTCAACCATGTGGAGTGGGCCGCCCTGCTGCAAAACCCGCAGGCCGACACGGGCCGCTACATCACCGGGGCCGCGTTGGCCGTGGGTGCGGTGGTTTGCTGGACCTGGTACCCCTTGAAAAATGCCGACTGGCTGCGCGGCCACCCCGATCGCAACCCACGCGTCTGGGCCACAGCGCAAGGCCTGGCCACGCTGCCCCTGGCCCTGCTGGGCTATGCC